>JAQGMR010000038.1 GCA_028292265.1 Herminiimonas sp.
GGCAGACCCGGGCCGCCTTTTCTTGGTTCCGTTCTTTTGGCGGAGCAAAAGAATGAACCCGGTCGCCGGGCCGGAACCCGGCATGGTCCTCCGACAGGGAAGCCGTATCGAGCACCGAAGGTATGCTCCGGCCACGCAGCGCACTTGACGTCATGTCCCATAACGCACGGCGAATCGAGGCAGTGCAAAGCAAGTCAGTGCAAAGCGACTCTGCAAGCCGCAGCCTCCGGTGAGGCAACACCCTTTCACTGGCGTGGGGGCTGGCCGGGTATTCGCCCCGGCGGCCGACCTCTTCTTTTGCTTCGCCAAAAGAAGAGGCAAGAAAAGGCGACCCGGGTCTGCCGCCCCGCCACGCGGGGTTCCCACGCCGTCGGCACCGAAATCGGGAAGCGGCGGAAACTCGCTGCGCTCAGACAGCCGCCACTTCTTATCCGATTTCGGTACCGCCGTCGTGGCGGCATACAACGGGGGGCACTTCAAAGGCCCAAGCAACTGCAACGGCACAAGCAACGGCCACGCAACGGCAAAGCGACGGCAACCGCAACCACTCCGCACTGAACCAGCTTTCGCGCCCTGTCCGAAAGATAATTAGCCGTCAAATCGGCTTCATATACAATCCCAACCATCGCAAAGGTGCCAAACCACGCTTCCTCTACCCCGCATTTCCTTGACCGTGAAAAACAAATCCCGTCGGCTATTCCTCTGCATCGCACTAGTAGCGACAACATGCCGGGCCTCCGCCCAGGACCACAAATCTGCAGCCCGCGGCGTGCTGCGCATGTCCACCACAACGAGCACCGAAAACTCCGGGCTCCTCAAATACCTGCTACCCATTTTTGAAGCAAGAAGCGGCATCAAGATGCAAGTCGTCTCGGTTGGCACCGGCAAAGCGCTTGAACTGGCGAAGAACGGGGACGTGGACGTCACGCTCGTCCATGCCCGCGCGGCGGAAGACAAGTTCGTCGCTGCCGGCTATGGCGTAAACCGGCGCGACGTAATGGCTAACGACTTCATCATCGTTGGCCCCGTTGCAGATCCCGCGGGAATACGCGGCAGCCATGATGTAATCGCCGCGCTAAGAAAACTGGTCACAAGCAAGGCGAAGTTCATCTCGCGCGGCGACAATTCCGGCACGGACCAAATGGAAAAAGAGTACTGGAAGGAAGTCGGGGCGCAACCTTCTGGCAGCGCCTATGTCTCCGCTGGACTTGGCATGGGCGAAGTCCTCAACATGGCGGCCGAGCTGGGCGCCTACACCCTCACGGACCGGGCAACCTACGCTGCCTACCGTGCCAAGACCGGCCTCGCGATTGCGGTCGAGGGGGACAAGAAGATGTTCAACCCGTACGGGATTATCGCGGTCAACCCGGCGAGGTATAAGGACATCAACTACAAGGGCGCCATGCGGTTAATCGAATGGATCACGTCCGATGAAGGCCAGCAAAAAATCGCCAGCTACAGGGTCGATGGACAACAGTTGTTTTTCCCCTCCGTGAAAAGAAATTGAATGCGCGCCGGTTGAGCGCCCGGCTGCTTTGGTCTCAATTTATATCGGCCGACGATCGAAGGCGGCGACCTAGCGGCACAGGTCCTGATGAACATGGCGGCGGTGGTACCGCAGAGGTCTGCGCGGCGCTCCGCGACAATGGCAGGTCTATGCCGCGCCTAACAGTCTTCGCATTAGTCGAGCCCTGGGAAGTGGAACACCCGGGAGCATTTCGATATGTCGGTCGTTGAGGGCACATCGCTCGACGAACAATAATTCAAAGTCCAAAGCGGCTCGGTAGCGTGTAGCCAGGCCCTGACTATGGGCTTATTAATAGTATCCGTCGGAACCCCTCCAATTCATCCGTTACTAATCGGAATGCGCCAACGAGATAGCGGCGAGACCAATGCTTAACCCCTATACATTGAGCATTCTATGAAACGTACAAGTTCCAACCCGCTCAGCCCTGTCCCGATTTCACATCAAGCCCGGACGATTCCCGGTGGCCCGCCAAGCTCGAAAATTAACGAGGCAGAATCACCGGCGGTCGGCGACAAAGAGAAAGCGCGAGCGTGCATTCCCGCCACAATCCCCCTGGAGCTGGTATCCAATCCATTTTTGGCGCCTGTTCGGCCAATTTCTCCGCCGCCTCGCACTTCGTTGCTGCCAGAAATCAGGCGAGACACGGTCGACGATTTAGCGAATCACGTCTCCCTGCAAATTTTTAGCTCGCCTGCAAGCAGAGCGAATAAAAATGCGGTTATGTTTTTACACGGCGGGCCTAGCCTTGAATATGACGCCGATTTTGCGCATGTGACTTCCTGGTTCGTGAACCACGGTTACACCGTCATAGCGCCTGAAATCGCCGGAAGCGGCCCGACCGGGCTGAAGAACACGTCCAACTCACACACCCGAAATTATGTCAGGGACCTTGAATCCGTTATCCAATGGTTAAGCGATGAATCGGACTTCAAGAGCAAAGAGTTTTGTGTGGTGGCCCATAGCTGGGGCGGCTTCCAGCTCGCAAGTCTGCTTACGGATGGAGCGGAGAAAGCGCGGCAGTTTTTTAAGCAAGTAGTTTTTATAAGTGCCAACCTGGATTCTGCACAAACGCGACTTTTCGCGGATCCCGTATGCGAATACTCCATGATTTCGAATTTCTCAGTCCGGCACGCAGGCAGCGCTGAAGTAATTGGCGATGAAGGGAAGATGACGGTGACAAACAACCCGTTAATGGACCAGTCACTCAATGAAAACTTCTCGCCTTTCTATCGGCTCGACAAAGTTCCAATCGACATCCCTTACCTTTTTTTCCATGCAATCGATGACGTACAGGTACCCGTAAGCCAAAGTATCGATTCTTTCAACGCCATAAAAAGAGCTGGTGGCGATGCGAAGATCGTCATAGCGGAGCACGGATGCCATGGGTTTTTCAAGGCGGGGGCGGAGCACAACCCTGAGGTGATGACCACTTGCTTCGATGCGATCGATACTCTTGTGAAAACTCCGGAGAAACTGACTACAGCCATGATCGGGAGTCAGTCGGTCGACAGTTCCGATGTGACGAACGTTGAAAAAGGAATCGCAAAGATAGACGGAAACTATAAGAACTATAAAAAAGTGTTAGATGCTTTTCACAGCGACGATAGATCCGTCCCTGGCGAAATTCGAGAGGATAGAGACTTAGGACGGACAGGCCGCCTCAGAAAATTTCGTGCGGACCATCAGAACGTGATCGACAGATTGAGTGGCAGGGTCGAGCCAGTCGTGCTTAAAACCGTCGCAGACAAAAAGCGCATTGTCGAACTGATCGATAAGGCGCTCGAAACCAGCTAGTCGGCTTTTCCGTTATGGATGTTCGGCGCAGGGTCAAGCGGAATCACCTTCCAGGATCCATGCTTTGACACCGTCTTACCCAAGCACAAATAGCCACGCCCACCCAAGTGCGCCGGCTACGACCACGAACGGCGCCGACCATGCATGGAAGCGCAACCACGATCCCGGTTGACCCAGCATCCGCAATGCAATCAGATTGGCGAGCGAGCCGAGCACAAAACCGAAGCCGCCTACGTTCACACCCCACGCAATCACCCGCCAATCCTTTGAATACTCGGCAAGCAGAATCGCTGCCGGCACATTGCTGATGCCTTGCGACAGGGCGACTCCCGCCAGATAGAGATGTTGCGACTGCCCAAGCTCAAGACTTTGCAACAGGACGCGCACTGCAGGCTGTTCCGCCACCAGGCGCAGGTCGATGAACATCAGGATGAAAACGAGGATAAGTCCCCAGTCCGACTCGGCAACCACGCCCCGCCGCAACATCAGGAAAGCCGCCAGCACGACCAACAGTGCCGGGGCCACATGATGCAGGTCGGTCAGTATTAAAAAAACCGGAAAGAGGATAAGGCAACCCCAAAGCAGGCGGCGGTCCACGACTCCGCCCTGCGCTTTGCCGTGCAGGGCGATGGCAGTGCGCGCAAAGGCGAACCAGGTCATCGCGGCCAGGGCAAACATCAACAGCAAAGTTAGCGGCAGCAGCGCCAGCACGAAGCGCTCAAATGGCAAGCCGGACAGGTGCCAGAGAAAAAGGTTTTGCGGGTTGCCGATCGGCGTCAAGGTTGAGCCGGCATTGGCGGCGAGCGCTTCAAAAATGACCAACCGCCCGATCGGCAGCTTCGCGCTATTGGCAAGTCCGAGCGTGAGCGGCACCACGACAAACAAGGCCACATCATTCGTCAGTACGGTGGAAAGCAGGGCGGTGGAGGCGACCAGGAACAGGGCCAGTCCACGCAGGCTCGACATCGTGCCGATGAGGCGATGCCCCAGATGCGCAAGGGCGCCGCTCAACTCGATGCCCTTGGTCAGCATCAGCAAGCCGGCCAGCGTGCCGATGGTGGGCCAGTCCACCAGGCTGGAATAACGTGGCAGGTTCGCTGGCGTCATGACCGTCAAACCAACCAGGACCAGCAACAGCGCAAGAAAGAATCGGTCCCGGCGCAGTGACGACAGCAGCGTTAAAACCGGACTGCGCGTTTCCTTCATTAATTTACCTGGCCGCCACCGCGCCCATGGAGCCGTCCCAACCGCCACCCAGTGCCTTTACCAGCAGCACGCTGGCGGCGAGGCGGCGGTTCATGATGTCGGCAGCCTGGCGCTCGTTGGAGAGCGCCGTCGCCTGCACCGTAATCACGTTGAGGTAGCTGATGATGCCCGCCCTGTACTGGTTCATGGTCAATGCCACCGACTGGCGCGATAACTGGACGGCTTCGTCCTGCACCGCCGCTTCCTGCTCCAGGATGCGCAGCGTCGAGAGGTTGTCTTCGACTTCCTGGAATCCCGTGAGAACGGTTTGCCGGTAGGCCGCTACATTGACGTCATAGGCCGCGCGCGCCTGCTCGGTTTGGGCTGCACGGGCGCCGCCATCAAACAGTGCCAGCGCAAGTGACGGGCCGATAGACCAGAACCGGTTCGGTAGCGAAAGCAAATCGGCGAAGCTGGAGCCTGCAAAGCCGCCCGATGCAGAAAGTGTCAGCGCCGGGAAGTACGCCGCCTCCGCCACGCCGATTTGTGCATTGGCTGCTGCCGCGCGGCGTTCTGCGGCGGCGATATCTGGACGGCGCTCAAGCAGGGCCGACGGAACGCCAACCGGTGCGGCGGGAAGGGTGGTCGGCAGCGGCGCCGCCGCAATAGAGAACACGGATGCGGGCTTGCCAACCAGCAGCGCGATGGCGTGTTCAACCTGGGCTCGCTGAACGCCGACGTCAATGAACTGGGCCTGCGTGGACTTGTACTGGCTCTGCGCGAGAATCACGTTACCGCGCGCCGCGACGCCGGCCTGGTACTGGTTCTGGTTCAACTGCACTGAACGTTCATAGTCCTTTAGCGTGCGAGCCAGGATGTCGGCCTGGGCGTCCAGCGTGCGCAGTAAAAAATAGTCTTGGGCAAGCTGGGCCTGGGTCGAAAGGCGCGTTGCCTCGACGTCGGCCGCGCTGGCCTCGGCATTGGCCACATTCGCTTCCACATTGCGCTGGACCCGGCCCCAGACATCGACCTCCCAGTTGGCGTCCAGCGCGAGGCTATGGCTGGTATTGCTGGCGCCGCCGGAGGTGATCACTGCACCGGTCGACGAGGTTTGGGTGGTTGAACGCGCCGATGAGCGAGAGGAAGAAGCGCTGGCCGAGAGTGTGGGGAAATACGCTGCGCGCGCCGAGCGTACGAGCGCGCTGGCCTGGCGGAACCGCGCCTCTGCTTGCGCCAACGTCTGGTTCGAGATGTTGACCTGCTCTTCTAGCGCATTGAGTTGCGCGTCGTTGAAAATTTCCCACCATTTGCCGCGCGCCACTGCGTCCTGCGGTTGCGCCACTTTCCATCCCTGGTTTTCCTTGAATGCGGCTGGCGTTTCGACCGTCGGCTTGATGTAGTTTGGCCCGACCGCGCATCCAGCCAGCATCAGGGACGCCGCCAGCAGCGCCGCCTGACCACCGAAGCGAATCTGGTATCGCACTGGATGCCCATTGCTGTTTGTTTTAACGCCTGACGACATGGTGGACCTGTTCACTTTGTTGGTATGTTGTGTCATGCCGGTTCATCCGCCGGACGTGCGGCGGGCACGTGGCCACGTTGCCATCTGGCGCGCAGACGCAGCGCTGCCGATCGCATTCGGTCCATATAGAGGTAAACCACCGGCGTGGTGTACAGAGTCAGCATCTGGCTGACCACCAGGCCGCCAACAATGGTGACGCCGAGCGGACGCCGCAATTCGCTGCCAGTTCCAGTGCCGAGCGCCAGCGGCAGCGCGCCAAGTAGCGCGGCCATGGTGGTCATCATGATGGGACGGAAGCGAAGCAGGCATGCCTTGCGGATCGCCTCCACCGGCACCAGTCCCTCGGTGCGCTGCGCCACCAGCGCGAAATCGATCATCATGATTGCGTTCTTCTTGACGATGCCAATCAGCAGCACAATCCCGATAAAGGCCATGATGGACAACTCCATCTTGAAGAGCAGCAGCGCAAGCAGCGCGCCCACGCCGGCCGAGGGCAGGGTAGAGAGGATGGTGATGGGATGCACGGTGCTTTCATACAGCATGCCCAGCACGATATAGCTGGTGGCCAGCGATGCCAGGATCAGGAAGGGCAAGC
>JAQGMR010000051.1 GCA_028292265.1 Herminiimonas sp.
CGGGGGTCGCGGGTTCGAGTCCCGTCCACTCCGCCAATATTAAAAAATGCCCGCGCGAGCGGGCGTTTTCATTTCTGAGTGGAGAAAGCCACCTGCGTGGCTTTCGGCGGGACGAGAAGCGATTCGCCTGCAGGCGAATCGGCGGCCTGCGGCATGTAGGCGAGTCCCGTCCCCTGTCGCCAAATACAAAACGCCCGCGCATGCGGGCGTTTTTCTTTGGTGGAGTGGAGAAAGCCGCCTGCGCGGCTTTCGGCGGGGCTCGAAGCGATTCGCCTGCAGGGGAATCGGCGGCCTGCGGAATGTAGGCGAGTCCCGTCCCCTGTCGCCAAATACAAAACGCCCGCGCATGCGGGCGTTTTTCTTTGGCGGATGGAGAAAGCCGCCTGTACTCGCCTCATCCTCTTGGGTCTACGGTTTAGTTGAGCTCGTCTCAATGGCATTACTTATCGTTATTTTGTTTTTTCATCGCCTGTCCCGGCGGCATCCCTGTGCCATGGCCGTGGTTTTCATCACGATTATGGCCATAGGCATAACCAGATGCGCCGGGCGCGGGCTTCGCATCGCTGCCGGACGAATCGGATGAACTGGCACCGCTCGGGCCACTCGCCGTGGCGCTTGCGCCAGCGCCAGTTGAACTGGTCGACGTGCTGCCGCCGCTGCTTTGCGTGCCGGCCGAAGAGCCGCCGGTGCCGACTGTCGATGCCGATACGCCGCTGCCTGCGGTTGCGCTGCCGCCGCTGCCAATGGTACTGGCGCTATTGGCGTCTCCAGTTCCAGTACCGCTGGCCTGTCCACCAGTTCCCGTAGTGGTCGAGCTTTGCGCCTTGCGTACTCCCGTACTGCCGTCCGCATGCCTGCCTGCGGCCATACCGCTGCTCTCCGATATCGTGCCAGCCGTGGTTCCGGCGGTCTGCGCCTGGGTGGTCGTTCCGGTCATGAGTGCGGCCGCGCCAAAGATCAGGCTATAAGCCAGTTTATTGAATTTGTAAGTCATATCGGTTTTCCTGTTGTCGAATGCGTTTTTGCGGAATGCGTGTTCTTATCTCGGACCAGTGTGGGTGACGCAGTCGCTGCCTTGTTCTGCATGAGCAGCCGTCGTCGATTCGCCTACCGAAGACGACGATCTTGGCGTCACTGTGGATGAACCAGACAATCCACTGCCCAATTGCACCGTGACCGACGATCCGTCCGGCATTTTGGTCAACCCCGAGATCCCGCCTGGGCCGGTCGTAATTGAACTCGACAGGCCACAATCTTTTAGCTGGCATTCCCGGTTGATCTGGTCGTCCCGACCGTTGTGAGTTCGCGCTGTTGAGGTGTGCGGGCGATTGCTGCCTGCGCCGACCGATGAAGCAGACGAAGCGGACGAAGCAGACGAAGCAGCGGATGTGCTGCTCGCTGAACTCGCGCATGATTCATTGGTCGTTCCGCTAGCCGTTGGTGCAGCTTCGGCGGCGAAACCGGGCAGCGTAATAGCCAATGCCGCAAGTGCCGATACTGCAAAAGCGACACTTGAGCGGAATCCGCGAAAGAAAGACACCGATTGGAGATGCATGATGTTCCCCTGCAGGTCGGTTCTCCCAAAGTAACGGGAGAACCGACCGCTCCGATCAGCAGCGTCCCTGCTTATCAAGACCCGGAGGGCACTCTCCGCTCTTACCGCGGTTGTGCTTGTTGCCATGTTCCTTGTTCGCATGCTTCGCGTCAGCGTCATCCGCAGCCGCGGAGCTGCCGCTAGTGCCTAGGGCCGAGCTACTTCCAGCCGAGCTGCCGCCGGTGCCGAGCGTTGAACCGGTCGAACCGCCGCCTGCGGAACTGCCGCCTGTACCCAATGTGCTGGACGAACCGGATTTGTCAGAGCCTGCTGCGCTTCCGCCGGTGCCAACGGTCGAACCGGTCGAACCACCACCCGCGGAACTGCCGCCTGTACCCAATGTGCTGGACGAACCGGATTTATCAGAGCCCGCTGTGCTACCGCCGGTGCCGAGCGTTGAACCGGTCGAACCGCCACCCGCGGAACTGCCGCCTGTGCCCAATGTGCTGGACGAACCGGATTTGTTAGAGCCTGCTGCGCTACCACCGGTACCGAGCGTTGAACCGGTCGAACCGCCACCTGCGGAACTGCCGCCTGTACCCAATGTGCTGGACGAACCGGATTTGTCAGAGCCCGCTGCGCTACCACCGGTGCCAATTGTTGAGCTGGTCGTGCCGCTGCCGGCGCTGCTGCCACCGGTGCCAAGCGTGGAACTCGACTGTGCATGGACGATGAATGGGCTACCGGCGATGAGGGCGGCGGCAAGAAGGGAAATTCTGGCGTTTTTGAAATTCATAGGTTCTCCTTGAAAAGTTTAGATCACATTTCTTTTCTGCAATCTACACAGGGGGCTACCGGTGCGAATCAGTTGAGAGAAAGTCCTCACCGGCCTTATCCTACTGATAACCATTCAGACGAAGGGGTTCCTTCCGACTTGTAACAGAATGTCAGAAACGGGTGAAATTTCGGGTAACGCGGTAGAGGCCGAGCCGGCCACGCGTGAGGTCTGCTTAAAGACTCGATCCGGGGAATTCGGATCGATCAGTGAGGAAGAGTCGATTCCATATTATTCGAGCGAGACGGTTTTGCCGAATAAGGACGGCCATCTTGCTTAGCACGCCATTAAACGCGAACCGCCCCTGCAAGCCCCTCAATCCGTCAAAACGAGGATTCGAGTGAGTTGTGGGTCATCCTGAAATATCGATTCTTGCGACCGTTCGGAATGCCAAACCCGAGCCCCACGCCGCCAAATTAAGAATCCCTGAAAAGCTGGTCGCTTGATTCGGGCGCAACCTCGATTAACGCAGGACGGACTGAAAGCGCTGAGCGACTTGCTCGGTGATTTACGCGATTTCCATTGCGGATTATTCCCTTGTGTACAAGCACAGAAGGGACGTGCTTTTCAGCCGCATTTGTCGCTTCAAAAGCGTTGTGGGGGCCTAATGAATCGGTACCTGACTTTGTTAGCGATGTCGATCCTCGTCGCATGTGGCTTATCTGCCTGCACATCGTTCGACACAAAGCCTATCGTGGACCAAACGGGAGCGCCCGTACCTGGAAGCGTCGCCAAACTGGAACGCATTGCATTAGGCGGCGTGCCGCAATGGATTTTGATCCGGGGGCGCAGCGCCGATAGCCCAATCGTGCTGAAGCTACATGGCGGCCCAGGCCAAGCGGAAATGGCAACTGTTGGGCTCAACCGTCTGCTGGAGCAGGACTTTCTCGTTGTCGAGTGGGATCAACGCGGATCCGGAAAGTCGGCGCATAGCATTGAGCCGACAGCCGCAATGAACCTCGAACAGATCGTCTCCGATACCCTGGAACTCTCAGAGCTGCTGCTGAAGCGATTTCATCGGAAAAAGCTGATTTTGGTTGGGCACTCGTGGGGTAGTGTCGTCGGACTGAAAGCGATACAAAGACGACCGGACCTGTACCAGGCCTGCGTCAGTACAGGGCAGATCGCCAACTATCCAGAAGGGCTGAGCGCAGGGTACGAGTTCCTCATTCGCGAAGCTCGCGGCCGAAACAACGCTGCCGCGCTCGCCGAGTTGCAACGGATCGGACCACCGCCCTACGCTGGGGGTCACAGCAAGGCGAAGAGAGAAGTATTTGGGCGATGGCTGATGGAGTTTGGGGGCCTATGGCACAGCGACGAGAAGTTCGACCGGGTCCGCTGGATGATTTCTTCCGTAGAGTATTCCTGGCCGGAGAAGCTGCGCTACCAGGGAGCGGCGGAAAAGGCGTTTGACCTGCTGCTGCCATTCCTGCTGGCGACTGACATGAAGGTTGCGGTACCAGCCGTTAAGGTTCCTGTCTACTTCGCAGCGGGACGCTACGACTTCATGGCTCCTGCGGAGGTATCTCTCGCATATTTCTCGCGGCTGGTGGCGCCGCATAAGGAGTGGATCTGGTTCGAGAAGTCCGCGCACTTCCCCCAATGGGAAGAGGTGCAAAAATTCCACGACCTGCTGGTCGATAAGGTTCTTTTTGAGACAGACGAACGACGAGCCGACTGACGGCAACAAGTCTTTACGGTCCATGGTGCAAACCTGCGTTGCAAGCCGTGTCATCCGCATCGGCTACGGGTTCGCCGGCCGGCCTTCCTCCATGCGCCTTGATCGACCTGTCCGCCGACCCGCGCGACCACCCCTTTGCGTTCCCGGGTGGGGAGCTCCAATGCGAAAAATCGCGTGTTCACGGGGCGATGGCCATCGGCCCCGGCCGTATCCATCCGCGCGAACGCTGTTATCATGATGCCAATCATGAATAACCACCCTAGCCAGTGAAAGTCACCAAAGAGCAAATGCTTCAAAACCGCGAGCGGATCGTGCTAGCCGCCTCGGAGGCATTCCGCGAGCGGGGCTTCGATGGTGTCAGCGTCAGCGAAGTCATGCAGCGTGCCGGAATGACGCACGGCGGTTTCTATGGGCACTTTGCCTCCAAGGACGCGCTTGCGGCCGAGGTTGTGACGCAAGCGCTTGGCCTGACTGTCGCCCGCTGGCAGAAGACACTTGGCGAAGGCGGCGAAGGCGGGCTGCAACGTATCGTCGACGCCTATCTGTCGACCCGGCACCGGGATAATCCTGGCAGCGGTTGCGTCGTGGCCGCACTCGCAGGCGACGTGCCACGACAAGCCGAGCCAGTGCGAGATGCGTTTGCCAAGGAGTTTGAAACGCTGGTTGATACGCTGGTTGCGTCCATGCCAGGTAAGGGCGAAGCGGTCAGGAGGGAGCTTGCGATTGCGCTGCTCACGCAGCTTGTCGGCACCATCATGCTTGCGCGTGCTCTTGGCGGGGGAGCGTTGTCGGACGAGGTGCTTGCCGCCGTGTCCGCCAGCCTGAGAAGGCAGGGCGGATGAGCATCGGAATATCACGACCCGCTAACTTCAAATATTCGGTGCGCAACCCGCAACTAACTTGAACGCCATGCTCGAGCTATATAACCCCATGCGCAAGCCGCAATATAACGCCATGCCGAAGCCGCTATAACCAGACGCAATCCAACAAGAAAAGGAGCAGCAAATGGAAGCCGCAAAATCCGGGGAATCACGAGCCGCGTGGATGCTGATGCTGGCGGCTGCCGCCATCCTCATGATCACCATGGGGTTGCGGCAAACGATGGGGCTGTTCATGTCGCCGCTTAATACGTCGACGCATCTCGGCATTGGCGCAATCAGCCTGGCGATGGCGGTTGGACAGTTGATGTGGGGCGTGGCGCAGCCAGTGTTTGGGGCCATCGCTGACAAGACCGGGTCGGTTCGCGTCATCATCATCGGCGCGCTGATGCTTTCAGTCGGCACGGCGCTGACGCCCTTCATGCAGTCGCAAGCCGGGTTGCTGTTTACCATCGGGCTCTTGAGCGCGGCGGGCGCTGGCGCCGGAAGTTTCTCTATCCTGATCGGCGCGACCGCGCAGAGCTTGCCCGCTGAGCGCAGGGGGTTCGCTGCCGGGTTCATCAATGCCGGTGGCTCCTTCGGACAGTTCGTGTTTGCGCCGCTTATTCAGGCCATCATCAGTTCCGCTGGATGGATTGCTGCCATGTTTTCCATGGCAGCGGTCACGCTACTCACCATACCGCTTGCCTGGCCGCTGCGAGCGCGCAAGACGCCACCCCCTTCTGCGTCAAGCTCCGCGCCGGGCAGCACCGCCGTCGCGCCTCCGGTCCCCGAGAAAACTTTGCGCAAGCAAATCGGGATTGCGATGCGCGACCGCAGCTATCTCTGCCTGCATGCCGGCTTCTTTACCTGCGGCTTTCATATCGCCTTCCTGGTTACCCACCTTCCGGGCGAAGTGACCCTTTGCGGCTTGCCCTCCGGCGTGTCGGCCACAGCGCTTGCCCTGATCGGGCTCTTCAATATTGCGGGTAGCCTGACTGCCGGCGCGCTGTCGTCGCGCTACAAAATGAAGCATTTGCTTGCGGTGATGTATGCCAGTCGCGCCGTGTTGATCGTCGCTTACCTCGCTGCGCCAAAGACGGCATGGACCTTTTACATCTTTGCCGCGGCGCTCGGCTTTACCTGGCTGGCCACGGTGCCGCCGACGGCAGGACTCGTTGGCAAGCTCTTCGGCACGCGTTATCTAGCGACACTGTTTGGTCTGACGTTGCTGTCGCACCAGATCGGCGGCTTCTTCGGCGCGTGGCTCGGTGGCCTCTCCTTTGTCCATTTCGGCAACTACAACTGGATGTGGTACGCGGATATCTGCCTGGCGTTGCTAGCAGCTGTGGTCAATTTACCGATCCGGGAAGCGGCGCCGGTGAGACCTGTTTTGCAGCCGGCATGAACCAATCCGGCAGCCCGTCTTAAGCAGTTTCGCGGCCGGCCCGAGCCAGTTGCGCAACCGGCCCAAGCCCGTTGCGCAACTGGACAGAAACAGTCCTGCAGCTAAGCCATAGCTAGTTGCGCAACTAGACCGAACCGGTTTTTTTGTCCTTCGCTCGCACGTGGCCACATTCCTGATCGTTATGGAAGCAACAAGGTCGCTCCATTCTTCAGTGGCAACCGGGTTCAATCGTGCTCCCAGCGAAATTGTGCTCGCAGTGCAAGCGAGCCGCTGCGTTGCCTGTGCAGGGCCCGGTGTGATATTCTGCCGAATTCGCCCGGGCCACAACTATTGACCCGAATGCATTGCGAATCCTCTCCGGCGAACCTGTTGCGTTCGCCTTTTTTATAGCGATCGGCCAAACGCCGTATCGTGCTTGACGTACGTGATCGGTGGACCATGCTTGAGTTTATTCGTAGTCATCAGCGCATCATGCAGATGGTATTGCTGCTGCTGATTTTTCCTTCCTTTGCGTTCTTTGGTCTTGAGAGTTACACCCGCATGGGGGACCGCGAGAATGCCGTCGCCAAAGTCGGCGGCCAGGCGATCACGCAGCCCGAGGTCGAGGCCGCGCAGCGCCAGCAAATGGATCGCTTCAAGCAGATGTTCGGAGACCAGGTCGATCCTAAAATGCTGGACACGCCGGAAGCCCGCGATGGCATCCTGCAAAACCTGATCGCGCAAAAAGCACTTGCGGTCCAGGCATCGCGCGCCAAGCTCGCCGTGTCCGACCAGTCGCTTCAGCAAACCATCATGGGCATTCCGGGGCTGGTTGGTCCTGATGGCAAATTCGACAGCGAGCGTTACAAGGCGCTTCTCGCAATGCAGGGCATGACGCCGGCGATGTATGAGGCGCGCCTGCGCCAGGACCTCGCCTTACAACAGCTTAACGGCTCGATCCAGTCCACCGCTTTCGTCCCGAAAACGGTAGCGACCCGCATCTCGGACATCAATGCCCAGGAGCGCGAAGTTCAGGCGCTGGAGATCAAGGCAGCGGACTATGCCGGCAAGGTCAATGTCACTGACGAAATGCTTAAATCCTGGTACGACAAGCATGCCACCCAGTTCGAGATTCCAGAGCAAATCAAGGCCGACTATGTGGTGCTCAGTCTCGACGCGCTGGCGTCGCAGATCAGCGTCTCCGACGCCGACATCAAGTCCTACTATGAGCAAAATCGCAAGCGCTATGTCAATGAAGAACAGCGCCGCGCCAGTCACATCCTGATTCCTTCCGCCAAGTCAGCCAGCGCTGCGGACAAGTCTGCAGCCAAGGCCAAGGCCGAAAGCCTGCTCGCACAATTGCGCAAGAACCCGGGCGACTTTGCAAAGCTCGCGAAGGAAAATTCACAAGACCCCGGTTCCGCCGAGAAGGGCGGCGACCTCGGGTTCTTCGGTCCCGGCATGATGGTGAAGCCGTTTGAAGAGGCGGCTTCGAAGTTGAAACAAGGCGAAATCAGTGGCGTTGTGGAATCCGATTTTGGATACCACATCATCCAGCTGACTGGCGTCAAGCCTGCTGAAACCAGGCCGCTGGAAGAAGTAAAGGGGGAGATTGCCGCGGACATCAAGAAGCAGTTGGCCGCGAAGAAATTTACCGAGCTGGCAGAAAGCTTCTCCAACGCGGTGTATGAGCAGGCCGACAGCCTGAAGCCGGCGGCCGACAAGCTCAAGCTGCCGATAGCATCCGTTTCCGGGCTGACGCGTGTGCCGAACCCGGCCCTACCGCCAACCGCGCCCTTCAACAATCCGAAGTTCCTCAAGTCGCTGTTTTCTGATGAAGCAATAAAGAATAAGCACAACACCGAAGCGGTGGAGGTGGCGCCCAGTACGCTCATCGCAGGCCATGTGACCGAGTACAAGCCAATCACGAAAAAGCCGTTCGAGGAAGTGAAGGCTGCCGTGCGTGAGCAGGTCGTGCAGGAGGAGTCCATGCAGCTCGCGAAGAAAGATGGCGAAGCGAAGCTTGCCGCCTTGAAGGCCAAGCCGGACACCGCTGGCTTTGGCGAAGCGAAGATGGTTTCGCGCGGCAAGAACAACGGCTTGCCGAAAGATGCATTCGATGCGGTCATGAAAGCCGAAGCGACGAAACTGCCGCAAGTGGTTGGCGCGGAACTGCCGGGGCAGGGCTATGGCATCTATCGTGTCAACAAGGTGGTGCAGCCGGCAACCGTCGATGCGGCGCGTCGTCAGACTGAACAGCAGCAGATTGCCAACCTGGTCGCGCAAGAAGAGATGCTGTCCTTCGTCGATGTCCTGAAACAGAAGGCCAAGGTCGAGATCATCAAGAAGCCGGCCGCGGC
Organism: Herminiimonas sp.; assembly: GCA_028292265.1. Lineage (GTDB taxonomy): Bacteria > Pseudomonadota > Gammaproteobacteria > Burkholderiales > Burkholderiaceae_D > JAQGMR01. The sequence continues at coordinate 8,655 of JAQGMR010000051.1, forward strand.
GAAGACAGGCGCCCAGGGTGAGGGCGGCGACGAGAAGAAATAGGGTGTTGAGAAAGCCGGCCGCCTGGACAGGTTGGCTGGCAGCGCGTTGAACCCGACGCGACACGTATGACAGCTGTACGAAGGGCGCTCCTGGTGAGCGCCCTTCGCGTTTTTGGAAGTCGATTTCGGCGCTTAGACTGCTGCTTGGTCGACACCGGATAGACCGCCCGATCAAAGCCCGAACGAAGCCCGAACGAAGCTCGAACAATGACCCGACGAGGCTCGTGGACCAGTGACTTACACCTGCAACTTTATTCCCGCCCGCCTTATTCCTGTTCCGCCGCCAGTAAGCGTGCAGCGGCAACGAAATCGGCGTCGCTAATATCAGCCAGTGCCAACTGCTTCGCCTGGCCAAACTGCGAGAAATTGCGCTCGATCGAGCGCAGGTAGGCGGGGTCATAGTGATGCACCAGCAGTTCCTCCACCAGCGCTGGCATTGCGCCGCTGGTGGCCATCTCCTGCCAGCGCTTGATGCGCTCATTCCCGTGGAGCCTGGTAAGGCAATCAAGCTGCGTATTCAGGGCGCCAGGGTCGTTGACGAAGTGCGCGTAGTCTTCCATCAGCAAAGCCACCCTGCGGTCCTGGGGAAGCGACAGCGAGATGCATGGCGATTCACGCATCGCGGTCATCAGCGCATCGGGCACCCGCAGGTTGCCGACTTTCTTGCTCTCTGATTCGATAAAAATAACCTGAGCTGGATCGAAGCCGCGCAGCGCGTGCCAGATTCGGCTCTCGAACATTTTTTGTGAAGGTTGCGGTTCCTCGGGCAGATTGCCCAGCACCGATCCGCGGTGCGCCGCCAACTGCTCCAGATCGATTACCTGCGCCCCCTGGCGCGTCAATTCCTGCAGCAGACGGCTCTTGCCGCTGCCGGTGGTGCCGCATACAACATTGAACCTGAAGCGCGCCGGCAATTCGGCCAACGCTGCGTTGACGTGGCGGCGGTAGTCCTTGTATCCGCCATCGAGTTGCAGAGCGGGCCACCCAATTTTGCCGAGAACATGTGTCATGGCGCCGCTGCGATTTCCGCCGCGCCAGCAGTACACCAGCGGCCGCCATTCGCGCGGCTTGTCGAGGAAATAGCGCTCGACGCTTTCCGCAATGTTGCGTGCGACCAGCGCAGCCCCGAGTTTCTTGGCATCAAACGGACTCACCTGCTTGTAAAGTGTCCCGACCTTGGCACGTTGCGCATCGTCCAGCACCGGGCAATTGATTGCGCCCGGGATGTGGTCCTCCGCGAATTCGGATGGACTGCGGACATCGATGACCGCGTCGAAGTCATTGATGCGCGCAAGCGCCTCGTCGACGGAGATCAGGGTCGATGGGCCGGTTCTCATTACTTTAGGGTCCACGGATTAACTTTGCGAGGGCATACAGTGCCTGATGAGGGATAAGGGGAACGGTGCTTGCGGCGCACATTTGCGGAACACGCAACCCAAGATGGGCGACCGGCTGACGGGCGCCGTTGGACCTGAACCCCGGCCCTCGGCGTCGTCATCAGCGCGCGACTACTTCGGCAACAGCGGCTTCAGATGGGGCCACACGGTGTCCAGCAAAATCGGCTGCGCTGCGGCCACGGGGTGCAGCCGGTCGGACTGAAACATTTGTGGCTTGTCCATCAGCCCCCCCAACAGGAAGGGCACGAGTCCGATCTTGTATTCTTTCGCTAGCTTCGGGTACAAATCGGCGAAGCCTTTACTGTAATCGCTGCCGTAGTTCGGCGGTATCTGCATGCCCACCAGCAGCACCTTTGCGCCGACCGCTTGCGATGCCTTGATCATGGCGCGCAGGTTGTCTTCGGTCGACGCGATGGGCAGTCCACGCAATGCATCGTTCGCACCAAGTTCGATCACCACGGTGGCCGGACGGTATTTGTCGAGCAGCGGAGCAAGCCTGGCGCGTCCGCCGCTCGTCGTGTCGCCGCTGATGCTTGCATTGACGATGCTGTCGTCACGCTTCTCTTCCTTCAGCCGTCGATCCAGCAGCGGCACCCATCCGGTCCCGCGGGTGAGTCCATATTCCGCCGACAGACTGTCACCGAGCACCAGCAGATTTTTTGATGCAGAATAGGCAATCGCCGTGTGCAAGGCGCAGGCCAGCAGCAGCATCGCGCAGGTCGCGTTCCATAGTACATCCCAGCACCATTCCCGCTTTCCCGATTGATATTGCATGCCGCTACCTTCCTCAGAGATTCCCGCCATTGAAGTCAGCCATTTAAGCAAACGGGTCGCCGACGCCACCGGCGAGCTCTCCATTCTGCAGGATGTGAATTTTACCGTGCCGGCAGGGGCGACGCTTGCCCTTGTCGGTGCTTCGGGTTCCGGCAAGTCGACCTTGCTCGGATTGCTGGCCGGACTTGATACGCCCTCCGAAGGCACAGTGAAAATTCATGGCGTCGATCTGTATGCGCTCGACGAAGACGGCCGTGCCGGATTGCGCAAGAAAGAACTTGGCTTTGTGTTCCAGTCGTTCCAGTTGCTTTCACATCTGACTGCCCTTGAAAACGTCATGCTGCCGCTCGAGTTGCGCGGCGAATCGGGCGCAAAGGCGCGCGATGCGGCCGCCGCCATGCTGGAGCGCGTCGGACTAGCCAGCCGCCTGCGCCACTACCCGAAGTTCCTTTCCGGCGGCGAACAGCAGCGTGTTGCGCTGGCGCGCGCGTTCGTCACGGAGCCGCCGCTGCTGCTGGCCGACGAACCAACCGGAAGTCTCGATGCCACCACCGGCGAAGCGGTAATCAGGCTGATGTTTGCCCTCAACCAGGAACGTGGCTCCACGCTGGTGCTTGTGACCCACGACCCGGCCATCGCCGCGCAGTGCGAGCGCATCATCACCATCACCGCTGGCCGGCTGGTTTGAAGCGCTAAACCCGGAAACCGCAAAACCAGGGACAGACTGAGGTAACCCGGTTCTAATGCACATCTGGCCATGGAAAAAACGTTTCCCTTCCCCGATTGAGAACTGCAATTGGGATCTGTATCCCCGATTGGGAACCTGAGATCGGTAACCCTCAGGTCGAGCGCAGGCGATGTCGGCGCCGCTCCACCAGGGCGATTCCCATGCCGCTTGCGCAGATCACGGCAATGCCAACGGCGGTCAGCAGGTCTGGCAGCTGGTTGAACACGAGCCAGCCCATGACAGTAGCCGACACAACCTGCAGGTAGACAAACGGTGTCAGCACCGAAGCCTCGGCATGCTTGTAGGCGGTGTTCATGAATAAATGCCCAAGCGTGCTGGTGACGCCAGTCGATGCAAGGATCAGCCACTCCCTCAGGCTCGGATTGTGGCTGCTCCAGAAAAACGGCACCATCGCGCTGCTGACCACCATTCCGACCAGGCCGCCGTAAAACAGCGTGATCATCGGGTCGTCAATCTGGTTCAGGCGGCGGTTCATGATGGCGATGGCGGCGAAGGTCAGGGCCGACAACAGGCCCAGTGCCACGCCGGCCGGCACGATCCCGCCGCCAGGTCGCAGCACAATCAGCATGCCGACAAAGCCGACCGCAACTGCGATCCAGCGCGAAAGATAAGTCTTTTCACCGAGCAGCCAGGGCGACGCCGCCAGCACCATCAACGGGGCGCAGAAATTCATGGCGGTGCCCTCGGCCAGCGGCACGATCTTCAGCACCGAAAAGAACACCATGGTGGAAAGCAGCAGAACCAGGGCGCGCACGATCTGTAGACGAGGTTGTTTCGACTGCAGCACCGACTTGCCAGTACGGCGCCGATACCATGGCACCATGGTTGCCGCCATGAACAGCGTGTTAAGGCTATAGCGCATCCACGCAATCATCACGACGTGGTAGCCGGAAACCGCAAGCAGTTTGCCGGCCGTGTCGAGCAATGACAGGGTCCACAGACCGCTGATGAGCAGGAGAATGCCGAGCGTGAGGTTAGTGCGCGGTGTTGCGGGGGTGACTGGCATGATCCCTGATTAGTTGATTCAATACTTTACGAAGCGCGGCTGGCAATTCGCTCGCTGTAAGGCCGGTTGGGCCGATTCCCTCTGCCACCATCATGTCGGCCGCCGCGCCGTGAATCCAGGTTGCACCAAGCGCCGCTTCCCATGCATTCCACGACTGCGCCAGCAGGGCGCCGCACAGGCCCGCCAGCACGTCTCCGGTGCCGCCAGTGGCCAGGCCAGGGTTGCCCGTAGGGTTGATGGCGACCCGCCCGTCAGGACTCGCCATGACGCTGCCTGCACCCTTCAGTACCGTGATCGCCATGAACCGTTGCGCCAGGGCGCGCGCCGCCTGCAAGCGATTCGACTGAATCTGGGCGACCGTTACCGACAGCAGGCGCGCGGCTTCGAGCGGGTGTGGCGTCATAATGGCTGCGGGGAAGCGCTCGGCATGCGCGGCACGCTCGCGCAGCTTGTTGGCAAGGCCCGCTTCCTGCGCAATCAGGTTCAGCGCATCGGCATCCAGCACCAGCGCCGCCGGCGCGGCGAGCGCCGCGGCCAGCAAGTCGTGCGCCGCGCGCGTCTGTCCCAGCCCCGGTCCCACCACCAGGAAACCGCCCTGAAGGTCGAGGTTGGCGGCAAGCCGACACATCAGTTCGGGATGCAGGCTGTCGTGTGAAGGAGGGTCATTGAGGAAGCCGGCAAACACGCGGCCTGCGCCGCAGTACGCCGCGCTACGAGCCGCCAGGATGACCGCGCCAGCCATGCCGGTCGCTCCACCCAGAATCTTTACGTCGCCGAAGCTGCCCTTGTGGCTATCGTTGCGGCGCGGCTGCAAGGCATGCGCAAACAGCGATACGGCGCCCAGCTGCACAAGTGGTGTTTCGTCGCGGGATCGCGCCAGCGCCGAGGCGAACACGCTGTCTTCAATATCGAGTGTGTCGACGGAGACAGTACCCGCGTAGTCGCATCCCGCGCCGGTATGCAGCCCCGGCTTGTCGCCGATAAAGCTGATGGTTTGCGTGGCGCGGATAGCCACGCCATCTGGGCCGACGACGGTTCCGGTGTCGGCATCAAGCCCGCTCGGGACGTCAAGCGCCAGCACCGGACAGGGAAGTCGATTAACCGCCTCCACCAGTTCACGCAAGCGGCCGGAAATGGGGCGCGCCAGCCCGATGCCAAAAAGCCCGTCCACGGCCAGCCGCCATGCCACGCGAGGTATCCGCAGCAACAGTGAATCGTCATCGGATGCATGGATTTTTGCTGTGCTGGCGCGAGCCAATGCAAGCGCCTGTTGCGCATCTGTCGAGGGCGATCCAGCCACCAGGATGATTTCAACCGCGCAGCCGGCCGCTGCCAGGTGCGCGGCCACATGCAACGCGTCGCCCCCGTTATCGCCTGGACCCGCCAGCACCAATACCGGCGCGCCCTGCAGTGTGGTTGACCCAATCAGTGTCAATGCAAGGTCTGCTGCGGCCTTGCCAGCCCGCTGCATCAGCGTGCCAGGCGCAAGGCCGGCCTTGGCCGCCTGCTCGATCTCACGAAGCTGCGCGACGGTGTAAAGAGGATGGCTTGCGAACGAGCGACTCATGGCCGCGCTTGCAGCAGCGATAGCGCATGGTCGGCGAGCGCAAGCGATGCGGTCAGGCCGGGTGACTCTATGCCGTACAGGCCGAGGTAATGCGGATTGCCGTGACGACTGAGCATGAAATCCGCCGCCGGGTTTTCTGGCGGCACGATCTTGGGCCGCACGCCGGCATAGGCCGGTTGCAGCGACCCTTCAGGCAGGTCCGGCCAGTAGCTGCGAATCTCGCGGTAAAAACGGTCGGCGCGGGCCGGGTCCACCGCGTAGGGGATGTCGTCCAGGTCTTCGCCAAGCCATTCCACATCGGGGCCGAAGCGCGCCTGGCCGCCGAGGTCTAGCGTCAGATGCACGCCCAGGCCACCCGGCTCTGGCACTGGATAGATCAGATGCGAAAACGGCGCCCGGCCGACCAGCGAGTAGTAATTGCCCTTGGCGAACCAGGCGCGCGGGATGCTGGCCCGGTCCAAACCTTCAATGGCGCGCGCGGTGCGCGGCGCCCATAATCCGGCGCAGTTCACAAGCAGGCCGGCTTCAAGTTCAATCTCGCTGCCGTCTCCGGCGCGAACTCGGATGACGATGCCGTTTTCAACCGTCTCGCCACTGATCAGGCGGCTGTCGAACGCGAACATGGCGCCAGCGTTTTCCGCATCGCCCTGCATCGCAAGCATGAGCGCATGGCTGTCGATGATGCCGGTCATGGGGGAATGCAGGGCCACGACGCAGGACAGCGCCGGTTCCATTTCATGCGCCTCGGCCGCACTGATTTGCCGGACCTCGGTGCAACCGTTCGCATGGGCCTGGGCCAGGATGGCGTCCAGCTTCGGTCGCTGAGAGTCGGTCGCCTCGACGATCAGTTTGCCGCAGCGGCGGTGCGGAACGCGACGTTGCTCGCAGTAGTCGTACAGCGTCGAGCGGCCTGCGAGGCACAGCTTCGCCTTCAGGCTGTTAGTCGGGTAATAGAGACCGGCGTGGATCACTTCGCTGTTGCGCGAACTGGTCTCCATGCCGATGGCGGCATGGTTTTCAATCACCATGACTTCGCGGCCGGCCAGTGCCAGGGCGCGTGCTACCGCAAGACCGACTACGCCGGCACCAACTACCACTGCATCAAGCTTTTCCATAGCGCGCGAGCGTCAACCCTTCCATGTCTACGTCTGGCGTCTGTCCAGAAACCAGATCGGACACGATCTTGCCGCAACCGGCGGCCATCGTCCAGCCCGATGAGCCATGGCCTATGTTGATATACAGGTTGCGGATCGGGGTTGGCCCGATCAATGGCGTTTCGTCGGCAAGCATCGGGCGCGCGCCACACCAGAACGTCGAGGTGTTGTAGTTCGCTGCGTCCGGGAACCAGTCGTCGCCAACCTTGGCCAGCGTGCGAAGTGCCGTGCCGTGCAGATGCAGCGTCCGGGAGCCGAGTTCGGCGGTGCCCGCGACCCGGATCCGGCTACCCAGCCGCGTGATCGCCACCTTGTAGGTTTCATCGAATAGCGAGGCCAGCGGTGCCTGGTCGAAATTCTTGATGAAGGCAGTCGCGGAGTAGCCCTTCACAGGATAAAGCGGAACGTGTATGCCAAGCGGCGCCAGCAATTCCATGCTGTCGATGCCAGCGGCCAGCACGACTGCGTCGGCTGTGAAAGAGCGGTCGTCAATATGGAAGCGCAGACGCTCGCCATCCGGTTCGATGTTCTTTACGGTGCTGTTGAAATGGAATTCCGCGCCGAGTTGCTGCGTGATGTTTTTCAGGTGTCGGCTGAAGAGAGGGCAATTGCCGGATTCGTCAGCCGGGAAGTGCAGGGCGGCTGCCAGCGGCGTATGCACCCCCAGAGCCGGCTCGATCGCCCGTGCCGCGTCGGTGTCGATCAGCCGATGTTCTATGCCGGCCTCAACCAGCAACTCGATCGCGCTGCGCGCCGCCTCAACATCCTGAGGCGTACGGAACAGTTGCAACAAGCCGGTGGTCTGGTCGTAACGCATGTCGTAGTGATCCCGCACCTGGCGCATCAAGTGCTGGCTGTAGAGGGCGACCCTCTGCATTCGCCGGGTATTGATGCGAAAACGCTCGGGGTCACATTCCGGAAGCCACTTGCGCACCCAGCGCCACAGCGCTGCGTCCATGGTCGGCTTCAGCAGCACGGAGGTTTCGGATTTCAACAGACGCGACACAATTTTGCGCGGCATGCCCGGCGCGGCCCAAGGCACCGCCTGACTCGCCGACAACAGGCCGGCATTGCCGTAGCTGGTCTCCTGGGCGACGTTGCCGTAGCGCTCAATCACGACGACCTGGTGACCCGCGGCCGCCAGAAAATAGGCAGTAGACACACCAACGACGCCGCCGCCAATTACAGCCACTTGCATTGCGCTTTTTTCCTTTTATAAGGCCGGGCCAGCCACGGTTGTGCGGCGGAGCTTAATGATACCTGTCATCGTTGTGCAGTGCGCTGTGGCCGGCGCGGTGGGGGCGTTGAACGGGTCACGAACTGGATTGCGGCGTTCATTGGCAACATGGAGATGCGGAGCGCGCGGACCTTAAGTCGTCGCGGCATTTTTGATGGGCTGTGCAATGACCTCTACCCACCAAGGCGAATATTTGCCGGACGCCAAGATGGGTGAGGACGCCCCTGAGGTTTCTAGGCGAGCGGATGCCTCGCCGCTAATCCTTGATCCCAGTGGACTTTAACGGGTGTCGAACGTGGAAGGTTTTTGGAAGTTCGGTGGAAGGCAGTCGGTGCCTGAAGACGTCCAGCAAACGAGGGCACGCTGCTTGCCACGAGCCAGTAACAGCGGGCCCCGAATGGAAACTTTTGACGCGTTTCCGTGTAAAAAAAGCGAAACGCGGCGGCTGATGTCCGGAACTTCAAGTGGCCGGTCAACCAGGTCGCCGCGAGGGATGCCCCTTATTTCACCTGACGGCCCACAACGCCACCCACCGCCGCACCGCCGACGGTGCCGAGTGTGCCGCCATTCGTCAACACCGAGCCTGCAACGCCGCCCACACCTGCGCCTATGGCAGTGTTTCGGTCCTGGGTGCTCATGCCACTGCATCCCATCATGGATGCCATTACCAGCGCTACGCCGACAGCGCCAATTGTTCTTGTACGGATTGTTTTCATGATCGGTCTCCTTTGAGGTTTCGGTTGAGTACCCTTTCCATTAAGCGAGATGCATGCCTGCCCGCCACTTTTTCGGGTGAAACGCAAGGCCGCATGCGCGCCACAATTCTTGCTTCTCTTGCCGTGAGCATTCAAGCGCAAGCAAACCTTGATGCGGCCGTGCGGTTCTGTCGCTAGTGGCCGTGCGCCCCAAGAGGCGGCCGAAGCTGGCGGTTTGATTGTCGTCAATTATTTCCAGTCTTCACCATGCGCCTTCGCGTATCCCGTCAATCGCGAAATGGCAAAATATCCCGTCATGGAAAACGAAAAAATATCAGCGCAAGCAGCCTCGTCACGCCCAGCGAAAGACGCAAGTGATTCGCGGCCGCCGCTGCCGCCGTCCCAAACTGTAGACGTCGAGGCGGTGCCGGGGTCAGAAGGAGGCGTACCCGGCGAAGAGCCGACCCTTGTTGCCCGCGTCGCGGTCGACGCGCGCGGCATGGCGATCGGCATCATTGCTGTCGTCGCTTTCCTTTTTTGCTTGCAGTGGGCGCAGAAATTCCTGATACCGGTTGCCTTCGGCATCTTCCTTTCGTACACACTCAATCCACTCGTATCGTGGCTGGAAAAAATTCGCGTGCCGCGCTTGGTCGGTACCTGCGCCGTCATGCTTGCGCTGATGGGAGGGATGGTGGCCGCGAGCGGGCCGCTGGTAAACCAGTTCCAGTCCATTGTCGACAAACTGCCGGAAGTGAGCCGCAAGATATCGAAGGAAATATCAAACAGCCGGGCTGGCTCGTCCAACCTGGAAAAGATGCAGCAGGCCGCACGCGAACTGGAGCGTGCCACGAACCAGGCGAGCGGCAGTGCTGCGCCCGTGCGTCAGGCAGCCCCGGCGAGCCCGCCACCGTCGGAACGCATCAACGATCTTCTGCTGGCTGGCTCCGTGGGCGTGGCGGAATTCGTGGCGCAGGCAACGACGGTCGTTTTTCTGGTGTTCTTCCTGCTGCTGGCTGGCGACACCTACAAGCGCAAGATGGTCCGGCTGACCGGTCCGACCTTCTCCCAGAAAAAAATCACGGTGCAGATAATGGATGACATCAACCTGTCGATCCAGCGCTACATGTTCACGCTACTTGTCACCAACACGACACTGGCTCTGTGCATGTGGGGTGCGCTGCGGCTGCTCGGCCTGGAAAACGCAGGCGCATGGGCGGCGGCCGCCGGACTGGTCCACATCATCCCGTACTTCGGCCCCTTGCTGATCATGATCGCCACCGGCGTGGCCGCCTTCCTTCAGTTCGGCACCATTTCGTCGGCGTTGATTACGGCCGGCGCTTCGCTCCTGATTGCCACTATGGTCGGTACCTTCCTCACCACCTGGATGACAGGGCGCATCGCCCGCATGAATGCCGCGGCGGTGTTCATTGGGCTGCTGTTCTGGGGCTGGCTATGGGGCGTGTGTGGACTGCTTCTCGGCATTCCAATCATCGTGGTCATCAAGGTCGTCGCCGAACACATCGAGGGGTTGCAGAAAGTGGCGGAGCTTCTAGGAGAATGACCTGGTAGGGTGTCTGGCGGAGCTTCTCGGGGAATGACCCGGGACGGCGTCCGTACGAAATACCTTATTTCCCGCTTTTTTCTTGAGATTCCTCTTCGCCTGTCGGCGCAAAAGGCCCTTGCGTCCACATGCGGTTTCTTTGCTCCCCATTTGGGCCGCCATAGGCACGAATCCACAGCAGTCCACCCACCACAGGCGCTGCAATCAAAACAGCCCACGTCAAGACGCTATGCCAGTCAATCGAATGCATGCTTGCTCTCCGCTAGTGAGGAATAGGGATATTTGAACCTTGGCTCATGCCGATCACAGTGAGCATAACGGTCAGGAAGCAGGGGTTCAAGCAGGACGACGCCAGACGTTGCAGCCAATTGGTTCACGCGTCCGTGTCGTCGCCAACAGCTTAAGTTACTCCGCGCCGCCAAGCGGCAACGCCGTCTTGTATTTCACCTGCTTGAGCGCGAAGCTTGAGCGGATGTTCTTGATGCCGGGAATGCGGGTCAGGTGGTCAAGGATGAAATGCTCCAGCGCCTGGATGTCGGGCACCACGATCCGAAGCAGGTAGTCTGCATCGCCCGTCATCAGATACACCTCCATCACCTCGTCGAAACGGCTGACCGCCGTTTCAAAGCGCGCAAGTGCGCCGGATTCCTGTTTCTCCAGGCTGACCTGCACGAACACGTTGACCTTCAGCCCGAGCGCATGCGGATCAGCCAGGGCAACGTAGCGCGAGATGACTTTTCGCGCCTCGAGGTTCTTGACCCGCGCAAGCGTCGGTGAAGGCGACAGGTTTATTTTGCCGGCAAGGTCGACATTGCTGAGCGAGGAATCGTGCTGCAGCAGCTTGAGGATACGCAAATCGGTTGCGTCTAGTGCTATGGGCGACATAAAAATCCATATTGTTGCGTGATGCGGCATTTTATGCCGAAAAAGGCGCAGCTTGCCGCGCAATTCAGTTCCACATGCTGGGCTATTCTGGCTACCTTGTAGGCACTTCTTTTGGAGCGAAAATGGACATGCCTTCCCCCGATCTGCTGCGCCTGGCCGCTGCGTCCCTCGACACCGACCGCGAGGAAACCGCGGAATGGCTCGATGCGCTTCATGCAGTCGTTCATTCGGTGGGCAAAGACCGCGCGCGCTTCCTGCTGTCCAGGCTGGCGGAGGCGGCGCGCGCCCTCGATGTTGGCTGGAGCGATGCGCGCAGGAGTGCCTACATCAACACCATTCCAGCCGGCGATGAACCGCCATTCCCGGGCGGTGGCGAGGCGCTCGAAGTTGAAGGACGCGTGGCCGCGATCCTGCGCTGGAACGCGCTGGCCATGGTGGTTCGGGCCAATCGCGCGCATGGGGAACTGGGCGGGCACATCGCCAGTTATGCGTCGGCGGCGGATCTGTTCGAAGTCGGCTTTAATCATTTCTTCCGGGCCCGAACTGAGGACTTCGGCGGCGACTTGGTTTATTTCCAGGCGCATTCAGCGCCAGGCATTTATGCCCGAGCCTTCCTCGAAGGCACGTTAAGTGAAACTGAGCTTGGCTACTATCGACAGGAAATTTTGGCCCGCAAAGAAGGCGAACGCGGGCTGTCGTCCTACCCGCATCCCTGGCTGATGCCGGACTTTTGGCAATTCCCGACCGGGTCCATGGGGCTCGGACCAATCAATGCGATCTATCAGGCGCGATTTCTGCGCTACCTTGAGCACCGCAACTTGTTGCCGGCCCAGGGCAGAAAAGTATGGGGCGTGTTCGGGGACGGCGAAATGGACGAGCCGGAATCGCTCGCGGCCTTGAGCCTCGCTGCGCGCGAAAGCCTGGATAACCTCGTGTTTGTCGTCAACTGCAATCTGCAGCGTCTGGATGGGCCGGTGCGCGGCAACGGCCACATTGTCGATGAGCTTGAGACCTTGTTCGGCGGCGCTGGCTGGAACGTTATCAAGCTGCTGTGGGGATCGGACTGGGACCCTTTGTTTGCCCAGGACAGCGACGGCGCACTGGTCGAGGCGCTGAACCGTACCGTGGATGGTCAATTACAGACCTTCGCCGCCAACGACGGCGGCTTCAACCGCGAACATTTTTTCGGGCAAAACCCGGCCCTGCGCGCCATTGCCGAGCAGCTTAGCGACGAACAGATTGATTTGCTGCGGCGAGGCGGGCATGACATGAAGAAGATTCATGCAGCCTATGCCGCCGCCGACCTCCATGCTGGTCGGCCCACTGTCATTCTTGCGCAAACCAAGAAGGGCTTCGGCATGGGCTCGGCAGGGCAGGGCCGCATGACGACCCACCAGCAGAAGAAACTCGACACCGCTGACCTGTTTGAATTCCGCGCCCGCTTCAAGCTGCCACTCAGCGACGCGCAGTGTGAAAGCCTCTCGTTCTACAAGCCGGCTGACGATAGCGCAGAGATGCGCCACCTTCGCGCACGGCGGGCAGCACTCGGTGGCAATCTGCCGCGCCGGCAGAATCCCGGCACGACCCTTCAAGTACCGCCGATAGAAAGCTGGGCTGCCTTTGCGCTCGACGCCAACGGCAAGGAAATGTCGTCGACCATGGCGCTGGTGCGCATGATGGGCAACCTGCTCAAGGCGCCGGGCATCGGTCCGCGCGTAGTGCCAATCGTGGCCGACGAAGCGCGCACTTTCGGCATGGCCAACCTGTTCCGGCAAGTTGGCATCTATTCCTCGCAGGGCCAGCTGTACGAGCCGGAAGACATCGGCTCCATTCTTTACTACCGCGAAGCGAAGGATGGCCAGATCCTGGAGGAAGGCATTACCGAAGCAGGCGCCTTATCCTCATGGACCGCGGCCGCAACTAGCTACTCGGTGCATGGCCTGCCGATGCTGCCGTTCTACATCTACTACTCAATGTTCGGGTTCCAGCGCGTCGGCGACCTGATCTGGGCTGCGGCAGACCAGCGCTCGCGCGGCTTCCTGTTCGGCGCCACTTCCGGACGGACCACCCTCGCCGGCGAAGGCTTGCAGCACCAGGATGGCAGCAGCCACCTGGTTGCCGCCACCATTCCGAACTGCGTCGCCTACGATCCTGCCAGCGCTCACGAACTCGCCGTTATCCTGCAAGACGGCATGCAGCGCATGCTGGAACGTGATGAAGACGTGTTCTATTACGTCACGGTCACCAATGAGAACGAAGCCCAGCCTTCGATGCCGCGTGGTGACAACGTCCATGAAGGCATACTGCGCGGCCTGTATTGCCTGCTGCCGTTAGCGGCGCCACAGGTTCGACTGCTCGGCGCCGGGCCGCTGCTGAAAGAAGCCATCAAGGCCGCGGCGCTGCTGAAGAGTGAGTTTGCGGTCGAGGCCGAGGTGTGGAGCGTAACCAGCTTTTCGGAATTGGCGCGCGACGGTGTGGCGGTGGAACGTGCCAACCGGCTTCTTGGTCGAACCGACACCTCGTGGGTCGAGCGCCAGTTGCAGGGCTCACAGGCGCCAGTGGTGGCAGTTAGCGACTATGTGCGGGCGGTTGCGGAAAGCATCCGCGCATTCGTCACCGCGCCTTATGTGGCGCTGGGCACCGATGGCTTTGGCCGGAGCGATACCCGCGCGCACCTGCGCGACTTTTTCGAGGTCGATGCACGCTGGATTGCCTTCGCGGCGCTCAGTGAGCTGGCAGAGTTCACGGAGCGGCGAGTGGAAATCGCCAGCAGGCTTCGACTCGTTGTCGATCGCGCGTCATAGAAAGTTGGCCGAAACGCGGGCCGGGACTCGGGGAAGGGCGCCCGCCGATCTCCAGAATTGGATGAAGAACTCCAGTGCGAGACCGCTGATCCGCGTTGCGAATTTGAAACCGCGGAATCTTTCGCCTTCACCCATCAACTGTCCTCGACTATCATCGCGCCACGGACCGGTAATTGCCGCTCCGCAAAACCGGGCAAACCGGGCATTCGAAAGAGCGAAAATAGCCGATGCGGCAGAGTCGAATCCGAAGGGCATTGTTATTGACTGTTTTTCTTGCTGCCGTAGCGCATGTGACGCCAGCGGCGGCAGTCGCCGTCACTTGCACAATGATATCGAGTGGCAACTGGAATGCCGCCGGGACGTGGAACAACGCCTGCACGACTGCCGGCGGCAACGATACCAACGGCCCCGGCGCGGACGACGCAGTCATCATCGCCAACATCAACAAGGGCGTCCTGACCGTAACGGCAAATGCGGCTGCGGCGAGCATTGACTTCGTAACCGGAAACAAGGATGGCGTCCTCAACATCAATCCCGGAATAACGCTCACTTCCGGGAATGTCACCATTACCACGAACGATGCGCAGAAACAGATCGATGTGGGGGCTAGCGCTTCGCTCCTGATAAATGGAAACCTGACCATATCCCAAACCGGCGGGTTCGATGCCGGGATCAAGCTCGAAAGCGGTGCGGCGACGCTGGTAGCGGTAAGCGGGAACATTAATATCAGCACCGTTGACGGGCTTTCTGGCTTCACCTTCGTGGGCAACGGCAAGCTGCAAGCCGGCGGAAGCTTTTCGGCGGGCGGACTTCTGGCGGCTGGCACCGGGACGGTCGAATTCAACGATACTGCCGCCCAGTCGATCCCGGTTTACGCCTACAACAACCTCACGATCAACAACGCAAGCGGCGCATCACTGTCTGGCGACACGACTGTGCCCGGCACCCTGACGCTTGCCAGTGGGACCCTGAACGTCGGGGCAAGGACGTTAACACTGAACGGACCGACGATTGTGGGTACTCCAGTCAATCTCGCCACGACCTCCAGCTCCTCGCTAGTGTTCGGAGGGTCTTCAACCGGGGTCAATGTCCCGCTTGGCGTTGTCGTGCTGAACAATCTCACGGTCAGCAATGTGAATGGCGTCACGCTCAATAGCAGCCCCACCGTAGCGACCGTCAATCTCTCCGGCCCCGTCATTGCCGGCGCCAACAAGCTGACAATCAGCGCGAACTGTCCCAGTTCAGTGGTTCAGTCCGGCACGGGATTCGTAGACGGCATGGTCAAGCTGACTTTCCCTGCACTTTCCACCACCTGCGTATTCCCTCTCGGGACAGTCGCGGGCAGCAGCGCCACCTATGCGCCGGTCAGCTTCACCGCGCCGGCCGGCGGCGGCACGCTGACCGCAGCCACTTTCGGCCAGGAGCATCCACAGATCGCAAGCTCCGACATCAGCGCCACGCAGGACGCCAATCGCTACTGGACCTTGTGGGACACCGGTGATACGCTCACTGCCTCGACATACGGCGCGGTGTTCAACTTCGCTACTGGCGATGTGGATTCCGGCGCGACCGCCACGGGTTTCGTTCTCGACAAGTACGTCGGTGCGGCCTGGTCTTTGCCAACTCCGATTAGCGCGACCGCAACCTCCGTAACGGCGAGCAGCATTGCCGGGCCGCTGAACAGCACTGTGGGCTTTGCAGTCGGTGCAGTCGACACGCAATGCCCAGTCCCTTCAGGACTACCAGCCGGCATGTCCTGCGTCTGCGACAATTTCGGGCGCAGCAACGTCAACCCGTCCACCATCTTCGGTAGCAACTTCACGCTGTCGCAAAGCAGTGGCACGAGCGGGTGGCCAAAAATCGCAACCTCCGGCTTCCTGCAGCTGACGGACAACAGCGCGAACATGTCAACGTCCGCCACGCTCCCGGGCACCTTCCAGGCCGCGGGAAATCTGATCACGATCGAGTTCAAACACTACTCCTACAGCGGTACTGGGGCCAACGGCATTGCGCTGACCCTTTCTGATTCTGCCGTCACGCCGGCGCCCGGCGCATTTGGCGGCTCGCTTGGCTATGCGCAGAAAAACACGCCGAGCATCATTCCGGGCTTCGCCGGCGGCTGGGTTGGCATTGCGCTCGATGAGTTCGGCACTTTTTCGGCGCCGACCGAGGGCCGCATCCTCGGACCGGGAACCGTCGCAGATTCGGTCTCAATTCGGGGCTCCGGTTCCGGGCAGACCGGTTACCCTTACATCGGTGGCACCGGGACACTGTCGCCAGGCATCGACAATACAGCGGCCGCACGCCCGCTTGGTTACACCTATCGGGTGACCGTGGATGCGCGCTGCTTCCAGGCGAACCCGAGCGGAGTCGGTTGCAACAACGTCGGGCTAGCCAAAAAGACCACCGTCGCGGTTGACCGTGACACTGCAGGGGGCACTAATTACAGCCCCCTGGTTTCAGCCTTCGACGCCTTTGCAGCCAATGCGAGCCAGGCCAATGTACCCGCCAACTGGCTCTTGTCCTTCACCGGTTCGACCAGCGGCGCAGCCAATATTCACGAACTGACGGGTCTGAAGGTGTGCGCCCAAACCATCACGCCGCCAGCAGGCTACCTGATCCAGGTGGACAACCTGACGCCCAGCAGTTGCAGCGCGCCGGGCGGCACGCCGAACTCGCCGGTTGTCACGGTGATGGCAAGGGATTCAGGTGGCAATCCGATCACGAACTACGCCAACACCATCAATCTGTCCGCGACGCTGGCGGGTGGCGGCGCCTCGTCGGCGACTTGGCGGAAGGTCGGTGCTGCCGCAAACCTCGTCGGCAATCAATACACCTTTGTCGCGGCTGACAAAGGCTCGGCGCAGTTCTATCTGACGGATGCAAGCACCCAGACGGTCTTTGTGACGGTGACAGAAAACGGTGGCGCGATCTCGGCGACTGCCGCGTCGCCAGTCGCGTTTAGCGGGGGCGGGTCATTCTCCATCACCAACATCGATACGCTGGCAGCAGGCGCAGGCGGCGGTGTCGTTGCGGGACGCGATCATCTATTTCAGATAAAACGCCTGAACTGTTCGGGCACGGCGACGACAGATACGACGTATGGCGGGACGAAGGCACTCGACGGCTGGTACAACCCGGCCGCTTCCGATCATCCAGCGGGCGCGTTGGCGCCGGAACTGTGCGCGACGTCGCCGAACGGAACCGGCACCTGTTTGCCGTCGACAGGCGCCTGTTCGCCGCTGTCGATCGGTGAGCCCACGGTATCGGCATCGTCAAACCTGATGCCCGCAATAACGTTCACAAGTGGCGTTGCAAATGTCTGCCTTGCAAGCGGCGACGTCGGTAAATACGCCATCGGCATCCGCGACGACACAGCCGCTACGCCAGTCCGTGGCAGCTCATCGGGCATGTTGACGGTCAGGCCTTTTGCGATCGCAGTGTCCGGAGTCAAATCGGGTTCAACGAATAATCCGGGGACTGACGCCAACACCAATCCGGCTGCGCCATTCAATGTCACTACACCGCAGCTCGCGCCGCTATTCATCAGCGCCGGCGCCAATTTTGAAGCGACGCTTGGCGGCTATCTTTGGAACAGCGTGGCCGATGCAAACGGCGATGGACTGCCCGACACCGGAGCAGGATTAACCCAGCTGAAGGCAGCCGGGCTTGCGCCAGGTTATGCCGATACCGTGATACTGAGCCCCGGCACGCCGTTCACGCCCTCCACTGGCACGCTCGGCAGTATGAACGGCACCACCACAGTGACTGGCGGTCAGGCCCATCCACTCAGTCTCAGCTACAGCGAGGTTGGCAGTTTCACGCTCAATGCATTGCCCTCAACCGCGTATCTCAACAGCAGTGGCGTCGACCTGACATCGAGGGCCATGATTTACGCCAACCCAGGCAGCAACTTGCCGAGCAAGTGGGTGGGGCGCTTCGTGCCGCATCATTTCACTGTGTCCAACGACACGATCCTTCCGCGCTCCGACTTCAGTTGCTCGCCGGCGTCAAACTTCACCTACATGGGTGAACCGATGGGCGCCAAGTTCCGCCTGACCGCGCAAAATGCGGCCAACATTACGACCGTAAATTACATCGGCGCCTTCGCGAAGCTACCGCTGACACCATCCAGTTCATTCGGTTTTGGCGCCGTTGACGCGACCGCGCCGGGCACCGCCCTGACGGCGCGACTGGACGCAACCGCATCCGCAACGGGTGCCTGGGTTGCTGGCGTGGCGAACGTGGTGGCGCCGGTCATGCTGTCGCGCAGTGCCACCGCGCCGCTCGAAGATGGTCCCTTCGTCAGCTTCAAGCTCGGCATCAAGCCGATCGATTCCGATGGCGTTAGCTTGCTTTCGACTGCACTCAATCTCGACACCGATCTGAACAGCAGCAACGACACCTACCTGGTAGGCGCCGCGACACAGGTGCGGTTTGGCCGCCTCACAATGAGCAATGCGTACGGCTCTGAATTCCTGAAGCTTCCGATCTCCGTTGGCGCGCAATACTGGAACGGCGCCAATGGCTTCGTCAACAACACGGACGACAATTGCACACCGATCCCGACTGGAAGCATCACGATGAGCGGATTCCGTGACAACCTCAATGCATGTGAAACCAGTGTTCCCGCAACCACGTCACTGTTCAACGGCACACAGAAAATTGTCCTCAGCGCGCCCGGCGCCGGCAACAATGGCAGCGTTGATCTGAAGCTGAACCTCGGTGCAACCGCGTCCGGCAACGTCTGCACGACAGTCGGCGCGGGGCCGGGCGCTCTGACCACGGTGGCGTCGCCTTCGCTGTCGTACCTGCAGGGCAAGTGGACCGGTTCAACGTACACTGTCGACCCCACTGCCAAGGCAACCTTCGGCGTCTACAAAAGCGGGCCGGTAATTTACACCCGCGAGATTCATTGAGCCGAAAAATCCTTTTCACAACCAGCCTCAAAGACAAACAGGTCCGCATGAAAGAAGCTGGCGCCAGCCCCGCTGATTCTCGGCGCAATTCCCCCGGCCCTGTTCCCCGAGGATTCAACTTGCCGGCCTGGCTGGTTTGGGCAACGGCGCTGGTTTTCATCTTCGCGGGACTCGGCAGCAGCGGCATACTCGACAACAACGAAGGCCTGTACGCGGAGATCCCGCGTGAAATGCTGGCTTCGCATGACTGGCGAATGTGGGTCATACCGCACCTCAACGGCTTGCCCTACATGGAGAAGCCGCCGTTACTGTACTGGCTGACCGCAATCTCCTTTGGGGCATTCGGGCTTTCCGAATGGGCCGCCCGCGCGGTGCCGGCATTGTCGGCCCTGACATGCGTTGGGCTGCTGATGTGGTTCGGCCGTCGCATCGGCCATGCCTTGGCGGGGCGATTTGCCGCGCTTGTTTTCATCAGTGGCATTGGTGTGGCCGCCATGGCCCGCGTATTAATGTTTGACATGTTGCTAACTGCCTTGCTGGTAGCGGCATTGATGCATGCCTTCCTGTTCCTGCGCGAAGCAGAGACAGAGCCCAGCCTGCGACGTAGCAGCCTGCGCTGGTCGTGGGCACTGCTGGCCTTGGCGTTGCTGGCCAAGGGCCTGGTTGCGCTGGTGCTTGCCAGCCTCGTCGTTGGTGGCCACCTGCTTGCCACGAAGCGCCGACCGCTAGCGTTCCTGCGGGCTTGCGGCGCGTTCCTGGAGCCTGTCTCTGTGCTGCTGTTCATAGCGATCGCAGCGCCATGGCATATCGCCGCCAGCCTGGTAGAGCCTGTCTTTCCGTGGTTCTATTTCGTCAACGAGCATGTGCTGCGCTTTCTCGGCCGGCGCGAGCCGCACGACTACTACGCCGGGCCCTGGTGGTACTACCTGCCACGCATCGCGATTTTCCTGTTTCCGTGGTCATTTCTCGTGCTTGGCATGGTCGGTGGCCGTGCCCGTGTCGAGGCAGTGTCAGAGCCGGAGAATGGTCAGGTGGCGTCGGGCGGGGCGGCGCATGTCGGCCTGGCCAAAGCGCAAATCGTCGTTTCTCCAGCCGACCGGGAATCTGGACTGTTCATTGGTCTGGCGTGGCTTCTGCCGCTGCTGTTCTTCTCGGTATCGAGCGCCAAGGCAAACTACTATCTGGTCGCCGTCATGCCCTTCCTCGCCTTCCACCTGGCGCTCGCGCTGGAAAAGCGGTCATGGCTGGTCGGTCGGGCCGGGTTGTGGCCGGGCCTGCTGATTGCGGTGGTTGCCATCGTTCTGGGACTCGTACTTGCCAATCGTCCGGATACGATTAGCCAGACAGTGGTAGCTGGCATGGGAGCGCGCAGCTTCCTTCTGTGGGCCCTTGGCGGCGCCGCACTGCTCTCTGCAGCTGCTGCCATGGCCGCGGCTCGATGGGCTCGCCCAGGCTTGCTGGCCTACCTTGCGCCGGCGTTCTGGACTGGCGGCGCTCTCTGGCTGGTACTGATGGCGATGCAACCCACCATATCAACACGGGAACTGGTGCAAGCACTGCGCCAGGACATGCCGGGTCGCACCGTCTATTTGTATCGAAACTTCGAGCAGCAATCGTCTCTGCCGTTCTACCTGCGCCACCCAGTGCCCGTGATCGACCCCCACAGCAATGACCTGTTCTGGGGAAATCGTTTGCGCAGCAATGATCTGCTGATCAGCGTCGACCAGTTCAGTCAGCGGGTGGCGCAGGGCGGCCGGGTCGCGGTGGTTGTTACCGAGCGCCAGCGTGGCGACTTTGGGCCGCTGGCTGCGCAATGGCGGCTGCACGAAGCAAAGCGAATTGGCGACCTCAGGATTTATGTCAATGAATAGGGCAGGGCCTGAACTGGAGCCGTCGTCGTAGCGCAACCGGAACCTCAAGCGGCCTCCCCGGTTTCGACTCCAGCAAAGCCCTGAATGCGACCGGCCGCTGGGCCCAAACGGTATAATGCCGACTTCCCGCTCAACCCCGCGCGCCAGTCTGCTGGTTCGCTCCATCTCCCCTTGTCATGCTGATCCTGTCGGGCGCCAATGCCCTGTCACCTTTCCGCGCTCAGCGCTTGCTGTCTTCCCTCCAGGCCGTCGATGCGAACATCAACCGGGTCAGTGCCCGGTTCCTGCATTTCATCGACAGCCGCGTTGCGCTCAGCGCGCTCGACAATGACCGCCTGAAGGCGCTGCTGACGTACGGCGAACCGCTCATTGGCAACGACGGGAGCAACCACGGCCACGACGGCAGCGATATCGGCGTCGGCAACCAGTTCATCGTGGTGCCGCGCCCCGGCACCATCTCCCCGTGGGCCAGCAAGGCCACCGACATTGCGCACCACTGTGGCCTCGAGCACATACACCGGATCGAACGCGGCGTTGCCTATAAGGTGGAAATGAAAAGCGGACTGCTTGGCGGCGCCCGCAAGCTTTCGGTAGCGCAGCGCAGCGAGGTGGAGGCCTTTCTGCATGACCGCATGACAGAAATCGTGCTGGACGACGCACAGAAGGCGCAAGCCCTGTTCCGCGAATTGGAGGGCCAGCCCTTGCAATCAATCGATATCCTTTCGGGTGGGCGGGCAGCACTGGCAAGCGCCAATGTCGAACTTGGACTTGCCCTGTCGGACGATGAGATCGACTACCTGGTTGCCGCCTTCAGCGATGAGAAGCGCAATCCGACGGACGTCGAGCTCATGATGTTTGCGCAGGCCAATAGCGAGCACTGCCGCCACAAGATTTTTAACGCCGAGTGGACCATCGACGGCGACAAGCAGGACATGTCGCTGTTCGCCATGATCCGCAACACGCACCAGCTCAATCCGCAAGGCACCATCGTTGCCTACAGCGACAATTCTTCCGTGATAGAAGGCGCGACCGTTGAGCGCTTTTATCCGCGGGGCGCGGCCCGTGGCAACGTGTATGAATCGTCCCGGGAATCAACCCACATCCTGATGAAGGTTGAGACTCACAACCACCCGACCGCCATCTCGCCCTTCGCCGGCGCCTCGACCGGCGCCGGTGGCGAAATCCGCGACGAAGGCGCAACCGGTCGCGGCGCAAAACCAAAAGCCGGCCTTACGGGATTTAGCGTTTCCAACCTGATGATTCCGCATTCGGTGCAGCCCTGGGAGAACGCCCGGGATGTGGCGCAAGCTCCTTCGGAGCGCGCGCCGCATGCGCAGGGCGGCATCACCGGCAAGCCGGAGCGCATTGCCTCGCCGCTGCAGATCATGATCGACGGCCCCATCGGCGGCGCGGCCTTCAACAACGAGTTCGGACGTCCCAACCTGGCAGGTTATTTCCGCAGCTACGAGCAGAATGTCAGCGGCCAGGTAATGGGCTACCACAAGCCGATCATGATCGCCGGCGGCATGGGTAGCATTTCGGCGCTGCACACCAGCAAGAATGCGCTGCCGGTCGGCAGCCTGCTGGTTCAGCTTGGCGGGCCCGGCATGCGCATCGGCATGGGGGGCAGCGCCGCCTCGTCGATGGCAACCGGTGCTAACACCGCCGACCTTGATTTCGATTCTGTACAGCGCGGCAACCCGGAGATGGAGCGGCGCGCCCAGGAAGTCATCAACGCCTGCTGGGCCATGGGCGACAACAATCCAATACTGTCGATCCACGACGTTGGTGCTGGCGGGCTTTCGAACGCATTTCCCGAGATCACCAACGACGCCCGACGCGGCGCAGTCTTCGATTTGCGCAAGGTGCCGCTTGAAGAAAGCGGCATGGCGCCCAAGGAAATATGGAGCAATGAATCGCAGGAACGCTACGTCTTGGCCATCGCGCCGGAGCAGTTGCCGCAGTTCCGCTATTTGTGTGAGCGCGAACGCAGCCCGTTTGCGGTGGTTGGCGTCGCAACCGAAGAG
Organism: Herminiimonas sp.; assembly: GCA_028292265.1. Classification (GTDB taxonomy): domain Bacteria; phylum Pseudomonadota; class Gammaproteobacteria; order Burkholderiales; family Burkholderiaceae_D; genus JAQGMR01. Next base: position 31,342 of record JAQGMR010000051.1, read on the forward strand.
CGCCAGCTGCGCGTGATCGACCCGGAACATGACAACTACCCGGTCGATATGCCGATGGATGTCTTGCTCGGCAAGCCACCGAAAATGCACCGTGACGTCACGCATGTGACGCCGAAGCTGTGCCCAATCGACCTCACCGGCATTACGCTCGATGTGGCTGCCAGCCGCGTCTTGCGCCTGCCGACCGTCGCCGACAAATCCTTCCTCATCACCATCGGCGACCGGGCTGTGGGCGCCATGACGGTGCGCGACCAGATGGTGGGACCGTGGCAAGTACCGGTGGCCGATTGCGCCGTCACCGCAATGTCGTTCGAAGGCATACTCGGTGAGGCCATGGCTATGGGCGAGCGCACGCCGCTGGCTGTTATCAACGCTGCTGCGTCGGGCCGCATGGCAGTCGGCGAAGCCATCACCAACATCGCCGCCGCCGCGATCGACGATATCAACGACATCAAGCTTTCGGCAAACTGGATGGCAGCCTGCGGCCAGCCTGGGCAGGACGCCGCGTTATATGACACGGTGCGCGCAGTCGGCATGGAATTGTGCCCGGCGCTCGGCATCAGCATTCCGGTCGGCAAAGATTCGTTATCGATGCGCACGACCTGGCAAGACGATGGCGTGGACAAGTCGGTAACTTCGCCGGTCTCGCTCATTGTTTCTGCTTTTGCGCCCGTCGCGGATATTCGCCGTTCCCTCACGCCGCAACTGCGCACGGACGTCGGCGACACGGCGCTAATCCTTATCGACCTCGGCCGGGGCAAGAACCGACTCGGCGCATCGGCCCTGGCGCAAGTCATGCAGCAGGTTGGCGACATCGCGCCCGACCTCGACGACCCGCAGGACATCAAGGCATTCTTTGCCGTGATCCAGCGTCTGAACGCCGAGCAGAAAATTCTTGCCTACCATGACCGTTCTGACGGCGGACTCTTCACCACGCTTTGCGAGATGGCTTTCGCATCGCGCACTGGACTGACAGTCAACCTCGATATTCTCGCCATGGAAGGCGAGCACGCCGCCGACTGGGGTGACTCCAAGAACTGGGCCTCGCAGGTCGGCGAGCGCCGCAATGAACTGACATTGCGCGCGCTGTTTTGCGAAGAACTTGGCGCGGTAATCCAGGTCCGCGCATCGGAGCGTTCGGACGTCATGAACGTCCTTCGGGAATTTAATCTTGGCGCATGCAGCCACATCATTGGCAAGCTCAACCCTCGCGACGAGATCGAGTTCACGCGCGATGCAAAAGTAATCTACCAGCAGTCTCGCGTCGACCTCCAGCGCGCCTGGAGCGAAACAAGCTGGCGCATTGCGCGCCTGCGCGACAACCCCGCCTGCGCCGATGCCGAGTATGAGCGCATCGTGGACAAGACCGATCCGGGGATGACGCCAAAACTGTTGTTCGATCCGGCAGACGATATCGCAGCGCCGTACATTGCGAGTGGATCGCGACCACGCGTCGCCATCTTGCGGGAGCAGGGCGTGAACTCGCATGTCGAAACAGCGTATGTCATGCACAAGGCCGGCTTCACCGCCGTTGACGTCCACATGACCGACCTGATCTCGGGCCGCGCAAGGCTGGATGATTTCAAAGGTGTCATAGCGGTCGGCGGCTTCTCTTACGGCGACGTGCTCGGCGCCGGCGAAGGCTGGGCCAAGACCATCCTGTTCAACGCTCGGCTTGCAGAACAGTTCTCGGTCTTTTTCAACCGGCCCGACACCTTTGCACTGGGTATATGCAACGGCTGCCAGATGATGAGCAATTTGAAGTCCATCATCCCCGGCGCACATGCATGGCCAAAATTTACCCGCAACAAGTCCGAGCAGTTTGAAGCGCGATTCTCGATGGTGGAAGTGCTCGAATCACCCTCGATTTTCTTCGCAGACATGGCCGGTACACAGACCGGCATAGCGGTTGCGCATGGCGAAGGCTTCGCCAATTTTTCGCAAACCGGCAATCTTGCGGAAGCCATGGTGGCAATGCGCTTCGTGGACAACCAGGGGCGGACGACGGAAGCCTATCCCTACAATCCTAACGGTTCGCCACAGGGCATAACTTCTGTCACGACACCCGATGGCCGCTTCACGGTGATGATGCCGCATGCGGAAAGGGTATTTAGAACCGTGCTGCAATCATGGCATCCGGAAGAGTGGGGCGAGGATGCACCATGGATGCGCATGTTTCGCAATGCGCGAAAGTGGGTTGGTTAATACTTGAATCGGCAACCAATTTGATGTGCATGAGAATCAACAGGTAGTACCGCCGCACTGAAGCGGGACAGCTTCTTTTAGGCTCCTGACGGCATAGACCCCACACAAAGCCAGCCGCTGAGATGTTGACCTCCAGAAGCGCGGAGGGATGCGCCTTGGAACAACATGCGCTGAGGCACGGGATTCCGTTGCACTCAATGCATTTTGCGTTGTGACGAACTTCTCTTTTGTATCGGCGATGATCGGTATTTGACGTTGAGCAGGTACCGCCCCGGGCGACGAAGAATAGAATCGATCCAAAGATTCGAACAACGAACAGATCTCCGTTCGGCCTGCTTGCAAACAAGAAGAGAAATGCCAAGATGGACTGGACAACGATACTTGTTGCTTTTCAGTGCCACGCCCAATGCGACGGTTCAGTTGCGTTGCGTTTTCTTCCCCATCTTCTTTGCCCCTTTAACCGGTTCTTGAACGGTGGCGGCCGCTATTCCATTCCAAGTTTTACATCCAGAAATTCTGCTTCCATTGCTACGCTGCGCGGTCTGCGGAATAGCGTACGGCCGGTGCAGAGTGGAAGTTTGTTTTCGCGTTCCTTGACGCACGATCGACGATGCGTTCCAGCATTCTGCCCGTAGGCAGCGTGGCAAGACGGCAAGACGGCAAGACCGCAAGCAGTGAAGCAGTGAAGCAGGGAAGTGCGGCCCATCCAGCGTAGGGCTTATCGAGGCGGCGGCGTGATGCTTGAGTACCGGCACATCAATCCAGATGACATTTCGTCCAGCGCCACGGCGGACGTCGTTGACGCGCCTATGGTCGGCAAAATGCGGCTGGCGCTCGCAATCGCGATGTTGTTGACGCTCTATACCGAGCATTCTCAGCTGGCGAGCGGCAACGAGGCAGTCTGGATCGTGTTCGGCGCTTATGCCGTTCACAGCGTCGTGCTGGCAATAGGATCGGAGCTCCACAAGCCATTTACCAGGGGCAAGCTGATCCATTGGCTTGACGTCGCATGGTTCGGGCTCATCGTCTTTTCAGCTGGGCGGGCCAGCAGCGTGTTCTATCTCTCTTTTCTGTTCGCGATACTGACGTCCTCCTTCCGATGGGGCCGTGAAGAGGGGGCCCGCGTTGCAGTCGCCTCGGCGGTGCTGTCCCTCGCATGCGGCCTCGGGTCCTTTGTGGAAGGCGATTTGCCGCGCCTGCTTTTGAGGACGGCATTCTTGCTGTCGCTGGGTTACATGAGCGCCTATTGGGGCGAATCAGAAGTAAAACTGAAGCATCGTCTGGCACTTTTGCGCGATGTAACTCGTCTGTCCAATCCCCGTTTTGGTGTCGATCAGACGATTCACGTGGTAATGATGAACATCCAGACTTTTTTCAAGGGGAGCGGCTGCATTTTGATTATGCAGGACGCTGATACGGAAGCTTGTTCTTTGCGTACGACCGGTACGACCGGTGCGGCCAGTCGTGCCGGTGCTTCGACTGCCCATGACGTTGATGCCGCTCTGTCCACTAGTTTGCTGAAGGCGTTTCGTAATGAGGTCGTCGTGTACCAGCGTCGCAAGTTGAGATGGTTAAAATCCAACGAAGGTTGTTTTGCTTATGACAGCACTGCACACAAATGGATGGGCGTGACAGGGCAGGCGGCCAAAGCGGCGGCGGACCTGCTGGATTCAAGCCACTTCATCAGCGCGCCACTCAGCCTTCGAAAGGGCCGTGGTCGCATCTTCGTAACGTTTAACTCGCAGACGTTTAGCCGCGATGACGCGATATTTCTTGGTCATGCTGTGGCACAGGCATTTCCGCAGATCGAAAATATAGAGCTGCTCGATCAGTTGGCATCGCACGCCGCTATACGGGAACGCGAAAAAATTGCGCTGGACCTGCATGACGCCACCGTACAGCCATACATTGGGTTGCGGCTGGGATTGAACGCGCTTCGCAACAAGGCAGACCGCGACAATCCCCTTGTGGGCGACATAGATCGCCTGATTGGCATGGCGACTGAAGTTATCGCTGACCTGCGAGGTTTCACCAGTAGATTCGAACGAAGCCCCAGAAGCGCTGCGCCTGCGATGCAGGAGAGTCTGAAGAAGACGGCGGCGCAGGCAAGGGCGTTGTACGGACTCGACATCACGCTTAGCATGGAAGGCCTGCCTGAGGTTAGCGACCGCCTCGCGGTCGAAGTGCTTCATGTGGTTGGTGAAGGACTGAATAACATCCGCAAACACACAAGCGCACAACGCGGATTCGTGCGACTCAAGACCGGCAACGGGCAGCTGTGCATACAGATTGAAAACGAAGGCAACGACAAGCCCTTCACCGCATTCAAGCCGCGTTCAATTTTGCGGCGTGCCGCGGTGTTGGGGGGCAGTGCGTACGTCGTGCAGGGAGCACATGGCGGCGCCGTCGTGCATGTCGAGATTCCAACCTGAAGGGGCAGCAATGAAGCAATTTGACGAGGCGATTCGTGTAATGCTGGCCGACGACCACAGGACAATGCTGTGGGGCTTGACGGCGCTGATCCAGGGCCAGCGTCCGAGGATGGATGTGGTCTGCGCCGCGCGAAGCTGCACGGAGGCGCTCGACGGCATCGCGGAATTCGAGCCGGATGTGCTGCTGCTCGATCTCGACATGAACGGCGAAAGCGGGCTTGATATATTGCCGGCCCTGCTCAGCAACCGCTCGACTCGGGTTGTTATCCTGACGGGCGACCGTGACCAGGCTACGCTCGACCTCGCTGTCCAACGCGGGGCTCGCGGCATTCTTCACAAGGACGCGTCGGCCGAGCACGTGCTGAAGGCTATCGAAAAAGTGCATCGCGGCGAATTGTGGCTCGATCAGGAAACGCTTGGGCGGGTGTTCGGCGCGCTGATGAGTCCTGCAACCTGCATTGCGCGTGACGACCCGGAACTGAAGAAGCAGGCAACGCTTACTGCGCGGGAGAAGAAGATTATCCGCACGGTGCTGGCTGAGAGCGGCGCTCCGAACAAGACTATCGCCAACAAACTTTTTATTTCGGAGCACACGTTGCGCAACCATTTGACGTCGATCTATCAGAAGCTGGGGGTGGCGAATCGGCTTGGACTTTATGTGTACGCGAACAAGCATCGGCTGGGAGAACCGGCGGGGGAAACGATACGCATTAGTACTGTGATTCCGAAAAGATCGCAGCCGCTGTACCGAGCGGGTCAGTGAATTGGCGCTTAGCCGCTACGCTTTGCTCTGCCCGCGACTAATGAAAACAGGATCTTCGTAGGCCGTTCCGCGGGTAGCGCCACGGCACATATCCGGCTCGACTTGACTGGCTGCCCGATTGGAATGAACGCTACGGAGTACTTCCCAAGAGTGGCACTACCGTCCGCACGATTTGAATTGCTGCCGGGCCGAGGATAACCATGATTATAGAAGGGAAAATAAAAAGGACCAGCGGGAAAAGCATTTTTGTCGGAACTTTCGCGGCCATTTCTTCGGCACGCATCTGACGCTTGTAACGAAGATCGTCGGAGAACACCCGAAGCGAATCCCCAATGCTGGTGCCGAACCGGTCAGCCTGCGTGAGCATGGTGGCGAAGGTGCCGATTTCTTCCACACCGGTCCGCAGGGCAAGATTGCGAAGCGACTTCTCGCGCGTGCCGCCTGCACGCATTTCAAGATTCGTAAGATGCAGTTCCTCCGCGAGCACCATGCTCCTGATCATGATTTCGTCCGCCACCTTCGTCAGCGCCGCATCGAGTCCCAGGCCGGCCTCGACACAGACGAGCATTAAGTCGGCAGCGTCCGGAAAGTGTTCGAAGATCTCGCGCTTGCGGTTCCTGATCGTCCAACCTAGGAAGATGTTTGGCAGGTAGCACCCGGCCAATGCAGCCAGCGATATACAGAAGATCAAACTAAGATCGTCGACTTGGCCCCACAACCTTAGGACGATAAAGGCCACAGCAGCGAACAGCAACGGCAATAGGGTTTTGGCGCCGAAATAGACCATTCGCGCATTCGGGTAGCGAATGCCTGCAGATATGAATTTGATTCGCAACGGCGAAGACTCCCAATTTCCTTCCGGACTGGAAAGTTTGGCAAATGGTTTAACGATGTCCACCAATGTCTCTTTCCATTGTGATTTCTCCTCCGACCCCGAAAAAGACTGGACGCGCTGCTCTGCCTTCGTGGGGGTGAGCCAAATAATAAGCGCGCCAAAACCCAGAGCTACGGACAAAAAGATGAACGTGGGAAGAATAAGCATGATCGTAGCCTGATGAAAGTTGATGGCTTGGCCGTAGAAGTTCGCGCCTTAGACCCGAATTTTTATTATCTTGACGATGATTAGGATTCCCAGGGCCATCATCACCAACATGTACTTGACAATGGTGACCCCCAATGGATCAGTCCACAACGGCGACATGAAACCCGGATTGAAGATGTTTAAGAGGCCTGCCATTGCGAAGGGCATCAAACTTAGGATCCACGCGGACAATCGGCCTTCCGAGGAAAGCACTTTTATCTTATAGCGAAGTTTCAGACGTTCTCGAACCAGACGGCTTAAATTCGTCAGAACTTCAGCGAGGTTGCCGCCAGACTCGCGCTGGATCATCACTGCAACGACGAAGTAACGCAGATCCGTAGTAGGCACTCTTGTGCTGAGATTAGTTAGAGCCTGCTGAAGGGAAACGCCGAAATTGACTTCGTCGTGGACGATGCCAAACTCGCCGGCTATAGGCTCTGCCATCTCTTCTCCCAGCATCTGAAGGCTCGACGAGAAGGCATGCCCTGAGCGCAAAGCGCGGACCATCAGGTCGAGCCCATCGGGTAGCTGCTCCTCAATCTTACGCAACCGCCGACTGCGCCGGTACGCCACATAAAGGCGCGGAACGGCCGCTGCAAGCGCGCCAAGGAGTAAACCCGTTAGGGCGGATTGGTGAGCGAGCGAGGTGACTGCGATGAAGATCGCGATGCCGAACATGGCAGAGATGAAGACCAGATTTGAGCCTGTCCAATCTAGCCCGGCCTGATGAATGCTTCGCTGAAGGCGAGCGGCCCGCGGCATCCTTAGAAATAGCCGCTCCAACGTTGGAAGCTCCCTTAGCATGCGCTGCTTAAGTATACGCGTTCGCCCTGAAGCATCGAGGGATGCGGACAGCGCGCTCAACCGCTGCTGGAGCCTCTTCGCGCCAGCTCCCCGCTTGGACTGCCATAGGATTACCAGCCCCTCGATTGTCAGAAGCACCGTCACGAAAACCAGCACCGACATGATCAGGAGAGAATCGCTTCCAATAAACTGCGGCATGATTGGTTTCCTTCAGAGGTAGTGCTTGGTCGGGTCAAACATGCTGTCCGCGAGCAAAATGCCAAACGATTCCAGACGTGAGGAGAACTTCGGCCGAATCCCCGTGGCGTGGAAATGGCCAATGATGTTGCCCTGGCTGTCGATGCCGGTTTGCCGGTACGCGAAGATTTCCTGCATGGTGATGATCTCTCCCTCCATGCCAGTAATTTCCTGGATGCTGGTGACCTTGCGCTTGCCATCAATCAGTCGCAGCTGCTGGATAATCACCGTGATTGCCGACGCGATCTGTTGGCGCGCTGCCTTATGTGGAAGATTCAGGTTTGCCATGCCGATCATATTTTCAAGCCGTGACAGCGCATCGCGCGGCGTGTTGGCGTGGATCGTGGTAAGCGACCCCTCATGCCCTGTATTCATGGCCTGCAGCATGTCCACCGCTTCAGCACCGCGTACTTCACCAATGACGATCCGGTCGGGCCGCATTCGCAAGGCATTACGGACCAGTGCACGGGCATTGATTTCACCCTTGCCCTCGATGTTCGTGGGCCTGCTCTCCATTCGGACGACGTGTGGCTGCTGTAGCTGCAGTTCCGCGGCATCTTCGATGGTGACAATGCGCTCCGACGCCGGTATGTACCCGGAAAGAATGTTCAGCAAGGTGGTCTTGCCGGCACCGGTGCCACCAGAGATCAAGATGTTTACCTTCGCCTTGGCCAGACCTTCGAGGATCATGGCCATCTCTGGCGTCAAGGTTTTTAAATCGTCGACCAGGTCCTCCATCTTCAGTGGTATATGAGCGAAGCGCCGAATCGACATCATCGGTCCGTCCAGCGCGATAGGGGGGATTACCGCATTGACGCGGGATCCGTCCGGTAGCCTGGCATCCACCATCGGGCTTGACTCGTCGATCCGCCGTCCGACAAGGGAGACGATCTTGTCGATAATGCGAAGCAGATGCTTTTCGTCGGTAAATGTGACGTTGCTCAGTTCCAGTCTGCCATGACGCTCGACATAGATGCTGTCGAAGCGATTAACTAGAATATCTGACACCGTCGGGTCGGCCATCAACAGTTCTATTGGACCGAAGCCAAGCATTTCATGCTGAATGTCCCGTATGAGCGTACGACGTTCAAGGTCGTTGACCGCTGCCTGTTCATCGTCGAGCAGACGCTCGACCATCGTTGCGATCTCCTGTCGCAACTGTTCCGGCCTCAGGGTCTCGAGAATCGCAAGGTCGGACTGCTCCAATAGTTTAAGGTGGATCCTGCCCTTTAGCTGCTTGTATGCTTCGCTTGGGCCCTGGTTCTCTGCCGGCCCGCTAGGCACGGAGCGAACGGCAGTCAGTTTTTCGCGGAATGACATGAAAGTCCTTTGTTTGGTCCTGCTGCGACTGATTGAAGCACCGCGGCACGGCAAAAAGCATGGATATCGCTTGGCATAAAGCCCTTAGCCTCAGGCGCGCCTGAAAAGCCGCCCAAGTACTCCCTGGCCGTCTTCGACGCGAGGGCTCAGTGTCGTGACCAATTCAGCGAGATTTCTCGCAACGGCATTGGATCGGGCAGTTTGTACTAGAGCGCTTCCATGGTTGATAGAGGCATTCACGTCTTTGTAGGAATTGGGCACAGTGTGCAACCTATGGGCGCCGAGGGAGCGCTGGATGGCGTCCACCCCGATGTCGCCGCTGCGCTCGAAGCGGTTGACCAGCAATTCTATTTTTTCTGTTGAATAGTCAAGCGACCGGAATACCGCAAGCAGCCTGCTCGCATTGCGCAAATGCGGCAGGCCGGCCTGCAGGACGGGGAAAATACGGTAAGCGCGATCGAGCGCCTTGATGGTCAGTGGGTCGAGCGTACGTGCCATGTCAAGCACGACGAAGTCGTATTGCATCACCGCCTGTTTTAATATGGCTTCGATATGCTCCGGCTTCACTTCCATGGCCGCTGAGGGGTCATCAGGTGCAGCCAAGATGCTGAAGTTAGGCGTAACTCGTACAGCCGCCGCAGCGAGGAATGACGAGTCCAGACGGCTGATGTCACGTGCCACATCGGCAATCGTTACCGGTGCTTTGCCGTCGTGCAGGAAAGATAGAGCGTCGCCGAACTGCAGGTTGAGGTCGATCAGCAATACGCTTTTCGACGCCGCTAGCTGATAGCCAAAGTTCGTTGCAAGGAAGGTGGCGCCGCATCCACCCTTGCACGGCATGAAGGCTAGAATTTTGCCTGGGCTCCGCCCGTGCGGCACTGCCAATTTGGACGCGATCCGCTGCACGGCTGCATCTAGCGCAGCCGGGGAAGCCGGCGAAGGGAGCACCTCGCGTACCCCCGCGCGCATCGACCGAATCAGGAATTCGGGCGTATTCGTGGAGCACAGCAAAACGACCGCGACGCCAGGAAAATGCGTCGTGACGTATTCCACTTGGTCGAGTTCGTTCACATCGCAGCACATGCCTTCAACAATCATCAGGTCCGGCTGCTCCTGCTCCGCCATGCCACGCATCCTGCTTTTGCCTCCTTCGGCGAGAACAACGGAGTGGGATGCGGCTCCGAGACAACGTGCCATTTCCTGCATGCTGCTTCTGCTTGGAGAAATAACGGCGATCTTCATTCTTGTCCTCTAGTTGGTTAGCAGATGGTTCCGCTGTGTGAATCCTGCCGCATGATTTCGCGTGGAAGGTAGGTGGAGAAGCTGGGCATTGGTATAGCGGCGAACGACGCAACTCCCACTATTGGGGATATCCATTGAAAATTAAGACCGGTAATGGTGACAGTTACCCCTTCGCACGTGGCAGTCGTGCATGAGTTCGGACTCCAGGCGAGATTGATGGTGGCGATTTGCGGAAGCAGTCCCTGCATCTTCGCAAGCACCGCGGGAGTATTAGCGCCGTCACCGCAGACCACCGCATAGCGCGCTCCAGCGCGTGCCGCTTCGTTCGCTGCGCTCCACATGAAGAGCATGCGGCTGAAGTCCACGATCCCGAACATAAATGTACAAAGGATTAGCAGCGCGAAGCAGAATTCGACCACTGTGCTTCCAGATTCATTTTTTCGGTTCATATGGGGCTCCGCATTGTTGCGGCGATAGGACTGTAGGTCAGTACGCCGGGCGTATTGGCGCTACCAAAGTTGTCGCCGTATGCACTCGTAAATAAGAACCGGAACTCGTAGCCCGTTACGCTGACGGTCACGGTGTTGATAACAGGGTCGGTCCCCACCGTCTGCCATGTTGGCGCGGGCACATTCGCCACGGTGAGGCCCCGGGCCAGCGGGGTACCGGTTCCGAGCGTATTGCCGTAGACGACAAGATTTCTCGCCTCAACTATCTTCGTTCCTGGGCTTTGCGTAGAGAGATAGCGGGCGGCGTCGCGAACCGACTTGGTGAGAGTGTTGTACTGGTAAAGCGCCCGACCGAACTCAGTCGTAATGAACGTCATGATTAGCAGCATTGGAAGAATCAATGCCAGCTCGATTAATGCAACTCCGCTTTGCCGTGCTCTCATGTCGTCCTCACCTGACCAGGACAGGGACCAGCGGACCGGCTGTTCCGCCGGGAATGCCGTTTGTTGTGCATGGGCTGCTGGGGCTGCCGGCCAAGCCACGGTATTCCAAGTGCGCATTGGCTTGAGGGCCGGTCAAAGGTTCCAGCATGAACATGCAAGCGTAGTCGGTCACCCTTGAGGAGGCGTCGATCACTGGAACCACAACCAACCGTCGACTGTAACCATATGTCATGTGCTCGCCACCGGTCCCAGGGGTCGCTAGGGTTTTAAAGCTGTTGAGAGCATTTTGATCATTGAAAGCGATACGGCTCCCGTCTTTCAGGTTGGTGCCAGCATCATCAAAGGAGGAGTATTTACCGCGCTTAATCAGGTAATTCTCAGCAGTGGGGTCCGACCCGGTGGCCGGCTGGCCCGCAAACGCGTTTTGCGGCGGCAAATTTCTCCAGTTCACCCCTGTGTATGCGTATCCGGTAAAGTCAGGGTGATTGATTGAAGGGAGTTCGTTGTTCTTGTAGATACCGAAGCGGTAATTCCATGGCGTATCTACCGCTGTTTGAGCGCCGGGAGTACCCAGGACGTCTCCGATCCTGGTGCCGCACGAGCCCCCCTCGGACAATTCCTTCTTTGTTTCATTGGCGCTGTTGCTGCCGTCAAGGTTGTACCATCCAAGTTCACCCGAACCCGGTGTACGGTTTCCGAACACAGTGACCCATTCACCTATCAGAAAATTGAAGTTGTTTCCAGCGTTGCCGCCAGCCTTTGCCTTTAATGCAACCGGTATCGGACAGGTCGTTTGCGCGCTGCCACGAGTCGCGACAGCAAAGGCGCCGACATTCTGCGTAGTGGGAAAGGTCGTAGTGTTACCGGAAAAAACGCCCAGCATTTGCAGCAGCCATAGGCGGACGTCCGGCTGGGTGTGTGTACATTCTGCGTACCTTGCGGCCAGCGCGGAGGTAGTCGGCGTGTAGGTTGAGTCCCGGTACGTGATGTTTGCATCAACGATCATGCCCTTGCCGCCCCATGTGGCGGACTGCATATCGACCCGGTTCAGGTTGCCCGCCGTCCTCCCGGCGCTAGAGGCGCGCGTTTTCGCGTCAGCCAGCCCGTCCAATTCCTGGGCCGCTGCGAGTGCACAACTATCCATGGCTGTCTGCAATTCCGACTTGACGATGAAGAGACGTCCGAAGTCAAGCGCAATGCCCATGAATCCAAGCAAAAAGAACAGCATGAGCGCGACCGTAATGATTACGGCGCCGTCTTGTCGGCTGTGAGCATGGGTGTGGTACATGAGTTAGCCTCTTGCACAACTTTGAATTCAAATTGACTAAGACAATGCTTGGAAAGAGCGTTACTGTACGGCCGCTCAAACGGTTGTGTGCAGCCCAGCGCAATACGCGCTAGGCTGCCCATTGAGAGTGGCCTTTTATAGACACGCGGGACCAGATCCGAGACATGTAGCGACACGGCCGATAAAGCCAGTAAAGCTCGTGCCGGTAAGACCGCGAAGTGCGATCACCAAAGTGATCGACACGACCGCGATGATGAGTGCATATTCGATCACTTGTGCGCCGTCTTCTTCCACGGTGAAGGAGCGGACCGAATGATTCATTGCTGTGAATAGCTTGTTCATTTGCTTTACCCTCTATATGTTAAGTAAGTTGACAAGTACTGCCCGGTGCTGCCTTCTTCGACTACCGCCCTGCACTATCGATTACCAACGCAGCTGGACCGCATTGTCTAGAAGTCGCCAGTTGCTCGGAGACGGTTACTTCGATGCCACGCGACTTAACGATGCATGGAAGCGAAACATGGCGTCTCCGCAGACGTCTCTTGCGTGCCGAAGTCTGGTCCGCTTCTTGTGGCCCACGCCGACGACGACACCGAAACAGCAGTCGGGGCCAATTCAGACGCTGTGCCTGCCTGGACAGGGACTTGCGTACAGGGTCCAGTAGCGCCGTAATGTGATGGAACTGATCTATAGGCACGCCGGCCCCGATCCAAGACACGTAGCGACACGCCCGATGAAGCCAGTAAAGCTGGCGCCGGTAAGGTCGCGTAGCGCAATCACCAGGGTGATTGACACGACGGCGATGATGAGCGCGTACTCGATTACTTGCGCGCCCTTCTCCTCCTTCGCGAAGGAACGGGCGGAACGATTCATTGCCGTATAAAGCTTGTTCATGTGTATTGCCCTCCGAATGTTGATGATTAAAAAGATCAACTTCTACTTCCCCGTTGCTGGTGCGCCGTCCGCTATGATTCTGTAACTCGATCCACGCCACTGAAACGGCTTTCCCTTTTGGACGCCCGCAGTTTCAAGACTGTTACTGCCCTCTGCCGTTTCCTATGCTGCCCCCAATGTTGATCACATTGGTCACCGGCGGCGGCGCCTTAAACGTACTTTCGTAACGCACCATCGCCTCCCGCGCCGACCGGCCGTCCATACCGAGCGCCTGGTCCGTATTCGATCCGGCCTCGGGGTGCAGCGTCATCTGCATACGCGCACTCCGTACGGCATCGCCGAACTTGGCGTCGTAGTTAGGCGTGGTCGAGCATCCGGCCACGACGGTGAGTAGCAGTGGTAACGCGATCCGTTTCATCATGTCCTCCAATTATTTTGGTACAGCCTCTGTCCTCACTGCGTTGTGCTCGGTTCATCCGGCGGTGTCCGTGGCACTTCCCCTGCTCTTGTAGTTTGGCCTTGGTCCGATGCGAATGGGACCGATTGAGGCAGCGCGACAGTCGGCTCTGGAACGGATACCAATACAGGCCCGCGCTCTGTGGTCGGGTCCAACGCTGATGTTTGCGTCGAGCCGGGCTGAGGTCTAGCTGACGAGGGCACAAGCGACGAAGAAGGAACCAGTCGCGGTCGAACCGTCGGCTCCGGTGTCGGGACCACTACAGGCGCGCTCGAAACTGGCGATGCAGGAGGTCGACCCGGCGAAGGCGTCGGCGCGATTAGTGGTGCAGACGCAGAACCCGACGGGACGCCGCTCGGCTGCCCCTGCAAGTTGGCGCGCGACGCGGGCGGCGCTGCTCCTTCGGCCTTACCCATGAAAAGAACATCGGCCCGATTTGGCACAACGTGGTTGTCAGTGGGTAGCGCGATCGCATCGTTAACCGGTTTCACCAGCCGCGGCGTGATCACGAAGATCAATTCAGTCTGATCATTCAAGAACTCAGTGGAGCGGAACAAGGCGCCCACAATTGGCACCTCGCCCGCGCCAGGGAAGCGGCTAATGGTTTCGGTTACGTTATTGCGGATCAGTCCTGCCACCGCAAAGCTCTGTCCGTCGTTCAACTGGACCGTGGTATCGACCCGCCGCGTTGTAAGCGAGGGCAGCACGGACGTCACGCCGCCGACCGTGGTGAAAGGAGATCCGGTCTGCGACAGTTCCGATACTTCCGAAACCAGTTTGAGGTTGATGCGGGTGCCATCCAGCACGGTAGGCATAAACTTTAGGCCGACCCCGAACTCCTTCTCCTCAAGCGTGATAGTTGCCGCGCCAAAGCCATTGGTTTGTGCAACCGGGATGAAGATCTTTCCGCCGGACAGGAAGCTAGCTTGCTGTCCGCTGATGGCCATGATGTTTGGTTCAGCGAGCACACGAACCAGGCCATCCTTCTTCTGGGCGTCGATTCCAAGTAGTGAGGCACCGCGCGTGGCAGCGTTGAGCACGCCGCTTGCAACCGCGTTGCCGCCGCTGACCTGGCCTGCCGCGCTACCGGTGATGCTGGCCGTGCCTGTATTGGGATTGAACTGGCCAAAGACAGCCGGCCCGCCGCCGATGATGCCGGAAGCTATGCGCGAAGTCATGCCGTCCGCGGAAGTGGAAAGCCGCGTGAAATCGAGCCCAAATCTATCCAGGAGGGTCTTGCTTACCTCGGCGATTTTCACCTCAAGCATTACCTGCTGAGGCGTATTGATGCGCAAGAGATTGACTACGCGCTTGCCATCGCCATAGGACGTCGCGATATGCATGACGTCATCCAGCCTGAGGGCGTCGCTGACTCTCCCGGTAAGCACGAGGGTATTTTCGGCGCCGCGTACGGTAATGCCAGTCTCTTCAGGCATTACCTCTAGCAGTTTTGCGCGGAGCGTCTCCGGGTCGAGCGTGACAATAATGTCCTTGACGTGACAGCTGCCATCGGCGCCTTGCAAAACCACATTCATTGAGCCCGCTTTTTTACCGAGAATGAAGAGCTCGGTCGGACTTAACAGAGTTATGTCCACGTCTGAAATCGAGTCCTCGTTCATTGGTGTGGGAGGTGGTGGCACGGCGGCGGCACCGCCAGGCGCTGCAGCTTTTCCGGCATCCACCGGCCGCATGGCGCGGCTATTTGAACGGCCGCCGATCACCATGCGCACTACCGGAGCGTCGAGCTTCAGCACCGTAGTCTTCCCTAGTGAAACGGCGGACGGTTTGTCCATTACAACGGCAGTACAGGGCTTGAGAACAGTCCCTCGCGGGGGCGCTGAAGCGCCATCCGCCGAACCAGGAGCTTTACCGGCGGATTGCGCATTGCCCGCGGCCGCAAGCGTCGCGATAATGCCTGCCACGAAAAGCGCAACCATGGATGGACTTGCTATTTTGTTGGGCACGGTAATGGCTCCCATTATTGTTATTAGAAGCAGTTGAGCACGCGGGACGTGCCCTGTATGACTTCAACACAGGTCGAGGGCGGTGCTGGTGGCGCTGGCCGAGCACGCGGCTGTACTGGCTTTGCGAGTGCGACCAATTTCACGGGCGGCGCTTCCTCTGGGCCAAATAATTGCCGCTTTGTGATGCCGACCGTTTTAACCGACTCCTTGTCGACCTGGTTGCGCAGCACCAGGGACAACGTGCCGACACTGCGTGCAAGATCCAGTTTTTCCGAGTCGGCCGGAGAGAGCTCCAGCGTGACGGCGCTCACCACTTTCGGCTTGGTATCGTCGCGCCCCGCCTCCTGTGCCACCGCAAGCACCAGCACGTGTTCAAGAACGGTCTTGCTGATCTGTTTGCTTTCGGCGTTCTTTCCATCTTCCCGGTCCTGCTGTGCGTTGACCATGACGTCGACGTAGGTTCCTGGAAGCGCGAAGCCGGCTACTCCCACGACGTCATTGACGCGTACCGTCATTGCGCGTTTGCCCTCTGAAATTACGGCGGACAATCCTCCGTGCGTTCCGAGCGGCGCGAGCTTGCCTTCCAGGAAGGGCTCGCCGCGTAGCACGCTGACTTTGATCACGCGATCCTGCAAAGCTTTCACATCCCGGAAGGCGCCCGGAGGCATCGAACCACTAGGCCAGTCCACTGTCTGCAGTAGTTGCGGATTAAGCCGGCTACCCATTTCTATGTCAGTGGCCGCTACAACGACCTTGTTTGACGCAACTGCATTTGCCTGACGCGCAACCCATCCCGCGGCATACACAGCAGCGGCCAGGCCACTCATCAGTGCAAGCACCAGTAACACTACCGCCTTGATATTTTTCATAATGGCTCCGCCTGATTAAGCGATCCGCGAAAGTCCTACCAAAACCCGAGCTGCCGAGCGACCAGATACGCAGCCGAACCGATGGCGATGTTGACGCCGTAAGGTAATTTGCCGACTGACAGGACGGTTGCAAAGGGAGCGGGTCTTACCCCATTGGTCACAGATAAGGCGAGGTCCTGAGTAACCGCCACGACGTTGGCCACCATCCGGCCAAGCACCTTGTGGAAAACCGCAAATCCCAAGGCCGTCACGCCGCCCACAATGAATATGAACGCCACAGCAGAGAAAATTGCGGGCGCTCCGAGAAAGGCGCCTACCATTGCCATCAGCTTTACATCACCGGCGCCGGTGGTTTTGAGCGCATAGAGCGGCAATGTCAGCAGTAGTCCCACTCCCATTCCAAGCAGCGCCCACAGGAAGCCCTGTTGCGGCGAGGCCGGAGCCAGGCCGTTGTAAAGCAGCGCGAACACAATTCCTGAAGCCGTAAGCCAATTCGGAATACGGAAGGACCGAACATCGATCACCGCTGCAAGCACCAGCAATGCGATGAGCACGCCAGTACGGACGTCAAAAATAAGCATGCCGAGCAAGGTGAATACTGACGATAGTTCCTGCATGACGGATCCTGGCGAGTGCGAGGCAGATGTGGAAACTATAGGCATGTGGTTCTCTGCGCACATGGCCTCGCCGTCCTTAGTCGTACAGGACGCTGCGACTCTTTTATGCGGCATCGAACCGGGACAAAACGACTAGAAAATCAAGCTTGAAAGGCGGGACTGTTCTGCGTTGCAACGCTTTCTCGGCTATGCCTGCCGCCGCTTTGCGACTTGTTCTTGCGCCGCAGTTTTGAGCCGGTGATGTGGGCCAGGATGCAGGCTTGCTGTCGTCTCACGATCGGTAACGCGGGCGCTTCGGAGCCGGCAGGAAACGCAATACCACGTGGCCGGTGAGGCAAATTGCGCAGCAGCGGGGCAGGGCTTCGTTGCTTGCAGATCATTGCGACTGCCTGCGATCGCCTGCGATTGCCACTGAGGAGGGCTGGGCGTCATAAAGGAAGGGTGACGCGGGAAAATGACCCGGAGGTTAGTGCGAATTCCCAGGGCTGAATCACATTGAACGGTGCAGCAAAAATATCTCTGCGCCGTTCAATGTGCAGCCCGGCAGTAAGGGTTGTGAGCCGCCTATCGGTTGCTGGGCAGGCCAAGCCCCGAAACATCAACCCCAGCCGCGGCCCTTAGCGAGTGCCCGGTCAACCGCTCGAACTCCACCGGATCATGCGCGCAAAACACTTCAATCTCGTTGCCATGATCCCGGCGCAATCGGCGCACCCGTTCCTGGTTGCCGAGCCGCGCCTCGCGATCCTTTTCCAGCATGGTTTGATAGAAGCGCAGCCCCGGCGTGCACCAGGGGTGCTCCAGGTCCATCTCGCGATGGTAAAAATAGGCATCACCAGTCTGCAGCAACCAGCGCTCGGCGGTGCGGATCGCGATACCGGCGTGACCGAAGGTATGGCCGGGGAGCGGCACCATAAGTATCTCTGGCGGCAAGCCGGGAATATTTCGCACGCACTCAAAACCGTACCAGCCCTCGCCGCGGCCTCTGCCATAAACCTTCCAGCGATCTCGACTCGACCACTGCTGTGGTCGGAAGCGCTGGCGGTCCATCCAGGTCTTTTGCATCAAGGCGTAGTCGCGTTCCTGCTGCAGCATGTGGACGGTGGCATTCGGAAAATCGTCCAGGCCGCCGGCATGGTCAAAATCCAGGTGCGTCAACACAATGTGCTGGACGTCAGTGGCGGCGAACCCGAGCTGCTCTATCTGACGCACCGCAGTCATTTCTTCCCGAAAATCCGGGCTGAGCAATGCCAGGAAAAAACTGCTAAGCCGACTCGCCGGGTTGGCCACGTCGCGTAGCCCAAAACCGGTGTCGATCAGCACCAGACCCTGTTCAGTTTCGACGAGCAGGCAGTGGCAGCACAATTCGCCACGCCTCGTGAGCGATTGTGTTCGGCCGTCCATCAACTTTCCACCGAGCGGGCAAGATGAAATGCAATTCAGGTGGTGTACACGCATTGCTGTTCTCCTTGTCGCCATTGGTGTTGACCCGGCTGGCCGCACTCAG
Organism: Herminiimonas sp.; assembly: GCA_028292265.1. Classification (GTDB taxonomy): domain Bacteria; phylum Pseudomonadota; class Gammaproteobacteria; order Burkholderiales; family Burkholderiaceae_D; genus JAQGMR01. The sequence continues at coordinate 49,911 of JAQGMR010000051.1, forward strand.
TTCGACGCTTGTACCCGCCACGCGGATGCCCGCTTTTGCGGTATCGGCTGAGTGATTGGACCGGCGAACAGGCAATGCAGTTGCCGGCGCAATTGCGGGCTCGTCTCACGGTGGTCTGCTCAAGGCGAGAAGCGCGAGTATGCAAATGACTGCCACAAGCAAGCCCACCAGTGCCGCCTCCATCATCGACAGGCCGCTTTCGTCTGCGAGAAACGCGGAGGTGGCCGCGACGAGACGAGCGACGGTTTGCATACCGGCTCCAATGGGGGACGGCGACCTCGATTGGCTAGCGTCGTCGCGTGAAGTGTGCGTGGTGTGGTCATCATTGTGGCGCAGCGGTATCGGCGCCGCCTGAGCAGGAAGTACCTTCCCGGCCAGTCATCAGGTCCCCTTTTTCGAGACGGAAAGCGGGTCAAAGCGACTACAGTGAAGGACGTTTAATAAAACGCCGTTGTCGTGGAGCAGCGCGTCGCATTGCAATGGCGTGAATAGCCAACGGCTCTAAACGTTCCCGCCGCAATCCTCCGACAACAGTTGGCGTTGGGGCGTCAGCACAACTGCGTGAAAAGGTGAGAGACGACTCCTGCGAAGTGTCTGAACCTGACGCTGCTCCCAACCACCGAGAATAAGCCGCATGCAAACTGGCTGTAGTATTGCGGAGCGCGTCTGCAATTGGCATGGATCCACGTCGTAAAAATTACCTCTTAAAAACAAAGGGCTTAGACATGACGGTAGCGCTGACGGTAAACGGTAAAAAGCAGACCTCGCCCGCTTCGCCGGACACGCCTCTGCTTTATGTGCTGCGCAACGATCTGGAATTGAACTCGTGCAAATTCGGCTGCGGGCAAGCGCTTTGCGGCGCCTGCACCGTAATCCACGATGGCAATGCAATCCGCTCCTGCGTCACACCGGTTAGTTCTGTTGCAAACGGCGCCGTCACAACGCTGGAAGGCATCGGCGCGGGCGGCAAATTGCATGCGCTGCAAAAGGCCTTCATCGAAGAACAGGCAGCCCAATGCGGCTTTTGCTCTTCCGGCATGATCATGTCCGCCAAGGTGCTACTGGATTCAAATCGCTCCCCGACCGAAGCCGACATCCGCAATGCGCTTGCGGGCAACCTTTGTCGCTGTGGCGCGCACAGCCGCATCATCAAGGCAGTGCAGCGCGCCGCGAAGGAGATGCACGCATGAACACCCCTGCGAGCAACACTGCGAGTCTCCCTCCGACCAGTACAGCCACCGCCTCACCGTCCCGCCGGCGATTCCTGAAGCGCGGAGTGGCGTTGACAGTGGCCTTCTCGCTGCTGCCGGCATTCGACTCGGTGGCGCAACAGCCTGAAGCAAAGCCGCTTCCTGGCAGCCTTCAGAACAATCGCAAGCTCGACGGATGGCTCCGCATTAACGCGGATGGCACAGTGACCGTTTTTACGGGAAAGGCAGAGCTTGGGCAGGGGATTCTTACTGCGTTGTCTCAGATCGTTGCCGACGAACTTGATGTGGCATTCGGCCGGGTCCGCATCGTCTCGGCCGATACGGCGCTGACGCCGAACGAAGGGGTCACCTCAGGCAGCCTTTCCATCGAGAACAGCGGAACCGCGCTGCGCTATGCCTCGGCCGAAGCGCGCCATCTTCTACTTCGTGCAGCGGCCGAAAAACTGAATGCACCGCAAGAGGACCTGCAGGTGGTTGACGGCGTCATCACGGCACCGAACGGCGACAAGGCGAGCTACTGGGAACTCACCGGCGACGCCATGTTGGCCCGCGATGCGAGCGCCTCCATTACGCCCAAGGCGGCTGGCAAGCATCGCGTGGTTGGCACTGAAGTACAACGCATCGACTTGCCGGGAAAGATGACCGGGGCTCCGTCATATGTGCAGGACATGCGCTTGCCCGATATGGTGTTCGGGCGGGTTGTGCGCCCTCCGTCGCCGCGCGCGCGGCTGATGTCTTTGGACGACGGGCCAGTGCGGCAGATGCCTGGCGTGATTGCGGTGGTTGTGGATGGCAGCTTTGTGGCCGTCGCGGCCAACCGTGAGGAGCAGGCGATCGCGGCTATGCAGGCGCTCCGGTCGGCGGCCAAGTGGGAGGAGGTTCACGACCTTCCGCCATCCGGCGCCGAACTCTTCAAGCACATGAAGACTGCAATGCGAAAGGAAACGTCAATTGCCAGTGACAAGACAGATCCGAGCCCGCTGCCATCAGGAATTAAGACCGTCCAGGCCGCTTATACGCGCGCGTTCATGTCGCATGCATCGATTGGACCATCTTGCGCCGTTGCGCATCTCCGGGACGGCAAGTTGCATGTCTGGAGCCATACGCAGGGTGTGTTCCCTTTGCGCACCGACCTTGCCAAGACGCTCGCCATGAAGCCGGCGGATGTCACCGTTACGCACGTCGCCGGTTCGGGTTGCTATGGGCAAAATGGCGCTGACGATGTCGCGCTTGACGCGGCACTTCTGGCGCGGGCCACTGGTGGGCGACCCGTCAAACTGCAGTGGATGCGCGAAGATGAATTCTCGTGGGCACCGTACGGCTCTGCCATGGCGTTCGAGATGCGCGGCAGTGTTGATTCAGCGGGGCGGATTGTCGAATGGAACCACGAGCTGTGGAGCCACGCGCATTCAATGCGTCCCGGCGATCGGGAGGGCAACAACCTGCTGGCATCGTGGTACCTGGAGAAGCCATTCAAGATTGGCAGGGGCAAGAACAACCCGCTGCCTGCCGGCGGTGGCGACCGCAATGCCATCCCGCTCTACAACTTCCCGCGTCAGCACATCGTTAATAACCTGCTGCCCGATATGCCGGTAAGGGTGTCGGCGCTGCGCACGCTCGGCGCCTATGGCAACGTCTTTGCGCTCGAGTCGTTCATGGATGAACTGGCGCTGGCGGCGAGGGTCGATCCGGTGGAGTTTCGTCTGCGCCATCTGGACGATCCGCGCGCGAAGACAGTCATCGAGACAGTGGCGAAGAAGGCTGCGTGGCATGCAACCCATGCTCGCGGGGCGGGGCGCGGAAGGGGCATTGGCTTCGCAAAATACAAGAACCATGCGACCTACGCAGCGGTGGTGGCCGATGTGGAAGTCGATCGAAGCAGTGGCGCAATTCGCGTCGTGAAATTGTGGGCCGCGGCCGAGGGCGGGCAGATCATCAATCCGAACGGCTTCCGAAACCAGATCGAGGGCGGCATGATCCAGTCGTCCAGCTGGACATTGTTTGAAGCCGTGAAATTCGGAAGCGCCGGCATGTTGACCAAGTCGTGGCTGGACTACCGAATCATGCGTTTCCCCGAAGTGCCGGACGTTGAGGTTACGCTGATAGACCGCCCGGACTTGCCGTCTCTTGGCGCCGGGGAAGCCGTGCACGGCCCGACCGTGGCAGCCATTGCCAATGCGGTGGCTGATGCGTTGGGATCGCGCGTTCGTGAGGTGCCGATGTCTCCCGAGGCAGTCAAGCGGGCCGTCGACGAAGCCCGCAACCTGAAACGAGCATGACCGGTGAGAGGGACGGTCGGTGCCGTCGGCATCCTCAGATCATGTCGATAATGTCGATATCGCCAATATCGTCGAGAAACCCCGGTGTTTGACGAACATTGATTGAAGCGCACCGGATCTAATGTCGAGGCATCCTGATCGCTCGCATCAAGTAAGGTCGTCGGCCCACGTCAAGGGCCGGTTGGTTCTACCCCGGGCGGCTCCTGGATTGGCGGCACCTCCGTCGGCAACGGATCCCCAATCCCCGGGTCCTGGTCTGGAATTGGTATTTCATTGGGCGGTGGCTCTGGCGGTTCCTCCGGAACGATCGGGAACTCGTCGGGTGTTCGGTGGGCTTCCATGCTGTCGTTCCTCCTTAGGTGTCTGGCCAGCATACTGGTCGACCTGCACCGTCAACTTGATGCCGGTCAGCCACGGCGAGATGGCGCGCGTCGCCTTCGATGCGCGGACACTTTTTATGAAGATTTCCGCCGGAACGGCTCCCGCGTTTTAGGAATGAACCACGGCCGCTCAAGCAAACGGCTTGACGGCATGCATGTCTGGTCGCTCCACAAAGCGCGCCAAATCTTCGGCCAGGCGGCTGCCCATTTGCATGGCGCGTTTCCAGTCGGCGATGCGCACATCGTGCCGCAAGCCGTGGTGTCCGAAGTCATTACGGTCCGGCAGTTTGGCGCGCGGCAAGCTGGCGATGAATGCGTCTGACGGTGAGACGAGGATAACGTTATCGAGCCAGTGCCGCCGGGCGCCGACACCAGCGCGGCGCTGCCGCAGCGGCTTGTCGAACCAGCCTGGCACGATGCGCTCGCCGAAGTGGGGGTACAGCACCAGGCCGTCCGGGGCAATGTCGCAATAGGGGAGGTCAAGGTGATAGTCGATCAGGCCGCCATCCCAGTAGCTGCCTTTCGGTCCATGGGGAACATCGCGCACTGGCGCCATGATGAAGGGCAGGGTGCCGGACGCGAGAAGGGCGGTCTGCAGATTGTCTGGGGCAAGCGGCGCGACGTGGTTGGTGAAGCGGTCGAACGCGGTGGAGACCCAGCCCGCGTCTGCCCGCGGATCGCAAAAAACGACGCGCTCAAGATGAGCGCGCAGCATCGAGCGTGACACCAGGTTGCTCGCCACCGCCAACCCAAAACCGGCCATGGTAGTGATTCGGCTGCGTGGCGAAGTTAGCAAGGCGCTGCCGCGCGAAGCGATAACCTGCAAGCGATGATGGGGATGGTTCAGGACTTCCTGCTCGTGTCCGGCAAACACATCCACCAGCATCTGCGCCATTATTTCCGTGACCTGCTGCGCGGTCGGTTTGCTGGGGTAGCTTTGCTGGCAGTAGGTGTCTCCGAGCCGCTGGAACGCGGCGACCGGATCGACACAACATGCAGCGGCCATGCGCCACGCTCCGATGGAGGCGCCGAGAAGCAGGCGTTGGCGCGGCGCCGCGGACGGCAGCCAGGTGCCGAACAGCCATTGGTCCAGCTTCTGGAAGATCAGCCCCTTGGGCCCGCCAGCAGCCGCCGGAATCGTGGCAATGTCACCTGGGTGGAGACCGTTGGCGTGGAGATGGGCCAGGGCCTTGGGGCCGGCCTGAATGGAAAGGGAAGGGTATGAGGTGGAGCTGGACATGGGTACTCGACGCAGTGGGGTGCAGGATTCTACCCTGCACGCCTCACTGGCGACCAATGGCAGCACGACTGGCACGAACGGCATGACTGGCACGAACATCATGAACGTCACGAACCGGTTCGCGGTGCTTGGCGAAGGGTTGTGGCGGCGTTGCGCCACCTCGCTGCGATAAGCGCGACCGAAACTAGAGCACAGCGTGAAGCCCGGCGCGTCCTGCAGGACGAGCGCCGCGTTGAGGACCGTTCCCCAAGTCTTACTCGTCCATCGTAATCCGCACCCCACCTTCGGGTAAGGAGGGCACATCAGGGTCGGGTTCCGGGGTCCACCGGAGTCCATCGATCGATCTGAACATCATCCCTCGCCGCATGACGTGGATAGTTCTGTTCACGGTGTCGTGCAGGCCAGTTGCCGCTGACGGACGGATAACACGGTTCGCGTCTATGGGAATCGCATTTGGCGACTGGTGCCGGCGCTCAGGCAGTGGCTGCTTGCAGCGTATCGTTATCAGCGGACGTATCCCGCGGTCGTTTTTATTGTTCATCACGTGTTGGCCTTCCGAAAAGCGTTTCCCTGTGTGGGCAACTCTTCGGCCGCCTACACTACAGACGTTCCAAAAGGAAATAAGTTCCTGCGCTCAATATTCTTTGTGGAAAATATTGTCGATCCGTCGAAAGTCTGGTGGGAGGACGTTGAACATTTGCCTGGTAATACAATATGCATGCAGTTGTTTCACCGACATGGGCTGCATAGGTTCGCTCCTCGATATAGGCTCTGGGCGAAGTTCAAAGGGGCTGACACGGATAGGAGGCCGCATGGAGGCGCAGAACAAAGCCCGAACAAAGCGCAGACCAGCCAGAAAAAGGCAGGCACCAACTCGAAAACAAGGCCGAACGCAGAACGGCAGGTTGGGTACCAAGCGAGAACCGAAGCTAACCAGAGGCATTGCATGCGACTGCTGTTAATTGAAGACGACAGGATGATCGGCGAGAGTGTGCGCAAGGGCCTGCGCCAGGACGGCTTTACCGTGGACTGGGTTCAGGACGGCCGGTCGGGCGAGACCGCGCTGCTGGAAGGTGTCCATGATTTGTTGCTGCTGGATCTCGGTCTGCCGGGCAAGGAAGGAATTGAGGTGCTCAAGACCCTGCGCAAAAAGGGCAACATGATTCCGGTCCTGATCCTGACCGCGCGCGATGCGCTGGCCGACCGGGTCGGCGGCCTGTCCGCTGGCGCCGACGATTACCTGATCAAGCCCTTCGATTTTGAGGAGCTTGCCGCGCGCATTCACGCCATACTGCGGCGCAAGTCGGGCCGCACAGAAACGCTGATGCGCCATGGCCCCGTCACCCTTGATCCGGCCAGCCGCCATGTCACGCTCAATGGCAACCCGGTCAATCTTTCAGCACGTGAATTTGCGCTACTGGAAGCGCTGCTGGACCGTCCCGGCACTGTATTGTCGGTGCCGCAGCTTGAAGAAAAAATCTACGGATGGAATGAGGAAGTCGGCAGCAACGCGGTGGAAGTGCACATCCACGCATTGCGCAAAAAACTTGGCGCCGACCTGATCCGCAATGTGCGCGGCGTCGGCTACGTTATTCACAAGGTCTCATGAATTCAATTCGACGCACCTTGCTGCTTTGGCTTTTCGTCGGGCTCTCTGCCGGCTTGCTGCTGGCTGGCGGCCTGCTCTACATCCAGGCGCGCAAGGAAGCCAACCAGATTTTCGACTACCAGATGAAGCAGGTGGCGGCGTCGCTGCCGCATCAGGCTTTCAGCCCGGTAGCGCCGAACCGGCCTGAACAGCCGGACTTCGAGAACGATATCGTGATCCAGATCTGGGATGGGCAAGGCTTGCGGATCTATCACTCGCATGAACCGAGCAGCCTGCCGCAACGTGCCGAGCTCGGCTTTTCCAATGTTGCCACTGCCACCGGCAACTGGCGCGTCTACAGCGCCCAACATGGCGATACGGTGGTCCAGGTGGCCCAGCCAACTTCGGCGCGACGGGCGGTCGCCGCGGACATGGCGCTGAAGACCGTGACGCCGATGTTCCTGCTGTTTCCTTTTTTGGGCGCACTAATCTGGATTGGCGTGGGCAAGGGCTTGCAGCCGGTGCAGCGTGTCGCTGCCGACGTCAAGGCGCGCGATGCCGGCAGCCTGGCACCGGTGTCGGATGCCAATCTGCCGGAAGAGATCCAGCCGCTGACGCATGCGCTGAATGGCTTGCTTGGGCGGCTCGACCATGCCATCCATGCACAGCGCGCTTTCGTCGCCGATGCGGCGCATGAACTCAAGACGCCGCTCACCGCGTTGAAGCTGCAATTGCAACTGGTGGAACGCGCGCCAGACGAGACGGAGCGCAGCGTGGCGCTCGCAGCGTTGAAGCATGGGCTGGAGCGCGCGAATCGCCTCGTGCAGCAGCTGCTCACGCTGGCCCAACAAGAACCCGGTGCGGCACCAGCGGTGCGTCAGCCGGTGGAGCTTGGCGCCCTGGCGCGCGAGGTGGTTGGCACGCTGTCGCCGGCCGCCGCGGAGAAGCAGATCGACCTTGGCCTGTCCTCCGGGGTGCCGGCAATCGTGAACGCTGATCCCGATGCACTGCGCATACTTCTCAACAATCTGGTCGACAATGCGTTGCGTTACACGCCAGATGGCGGCCGGGTCGACGTAACGGTATGCAAGGATGCCAGCGGTTGTCAGGTCGTGGTGCAGGACACTGGGCCCGGCATTCCTGTGGCAGATCTCGAGCGCGTGTTCGACCGCTTCTATCGCATACCCGGCACATGGGTCGAAGGCAGCGGGCTCGGTTTGGCAATTGCGCGCCAGATTGCTGACAGCAACGGTGCCCGGATCGTGTTGCGCAACACCAATCCGGGACTTGAGGTTTCGGTGATTTTTGCGAAAGAATTGCGTACTGCGGGAGCTTAAGCTTCTCTTAAGTCTGCCTGCCTACGATGCACTCATTGAGAATCCTTCAGGAGTGCAGCATGAACCGAAAAAACTTGGTACGCAGCGCGATCGCAACGGCCGTTGTTGTCCTCACTCTTGGCGGCGTTGCGCACTACGAGAATCCCCAGTGGGGCCTGGCGCACGCCGCCGTCGCCCCTGAGCAAAACACCAATCCACCGCAAGCCGTGGCGACTACCGTGCCGGGCCTCGCCACGGCCACTGACTTCTCCGGCATCGTCGAGCGCTACGGCCCGGCTGTTGTGAACATCAGCGTGGTCAGCAAGGCCGAGCGCACGCCAACCGCCGGCCGGGAACAGGGCGAGGGTGATGACGAATCCGACCCGTTCTCCCAGCTGTTTCCCGACTTCGGCCAACGCCGCTTTCGGCCGGGTCCGGCGCCACTGGTGCGCGGGCTCGGTTCCGGCTTCATCATCAGTCCGGACGGCCTGATTCTTACGAACGCCCATGTGGTGGCAGGCGCCCAGGAAGTCACCGTCAAGCTGACCGACCGCCGTGAATTCAAGGCCAAGGTGCTGGGCTTCGACAAGCAGTCGGATATTGCAGTAATTCGCATCCCGGCTACCAACCTTCCGACGGTCCGCATTGGCGATCCGGCCAAAGTGAAGGTGGGCGAACCGGTGCTGGCGATCGGCTCCCCTTATGGGTTCGAGAATACTGCTACAGCGGGCATCGTTAGTGCGACGTCGCGCTCGCTACCGGATGAAACCTATGTGCCGTTCATCCAGACCGACGTTGCCGTCAATCCCGGAAACTCCGGCGGCCCGCTATTCAATCTCAGGGGCGAAGTCATCGGGATCAACTCGCAAATATACAGCCGCACTGGCGGCTACCAGGGACTGTCGTTTTCGATTCCGATCGACGTGGCGACACGGGTGCAGCAGCAACTCGTGGCGCATGGGAAGGTCTCACGCGGCCGCCTCGGCGTCAGTGTGCAGGACGTGACGCAGGCTCTCGCCAATTCCTTTGGGCTCAAGACAGTTGCGGGCGCGCTCGTCGGCTCAGTCGAGACCGGTAGCCCGGCAGACAAGGCCGGCCTGAAAACCGGCGACGTTATTGTCGGCATCAACGGCAAAAAGGTAGATCGTTCTTCGGATTTGCCGGCGCAGGTTGCCACCATGCCGCCCGGCACCTCCACGAAACTCGATGTAATTCGTGGTGGCGCGTCGCAATCCCTGTCCGTGACGCTCGGAGAATCCAAAGAAGCGCAAGTCGCTCGCAACGATCAGGGTGGTGCCGACGAGGGACGTCTTGGCCTGGCGGTTCGTCCGCTGGCGAGGGAAGAGCAGAAGCAGATCGGCACCAATGGTGGCTTGCTGGTCGAGAACGCCAGCGGTGCCGCGGCACGTTCAGGCATCCAGCCCGGTGACATCCTGCTTGCCATTAACGGTACCCCAATCACGAGCGTCGATCAGTTGCGCACCATGGCGCAAAAGGCGGGCAAGAATATCGCTCTGCTGGTCCAGCGCGAGAGCGCGAAGATATTTGTTCCGATTGATCTTGGCTGATTGGCGGGTGCAGGCCGCGGGCTGCCTGCTATGAGTCCGTAACGATCCCTCGTTCCCTCCAGGCAGATCAACTGCCTGTTTCGGCACCGCCTTTGCGGTGCCGTTTTTTTTTTTGCAATGCGTGCGCTCGACCCGTAAGCTTGCGTGAAGCCGATGGCTTGCGCAGGCCGGCCGGGCCGGCGCTCAAGCACCATGTGGCCGCCGTCGATCAGCCTTTCTTCGACGGCCCGTGAGGAAATAGCGAGTCCCAAACTTCCTTGAAGGTTGCGGTGACGACGCCGATTGCATCCGGGTCCCGACGCAACAGTGCGGATGCATACGCCTTGGCCTGTTTTTGCGACACATGCGGCGGCAGCGGTGGCACGTCGGGGTCGGTCACCATTTCAAGCACCGTTGGCACTTCGGACGAGAAGGCTTTTTCCCATGCCGGCCCGACGTCTTCCGGCCGCTTGACGCGGATGCCGCGAAGCCCGAGCAGGTCGGCATAGCCGGCATACGGAAACTCGGGCAAGCTCTGCGAAGTGACGAATTTTGGATCGCCTTCCGTCGCCCGCTGTTCCCATGTGACTTCGTTAAGATCACCGTTGTTGAGCACCATGATGGTCAAGCGCGGATTACCCCATTTGCGCCACGTGTCGGCAATGGTAATGAGCCCGTTGATACCGTTCATTTGCATGGCGCCGTCGCCCACAAGTGCTACCACATGGCGCTCCGGATGAGCGTATTTTGCGGCGATGGCGTAAGGCACTGCGCAGCCCATTGTGGCAAGGGTGCCCGAGAGCGATGCAAGCATGCCACGCCTGATCTTGACGTCACGCGCATACCAGTTGGTGGCTGTGCCCGAATCACAGGTGATGATGCAGTTGTCGGGCAGACGTGGGGACAATTCCCGAAACACCCGCTGCGGATTGATCGGGTTGGCGTCGTTCATGGCGCGCGCGTCCAGCACTTCCCACCAGCGCGCGACGTTCTTTTCTATTTCATCCCGCCACGCGGTTTCTGCATTCTGTCGCAGGTATGGAATCAGTGCGCGCAGGGTAGCCTTGCTGTCGCCGACAAGTCCAAGCTCCATGGGGTAGCGCAGGTTGAGCATGCGACCATCGATATCGATTTGCACGCCGCGCGCCTGGCCTTCTTTGGGGAGAAATTCGGCGTAGGGAAATGAGGAACCAACCATCAACAGCGTGTCGCATCCATTCATCATGTCCCAGCTTGGCTTGGTGCCGAGAAGACCGATCGAGCCAGTCACGAACGGCAGGTCGTCTGGCACTGCCGCCTTGCCCAGCAGCGCCTTGGCAATGCCGGCACCAAGCAGGTTGGCAACCTCGATGATTTCAGCGGTGGCATCCAGCGCTCCTGCTCCCACCAGCATCGCGACTTTTTTCCCCTGATTCAGAATATCGGCCGCGCGGACCAGATCAGCTTCAGCCGGCACGCTGTGCCGCGCTGTGAAGCCGATGCCGGTATGCACTGTCCCGTGTTCTCGCGGCGGCTCCACCGCTTTCAACGTCTGCACGTCGTTCGGGAGCACGATGCAGGTTACCGAGCGCTGGTCACGCGCAATGCGGACGGCGCGGTCCACCACATGGCGGACCTGCTCTGGCGTGGTGACCATCTGCACGTACTCATGCGCTACATCCTTGAACAGCGACAGCAGATCGACCTCCTGCTGGTAGTCGCCGCCCAGAGCCATGCGGTTCTGCTGGCCAATGATGGCCACGACCGGTTGATGGTCCATTTTTGCATCATAGAGGCCATTGAGCAGGTGAATGGCGCCCGGGCCAGAGGTTGCGATGCAGACGCCGACTTCACCGGTAAATTTGGCATGCGCACATGCCATGAAGGCGGCTAGCTCTTCATGCCGGGCCTGCACCAGTTCAAGTTTTCCTTCGGCGCGTCGCAGGGCGCCCATCACGCCATTGATACCATCCCCGGGGTAGCCGTAAACGCGGCTGATGCCCCAGGCAGCGAGGCGATTCACCAAAAAATCACTGACGTTTTCAGCCATCTCGTTGCTCCGGTTCCAGTGCTCGGAACGCGCAAATCCGCAAGCACCGTGCCAAGGAACGGCGCGGCGAAGCGCTGCTGGCCGGGCGGCATCGCTCCACGGCGCGAAGATGGCTGGGAGCCAACGATCGTTACGCCGCGCTCGTGCCTCGTGCAATAAATTACCTGCCATCTGTAAAAACTGCCCGAACAACAGCAATCCCCGTTCTTCATGTGGGACCTTGCCTTCCGGGTGCGTTTTTTGCATCGCATTAAAATCCTGACGACATCTTTTCCGCTTGGCGGAGACTTTTTTAACGAGGCCGGCATGCTGCACAGCGCGAGAAATCTGGAAGGGTTTGCCGTAAGCGCCACCGATGGCGAGCTGGGCAAGATTGAAGACATCTATGTCGACGACGTGAAGTGGGCGATCCGCTATTTCGTGGTCGCGGCCGGGCCAGGGGCGAATGGCCGCACGGTCCTGCTTTCGCCGTTGTCTATCGATGATATCGATTGGCCAAACATGAAGATGCGCATGAAGCTTTCGCGCGACCAGGTCGCAAAAAGCCCGGACATTGACCTCTCCAAACCGGTAACGCGGGAACATGAACATGCGCTCCACCGTTACTATGATTATTCGCCCTACTGGAGCGGGCCGGAGCTATGGGGCTACAGCATCATTGCGCCGGTTCTGGAAAGCCGATCCTACGGCGAGCACATCATCAACAAGGTGCATGACGACGCCGAGAAGGCGCGCGCTGAGCACTCGCATCTCCGTAGCGGCAAGTCCCTGATCGGATATCACCTTCAGGCGACGGATCAGGAATTTGGTCGGGTGGTGAACTGCCTGGTGGACGATGGCGATTGGTCCATCCGCTTCATCGTGGTTGGCACTGGCGTTTGGCTGGACGGGAAGGACTTGCTGATTTCGCCGCGCCGCTTTGACCACGTTGACTGGAATGAGAAGTCGTTCCACGTGAATGCCGATCGCGGCGAAGTAGAAGCCTGCCCCGACTATGACTCGCTAAATCCTCCAAAGCCGGGGAGCCAGGCAGACCTTTACAGGCATGGTATTCCACGACGCGGGGCTTGAGGCTGGCGGAGCGATGCTCGTGGCGCCAGTTTGCGCCATGGGTTTGTGTCTGCTTTGGGATGCGTTGCCAGTTTCCTTATTTGAGCAGCAGAGACGTTGCGCTGCGTGCGCTATAAGACAAGCCGCCCCACCTTTGTTCCGTCCTGGCTGGTTTAAAAAACAAGAAACCAGATGAAACAAGTCCTTTTACTCGTCGCAATATTAGGTCATGATGGCGGCTAACAATTTAATCCAGTAAAGCCTCGGCGGGACTCGCTGTTCCGACGCATCTGACGCTGTTTGTTCCTCTGTGTATTATCAAAACAGTCATCTTGCAACTGGCCAAAATTGGCATAGGTGCAATTAATCGACATGAGAGAGGACCAGAGCAATGAACAGTGACAGCCAGCCTGAGCAACGCGGATACGACCCGGACAATCTGCTTGGCTCATTGATCGGAAAGTTGAAGTTGAAGAACGACGCGGCACTTTCTCGTGCGCTCGAAGTGTCACCTCCGGTTATCAGCAAGATACGGCATCGCAGGCTTCCGGTGACGGCATCGTTGTTGATCCGGATGCATGAAGTAAGCGCGCTCAGCATCAAGGAGTTGCGCGATTTGCTGGGTGACCGGCGTAACAAGTTCCGCATCAGCGAGAAGCACTTCAAGCCGAAGTCCACGCCCAACGAGTGACGCCGGCGAGCAAGCGGCATCTCTGGCAGGCGATGCAGGGTGACGAAGTGTCTTGCGCGAAGTGGTTCACGCGAGGTGCTTCGTTCGAAGTGTCTTGCGCGATCCTTGCGCAAAGTGCTTCGAGCAGTGGCGCCCGAACATTTATTTGGAGGTTTCAACATGATCCGGCTTGCTGCCCTATCTCTCGCACTCTTGTGTTGTGTGCCGGCCCATGCCATCGGGCTCGGTAATGTTTTTGGCGCGCTGGTCGGGCGCTCTGGCGAGCTTGGCAATAACGATTCGGATGTCGATGAAGCGCTGACCAAAATCAGCGCGCAAATGAACCGCAAGACGCCGATGAGCGTCGACGAGCGCACTCGCCTCGACCGGGTGAGCGCGGAACCTGGCAAGCATTTGACCTATCATTACACCCTGCTCGATGTTCGCAGCGATCAGATCAGTTCCACCGATTTCCGTGCCAAAGTGACCGGTCCGATGAAGGACAGACTTTGCAGCGCCCCCAGCATGCGGGGCATCCTGAAAAGCGGCGTCTCCGTCGGTTACGTGTACCAGGGCATGGACGGGAAACCCATCGGTGGTGTCAATTTCCCGGCGGGCGTCTGCAATGCCAGCACCTGAGGCCGGGCTCTGCGTTGGCACTGCGCTGTACAAGGCGAAACGCATTTTGCGACGCTACCGGCGTGCGCCAGGGCGAACCTTCTGACTCCAAACTCTTTGAATCGATATGAATCAGCGTAGTCAAACGGTCGCAGACAAACGGCGACCATTCCAATGGTATGTGCTGGGAGCGCTCTTTGCCGGCATGTCGCTGGCAGGCTGCGCCGGCCCCGAACACACCGTCAGCCAGGCCGGCGATCCTCCCGCCCACCGCGAAGCAAATTTGTATCCGTCGGTGCTAATGAAGTTTTGCCCGCCGGGTCTTGCTACCAAAGGGAAGTGCTAGTCAGATGTTTTGGTCTGCGACGAGCCGCGATGGCTTGTCCGCACCTTGGCGACGAGACTGCGCTCCGGGCGCATTAGCAATCGTCCAGGGATCGGGTCCAAATCTCCGCATCGAACGCGAACAGTCCACAGGCAAGATCATCGAGGCCTTTCTGCGCGCTTAACTCGCTTACAGGAGACAGAGCGCCGCTCCCACGGAAAAACAACGCGCATTGTGAAATAACCGGCGCCACCGTGTTAAATATTGACAGAACGCAACTTACGGGGCGCGAACGCCAGTAGCATGGTTTCAAGCGCGGCAAGGAAAATCCAAGTCGCAACAGCGGCAGTTAAGCCTTCAACGCCTTGGAATTATTACGCATGCGACATACTCACAGCGGTATTGCGCGGTCGGCCGTCCGGGCCCACCGAGTTAGAAATAGTTCGGCGTTGGTTCGGATGTGGCACTACTACCGGGTATTCCGCACGCAAGCCGGGCCGGTGAAGGCGCTTTATTTTGCCTTTCGGCTGACGATGTAACGAGTGGTGCCGCTCAAGGCACCGACCCTGGAGATTCGACTCCTTGCTCTTCGTAGCGGCGCAGTTCCTCAACTGTATTGATGTTGCGGAATGCCGCTTCATCTTCGAACAGTACCTCGGTGACGGCAAGCGACGCATACCAGGCGTCAATCTTCCTTCCTCCCCCAGACAGAAAATCTGTCAGGTGCGGCAGCAGCGCCACTTTCAGCAAGCAGAACACGGGATGCGACTGGCGAGCCCCATCCTTGCCTCCCGCGGTAACTGCGACGGCAAGATCCGCTTCCGCCGCTTCCAGCCCGTGCGCGAGTCGCGCTACCAGGTCGTTCGGCAAGAACGGCGAATCGCATGGCGCCGTTACCAGGTATTCAGTTTCGCAATGAAGCAGTCCGGTTTGAAGTCCAGCCAGCGGGCCGGCATGGCCCTGCATCGCATCCGGCCAAACCGGCACACCGAAGCCCTCATACGGTCCTAGATTCTGGTTCGCATTGATGAGCACCTCGCCGACTTGCGGCGCCAGGCGCATCAGCACATGCAGCGCCATGGGGGCACCCCGAAACAGCTGCAGGCCCTTGTCGACATTGCCCATCCGTGAGCCACGACCGCCAGCGAGAATGAGTCCTGTAATTTGTTCAATTTGCATGGTTGCGCTATCAGGTTAATAAAAAGTTTTACCGGGAGGCCTCCGGCACGAAGGCATCATCAAAACGACTCCAGAACTATTGCCGACGCGGGCTACGCGTGCTCGGCCTGGCCTTGGCCAGCGACGCACCTTGCGGTCCCGCTTTTGCCTTCACCGGTGGCGCTGCGGCGACCGATCCGGCCGCATCCTGTGGCAACGTCCTGGCTCCCGATGGCGCTGCGCCAAACGCTTCGGCGAGGGACAGGATCTTGCCGGTGTCTTCACCATCGTAGCCGGGCAGGCTGTCGACGGCCTCGCGGTACGACGTGGACTGGATGATGGCAAGGACCCGGTGCATCAGCGGGTCTTCCAGCGACTCCGTGGTCAGTGCAAACATGTAGCGTTCGCGCAGTAGTGGTATGAACTCCAGTCCGAAACGTTCGGCGGCAGTTTGCACCCCAATGCCCACGTCCGCCATGCCGCTAGCGATATAGGCGGCGACGGCTGAATGGGTGAACTCCGCGTTCTCAAAACCATTGATACCCATCGCCGACATGGCGGTGCGCGCCAACATCAGCTCCAGCAGCATTCGCGTGCCTGACCCGGTCTGACGGTTAACGAAGCGCACCTCGGGCCGCGCCAGGTCTTCCAGTCCACGGATGCCAAGCGGATTTCCAGGCGCGACGAACAGGCCCTGGTTTCGCAAGGCGAGGTGAATCAGGCAGTGAATTTTCGGATTTAGCCATTGGCGATAGTGGTCCGACGCCGGAGGACCGAATTCGCCGATTGGCACATGGAAGCCGGCAAGATCGCACTCCTTTCGCGCCAGCGCCACCACGGCGTCGGTACTGTTGCGATACCGCAGTTCAAGCGGTAGCGACACTTCATTCAACCGCAACAGTAAAGCCGCAACGGCAAAACCGTGGCTGGCATCAAGCCGGATGGTCCGCTCGCTTCCGCTTGCCGTCCGGCCCAGTTCAGTTTCGAGTTCGGATGCCAGGCTTTCGAGGGTAGGGGACAAACGCGCTGCAATGCGGCGATCCGCCCACATCAGTTTGGCGGCAAGTGGCGTCAGTTGGGTGCCGCGCCCCCGGCTGGTGGTCATCAGGCTGGCGCCGAAAGTCTTCTCCGCTTCCCGTAACAAACCCCAGGCATAGCGATAGGACAGTCCCACCGCCACCGTCGCACGGGCGATCGACCCGGTCTCTTCAATCGCCCGTAGCAGCGCCAGCAAGGCGCCAGTGTCCAGCGTGCTTTTGTCGCCGTGACGAATCTCCCACTGCGGCTTGATGTTGACCTTGAACATTATGCTGTTTGGAGCTTATTGATACTTGAATTGGCAGGTGATAACTTCCGCACACGCGTTGCAGAAAGTATAGCCCAGATATATGCTAAAAAAAGCACATTCTCGGGCGCATAGTCGGTGACAGAGGCGGCCAGCCTTTCACAAAATCGCATATCGGAAATTGCCTTGAACAATATCGTCATACCCATCATCCCGGCAGTCGCCTCGACAAAGGAACGCAAACGGCAGGCTCCAAGGGGCCGGCGTGTCGATCCTGCCGCGCAGGAACAGGTACGCGCACTGCTGGGTGAAGCACCGCGCCGCCGCGATTTGCTGATCGAATTCCTGCACCTGATCCAGGACAGCTATGGCCATTTGTCGAGCGCGCACCTGGCGGCGCTCGCGGCCGAATTGCGCATGGCGCAAACCGAGGTGTATGAAGTCGCGACCTTTTATCACCATTTCGACGTCGTGAAAGAAGGGGAGGCGGTGCCCGCAGCGCTCACAGTGCGCGTGTGCGACGGCTTGTCCTGCGAAATGGCAGGCGCCAAGGATCTGCTGGCCAGGTTGCCAGCCATTCTAGGCAAGGATGTGCGCGTCCTGGCTGCACCCTGCATCGGCCGCTGCGAACAGGCGCCTGCCGCGGTGGTGCACCAGAACCCCGTGCCGCATGCAACGACGGACAAGATCGCAAGACTGGCCGCGGCCAACGCCCGCATCCACAAGCCCGAGGGCTACGTTGACTACGAGGCTTACCGCAAGCAGGGTGGCTATGCCACATTGGCCGCATGCGTCGACGGCCAGCGCGACGTTGAAAGCGTGATCAAGACCATGGAAGACTCCGGTCTGCGTGGCCTGGGCGGCGCCGGTTTTCCGGCCGGTCGCAAGTGGCGCATCGTGCGCGGTGAACCGGGCCCGCGCCTGATGGCGGTGAACATTGATGAAGGGGAGCCTGGCACCTTCAAAGACCGCGTGTATCTCGAGCGCGACCCGCACCGCTTCCTCGAAGGCATGCTGATTGCGGCCTGGGCCGTCGGCATCGAATCGATCTACATCTACCTGCGCGACGAGTACCACGGCTGCCGCACAGTGCTTGAAGACGAACTTGCAAGGTTGAAAGCGCATTCGCCGATTCCGACGATGCCGCATATCGAGTTGCGGCGCGGCGCCGGCGCCTACATCTGCGGCGAAGAGTCGGCCATGATTGAGTCGATTGAAGGCAAGCGCGGCATGCCGCGTCTGCGTCCACCTTATGTGGCGCAGGTCGGCCTGTTCAATCGGCCGACGCTGGAACACAACTTCGAGACGCTGTACTGGGTGCGCGACCTGATTGAAAAAGGCGCAACCTGGTTCTCCGGCGGAGGCCGTAATGGCCGCAAGGGCTTGCGCTCATTTTCTGTATCTGGCCGGGTCAAGGAGCCGGGCGTGAAGCTGGCACCGGCCGGCATCACGATCCGCGAATTGATCGACGAATACTGCGGTGGCATGCTGGACGGCCAGCAGTTCTATGCATACCTGCCAGGCGGTGCATCGGGCGGCATATTGCCCGCCACGATGGGCGACATCCCGCTTGATTTCGACACGCTGCAACCGTATGGCTGCTTCATAGGTAGCGCGGCGGTGGTTGTGCTGTCGAATAAGGATACCGCCACCGATGCCGCTCGCAATCTGATGGATTTCTTCAAGCACGAATCCTGCGGTCAGTGCACACCGTGCCGTGTCGGTACAGCGAAGGCGGCCCAATTGCTGGCGCAACCGAAGTGGAATGTGGCGTTGCTGGCGGACCTGTCACAGGTGATGCGCGATGCGTCCATCTGCGGGCTGGGTCAGGCGGCGCCGAATCCGGTCGATTGCGTCATCAAATATTTTCCGAATGAATTGGCTTAACGTTAAAGCGAGCAAACGGGCCGGTATTTTCCGGCTCCAATAAATCATGAACGCTATTACACGCAGTGAACTCGCACTTCTCGATGTGCCCACCGTTGACTTCACCTTGAACGGCAAGCCGGTCCGGGGCAAGACCACCGAAAGTCTGCTTCAGATCGCCGATCGCGAGGGGCTGGAAATTCCGCGCCTCTGCTACAAGGAAGGCATGGAAGCGGTAGGCAACTGCCGCTCCTGCATGGTCGAGATCAACGGCGAGCGCGTCCTCGCGCCATCCTGCTGCCGCTATCCCGTCAACGGCATGGTGGTGACCACCGACAGCGAGCGCGCGATCAAGGCACAGCAAATGGTGCTGGAGCTGCTTCAGTCCGACATGCCGGAAGCCGAGTACACGCGCCACAACGAAGTCGATGAATGGTCGCGCAAGCTGAACGTGCAGAAACCGCGCTTCGCGCCGCGCCCGTCGGTGCCGCAAGACCTGTCGCATCCGGCTATTGCGGTCAATCTCGATGCCTGCATCCAGTGCACCCGCTGCCTGCGCGCCTGCCGTGACGAGCAGATGAATGATGTGATTGGCCTGGCCCTGCGCGGCAATGCGGAGAAGATCGTATTCGATATGGACGACCCAATGGGCGCGTCGACCTGCGTCGCCTGCGGCGAATGCGTCCAGGCCTGCCCGACCGGCGCCCTGATGCCGGCGCGCGACGCTGCCATGGCGGTGCCGGACAAGAAGGTGGAATCGGTTTGCCCGTACTGCGGCGTCGGCTGCCAACTGACCTACAACGTCAAGGACAACCAGATCCTTTACGTGGAAGGCCGCAATGGGCCTGCGAACCGCGAGCGGCTGTGCGTCAAGGGTCGTTACGGCTTCGACTATGCCAACCATCCGCAGCGCCTCACCAAGCCGCTGATCCGTCGCAGCGATGCGCCCAAGCGCGGCGATTTCGTGATGGACCCTAACAATGTCATGGACATTTTCCGTGAAGCGACCTGGCAGGAAGCGCTCGATTTTGCGGGCGGCAAGCTGGCCGAAATTCGCGACACGCACGGCAAGCGGTCCCTGGCCGGTTTCGGTTCCGCCAAGTGCAGCAATGAGGAAGCCTACCTGTTCCAGAAACTGGTGCGGACCGGCTTCGGCAGCAACAACGTCGACCACTGCACGCGCCTGTGCCATGCCTCATCGGTAGTGGCGCTGCTGGAAGGTATCGGCTCGGGCGCCGTGTCAAATCCCGTGATGGACGTCACCAAGGCAGACGTGGTGATCGTGATTGGCGCCAATCCGACAGTCAACCATCCGGTCGCCGCGACATGGATCAAGAACGCGGTCCACAACGGCACCAAGCTGATCGTTTGCGACCCGCGCCGCTCGGAACTGGCGCGCATGTCGCATCGCTTCCTGCAGTTCAAGGCCGACACCGACGTCGCCATGCTCAACGCCATGATGCATGTGATCGTGAACGAAGATCTGGTCGACAAGGACTTCATCGCCAGCCGCACCATCGGCTATGAGGAGTTGAAGGCCAATGTGGCTGGCTACAGTCCTGAAGCGATGGCGCCGATTTGCGGCATCGATGCCGAAACGCTGCGCTATGTGGCGCGGCTGTACGCAACGTCGAAGGGTTCCATGATCTTGTGGGGCATGGGCATTTCACAGCACGTGCATGGCACCGACAATGCGCGCTGCCTGATTGCGCTGGCCCTGATGACGGGCCAGATCGGTCGTCCTGGCACCGGCCTGCATCCGCTGCGCGGCCAGAACAATGTGCAGGGCGCGTCCGACGCAGGACTGATTCCGATGATGTATCCGGACTACCAGCGCGTCGACAATCCCGACGCCAAGGCCAAGTTTGAAAAACTGTGGGGCATGGAGCTTGACGACCAGCCGGGCCTGACCGTGGTGGAAGTTATGCGCGCCATCGGCGAAGGCAAGGTCAAGGGCATGTATGTCATGGGCGAGAATCCGGCCATGTCCGACCCGGATGCGAACCACGCGCGCGAAGCCTTGGCCGCGCTCGACCACCTGGTGGTGCAGGATATTTTCCTGACCGAGACGGCGTATCTTGCGGACGTGATTCTGCCGGCCACCGCCTTCCCGGAAAAAACGGGCACCTTTACCAACACGGACCGGCTGGTTCAGATGGGCCGCCAGGCAATCAATGCGCCGGGCGAAGCGAAACACGACTGGTGGATCCTCAACGAACTGGCCAAGCGGGTCGGCCTGAACTGGCCGTACCAGCACATCAGCGAAGTGTTCGACGAAATGCGGCGCAGTATGCCGAGCATCGGCGGCATCACCTGGGAGCGTCTTGAAGCAGAACATTCGGTGACCTATCCCTGCACGCAGGAAGGCGACCCCGGGCAGTCGGTTGTGTTCGTCGACGACTTCCCGACCCAAACCGGCAAGGCCCGCTTCGTTCCGGCTGACATCATTCCGGCAGCGGAGCGGCCCGACGCCGAATACCCGATGGTGCTGATCACAGGCCGGCAGCTTGAGCACTGGCATACCGGCAGCATGACGCGCCGGGCGACCGTGCTGGATGCGCTGGAACCGGATCCGGTCGCCATGCTGCATCCGCTCGACATCGTTGACCTTGGCATTCAGGCCGGAGATGTGATCACGATTGAGTCGCGTCGCGGCAAGGTGTCGCTGTATGCGCGTGCCGACGAAAGCAGCCCGAAGGGCGCAGTGTTTGTGCCTTTCTGCTACTACGAAGCGGCGATCAACAAGCTGACCAACGACGCGCTTGACCCGTTTGGCAAAATACCGGAGTTCAAGTATTGCGCCGTTCGCTTGAGCGTCGGTGGTCCGGTGCCGGTGCAGGGCAGTTACGGTGGCGGACAAATCTTGTCCGGACTGGCCAAGAAGGCCGTGCTTTCCTGAGTTATTGACGTGCACGAAACGAATAAGCCGCCTGCGGGCGGCTTATTCGTTTCCGGAGATCGCGGGCGAGCGGCTACCAGCAGCGGAAGGCAGCAATTGGCGGTCACGCCAGCGGCGAGCACCGAGAAGCTAGCAGCCAGCAGAGGACACGACAGCCATTCCAGGCCAGAACCGCTTGCTGACGCTGGATAGCGCAAACGTTCCCGCGCCGTTCGTGCGAAAGCTTCCCTGGCAACGTTCCTTTCGTTGGAATTGGTTTAGACTTGTCGTCACATTTTCAGGAGATGGAATGAGCATTAGCGTTGAAGCTGTAAAGGCCGCACTGACCGCTGTCGTCGATCCCAATACCGGCAAGGACCTCGTTACCGGAAAATCCGCGAAGAATATCCAGCTTGACGGGGCGGACGTCGCGTTTGAAGTGGAACTGGGCTACCCCGCGAAAAGCCAGATCGACCCGATACGCCGGGCTGCAATCGCTGCGGTGCGGGCCATCCCTGGGGTGGGCAACGTCAGCGTTAACGTGCACAGCAAGATCGTCGCCCATGCCGCCCAGCGCGGCGTGAAGCTGATGTCCAACGTCAAAAACATTATTGCCGTCGCTTCGGGCAAGGGCGGTGTAGGCAAATCGACCACCGCGGTCAACCTGGCGCTGGCGTTGGCCGCCGAAGGCGCCCAGGTCGGCATACTGGACGCCGACATTTACGGCCCGTCGCAACCGATGATGATGGGCATCTCCGGCCGGCCTGAAACGGTGGATGGCAAGACCATGGAGCCGATGGAAAATCACGGCATCCAGGTCTCTTCGATCGGATTCATGATCGACCCGGACGAGCCGATGGTGTGGCGCGGCCCGATCGTTACCCAGGCTTTGCAGCAACTGCTCGACCAGACCAATTGGCGCGACCTCGATTACCTGATCGTCGACATGCCGCCGGGCACTGGCGATATCCAGCTCACCCTGTCGCAGAAAGTGCCGGTCACGGGTGCCGTGATTGTCACCACGCCGCAGGACATCGCCTTGCTGGATGCACGCAAGGGCCTGAAGATGTTCGAGAAGGTCGGCATTCCGATTCTTGGCATTGTCGAAAACATGAGCGTGCATATTTGCACGAACTGCGGCCACGCAGAGCCGATCTTTGGCGAGGGCGGCGGTGAGCGCATGTGTGCCGAATACGGCGTCGAGTTCCTGGGTGCGTTGCCCCTGACCATGTCTATTCGCGAGCAGGCGGATTCCGGCAAGCCGACCGTGGTGGCCGACCCCGACGGACCGGTGGCCAAAATCTACAAGGAAATCGCGCGCAAACTGGCGGTGAAGGTGGCGGAAAAGGCCAAGGACATGTCCAGCAAATTCCCGAGCATCGTCATCAAGAATGACTAGGAAGAACACTGCGGGAATGACGGAGCCGAAGCGGGCGGGCAGGTGCGCGGTTTGAGGGAGGGACTATGCGTATCGGGGTCGTAATGCAGCGGCTGCCGCTGCAAAACAACCGCTGGCAGTCCCATCAATGGCGTCCGCTTGAAATTGTCGGCGCGGACGTGCTTTCCGACGCCGGTGATGGCGCGCCGCGCTGTCTGCGCGACGACCCCGATGAACTCCGATGGTTATTTTCCGGTTTCGAGGTTTTGTTGCACCGCGACGAAGCCGAAGGATACTTTCTGAACCTGCAGGCGCCGGCCCCAAGCTGGTTCGTGATGTGGCGCATGGAGCAGGTTGGTGACACTGAAATTGCGGTACCGAAGTTCGTAACCCTGTCCTACAATGAAGCTGCAAGGCTGATGGACGGTGGCGAGCAGGTCGATCGAATGGAAGCATCCGACGACGTCATCGCCAACATGGTTGAGTTCGTTACGACGCACTACCAGCCCGAGATCAAGCGCAAGCGTAAAAAGCCGTCCTTTGAAGGCGGCGCCGGTGTCGACAAGATGGCACGCGCTGAAGGCCAAGGTGGAGACGGCAATGGCGGCAAGTGAGTTTTTCAACCGGTGGGCGCGGCGAAAGGCCGACGCTAGCGTGCCGCATGGCGCCGATGCCAATCCAGAGCCGGGAGTGGCGTCCGAAACGCCGGCTCCAGCCGGCGCTGACACCGCTCTGGCGGCGCCGTCGCCACTTCAGGAAATTGCACAGCCGCCACGCGCGCCAACCCTGGAAGACGCCGCGCTCCTCACCTCCGAAGGCAACTTTGTACCGTTCATGGCCGATGGCGTGGACGACGCAGTGCGGCGCGCCGCGCTCAAGAAGCTGTTCGCCGATCCGCAGTTCAACATCATGGACGGCCTCGACATTTACGTCGGCGATTACAGCAACATGGAAACCATGCCTGAGTCGATGCTGCACCAGTTGAACCACGCGAGGGATTTGCTGGATCCGCTTGGTACCCTGGAGCGGGCGGCGCAAAGCGTGGAACGCGAGCGGCAAGCGAATCTTGCGCTGGAATGCTCCGGGGCCGACTCTGAAGAAACTGAAGCGGCAGCCGCCGCGCCGACGGCGCCAGGCGTGGCCCCGCTGCCGGATGCGGCTGCGCTGTCCGATGCAGATTCACTGTCCAATGCAGATCCGCTGTCCAATGCAGATTCACTGTCCGATGCCGCGCTGTTGACGGATGGCGCTTTGCTGCCGGTCGAGGCTCTATTGTCTGCTGCGCAGGCCGCGCTGAGCAGCCAGCCGGCCGCCGAAAGCACCGTCCGCGCCATAGCAGGCAACGGAACTCCCGCAAGCAACGACGCTGCAACACAATACCCCCGCCAATGAGGCGCGCCAACCGCTGCAGCACAAACGTTTTTTCCGCAATATTCGGCGTAACGGCACTTTCTCCCGGGCCGCATGACCGACAGGCAAACCACGGAGAATCAGAGATCCAATGAGTACCCAGTACAAGGTTTGCAACTGCAACCGCAGCATGCCGCTCGACGCTGCCGCGGGTGAAAGAATGGGCGCCGCGCTTGGCGTCGGCCCGCTGCCTGTCGCCACGCAGTTGTGCCGCAAGGAGGTTGGTGGCTTCCTGACGGCGCTTGACGGCGTGGAGGACGTGGTCGTCGCGTGTACGCAGGAACGAGCTTTGTTCGGCGAGCTGGCAACCCAACGCAATGCGGTGGCACCGCTACGCTTCGTCAATATCCGGGAAACCGGCGGATGGGGCAGGGAGGCGCGCGATGCGCTACCAAAAATGACCGCGCTGCTGGCGGCGGCTGCCTTGCCAACACCGGAACCCGTGCCCACCGTAAGCTACGATTCTGCCGGCCACGTTCTGATCGTGGGGCCAGCGCGGCGCGCCTTGCCATGGGCGCAACGGCTGCAAGCAACGATGGAAATCAGCGTTCTTCTAACTGAAAGCACGGCTGAAAACCCGGCGGACATTGCGCCGGGCCGCGAGGCTCCGCCGATGCTGTCCGACCGCTCGTTCCCGACGTGGTCTGGCGCGGACATCAATGTGAAGGGCTGGCTCGGCGCATTCGATGTGCAATGGCGCCAGTCAAATCCCATCGACCTGGAAGTCTGCACCCGCTGCAACGCCTGCGTTGACGTCTGTCCTGAAAATGCGATCGACCTGAGCTACCAGATCGACATGACGAAGTGCACCGGGCATCGCGATTGCGTCAAGGCTTGCGGCGCGATAGGCGCCATTGATTTCGCGCGGGAGTTGGCGCCACGATCCTTGCAGGCCGATATTGTGTTCGACCTGTCGGACACGCCGCTTCTCACACTCCACCAGCCGCCGCAAGGCTACTTCGCGCCGGGCGCGAATGCCTTGAAGCAGGCTGACGACGCCCTGCGCCTGACGCAGATGGTCGGCCAGTTCGAAAAGGCTAAATTTTTCGTCTACAAAGACAAGCTCTGCGCGCATGGCCGCAATGGCATCACCGGCTGCACCGCCTGCATCGAGGTGTGCTCGGCCGAGGCCATCAGCCACAACGGCAACCTGATCAAGGTCAATCCCCAACTGTGCGTCGGCTGCGGCGCTTGCACTACCGTCTGCCCGTCGGGCGCCTTGTCCTATGCATGGCCACGCGCCACCGACCTTGGCCTGCGCATCAAGACCGTCCTCGACACCTTCATTGCAGCCGGCGGACGCGAGCCGGGATTGCTGCTGCATTCGGAAGAAGAGGGGACGCGGCTGATTGAGGCGCTGGGCCGCAGGGCTCGGGCCAATACCCACACGCCGCGCAATGCGCGCGATACGGGCGATATGCAATCATCGTCGCCGCTGTCGGGCATGCCGGCGCGGCTGGTTCCGCTGCCGCTGCATCACGTTGCCTCGGTCGGCCTCGACCTTTGGCTGGCGGCCATCGCTTGGGGCGCGACCCATATCGGTATCCTCCTGACCGGCGTCGAAGCGCCGCAATACGTGCAGGCGCTGCAGAAGCAGATCGATGTCGCGCATGCCATCCTTGCTGGACTGGGCTATGCGGGTGCCCATGTCGCGCTGATTCATGCGGCCACACCAGAGCAACTCGATCCCGCGTTGAAAGCACTGCGGCCGGCCGCTGCGCCCACCCCGCGCGCGACTTTCCGGGTGGCGCCGGAAAAGCGTACTACGCTTGATTTCGCGCTGGAACACCTGTTGCGCCACGCGCCACCGGCCGGATTAACGGCAGCGCCGCTGCCCCACGTGCTGAAAGGCGCGCCGGGAAGTGCGATGCAAGGCGGACTACAAGGCGGACTACAAGGCGGACTACAGAGCCGGCCGCAAGGCGAGCACGTATCCACCTTGCAGGAAATCCCGTTGCCAGCAGGCGCACTGTACGGGACGGTGGAACTGAACAAGGCAAGCTGCACACTGTGCATGGCGTGCGTCGGCGCCTGCCCTGAATCGGCTCTGATGGATAACGCAAACACGCCGCAATTGCGCTTCGTCGAGCGCAATTGCGTGCAATGCGGCCTGTGTGAAAAGACCTGTCCAGAGGATGCAATTACCCTGCGCCCCAGGCTGTTGCTTGGCGACCCCGCCAAGCAGGCTCGGGTCCTGAACGAGGCAGCGCCGTATCACTGCATTCGCTGCAACAAGCCGTTCGGTACGCTGCAAATTGTTGAAAACATGCTTTCCAAACTGGCGCTGCATGGCGCCTTTGCCGGGAACCTCGACCGCATCCGCATGTGCAGTGATTGCCGCGTGGTCGACATGATGGACAACCGGAACGAGACGTCCATTACGGACATTCGTCGACGGCCTTGAGCCCTTATTGAGGAAGCAGCATGCCCACCACAGCAACGCTCAAGTTCGAGACACCCGACCACGGCGAGGAGACCGCACGCGCTGATCTTTACGGCTTGCTGTCGACCCTGTTTTACGCACCGCCATCGCAGGCGCTTCTCGACACCATCGCTTCGGCCAATGCCATGGGCGAAGGCGTCCTGGAGCACGCCTGGGCGGACCTGGTCGCCACTTGCAAGCTTGCGAACGCAGAAACCGTGCGCGAAGAATACGATGGACTTTTCATAGGCGTCGGCAAGCCAGAAGTCATGCTGTACGGTTCATGGTACCTGTCTGGTTTCCTGATGGAAAAGCCGCTCGCGGCGCTGCGCGCCGATCTGAACCTGCTTGGCCTGGAGCGGCCTGAAACCGTGATGGAAAGCGAAGACCATATCGCGGCATTGTGCGAAGTGATGCGCTACCTGATCGCCTCGGACGATATCGCGCAGGCCAACCTCGCAACGCAGAAGCGCTTCTTCGCGGCGCATTTGCAACCGTGGGTGCTGCCTCTCTTTACAGCGGTGGAAGCGCACCGCGACGTACGGTTCTATGCGCCGGTTGCGCGTCTGGCCCGTGCTTTTTTTGAAGTCGAAATGCAGGCGTTCGAAATGGACTGAGAACGATGGCGCTGAGATGTCCCAAACCTGCGTCATTTTGGTGCGATGCAGCGCCGAAGTGCCATGCATATCTTGCAATATCGTGATAATTTCTCCTGCAGCATCGGGGACGTAAAAAACCATTATCTGGAGACTGTAATGACCGAGCAAAAGAAAATCCCGCGGCGACGTTTTTTTGCCGGCCTGGGTGTCGCCGCCGCGGCGGGTGTAGCGGTCAAGCTTGCCCCGTCCGTCGTTGCCGCACCGGCCACGACTGAGGCTGAGCCCGCGGGCAGCGGATATCGCCTGAGCGAGCACATCAAGAAGTACTACCGTACGACCACCATTTGATCACCGAGGTGAAGCCATGCTGTTAACTCGCAAAGGACAGTCCGCTCAATCCTCGGGCGCTCGTCTTTCCGCCAGCCTCGCGGACAGTCTTTCCCGCGCCTTGCCAACGATGGATCGGCGCGGCTTCCTGAAGCGCTCAGGCATAGGCGTTGGCGCAGGTATCGCCGCCGCGCAGCTTGGGCTGATCCAGAAGGCCAAGGCGGCCGGCGCAGACGCGCCCGCTTCCGGCCGCAAGATCGAAGTCCGCCGTACAGTTTGCACCCACTGTTCCGTCGGCTGCGCAGTAGACGCCGTGGTCGAGAACGGCATTTGGGTTCGTCAGGAACCGGTCTTTGATTCGCCAATCAACCTCGGCGCGCATTGTGCCAAGGGCGCCGCGCTGCGCGAGCACGGCCACGGCGAGTACCGCCTCAAATACCCGATGAAGCTGGTGAACGGCAAGTACCAGCGCATCAGTTGGGACACGGCTCTCAACGAGATTTCAGCCAAGCTGCTGGACATCCGCAAGGCTACCGGGCCAGATTCCGTATTCTTCGTCGGCTCGTCAAAGCACAACAATGAGCAGGCGCAGTTGTTCCGCAAATTCGTCTCGTTCTTTGGCACCAACAACATGGACCACCAGGCCCGCATCTGCCACTCAACTACGGTCGCGGGCGTCGCGAATACCTGGGGCTATGGCGCCATGACGAATAGCTACAACGACATGCAGAATTCGAAGGCCGCGATGTATATCGGCTCGAACGCGGCGGAAGCGCACCCCGTGTCATTGCTGCATATGCTGCATGCCAAGGAAAACGGCTGCAAGATGATCGTGGTGGATCCGCGCTTCACCCGTACCGCGGCCAAGGCTGACCAATACGTACGCATCCGCTCCGGCTCTGACATTCCTTTCCTGTGGGGCGTGCTGCACCACATTTTCAACAACGGCTGGGAAGACAAGAAGTACATCAACGACCGGGTCTATGGCATGGACAAGGTGCGGATTGAAGTCGCCAAATGGACACCGGACAAAGTGGAAGACGCATGCGGCGTACCAGAAGCCGCCGTTTTCCAGGTCGCGCAAACGCTGGCGATGAACCGGCCTTCGACTGTTGTGTGGTGCATGGGCCAAACCCAGCACAGCATCGGCAATGCGATGGTGCGGGCGTCGTGCATCCTGCAACTTGCGCTTGGCAACGTCGGTGTTTCCGGCGGCGGCACCAATATCTTCCGTGGCCACGACAACGTGCAGGGCGCAACCGACGTGGGCCCGAACCCCGATTCGTTGCCCGGCTATTACGGCCTTGCGACAGGCGCCTGGAAGCACTGGGCCGCAGTCTGGGGCGTGGACTATGAGTGGATCAAAAAGCAGTTCCCGTCGCAGGTAATGATGGAGAAATCCGGCACGACCGTGTCCCGCTGGGTTGACGCCGTACTTGAAAAGAACGAGCTGATCGACCAGGACAACAACGTCCGCGCGATGCTGTTCTGGGGTCACGCGCCGAATTCCCAAACGCGCGGCCTCGACATGAAAAAGGCCTTCGACAAGCTAGACCTGCTGGTTGTGGTTGATCCCTATCCCTCGGCCACCGCGGCCATGGCGGCAATGAAGGTCGAAGGCCAGGAACTCAATGCCAACCGCGCGGTGTACCTCCTGCCGGCGGCGACCCAGTTCGAAACCTCTGGCTCCGTGACGGCGTCGAATCGCTCGCTGCAATGGCGCGAGAAAGTCATCGAGCCGCTCTTCGAATCTCGCACCGACCACATGATCATGTACCAGCTTGCCGAGAAGCTTGGCTACGGCAAGGAACTGGTCGCCAAACTGAAGCTGGTGCCGGGCAAGGGCGGCATGATGGAGCCGGAACCAGAATCCATGCTGGAGGAAATCAATCGCGGCAACTGGACCATCGGTTATACCGGCCAGTCGCCAACGCGGCTGAAGGCCCACATGCGCAACATGCACCTGTTCGACGTCAAGACGCTCAAGTGCAAGGGCGGCAAGGACGCGCAGTCCGGCTATGACATGACTGGCGATTATTTCGGCTTGCCGTGGCCCTGTTACGGCACGCCGGAAATGAAACATCCCGGCTCGCCTAATTTGTACGACACCTCCAAATCCATGATGGAAGGCGGCGGCAACTTCCGCGCCAACTTCGGCGTAGAGAAGGATGGCGTAAATCTTCTGGCCGAAGACGGCTCCTGCACCAAGAACTCCGAAATTACGACCGGCTATCCCGAATTCGACCATATCCTGCTGAAGAAGCTGGGATGGTGGGACGACCTGACCGACGTCGAAAAGAAAGCGGCCGAGGGCAAGAACTGGAAGACCGATCTTTCCGGCGGTATTCAGCGTGTTTGCATCAAGGTCCATAACGTTCACCCATGGGGAAATGCCAAGGCGCGCGCCGTGGTCTGGAACTTCCCGGATGCGGTGCCGCTGCATCGTGAGCCGCTCTATGGAACGCGCCCGGACCTCGTCGCAAAATATCCGACGCATGACGACAAGAAGGCGTTCTGGCGCATGCCGACGCTGTACAAGTCGGTGCAGCAGAAGAACGTCGAAACCAAGCTTTATGAGAAATTCCCGATCATCCTGACCTCCGGTCGGCTGGTCGAATATGAAGGCGGCGGCGAGGAGACACGCTCCAATCCCTGGCTGGCCGAACTGCAGCAGGAAAACTTCGTGGAGATCAACCCGAAAGCGGCGAGCGATCGCGGCATCCGTAATGGCGACTTCGTAGTGGTCTCAACGCCGACCGGCGCGCGCATCAAGGTGCGTGCCCAGGTCACGCCGCGAGTTGGGCCGGATACAGCCTTCATCCCGTTCCACTTTTCGGGGTGGTGGCAGGGCAAGGATCTCAAGGAGTTTTATCCTGAGGGCGCAATGCCGATCGTGCGCGGTGAAGCGGTCAACACTGCCACCACCTACGGTTACGATTCGGTGACGATGATGCAGGAAACCAAAACTACAATCTGCAACATTGAACGCTACGTGGCTTGATCGGGAGAATTGACATGGCACGAATGAAATTTATCTGTGACGCGGAACGCTGTATCGAATGCAATGGCTGCGTCACGGCCTGCAAGAATGAAAACGAGGTGCCCTGGGGCGTTAATCGACGTCGCGTGGTAACGGTCAACGACGGTGTCGTAGGTCAGGAAAAATCCATCTCCGTGGCCTGCATGCATTGCTCCGATGCGCCCTGCATGGCGGTTTGCCCGGTCGATTGTTTTTACCGGACCGACCAGGGCGTGGTCCTGCACGACAAGGACATCTGCATTGGATGCGGGTACTGCTCCTATGCCTGCCCGTTTGGCGCACCGCAGTTTCCCTCCAACGGCGCGTTCGGTTTGCGCGGCAAGATGGACAAGTGCACCTTCTGCGCTGGTGGACCGGAAGAAGACGGCTCACAGGTCGAATTCGAAAAGTACGGTCGCAACCGGCTGGCTGAAGGCAAGCTGCCGGCGTGCGCTGAGATGTGCTCGACCAAGGCGCTGCTGGGTGGCGATGGCGACGCCATTGCTGACATCTTCCGCAATCGCGTGGTCCAGCGCGGCAAGGGCAGCGAAGTCTGGGGTTGGGGCACGGCCTACGGTCGCGCGCCACACGCGGAAGCGAAGCCCCCTACGGAGAAAAAATCATGATGCGACTTGTCCTCGTTTCCCTGGTGTGCGCGTCGGCAGCGTTGTTATCAGCCTGCGGCGAGCGCGACCAAACCCTGCGTGGCGCTTATAACCGTTCTGACGGTCAGCCGTGGCAGGGCGCGCACAACGATTTCCTGGCAAAAGGGTGGTCACCCGGGGACAAGGCCGCATGGGAAACGCAGTTGCGCGACCGTGCACAGCGGCAGAATGAATATGTGAAGATCAACAACTGACCGGTGACCAGGAGCGCAGCATGAAACCATGGTTGACCCGCACTCTTTCTGCCCCGGCGTGTGGACTGGCTCTGGCCGTCGCCGCATTGTCACTTCCGTTCGGAGTAGCCGCTCAGGCGACGCCGCAAGCAGCGGCGGGGGCGCCGACAGCGGTAACGCAGCCAGCCGCTGCACCGACAACCGTAACGCAGCCGGCCGCTGCAAACCCCGCGGCGGCAACGATGCCGGCGCCGGCGCAAACCACCGCGCCAGCCGCAGCTGGTTTGCCGTCAGTTGAATCTGCCGACATCCTGAAGCAGAACCAGGCGGAGCGTACGCGCGATCAGCCTGGCAACATGGCACCGACCTGGCGCATCGTCAAGGAAGGGACGAAGAATTATTCCAGCCTGCCAGACCCGGAGGCGAGCGTCCTGATTCAGCCCAAGGCGCAATTCCCCGGACAGGCGCGCGCTACCACGGCGGGTGAAGCTTGGCGCAATTATCGGAATGGCCCGCTCACGCATTTCGGCGGTTGGCTGATCATCATCGCCGTGCTGGGCATTCTCGCGTTCTATTTCGTGGTCGGATCGATTCGCCTCAAGGCACCCAAGTCCGGCAGGCTGATAGAGCGTTTTACTTCGCTGGAACGCACCGTCCACTGGACCGTCGCCATTACCTTCGTGACGCTGGCCGTGTCTGGCCTGCTCATGCTATTTGGCAAATACGTGGTGCTTCCCGTGTTTGGGCACACCATCTTCGGCATGCTGGCCTACCTGCTAAAGAACGTGCACAACTTTGTCGGCCCAGTGTTTACGGTCTCAATCGTCGTGTTCTTCATACTCTATGTGAAAGACAACTTTCCGCAACGCGGCGACCTCGGCTGGCTGGCGCGGGCAGGCGGCGCTATCGGCAAGACACCGGCGCACGCGGGACGCTTTAATGCTGGCGAGAAAATGTGGTTTTGGGGCGGCCTGGTTTTTCTTGGCCTGATCGTCAGTGCCTCCGGCTTCGCGCTGGACCTGATCTTCCCGGGCATTGAGAATTCGCGTTCCAACATGCAGATCGCCAACGTGATCCATGTCGTCGCGACCGTTCTTATGGCGAGCATGTCCCTGGCCCACATCTATATCGGCACAATCGGC
The DNA here is from genome assembly GCA_028292265.1 of Herminiimonas sp. Lineage (GTDB taxonomy): Bacteria > Pseudomonadota > Gammaproteobacteria > Burkholderiales > Burkholderiaceae_D > JAQGMR01. The sequence goes on from JAQGMR010000051.1 coordinate 82,486, forward strand.
ATGGAAGGTGCCTACGACGCAATGCGGCATGGCTATGTGGACGACACTTGGGCAAAGGAACACCACGACCTGTGGTACGACGATATCGTGTCTGGCAAGGTGCCACGCATCAGGACTCAGGAAGGCGCGGACGAGATCGGCATCCTGCCAGTCAAGGCAAGCTGAACATACCGGCCTGATCGCTCTCGGCCGCAAGGCAATGGAGGAATGAAAATGAAGAAAATGTCGACGCAGGGTTTGATGTTGCTAACGGGCCTGGTCCTAGCCGGGTCGGCCTTGGCCAAACTGCCAGCGCCAACCGAGGAACAGAAGGCGAAATCCGCTGCCGAAAAGGAAAAGACCGCCTGGAGTGACAAGGTCGCCGGGTTCCAGTTGTGCAAGGCGCAGGACAAAGTGGTGGCCTTCTACCGCAAGAACACGCCACAGGCTAAACCGGAATCCGCGGCGGTCGCCACGCCCGCCTGCACCGATCCTGGCCCGATGCAGGCAACGCAGGCCGCCGCCAACGTCGGTATTGCCGACTCCAAGCCAGTCCCTGCTGCCGGTAAGCCCGAGGCGCCAGCAGAAAAGAAATAAACCTGGGCAAGAACTGTGGGGCGTTCCGCTGTCAAACTGTGGCTCGGTCCACCGTTCGGTCCAACGTGCGCTCCACTGTTCAGTCCACAGCTCTTGCACCTGCTCCAACCCCAGATCCATGCCCATGTCGCAGCGCCCCATCCTTAGCAACGCAACGGTTGACCTTACGCGAGAAGTCGAGGTGGTGGACGAACGCGGGCGCCGTTCAACCATTTCCATCCCGGCCGAACGTCCGCTGACGGTCTATGTCGACAAGCGCGAACTGGTAACACTGATGACGCTCGGCGGTGCTCCAGAAGCACTAACGCTTGGCTACCTTCGCAACCAGCGCCTGGTGCAGTCAATTGAGGAGGTCGAGTCGGTGCAGGTCGACTGGGCCGTGGATGCCGTCGCCGTCAAGACTCGCCGCGGGATTGCCAATCTGGAGGAGCGCACCTCAAAGCGGGTGGTCACGACCGGTTGCGGCCAGGGCTCCGTATTCGGCGGCCTGATGGATGAAGTCGATACGATTTCGCTGCCGGCGGAGGCACGCCTGAAGCAGTCCGTCATCTACAGGATCGTTGACCTGATTCGGACCCAGCAGTCAATCTACAAGCAGGCGGGATCGGTCCACGGCTGCGCGCTGTTTTCCGCGGCGGGCGAGCAAATTTATTTCGTCGAAGACGTCGGTCGCCACAACGCGGTGGATGCCATAGCCGGTCGTATGTGGCTCGACGGCCTGTCGGGCAACGACAAGGTGTTCTACACCACGGGCAGGCTGACTTCCGAGATGGTCATCAAGGGTGCGCAGATGGGCATACCGTTCCTGCTTTCTCGCTCCGGTACGACCCAGATGGGCCATATGGTGGCCGAGCGCGTCGGCATGTCGCTGCTGGCCCGGTGCACCGGCAAGCATTTCCTGCTGCTGACCGGGAAAGATCGTATCGTGTTTGAGCCTGGTTCCGCAGACGCCGGCTTGCGAGTTGCCTGAGCTGTCGCAAGGCGATAAGTACGGCGACTTCGGCCCACCGTAGATTCAACGGCCCGCCCACGATTCAACGGCTCACCCAGGATTTAACGGCCCACCCCCCGGATTCAGCGGCCCACCCTGGATTAAGCCGCCCACCCCGGATTAAGCCACCCATCGCGACATCTTGCGGTTCTCCAAAACATTACCGGCTTCTCTCGACAGTCGTCGATCCATCTGCCTGTTTGTTAAAACGCACCTGAGCTCGATGCTCGGGATGCTGCGCAAGATGGTCGCAACCACCGATGGTCGTCACGCCATATCCAAGTTCCCTGAACATCGTCAGCAACGCCGTTTTTTCTTCCGCAAACCAGGTCTCGTGCCAGGCTTCGAACAGGATAGGCGGATACAGGTTTTTCCTCAGGAAGCGCATGCCGCCTTTCAGTACGCGCAATTCCGATCCTTCCACGTCCAGCTTGATGAACGCCGGCATTTCGGGAAGCGATAGATTGTCCAATGTGACGACAGGTATTTGTTCGCTTGCACTGAGCATGGATGCCTCGGCGCCGTTCTGCTTCCGATACTTGGCGTCGACCGAAAACGCGCCGATGTTCCTGAAATTCTTGTAGTCGATCCTGGGAATCTCCACCAGACCTTCGGTTTCACCGACTGCCTGGTTGAGGGCAAGAACATTATCCAGCCGGTTCAAGAAAATATTCCCGCATAGCTGGTAGTACACGATGCGTTGCGGCTCGAATGCCACCACGGTTCCACTTACTTTCTGCAGTTCCTTCGCGACCGGTATGGTGTACGCGCCGAGATTGGCGCCTATGTCCAGCACCAGCGGGGTATCCACGCCGCCGGTAAACATGCGGGTGATCGACACCAGGTTCGGCTCCCAACTTCCAGTCTGCAGGAGGGTGTTCGTTATGAGGTCCTGCGTCGAAAACAGCAGGTAGTCTGCATCGTCACACCTCACCAGATTCACGCGCGGCAGCATTTTTTATCTCCGTGTTGACCTCTGAATTTCATTGAGCGAAGGTACGCCGTGCTTCACCTGCGAGCAGCGGCCCACCGCACCGTGTCCGCCCGCATCGGCCGGCCACTTGCACGACCCGCTTCGACCAGGGCCATCGGCAAGCGCCGAGCTTTACCCGTCGTTGCGCGGTGCGAACGCCAAAGCGTTAGGCATATTGCCGTCCTTGTTGAGCCGATCCACCGCCGCAACGGCCGCCTTGATCGCTTCCGGTTTCAGGGTGAGTCCGACGTGCCCGGTGCCCGGAATAATGGTAACCGGCACTGCCTTTCCCGCAGCGCTGAAGACGCTGGCGAAGCGCTCCACGTCGAACAGTTCATCGTCGCTTCCCGCCAAAACCGCAAAGGGATGGCTGACTGCCTGGATGTTCGCCACATAGTCACTGCGGGGTCGGAAATTTTGTGCAAGCCTGAAGGAGTAGGTCGGCGTCAGGAACGCCCGAGCCTCATTGTTCAGCGCGAACCGCATCACGGGAAGATAGCCGAAAGAGCGAATGCCGAGTCGATCAAGAATGCCAAGCGCGACATAGCGCGGGATGCCGACGCTAACCCAGCCACCAGTTCCCGGTTTGACGGTCGGCGCGTCCTGATGGATGAACGGGGAGAGCAGCAGATAGTTGGCGAACAATTTCTGTTTTGGGCCACCGGCGACGCGCAGAACGAAGCCGCCACCGGATGAGAATCCGACCAGCGTGGCAGAAGGTGCCAGCGCGGTCTGCGTGACAAAGTCTTCCAGGTCTTCTTCAAGTTGCCCGACATGGTCGATATCGCCTTTTTTTCCCGAGTCGCCGTGGCCGCGGATGTCAAGCGCCCAGGTCGGGTGTCCGGCTTCGGCAAAACCACTTGCCATGGCATGCATGCTCTTGCTGCTGGCGGAGGAGCCGTGAACCAGCACCACCGGATTGCGCACCGGCCCTGGGGCGGCGGCATAGTAGCGATAGGCCAACCGGTCGCCCTGGCGAGTCGCGTAGGTGGCAACGGCCGGCAAGCTCGTGTAATCGACGTCCTTGAAGGGGTTATTGATGCTGGCAAGCGATGCGGGCTCGCCAGGCCCGCCCAAGATAATCGCCGCTGCCACGGCAATAACGGCGGCCAGCAGGGTAGCGGAAAGGGCTGTGGCGATATGCTTGGTGGTTTTCAAGTGGAACCTCACGGGGATGCGGAGCTATGGTTACCAGGCGGCTCAGGGAACGTCCTGGCCTGGTTGCACTATATGCCCTGTTGAGCGGTTCGCGACATGGTTGCGACCAGCGGGCGGGTTCCCGCCGTGGGCTGCGGTGGAGCGGCGCGAATTGCAAACGCGGCTCAACACCGGCACAGCCGATGATGCATGGCTCGCCACTGCGCTGGCGTGAACCGCTGGGATACATGGGCTGGACTGCCCGGCACTACACATGGACAATGCGACCTCTTTACTTCTTTTTTTGGCTGCCATCCCGCCATGCACCTGATCGACGCCATCACCAGCGCTTTCGCGCTCCTGCTTTCCGGCGATGCCGGCTTGTGGCGCATCGTCTGGATTTCGCTAAAGACTTCGGTGCTGGGCTTGCTGATCGCGACGCCGTTTGCCGTTGTGGGAGGCTATGCCATCGCCAGCCACGCCTTTCCCGGCCGGCGCATTGTTATCTGGCTGGCCCAGGTTGCGCTGTCGATGCCGACGGTGCTGATCGGCTTGCTGCTGTATCTCAGCTTGTCGCGCCATGGTCCGGCCGGCGAGCTGCGATGGCTGTTCACGCAGTCCGGCATGGTGGCGGGCCAAGTGTTGATCGCCTTGCCGGTGCTGATCGCATTCACTCTGGCGTCGGTGCAGGCAGCTGATCCCCGGCTGGCCGAGACCGCGATCACGCTTGGCGCCTCGCGCTGGCGCGTCATGCTCACGCTGCTGCATGAAGTCCGCTTCGGTGTCATGGCCGCCATCATCAACGGCTTCGGTCGCGTCATTTCGGAAGTGGGTTGCGCAATGATGGTGGGCGGGAATATCGAAGGCGAGACCCGCACCATTACCACCGCGATTGCGCTTGAAACCAGCAAGGGCGAGTTCGCGCAGGGCATTGCGCTGGGCATGGTGCTGATTGCGATCGCACTCGTCATCAATGCCGGCCTCATGCTGCTGCAAGGCGACGCACACGCGACACGGCACATCAGGACGGTGCAATGACTGCCGCGCTCGCGCCGCTGCTGTCGATCACGGGCTTGCGAAAATCGTGGGGTGAGCAACTGCTGTTCGACATTCCGCTCCTTGAACTCGACGCTGCGTCGGCGTATGTGCTGACCGGCGTGAATGGCGCCGGCAAGAGCAGCCTGTTGCGCATCCTGTGCGGCCTGGAACCTGCGCAGGCTGATCTGGTGCGATTCATGGGGCAGGCGTCGCCGCTGTCACCGTATCCAGCCGCCATGCGCGAGGCGATTGTCTATGTTCACCAGCACCCGGTCATGTTCTCAACTACGGTGATGGACAACATCGCCTACGGCTTGCGCGCGCGCGGGCTGGAAAATTCCGAGGTGATGCTGCGCGCTGAGGATGCCTTGCAATGGGCCGGCGTGGCGCACCTGCGGGCACGCAATCCGGCGGTGCTGTCCGGTGGTGAAAAGCAGCGCATCGCGCTGGCGCGTGCTCGCGTATTGCGGCCCCGCCTGCTGCTTCTAGACGAGCCTACCGCGAACCTTGACGGCGCCGCGCGCGAGCAGGTGATCGAGTTGATCCCTACGCTTCTGCAGTCCGGCGCGAGCATCGTGATGGCCTGCCATGATCGCGACCTGATTAACTTGCCAGGCGTGCACCGTCTCAAGTTGCGCGATACAAAGCTGGAGACGCGGTAAGGATTCGTGCAGTATCGGGCCGGCCTTGCCGCGGCGCAGGAATCACACAATGACAACGTCAACGACGACGCAACTGCAACGCAATAACCGCGCGGAGTGACCGCGCTGTCGCTGCAACGTTGCTTCTTCGCCGTCGCACTGTCGCCAAATGCGGCATGACCGATATGCCGTTAAGGATCAACAGCTTGCGAACTCTATACCTCGGTTATTCACAGTCTTCCACACAGTGTCTGTGGATAAGCCGCGGGGCTGGGGATAACTTACTTCGTCGCCTAATTTCCGTTGCGTCGCCGGGCAAGACGTACGGTACGTCGGGCAAGTTGCCTGTAGAGCGTCGCTGTCTCGATATCCCAGTCGCGCAGGGCACGATATTGCTTCCCCACTGTATCCATGTCGCCCCGCGCAATGGGTCCCGAGAGCGCGGCCTCCGGTCCGCCGTCGGACCCGGTCAAGAACACGTTCTCCACCGCGTTGCGCACAAGCGGGGCCAGCATCGGCAGCGCCACGTCACGCGGTACGCCAGCGGCGGCATACGCTTGCACTGCCATGTCAATCACCGTCACCAGATAATTCGACGCGAACACCGCGGCGGCGTGGTAAAGCATTTTGTGGCGCGCTTCGATCGGTACCAGCACGGCGCCAATACTTTCAAAGGCTGGCTTCAGCACGGACAATGCGGCGACATCGCCTTCCGTGCCGCAGTAGGTGCCGGGGAAAGATTTCAGCACTTCCTCCGGTCGTGCAAAACTTCGCACAGGATGAATGCTCGCAACTGCCGCGCCGGTCTGCACCACGGACGTCATCTCGCTGGCGCAGCGGCTGCCGCTGCAATGGAAAACGATGCTGTTTGGCGTTACTAAGCCGCTGCTCGCCAGTTGTCGAGCAGACTCGACAAGCGCATCGTCCGGCACCGCAATCAAAAACACATCGGCCGACGCCAATTCCGCCATGCCAGCGCATGGTCGGCCGACGCCAATAAACGCGACTGCACGTTTGGCGCTGTCGACGCGGCGACAGGCCACGTCCTGTATGTGGAACGCACCGCTGTCGGCCCAAAGCCGTGCAAGGGTGCGTCCCAGATTGCCGGCGCCGATCAGGGTCAGTGTCTTCACTTTGTGATGTGCGTTTGCCCAATAAAGGAGTGAAAGTTCGACGACGACTTGGCCTGGTTGGATTCTACTGCCTCGTACATGATCCGGTCCCGAGCCGATCGGCCATCAGCGGGGTTACGACACTGTGCTGCATCTGGCATTGATAAAACGATGGACGCGCCATGCCGCGCACCCCGAGCAGCGGATCCTACAAATGTTCGTCGGTGCGCAGCACCGGTGTGACGTAGGTAAAGCCTTTTTAAGCCTTGATCAGCTCCAGCGCTTCCTGTTGCGCCAGCCACTCGCATTCGAGTCGGGCCAGCTCCTTTTCGCAATAAGCCTGGTCCGTCAATAAGGTTTTCAGTTCCTCTTTCTGCGCGGGGTCGTAGATCGCGGGGTCGGCCAGGCGGCGGTCGATTTTTTCCTTCGCTGCAGTGGCCTTTGCCAGTTGCTCCTCAAGCCGCTTGATGCGGGACTCGATCGGCTTGCGCTGTGTGGCGGAGCGTTGGCGTTCGTCTGCCTGCACCCGTTTTTGTTCACGACGGTCCGCCGGAGGCAATGATGCCTTGAGCACTGGAGCGACTGACGGCGTGCTCGCGGCCACCGCAAGTGGAGCCGGAACGGCTTTCGCGGCAGCGCCTTTTTTCTCCTTAGCCGGTTGGCCCGCAGCCGCGGCCTTGTCCGCCAGTTTGCTTTTGAACAGCCAGTCGCGGTAGTCGTCGAGATCGCCATCGAATTCCTGCAGCTTGCCGTCGGCAACGATGATGAACTGCTCCGTGGTGGCGCGCAGCAAATGCCGATCATGCGAGACGACAACCAGTGTGCCTTCAAACTGGGCCAGTGCGTCGGTCAGCGCTTCCCGTGTTTCAAGGTCGAGATGGTTGGTCGGTTCGTCGAGCAGCAGCAAGTTGGGGCGCTGCCATACGATCAGGGCCAGCGCCAGCCGCGCCTTCTCGCCGCCAGAAAATGGCGCGATGCTGCTGTTGACCATGTCGCCGGGGAAGTTGAAGCTGCCCAGGAAGTTGCGCAGTTCCTGTTCGCGCGTGGTCGGCGCGATTTTCATCAGATGCCAGAGCGGCGATTCGTCGTGCCGCAGCATGTCCAGCTGATGCTGTGCGAAGTAACCGATCGAAAGTCCCTTGCCGGTGTGTGCTTCGCCGTGCAGCGGCGCCAGCTCACCGGCGATGGTCTTGATCAGCGTGGATTTGCCAGCGCCGTTGACGCCCAGCAGGCCGATGCGCTGGCCAGTCTGCAGCGAAAAATCGATGCCGGTAACGATGGCCTTTTCTACGATCTGGCCATCCTTTTCAATGCGGTAACCCGCATCGACACCATCCAGCACCAGCAGCGGATTGGGCGCATTGGCGGCCTCGCGAAACTCAAACGAGAACTCCGCGGCGGCGCGCAGTGGCGCAAGCTCTTCCATCTTCGCCAACGCCTTCATGCGGCTCTGCGCCTGGCGCGCCTTGGTGGCCTTGGCCTTGAAGCGGTCGATGAAGGATTGCAGGTGATCACGCTGCCGCTGCTGCTTCTCCATCATGCCCTGAGCGAGAACCAGTTGGGCAATCCGTTGACGCTCGAAGGCGGAGTAGTTGCCGCTATAGCGCTTGAGTTTGCGCTCGTCGATCTGCACGATGACGTTCACCACGCCATCCAGAAAATCCCGGTCATGCGAGATGATGATGAGCGTACCGGGATAGCGCTTGAGCCACTCTTCAAGCCAGATGATGGCGTCAAGGTCCAGGTGGTTGGTAGGCTCGTCCAGCAGCAGCAAGTCGGACGGGCACATCAATGCCTGCGCGAGGTTAAGACGCATGCGCCAGCCGCCCGAGAATGAGGCAATCGGCTGGTCCATCTGGCTGAGTGAAAAGCCAAGCCCCGTCAACAGTGTCTCGGCGCGAGAGCGAACAGTGTAGACGTCGGCATCGGCCAGCGCGGCGTGCGACTCGGCGATCTGGGTGCCATTGCTGCTGCTGTGAGGCTGGCTTTCCAGCTCCGCCAGTACGGCTTCGAGTTGACGCAAGTGCGTATCGCCATCGATCGCATAATCGATTGCGGAGCGGTCAAGCGCAGGGGTTTCCTGCGCGACGTGCGCAATGCGCCAGGTGGGCGGCATCTGGATTTCGCCGAGGTCGGCATGCAGTTCATTGCGCAGTACCGAAAACAGACTGGACTTGCCGGTGCCATTGGCGCCGATCAGGCCAATGCGCTCGCCGGGGTTAAGTGTGACGTCGGCCTGGGAGAGGAGCGGCTTGACGCCGCGCATGAGGCTGACTTGCTGGAATCGAATCATGAGGTGTAAAAGCGGTGATGCCGGGTAAGGGGTTGGCTAGCGGTTGCAGCGGATGGCAAGCAGTTTATGGGTAAGCAATTTCTGCGCAAGCAATGTACGTCAAGAGACCGGTCAAGAATACGGCCAAGACGAGCCGCGCGCTTTATTTGCCGCGCGGATTGAGTTGGTCGGCGGTGACCAGGAAAACCATGTCGTCGCCCGCGCTGGTGGAAAGCCAGACCAGTTCCAGGTCGGGAAAGGCAGCCTCGGCATGCGCGCGCTCGTTGCCAACTTCAACCAGGAGTACGCCGTCTCGCGTGAGCCGGCTTGCGGCGCCTGCGAGGATCTTGCGTACCAGATCCATGCCATCGGTGCCGCCTGCCAGTGCCATGCGCGGTTCATGTCCGTATTCTGGCGGCAGCGCGCCCATTGAAGCGCCATTGACGTAGGGCGGGTTCGTCACAATCAAGTCATATTGCCGCGGCGGCAGGGCATCGTACAGGTCGGACTCGAGCAGGCTGATGCGGTCTTCCAGGCCATAGTCTGTCACGTTGCGGCGTGCCACCTCGAGGGCGTCTCCAGACAGGTCAACGGCATCGACCCGTGCGGTGGGGAAGGCATCCGCCAGCATGATGGCCAGACAGCCCGAGCCGGTGCAGAGTTCCAGTATGTTCTGGACCGCCTCCGGGTACTTCACGAAGGGGGCGAAGCGGTCGGGTATCAGTTCCGCAATGAAGGAACGCGGAACGATGACCCGTTCGTCGACGTAAAAGCGGTATTCCGCCAGCCACGCTTCGTGGGTGATGTAAGCGGCCGGGACGCGTTCGGTTGCGCGGCGCTCGATGACCTGCAATACGGCATCTATTTCTGCCGGCAAAAGGCGCGCGTCGAGGAAGGGGTCCAGGTGGTCGAGCGGAAGTCGCAGCGTATGCAGTAGCAGGTAGACGGCTTCATCCCAGGCATTTGAACTGCCATGGCCGAAGTAAAGGTCGGCGCTGTTGAAGCGTGAAACGGCGAAACGGAGCACGTCGCGCAAGGTTAGGAAAGGATGGTTGGCGGTGTTCATGGTCAGAGAGCGGAGTGGTTGAAATGGAACGCCGCCGTTGAAGCGGCGTCTGCCGGACGGACCCCGCAAGGAACGTCGCCAGGGACGTCGCAATGGCTTGCGCCTGGGCCGGGAAGTCGCCCGGCAGCCCCCGGTGCCTTGCGCAGACTGGGGTCTTACAAAAGCAGGTTTTCCAGGGTGCGTCGATAGATGTTCTTGAGCGGATCGATGCAACTCAGTTCAATGTGCTCGTCGATCTTGTGAATGCTGCCATTGGGCGGCCCGAACTCAATAACCTGAGGACAGACTTGCGCAATAAACCGGCCGTCGGAGGTGCCGCCGGAGGTCGACAACTCGGTTTCAATGCCGGTTTCAGCGTGGATGGCGGCCGACAGGGCCTCGCTCAATTCGCCACGGGGAGTCAGGAATGGCAGGCCACCGATGGTCCATTTCAAGTCGTAGTCCACGCCATGCCGGTCAAGCGCCGCGCGCACCCGCTGTTGCAGGCTTTCCGGCGTGCTGGCCGTCGAAAAACGGAAATTGAAATCGATCACGACTTCCGAGGGAATGATATTGGATGCGCCCGTTCCACCATGAATATTGGATATTTGCCACGACGTGGGCAAGTAGTAGTCGTTGCCCAGGTCCCATTGCGTGGCGACCAGTTCCGCGAGTGCAGGCGTGACCAGATGTATCGGGTTCTTTGCCAGGTGTGGATAGGCGATATGACCCTGCACCCCCTTGACTGTCAGGCGACCTGACATGGTGCCGCGACGGCCGTTCTTGATCATGTCGCCGAGGCGCTCGACGGAGGTGGGCTCGCCGATCACGCAGTAATCAGGTTGCTCGCCGCGTGCTTTCAGCTGTTGGCAAACGAATACCGTGCCGTCGGTTGCCGGGCCTTCCTCGTCGCTGGTAATGAGGAAGCCGATCGAGCCCTTGTGGTCCGGGTGCGCGGCGATAAATTCTTCCACGGCCACCAGCATGGCGGCGATGGAGGTTTTCATGTCAGCGGCGCCCCGGCCATAGAGCTTGCCGTCGCGTTGCGTCGGCTGAAACGGATGCGATGTCCAGGCGTCGAGTGGTCCGGTCGGCACCACGTCGGTATGGCCGGCGAAAACCAGCAGCGGTTTCGCGCTGCCGCGCCGTGCCCACAAGTTGCTGACGTCGGACGAGGGCATGGCCTCGCAATCAAAGCCGAGCGGCTGCAGCAGGGTTGCAATGCGCTGCTGGCAGCCGTTGTCTTCGGGGCTTACCGAGGAAAGGGCGATCAGTTCTTCGGCCAGTGACAGTGTTTTGCTCATGCCGGGTTCCCGAACAATTTTTGGTAGAGGTCTTCGGAATAGCCGACGTGTACCGCATTGTCGTGCACCAGGACCGGGCGCTTGATTACTGAGGAATTTTCCAGCATCAGCGCCGCGGCGCTGTTGCCGTCGGCCACGCTGGCCTTGCGCGCTTCGGCCAGGCCACGCCAGGTGGTGCCCCGTCGATTGAGCAGGACTTCCCACGGCTGATGCACGAGCCAGGACGCGATCATCACGCGATCAATGCCATTCTTCTTGAAGTCGTGGAAAACGTGCGGCACGTGCCGCTCAAGAAGCCAGGCGCGGGCCTTTCGCACCTGATCGCAATTCGGAATGCCGTACAGGACAGTGTCAGGTTCGCTCATACGTTCAGAGTAAATTCTGTGAAGGTGGCGCCATTGTGCTCCGGCAGGCTAGGCGGCGGCTCGGCCCGCGGCGATTCCCTGGACGCCTCATTATTGAGCAGCCAGTAGAGGTTGGTTGCGGAGTCTGCGTTGGCGAGCGCATTTTCCTGCGTGACCCGGCCTTCGCGAATCAAGTCCAGCAGCGCATGCTCAAAGGTTTGGGAACCTGGCGACATGCTTTTCTCGATCGCTTCCCTGATTGCGCCGATCTGGCCCTGTTCGATCAATTCGCTGATATGCCGCGTGTTCAGCATGACCTCGACCGCCGCGCGCAGCCCGCCGCCGATGGAGGGAACCAGGCGCTGAGAAACGATCGCCTTGAGGGTCGTTGCAAGGTCCGGAAACAGCGATTGCCGGGTCTCCATCGGGAAGAAGTTGATGATGCGGTTGAGTGCCTGGTAGCTGTTGTTTGCATGCAGCGTGGCGACGACCAGATGGCCGGATTGCGCATAAGCGATTGCGGCCGACATGGTGTCCTTGTCCCGTATTTCCCCGATCAGAATGCAGTCCGGCGCCTGCCGCAGCGCATTCTTGAGCGCGATATTGAGGCTGACCGCATCGGTGCCAATCTCGCGCTGGTTCACGATGGATTTGCGGTTGGTGAACAGGAATTCGATCGGATCTTCCAGCGTCAAGATGTGGCTCGCCGTCATTGCGTTGCGACGATCCAGCATGGACGCAATCGTGGTCGACTTGCCGGAGCCCGTTGCGCCAACAACCAGCAAGAGGCCACGCTTCTCCATGATGAGGTCGGACAGGATCGCCGGCAGGCGCAGGTCGTCCAGCGCCGGAATTTCCGTGGGAATATAACGCAGCACGGCCGACGTACTACCGCGTTGCGTGAAAGCCGAAAGGCGAAAGTTGCCGACGCCAGGAACCGGTATGCCAAGGTTCAGTTCGTTATTGCGGTCAAGCTCCTTCAGCTTGTCTTCGGGGACCACCTCGGCCAGCAGCGTTCGGATCGCTGTCTGATCCATCTTTTGCTGGTTGACCGGAATGAGTTTCCCGCTGATTTTGACCTGGACCGGCGCGTTCACGGACAGGAACAGGTCCGAGGCCGATTTGTCTCGCATCAGCTGAAAAAGACGGTCCATTGCCATGTGAGGCTCTCCTGTTCAGCGGACGGTGTGCAGGCGGGCGCTCAAGCTTCCCGCAGCAATTCGTTGATGCCGGTTTTCGCTCGGGTCTTGGCGTCCACCCGCTTGACGATGACGGCGCAATAGAGACTGTAGAGTCCGTTGGCGGCAGGCAGGTTGCCCGAGACCACCACCGATCCGGAAGGGATGCGGCCGTAACTGACTTCACCGGTTGCCCGGTCGTAGATCTTGGTCGACTGTCCAATGTAGACGCCCATCGAGATCACGGAGTTTTCTTCAACGATGACGCCTTCGACGATCTCGGAGCGCGCGCCGATAAAGCAGTTGTCTTCGATGATGGTGGGATTGGCCTGCATTGGCTCCAGCACGCCGCCAATGCCAACGCCGCCCGACAGGTGCACGTTCTTCCCGATCTGTGCGCAGGAGCCAACGGTAGCCCAGGTGTCGACCATGGTGCCTTCGTCGACATGAGCCCCAATATTCACGTACGACGGCATCAGCACCACGTTGCGTGCGATGAAGCTGCCGCGGCGGGCGACCGCCGGCGGCACGACACGAAACCCGCCTTTGGCGAAGTCTTCGGCCGTGTAGTTGGCGAACTTGGTGGGCACCTTGTCATAGAACTGCATATCGTCGCCTGCCGGCATGGCGACGTTGTCCTCAAGACGGAATGACAGCAACACCGCCTTCTTTACCCACTGATTGACTGTCCATCCGTCGCTTCCCTTTTGCGCCACGCGCAGGGTGCCGGCGTCGAGCGCGGCCAGCACGTGGGCGACTGCCTCGCGTACTTCAGATGGCGCCGATTTTGGTGAGATGGTGGCGCGGTCTTCCCACGCCTGGTCGAGAATCTGCTGAAGCTGTTGAGTCATTTTTTTAGGGTCGGTTAGATTGCGTTTTTGCGGTGCATTTCGATGCGGCGCGGTTGCGATGGTCTTGGTGCGCTTTTACGATGCGTGTGCGGCTTTAAGATGCCGGCGTGAAGCTTTTCTGTAATGCGTGGCTGCGATACCTTGCCGCCATAAGGATTGCCACGGGGTCGCTGCCATGTTGCTGCGCTGACTACTCGATCCGGAAGGTGAGGCTTTTGTGGAATTGCGAAAGCTCCGCAGCATCAGCGCGCGGGCAACCGGGCGGTGAACTCCACGATGCGTCGCGCTGCTTCCATGCATTCGTCAACTTCCGCCACCAGCGCCATGCGTATCCGGTTCCTGCCCGGGTTTTGCCCGTGCGCTTCACGCGCAAGATAGCTGCCCGGCAAGACCGTCACATTATATTCGGCGTACAGCCGTCTGGCGAATTCCACATCGGTGATGTCTGCAATCTGGTCGACCTTCGCCCACAGGTAGAAACCAGCATCGGGAAGTTCGACGTCCATCACCTCTTGCAGCAAGGGCGTGACCTGCGCGAACTTCGCGATATATTTTGCACGGTTCTCCTCGACATGCTTTTCGTCGTTCCAGGCGGCACTCGATGCTGCCTGCACCGACGGACTCATCGCGCCGCCGTGGTAGGTGCGGTACAGCAGGAATTTGGCGAGGATGGCGGCATCACCGGCGACGAACCCGGAACGCATGCCGGGAACGTTGGAACGCTTCGACAAGCTTGAAAAAACCACAAGCCGAGCGAAGTCCGTTCGACCGAGGCGATGGGCCGCCTCCAGCGCGCCGAGTGGAGGGTCTTTCTTGAAGTAGATTTCGGAATAACACTCGTCCGAAGCAATCACGAAGCCATACCGTTCAGACAGATCAAACAGTTGCTGCCACTCTTTTATAGAGAGCACGGCTCCGGTCGGATTCCCCGGTGAGGACACATAGAGCAATTGCACCCGCTGCCACACTTCATCCGGCACGCTGGCATAGTCGGGAGCGAAATTGCGCTCGGGGTCCGAGTTGACGAACCACGGCCTGGCGCCAGCGAGATAGGCCGCGCCTTCATAAATTTGGTAGAACGGATTGGGGCAGATAACGAGTGCTTCGGCGCGCGAATCTATAACGGTTTGCGCCAGTGCAAAAAGTGCTTCGCGCGAGCCGTTCACTGGCAACACCTGCTTCGCTGCATCGACCTTCGGCAGTCCATAGCGGCGTTCGAGCCAGCCCGCAATCGTAGCGCGCAGTGCTTCACTGCCGATTGTGGTGGGATAGGTGGCAAGCCCATCCAGGTTGGCCGCCAGCGTTTCCCTGATGAAGGCCGGCGTTGGATGGCGTGGTTCGCCGATACCGAGGCTGATTGGCTTGTAGTCGTCCGAGGGTCGTGTATTGGCCAGCAGCAGGCGCAGCTTTTCGAAGGGATAAGGCTGAAGCAGGTTGAGAAGTGGATTCACGAGCGCCCAAAGAACGGTATTGAATGGGCGCCATTATAGCCTCCATGACGAGGCCGAAGCGGGTCGCCCCGGAGGCGGTCCGTTGATATTTGGGACAGATTCGGTTGATGTTCGGGATAAATTCGGGATAAGTCCCAGACACGTTCCCGATGAGATCGGGAGGAGATCGGGGATGATATTATTAGCCGCTTCAAAAGCCAGCCGTGGCGCAGTGCGTTCCGCCGCGGCCGCCGACAACGCCGGCCGAGGCGAATCGTCACATGAAGCGCGGCCGCGCGCCTGTCGCAGCGCCTGATCAGGCAATCAGCTTGCCACCCCATAGAAAAGTGTTGATACCGTGCGATTAACTTCAATCAAGCTCTCTGGCTTCAAGTCCTTCGCGGAAATGACCAACTTTCAGGTACCCGGCCAACTGGTCGGGGTGGTCGGGCCAAACGGCTGTGGCAAATCGAACATCATTGATGCGGTGCGCTGGGTCCTTGGCGAATCCAAGGCTTCTGAATTGCGCGGCGAATCAATGCAGGACGTGATTTTCAACGGTACAACGACTCGCAAGCCGGCAGGGCGCTCTTCCGTGGAGCTTGTGTTTGACAATGCCGACGGCAAGGCGGCAGGACAATGGGGGCAGTATGCCGAGATCGCCGTCAAGCGGACCCTGACCCGCGACGGCACCTCCACTTACTACATCAATAACCAGGCGGTTCGCCGCCGGGACATTCAAGACATCTTCCTCGGAACGGGCTTGGGACCGCGTGCCTACGCCATCATCGGACAGGGGATGATTTCCCGCATCATTGAGGCGCGTCCCGAAGAGTTGCGCATTTTCCTGGAAGAAGCGGCAGGCGTGTCGAAGTACAAGGAGCGCCGCCGGGAAACAGAAAACCGCTTGCACGATACGCGTGAGAACCTGCTGCGGGTGGATGACATTCTGCGTGAACTTAATGCCAACCTGGAAAAGCTGCAGGGACAGGCTTCAGTGGCGAAAAAATTCCATGCCTTGCAGGCAGACCAGGAAGAAAAGCAGCGGCTGCTGTGGCTATTGCGGAAAAACGAAGCCAAGGTCGAGCAGGAGCGCCATTTCCGCGACATAGAGAAGGCGCAAACGGAGCTCGAAGGTCAAACTGCAAAACTGCGCCATGTCGAAACCGAACTCGAGCACATGCGCCAGGCCCACTACGCCGCCGGCGACCGCCTCCACACGGCCCAGGGACACCTGTATCAAACCAATTCTGAAATCGGCAGCCTCGAAGCGCAGATCAGGTTTGTGATCGAGTCGCGCAGCCGGCTGCAAAGCCAGTTGAATTCCCTAACTGCCCAACGCGACCAGTGGCAGCGCCAGGGCACCCAATTCCAGGACGATCTGGCGGAAGCGGAAATGCATCTGGAAGAACATGCGGTTCGTGTCGAGCAAGCGCAGCAGGCGGCGCACGAGCACCACGACCGGATTCCGGCGCTGGAACAGGCATGGCGCGAAGCGCAGCTAAGCACTACGGAGTCGCGCGCCAAGATCATGCAGGCGCAGCAGCAGATCGAACTCGAATCGACGCATCAACGCAACGCATCCAACATTTTGAACAGCCTGGCGGTGCGACGGGAGCGTCTGACCCAGGAAAAATCAGGCCTGAGCATGCCCGATGCGGCGCACCTGACCAACCTGAAGTTGCAGCTCGAAGAAAAGCAGGCCGCGCTGGAAGAAGCCAGCATGCAGCTTGAAGAAGCGCAGGAGCAGCAACCGCGGCTGGAAGAAGAGCGGCGTAGCGCGCAGGAACAGGTCAATACCGAAAGCGCCAACAACGCGCAGCTTGAAGCACGCTTGCTGGCGCTGAAGCAGCTGCAAGAAAACGTGCAAACCCAAGGCAAGGTGCAGCCGTGGTTGCAGAAACATGAGCTTGGCACGCTGCCGCGACTCTGGAAGAAACTCGATATTGCGGCTGGCTGGGAAACGGCACTGGAAGCGGTGCTGCGCGAGCGCACTTCGGCGCTTGAAATGTCCAACCTGGACTGGGCCAAGGCGTTCTTCAATGACGCGCCGCCGGCCAAGCTGGCGCTTTTTTCGCCCGATGCGGTAACGCCGCCTGCAGGGGAGGGGCCGGCCGGCCTCAAGTCGCTGCTCTCGCTGCTGCAATTGAATGACCCGGGCCTGCGCGCACTGATGCAGGATTGGCTGCACCAGGTCTATGTCGCCGACGACGCCGCCAGCGCCTTGGCGGACCGGGCAAAACTGCCGGTGGGTGGCTATTTCGTGACCCAGCAGGGGCATATGGTGGCTCGCAACAGCGTACGTTTTCATGCTTCCGATTCGGAGCAGGACGGCATGCTGGCGCGGCAGCATGAGATCGAAAACATCGGCAAGCAGCTGCGCGCGCAGCAGATGCTGGCCGACGAGGCGCGCAGTCGGGCGGTGCGGGCCGAAGCGGCGCTGACACAATCGGTGCAACGCCTGCAGGAACTGCGACAGCGCGTGACCAGCTTGACCCAAACCACGCATGGTCTGCAACTGGACGTGATGAAGCTGTCTGAAGTGCAGGAGCGCTTCAACCAGCGCAGCGCGCAGATCGTGTCGGACCTGGCCGAGATCGCCGCGCAGGAAGCCGAGCAGCAGCAGGTAAAGGCGGAGTCGGAAGCGAAGTTCGAGCAACTCGACGCAGACCTTGGCGTGATGCAGGAAGCGCATGAGGAGGGGCAGACTGCCTACCTTGCGAAGGAACAGCAACTCAACGATGCGCGCAACCGGCTGCGGGAACTGGAACGTTCGGCGCAGGAGGCAGAGTTTGCGGAGAAGGCGCATCGCAGTCGCATCGAGGAGCTGAAGCGCAGCATCGCCACCGCGCTGGAGCAGGCGGCGCAGTTGTTTGCCAACATGCAGCAGGGACACCTTGAACTGGAAAGCCTGGACGACCAGGCGGCGCAGGCCGGCCTGCAGTCGCTGCTTGACAAGCGCAGCGACCAGGAGCGCGCGCTAGCCGATGCGCGCCATGAGCTCGACCAGTTGGCACAAAAACTGCGACACCACGAAGAAACCCGCATGCAGTCGGAACGCAGCCTGCAGCCGCAGCGCGACCGCATCATGGAATTGCAGTTGAAGGAACAGGCCGCAAGGTTGAACCAGGAGCAGTTCTCACAGCAACTGGCAGAGGTGCAAGCTGACGAAGCGGCATTGACAGAGAAGCTTAACGGCGACATCCGTCCTTCATGGCTGCAGGGAGAAGTGACCCGCCTGACCAATGCCATCGCTGCGCTGGGCGCAGTCAACCTGGCGGCGCTGGATGAACTGGCGCAGGCTTCGGAGCGCAAGGACTTCCTTGATGCGCAGAACGCCGATCTGACGGAAGCGATCAATACGCTGCAAGACGCGATCCACAAGATCGACAAGGAAACCCGCGACCTGTTGCAGAATACCTTTGACCAGGTAAACATTCATTTTGGCGAACTGTTCCCGATCCTGTTTGGCGGCGGCAATGCGAAGCTGGTAATGACGGGGGACGAAATCCTCGATTCAGGCGTACAGGTGATGGCACAGCCGCCGGGCAAGAAGAATGCGACGATTCACCTGCTGTCGGGCGGCGAGAAGGCACTCACCGCTACTGCCCTGGTGTTCTCGATGTTCCAGCTTAATCCGGCGCCGTTCTGCCTGCTGGACGAGGTGGATGCGCCGCTGGACGATGCCAACACCGAGCGTTACGCCAAGCTGGTGTCGGCGATGTCCCGGGAGACCCAGTTCCTGTTCATCAGCCACAACAAGATCGCCATGGAGATGGCCGAGCAGCTGATCGGCGTCACCATGCAGGAGCAGGGTGTCTCGCGCATCGTCGCCGTGGACATGGAGTCGGCCGTTTCGATGGCCGAGGCCGCATGAACCAGTTTCCGATGAGCAGTTTCACCATCGGCCTGGCCATCATCGGCGCCGTGCTGCTGGCGGTGCTGGTGGCCTGGAATGCCTGGATCTCGCGCCGCAACACGCCCCGCCAGGCCCAGCCGGCGCCTCCTGCGACGGGGCCCACGGCGGCCGAGGGCGAGTCCGGGCGCAGCGAGCCGACCTTCGATTCCGATCTGGCC
>JAQGMR010000052.1 GCA_028292265.1 Herminiimonas sp.
TGTCGGCCCATATCGAACTACGTCCAGGCCGCTGCACTGAAGAGGGCCGTCTAAACCAAATGTCGCGACGATGACGTGTCCACCGGGCCTGACCGCGCTTTTGACTTGCCGAACATATGCTGCACGCTGCTCGGGGTCGGTCAGAAAATGAAAGACCGCACGGTCATGCCAAACGCCGAATCCGTTTGCAGGAAGGGGAATCGAGGTGATGTCTCCCGCTATCCATTTGACAGCGGCACTACGGGCGCCAAGGCGGGAGCGCGCTACACATAGCGCAGCCTCAGATATGTCCAGGACGCTCACATCCGAATAGCCATGGTCGAGCAAATCGTCAACAAGCGTGGATTCCCCGCCACCGACGTCGATGATACTGGCGTTCTTGGGAGGGGCGGCCTGCTCCACCAAAGATAGGGACCGGTATAAATGAGGGGCGTACCAGCTTAATTGGTCAGGACGTTTAGTTTCATAAATCCGATTCCAATGTTCGTGAGCAGGCATATCGCCTCCACATCGATAATGTTGGGAAGATACCCATTATTATCATGCTCTATTTACGCGGAGCAGTCATGTACCGCGTGAGAAAACCCGATGTCGTGCCGTGCCGTGCCGCGCCGGCGCAAGTGCTTTGCTACGTACTCCCGGGGCCTCGCAAGATGAAAAAGCGCTTTCCGCATCCACCGACTCGATGAATGTCGAGCAGCGCCGCTACGCACGGCGCTTGAAGCCGAGCAAACGTAAACCATTGAAGACCGCTAGAAATGACGCGTCGACGTCTGCAAACACCGCCATCCAAAGCGTCGCCACATTGGTTTCGATTAGTTTGCCCTGGGCTGCTCGCGTGAGGGCGCCGCCCAGTTGCTCGCATTCTCGATACCGGGCGGCGGATACAACGAGTGAGCGCATCGTTCGAGTCTTGCCTGGCACGGCATGGGATTGATTCGTCGCTCATAGAAATCGAACTGACCGAGTCGGCGGCCATCGACCGTAGCGAGAACGTCTCAAGGGAGTTGGCGGCCCTACGTAAGCTCGGGATAAAGCTAATTATTGATGACTTTGGAACCGGCTATTCGTCATTAGCGCAACTGCAGAGGCTTGATGTCGACGGCCTGAAAGTTGACCAGGCTTTTACGAAGGCACTATGCAACGGCAAGGGAGCGGAGATACTTTTCCAGGCAATCGTCTCAATGGCGGGCGCCCTTCACATTTGCGTGACAGCGGAGGGTGTGGAAACCTCGGACCAGCCGACCGTCTTGCGCAGGCTCGCTTGTGACGAAATCCAAGGGTTTTTTATATCAGAAGCGGTAGTGGCCAGCGACATGAAGCGACTCCTCCTCCAACGATTCCTTTTGCCACAGCCGGGTTCTGGCAGAGCTGCCATCAGTACCTAAAAGACGCCGACTTCCGATGACACCCACGATGCCGGCGAGAGTCTCACGTTCGCAACTCGACCTTCAAAGGAAGAACCACCCTAAAATTGGTGCCGTCATTCGCATTCGACGTGACGGTAATGCTGCCGCCGTGTGCCTCTGCAATCTCTCTGGCTATGAACAGGCCGAGTCCGAGACTCGTGCGCGGCCGCCGGTCTTCTTCAGTGCCCTCGTCAAGTTGCACCAGTGGCTTGAAGATGGACATTTTGGCCTCCTCAGGAATGACGGCGCCGTAGTTGATTGTCTCGACTACGATGCTCTGGCCCTGGCGCCGGGCGTTTATTGTGACCGGCTTGCCTTTCTCGCCATACTGGGCAGCGTTTACCAATAAGTTGGTAAAAAGCTGATGGAGCCGGACGTGGTCGAACTCACCATGCAGTTCCCCTTCCGTATTTAGCCGATATTCTGTTCCAGGATGCACTGCGCTGGCGTTCGCAATTGCACTGTTGCATGCGGCTTCAATACTAGTTTGAGAAAGTGTGACTGGAATGCCGCTTCTAAGTTGGGTCCCCGTATAGCCCAACAAATCTTCAATCATCACCGACATGACCAACGCGCTACGACGTACTCGCGCCCCAACCATGTTGGCGGCTTCGACAGTAACATCCGAGCGAGTCAAAATCTCACCGGCCATGCTCATCGTCGCAATCGGCGCGCGCAGGTCATGGCCTAAAATCGCGAGAAACAGGTCTTTGGTACGCTCAGCTTGCGCAGAGAAGGTAACTATCGACTCTGCGAGTGCCTGGTCAATCGATTCGTTGAAGCGCGTAATCTCAGCGACGGTGTCTGCTGACATTGTCGAAACGTGAGGCAGCCATAACCGCAACACAGAGGCGCGAAGCGCGCGATACTCTGCGCTCAGCTGCAAAAGGGTAAACGCGCTTGCTTGACGAAGGGACCCGTGGAGGGAAGCTGCGCTGCGCTCGGGGTGGTCACCGGGGCTATGGCCAAGAGATTTCTTACGCTGCTCTGCCGCGCTCTGGCTGGTTTGAATGTCCAAGGCAATGGCGCGCAAGATTTCTTTGGCATGGTCACGTAATGCAAGCAACGTCATTGAATCCGCAGCCGGACTCAACGTTTGCGCAAATGTGTCCCACTCGTCAAGGATGGCGTCGACGTGATTGTCGAGGAAAAAATGCAGTTTCATAGCTCAGACTAGAAAAGAGATGCACGGTGGAACGGGCTCAAAAAGTATAATTCGACGAAGCCGAGCGAGTAAACTAGGCCAATCAACTATATACCGGCTTTCTGATGTTTTTGCCTACGGATAAAGACAACAACCGCAACGCCGTCGCGGCCCTAATTAGGGCGCGCGACTGGTCAACGTCCCCGCTTGGGACTCCGTCGAGTTGGTCTTTCGAACTGCAAGCGGCCGTACGTTTGATGCTGGCCTCGCCGTTGCCGACTTTCATCGCATGGGGCCCCGAACTGGGCTGCATTTATAACGATGCGTACGTCCCAATTCTCGATGCGAAACACCCAGCCGCGCTAGGCGGCCGTTTCGAAGATGTGTGGGCCGAAATCTGGGCCGATGTTGGCCCTTTGGCCGGCCAGGCGCTGGCGGGCAATCCGACGTTCGCCGAGGATTTTCCCCTTGTTATCCAGCGCAACGGCGGCCTGGAGCAGGCTTGGTTTACATTCGCCTATTCTCCGATACATACCGCCGATGGCGATGTCGGTGGCATCTATTGCTCCGTGACTGAGACAACGTCCCGTGTGCTGCAACAGCGCCAGCAGGCGTTCCAACTTAAAATTTCGGACAGTCTGCGGCCGGTCCTCTCGCCTGAACGCGTGCTTGAGACGACGACTCGTCTGATAGGCGAACACCTAGGAGTGGCCCGGGTTGGTTACGTGTACGTCGACGGGTCAAGGAAGGTCACCGTCGCAGGCGATTGGACTAATGGGACGATTCCTAGTCTGGCCGGTCAATCGTTCTCGCTCGAGCGCTTCGATTCCAAACTGATGGACGAGCTAAGAAGCGGCAAGACGCAGCAAATCGACGATATCGCCAAGGACGAGCGTTCCGCGTCTTTCGCCGCTAGTTTCATCCAAGCGGGCGTGCGGGCGACGGTTATCGTTCCGCTCGTGGGCGCAGAGCGGTTTACTGCTGCGCTTTACCTGCAAGACGTGCGGCCGCGCGAATGGACAACCGATGAAGTGGCCTGCGCTGAAGACGTGGCCCGCCGAACGTGGGAGGCCGTGGTACGCGCCCATGTCGATGAGTCGTTGCGCGATGAGACACGCATCCTGGAGTTGTTGCACCGGACCGGGAAAATTGTCTCGTCGACGTTGGACCTGCAAGACCTTGTACAGTCTATTACCGATACCGCGACCCACCTTAGCGGGGCTTCCTTCGGCGCATTTTTCTACACCGTGACCGACGACCAGGGCGAGGCCATGCAGTTGTACACACTGTCGGGCGCCCCACGCGAAGCGTTTGCAAAGTTTGGCCTTCCGAGACCCACAGCGTTGTTCGGGCCTACGTTCGCCGGCGCGCCGACGGTCCGTAGCGGCGACATCACCAAGGACCCTCGCTATGGGCGTTCAGCGCCACACCACGGGATGCCGGCTGGTCACCTGGCTGTACGCAGCTACCTGGCGACGCCGGTCATCTCGCGTACAGGCAAAACCCTCGGCGGTCTATTCTTCGGGCACCCAGCACCCGACATGTTCAGCGAGCGCACCGAGCGCATAGTAGTCGGAGTGGCGGCCCAGGCAGCCATTGCAATCGACAACGCCCAGTTGTACGAAACCGCGCAGAAGGCGCGCGAAGAAGCAGAGCGCCTGGCGCTGGCAAAAGACGAGTTTTTGTCCATGCTCGCGCACGAACTGCGGAACCCACTGGCGCCGATTAGCAGTGCGGCGAAACTAATCGATTTAGACGGCGGTGTCGGACCGTTGGTGCAGCAGGCTGGAAGCATTATTAGCAGGCAGGTGACGCACATGAAGCACCTGTTAGACGACATGCTCGACGTCTCGAGTGTGAGTCACGGGCTGGTCACGCTGAGTGACGCCGTAGTCGACGTCAAGGAGGTCATTTCCGATGCTATTGACCAGGTGCGCCCCCTTATCGACGAAAAAGAGCAAGACCTGTCGCTGTACATGCCGGACGAGCCGGTATCGGTGCGAGGCGACCACGTCCGGCTGGTTCAGATTGTCGCTAACGTCCTAAACAACGCGGCGAAATACTCTTACCGAGGCGGGGCGCTCAGCATGACGCTCGCGACGACTAGCGAGTGGCTTGAATTAGCCGTTGTGGACAACGGCTCTGGCATCTCGTCGGAGTTGCTGCCCAATGTATTCGACCTTTTCACGCAGGGTAAGCGCAGCTTGGCGAGGTCTCAGGGCGGACTAGGGCTTGGCTTGGCGCTGGTAAGGAAGCTTGCAGAACTTCATGGCGGTACAGTCACGGCACACAGCGACGGCATCGACAGGGGCAGTCAGTTCGTGATTCGTTTGCCCATCCATCAAGCCGCTGAGGCGACCTCGCTGCTCGCGGATGAGGACCTGTCATCGCTGGACAAACCGGCTGCTTCTTGGGCCGGCGTCGCTCAACACGTGATGGTCGTTGACGACAACAAGGACGCTGCGGATGCGTTGGCCGCGTTACTCGAGGCTTACGGATTCAAGGTGTCAGTCGCGTATACGGCGGAGAGCGCACTTGAGCAGGCCATCAGAGCCACTCCTAACGCGTTTTTGCTCGACATTGGACTGCCCGACATGGACGGGTATGAACTGGCGGGATGCCTGCAGCGCATCCCTAAGTTAAAACGGAGTGTGCTGATTGCCGTGACGGGCTATGGTGAAAAGCGTGACCGGGAGCGTGCCACCGCCGCCGGCTTCGAGCGTCATCTGGTCAAGCCGGTGAAGTTCCAAACGATTTTGGATGCGCTTTCTGAAACAGCGGCCTTGCCTCAGTAGAGCTTCTCTCGTACTCCATCGTGCGAGGCGGCACTACTGTTGCTGCGGTTCAAGCATTGAGACATCGGTCCGGTCTATCTGCCAATCGAAGCAATGTAATACAGAAGTTCCGAAGCGCAAATGGCGTAAGATGCGTCGGGCAATCCATGTGTGTATCACCTCGACATACAGGTAACGATTCGCAGCTTTCCGGCTTAGCCGGGCGAGGTGTTCAAATGATGCACGAATTTCTAGCGCACAACCGAGAAGAGCTCGTCGCACGCTGCACTGAAAAAGTCGCAAAGAGGCCGAAGCGCAACGCTACGCCACAGCAGCTGAAAAACGGCATTCCTCTGTTCCTGGAGCAGCTCAGGCGAACGCTCCAAGCGGAGCAAGAGGGCTACCGGAGTGACGCGCTTAGAATTTCCGGAGCATCGGGCGGAATTGGCTCGGCCTTATCGGAGATGGGAGTAAGCGCCGCCGCCCATGGCAAAGAACTGCTGGCGCTGGCCTACAATGTTAATCAGGTCGTCCATGATTACGGGGACCTTTGCCAGGCAATAACCGATTTGGCTTTCGAGCGCGATGCGCCTTTTTCGGTTGACGAGTTCCGCACGCTTAACCGCTGCCTTGATAATTCTATCGCTGATGCGGTCACGGAGTTCAGCTTCCAACGTGACACGGTCATCGCTGAACAGCAATCGATAGACATGAATGAGCGGCTCGGTTTCCTCATGCACGAGCTGCGCAATTCACTTACCTCCGCTACCTTGGCGGTGGACGCCATCGAGCTGGGGAACCTCAGTTTAAGCGGTGCAACGGGGGCGGTGTTGAAGCGCAGCCTTAGTGGGATGGACAAGCTTATTGTCCGCTCCCTGTCGGAGGTACGGGTTAAAGGCTCGACACCTGAAACGCACCAGATGTTTTCGCTTGCAGCTTTCATTGCCGAGGCTGCCGGCGCCGCGCAATTGGATGCGAATACGCGGGGCTGCGTTTTCACGGTCGCTGATGTCAGTCCGCTACTAGGTATGGTAGCCAACCGAGACCTGATGTCGGGTGCTCTGGCCAATCTTTTGCATAACGCTTTTAAGTTCACGCATCACCATACCGAGGTCAAGCTGAACGCCTATCCTTTAGGTGACCGCGTCCTCATCGAGGTAGCCGACAATTGCGGAGGACTCCCCCATGGCGATGCGGAGAAGATGTTCTCTCCTTTTACCCAGCGTAACAATGACAAAACTGGGCTTGGACTTGGTTTGTCCATTGCACGGCAGAGCGTGGCCGAGTACGGGGGGTTCCTGACGGTCATGGACACGCCCGGAGTGGGGTGCACCTTCACGATTAGCCTCCCGCGTTACACGTTCATCCCGGCGCCAAATTAGGCGTCCTCACCGAAGTGTTTAACGCCAGGGCCGTTCCGGCCCCATGCACGTCGGACTGCGGGCTTAGACCGCTTCACACGCGGGAATACTTTCGGCACAGTGCTACCGCTGCGCCTCTCTTGACCGCATTCGTGGTCGACCCTGCCCGCACATGCTGGCTTTTAATGTCGACGCAGGAGCGGCTACATCATCAAAGGACCAATGAAAGACAATCGACAGAACCCGAGTAATGAGACTGTGCACGCACTTTTTCGGCAACAGGACGTGCTCGCAAAGTTTGCCGAGCTCGCGCTCCGCTCGAACAGTCTCGATAACATCCTTCATGAAGCGTGCCGACTTGTGGGTGAGGCACTAGGCACCGACCTCGCAAAGGTGATGGAGCTGCAGGAGGACGGAATGACTTTGCTGGTCCGCGCTGGAGCCGGCTGGAAGCCTGGCGTCGTCGGGGTGGTAAAGGTTAAAGCGGACATAAACACCTCGGAAGGATACGCGTTACGGTCCGGGAAACCGGCTATCTCGGCCGATATCGAGAACGAGACGCGATTTAAATATGATGACTTCTTGCTGGACAATGGTGTCAAAGCCCTTATCAACGTACCCATTATTGGAACAACGAATCAAGCGGCCTATGGCATTTTGCAGGTCGACAGTCGCACGCCGAGAGAATTCGGTGAGGCCGATATCTTATTTTTGCGCGGGTATGCCAATCTGCTCGCCAGCACCGTCGAACGACTCCGCATACACAGTGCGATGCAGGAGCTGAACGAAACGCTTGAACGCCGCGTAGCAGACCGGACGCGGTCGCTCGAGAAGGCGCAGCAAGACAAGGACATCGCCGAAGAACAGCTACGTCAGAGCCAAAAGGTGGAGGCCATCGGCCAGTTGACTGGCGGTATAGCCCACGACTTCAACAATATGCTTGCCGGTATCATGGGCAACCTCGAGTTACTCAAGATGCGGGTAGAGGCTGGCAAAACCGACGACCTGGTGCGCTATGTCGATGGCGCCCTGAGTGTCACGAACCGCGCGGCTGCCCTGACACACCGGCTATTGGCCTTCTCCCGCAGACAAACGCTGGACCCCAAGCCAGTGCACGTGAATCGACTTGTGCTATCGATGCAGGACCTGTTTCAGCGCACTCTCGGCCCGACCACATCCTTGCGCACCCAGCTCGATGAAGACCTTTGGACCGCCATCTGCGACCCAAATCAATTGGAAAGTGCACTACTTAATCTAGCGATTAACAGCCGGGACGCCATGCCGGCCGGCGGGCTGCTTACAATCCAAACCAGCAATCGCGACATTGACGTCGCCGAGTCGACTGGATTTCCGGAAGTCGCTGCGGGGAAATACGTTCAAATCGACATCAACGACACCGGCGTTGGCATGTCTTCCCAAGTCTTGGGTCGGGCGGTAGACCCGTTCTACACGACGAAGCCTTTGGGTAAAGGAACGGGTCTCGGGCTCTCGATGATTTACGGCTTCGTGCAACAATCGCGAGGCTATCTCCACATCGAATCTCAGCCAGAAATCGGCACCTCAGTTCATATCCTTCTACCTAGCTACGTTGGCAAAGACGGAGATGAAATCGAAGACGAATCGGTGAAGCGGCCTCCGGAGTTTTCCCGTGCTCTCCCTGACCGCACTGTCTTATTCGTTGATGATGAGGAGTCACTTCGCAATCTGGGTTCTGAGGTACTGCGCGACTTGGGCTACACCGTCATCGTTGCCTCGGACGCGAAGGAGGCTCTAAAAACATTGGAGTCTCCTCGCCATATCGACCTTCTGGTTTCCGACGTGGGCCTGCCGAATGGAATGAACGGCAGACAGCTTGCGGATGCGGCGCGGGTTTGGCGACCGCAACTGAAGGTTTTGTTCGTCACTGGATTCGCAGAGAATGCCGCTGTTGGAAACGGCATGCTAGAGCCCGGAATGCAGGTCATGACCAAGCCATTCTCGATGATGGTATTTGCCGGCAAAGTCAAAGATATGATTGACGCGTGACTACGGTGCAGATAACTAGACGACGAGCGATTACTGTGGCGTGGCGGCCACGCTTCCCTCATAGCTAGTTACTGCCGTAAGCAGAAACCTCGGAACATAAGCGGACGGCCAGCTTCCGGCCAGCTCCCACTCCGGCCGACATGGATGATTTCTTCTTATCGTCCTGTAGAGGTTCGTCCTGATGCCTCGGCAGCTTTCCTGAGCATCCGGCCGGATGCTCCCGCTCGTTACGACCCTCAAGATTTTTTACGCTTGAGACAACGGGGCCCCAGGCAAACCATCACCTGCAGCTACTGCGCGACTGGAATTGTCTCCTACTCCACGGTATTAACCTTCTCCACAAGCTTCAGGACGGCGTCCTGCGTGGATTCAATGTGAGACCTGTGTGGGTGCAAGAGACGGACGGTATGGACGTCAACGGACACCGCTACAAGGCAGCGGCTTTGCCGCCGCCGGCCGTTGGCTCGGGTGAAAGAGCCGGATATACTTATTTTTTGATGAAAACGACAACGATTGCTAATGTCCATCAATCAGGTGCGCAATGAAGCTCTCACGCTTTATCAATGACAATACCGAGCAAATCGTGGCGGAGTGGGATTCGTTCGCCCGCACCCACGTTCCAGCAGCGAAGGGCATGTCGGAGCTGGCACTTCGTGACCATGCTGCCCAAATCCTAGCGACGGCAGCGAGGGACATCGACACGGAGCAAAGCAAACAGCAGCAAGCGGAGAAGTCGAAGGGCGACGCTCCAGACGACATATACAGCGCGGCATCTAGGCATGGAACACTGCGCCATGGCAGTGGCTTTACCTTGGTGCAGCTTGTGGCCGAATTCAGAGCGCTTCGGGCAACTGTAATTCGTCTCTGGCAGGCGCAAGTTAGAAACTTCGACGCTGACACGACTAACGATATGGTCCGGTTCAATGAAAGCATTGACCAGGCGCTAGCAGAATCTGCAGAGACGTTTTCCCTCCGAACCACACGGACCCGAGACACCTTTCTCGGAATTCTTGGGCACGACTTGAGAGGGCCCCTCGCTGCTCTCTCCTTGGCCGGCGACTATCTTGTCATGGCAGGACCCCGTTCCGAACGTTCTGCAGAAATCGGTGCCACGGTTCAGCGAGTTACGGTTCACATGAGCGGAATGGTCAATGACTTGCTTGAGTACTCTCGCACGCAGCTCGGCGACGGCATCCCGGTTATCCGTAAGTCTGCAGATTTGGGGCACATCTGCGAGGCTGCGCTACATGATGCCCGTGCAACGCATCCCGGCCGCCTGTTCGATTTCGTCACATCGGGCAACCTGTCTTGTTCGGTCGACGGCCCTCGTCTGCAGCAGGTATTGACTAATCTGCTTACCAACGCCGCTCTATACGGAGCAAAAGACCACCCGGTCAAGCTGCTGGTCCAAGGCGAGGTAGACACGCTAGTCCTGCAAGTCGAGAACCAAGGGATGCCGATTCCCGCTGAGTCGCTGGAAGCCATCTTTAGTCCCTTGGTGCAGCTTTCCGTAGGGGGGCAGGGAGACGGTCGAGCATCGACCAGCCTCGGACTAGGGTTGTTTATAGCGCGTGAAATTACGGAAGCGCACGGCGGGAAAATAACAGCGAAATCAAACGAACAGTTGGGTACAGTATTCACGGTTGAGATTCCCAGGAAGGCGCCAAACGGGTCATAAACTTCTAGCGCCTACTTAATTAAACGCTTCCCGATACACGTCCTTCCAAGGCCGACTTCGGCTAAACCTTTGTGTCCCGCCTCACGCCCATCGGACGCGGTAGAGCGCAGGGGCGAAGTCCTCTTTAGTTTGGCTTGGCGAGCAATTTCAGGATGTCTGAGAACCTGTACGGTTTTTTTACGAAGTCAAAGTCGTTGATTGTCCCTTGGCCGGTGTGGACTGTTATCGACGTGTAACCAGACACCAGAATTATTTTTATTCCAGGCACCATTCTTCGCGCTTGGTGGCCAAGCTGAATGCCGCTCATCCTCGGCATCACGACATCGCTGAAAAGCACCTCGATGTCGGGTGTGCGGCGCAGGACTTCCATGGCCTCCTCTCCGTCCGTGGCTCGGAGGACTTCAAAACCATGTTGCTCAAACAACTGGGCGGCTGCCTCGAGCAACTCAAGATTGTCATCCACAACGAGCGCCAGGTGTCGTCCAGCGTCCTCCTGACCGCCCGGCTCATCCATAGCAAGGATGCTGCGGAGGATGTCACGCCGGCCAATCCGCGATGCCACGGAAGGACCGGCCCCCAATGCTGAGTCGCTTGTCATGTAGAGTCGGACAGAGAGCATGTCGCTTTGGTAATGGATAAATTTTACCGCGGTTGACGCATCAGATTGGTAAAAACGACTGGAACAAACGCATAAACGTTGGACTCATTTATGGCCTCATTCATTTACAGAAACATACTTGCTGCAGCCACCATTATTTTTATCGGAGGAATACCTCGGGCATCTCAAGGCGCTGACCCCAAGCGCCAGGCGCAAGTTGCTGAACGCGGCAAGGACGTAATGCCGTTTAACGTTGAGGAGACAACTCACATCTTCACAACGACCCCCAGTGGCGGGCTCGAGAGGTCGCTCGTCAAGCCTGAAGCGATGATTGCGGGGGAACGCCTGCCCGGAGGCCGCTAATGCAGAAAATTCTGGAGAAAGCCGAACAACACGCCTGTTGCAATCGCCCATGAGAGATGTAAACAGGTTCGATGACGTCACATGCCTCTCCACCTTCGGCAATTGGGTGGCGCGGCGGATTAAACGTCTGCTAAAAGTCGCAATAGCAGCGCAAGAGTGGCCGGCTTCACGAGGTAAGAATCGAAGCCCGCTGCGATGGCTGCGTCTTTGTCGGATTGTTGACCATACCCAGACACCGCAACCAAAGTTAGGCCTGCTCCTTGGCGCATCGCTCGGATACGCCGTGCAACTTCGTAGCCGTCCAGCTCGGGCATGCCAATGTCGAGCAGACAGGCGTCGAACGAGCCTGTCCGTATCTGCTCCAACGCCGCCGTCGGGTCGTTTTCGATGACTACGTGATGGCCCGCCGATTCAAGCAACATTCCCATGGCGTTGGCTGCGTCAATGTTGTCGTCCACCACAAGCAATCTCAACCGTCGAACCGGGGACACCGACCTCGGGATTTCGGAACGTTCTAAATGGCCACCGCCGGCAGCACGATGTATCGGTAGGAAGATGGTGAAATTGCAGCCCTTGCCCAACCCGTTACTCTCCGCCGCGACTCGACCGCCATGGAGTTCTACTAGGTTTTTTACAAGCGCAAGACCTAGCCCAAGGCCGCCCTGTGCTCTGTCGGAAGTTCGTTTCGCTTGTGTAAAAAGGTCGAAGACATGGGGAAGGAGATAGCCTTCGATGCCGATGCCGTTATCTGCGACTGATATAACGATTTCTTGCCCAAGCTCTTCAGCCCGCAATACGATGGTCCCTCCGTCCGGAGTGAACTTAGCCGCGTTTTGCAATAGGTTCGTAATCGCCTGGACCAAACGTTTTAAGTCGCCGACGATTTGAACCGGACGAAGCAGCACCTGTACGTTAAAGGCGTGCTGCCGACTTTTTATCGAGGGCGTGGCTTGTTCGACGGATTGTGAGATTACTTCTGTTATGTCAAAAGTGTCCTCATGTAGCGATACACGACCGGTAGTAACGCGGGCCACGTCGAGCAATTCTTCGATTAGATTGGACATCGTGTCGACTTGACGAGCGATGATTTGGGCCGTCTTCGTGATGCGCGGCTCAGTAGACTCCATCAGATTTAAGACTTCTGCAGCGGAGCTAATGGGAGCCAAAGGATTTCGCAGCTCATGCGCCAACATAGCGAGGAATTCGTTCTTCCTGCGGTCCGCTTCCAGCAGTTTTTCCTCTGCCACTTTGCGTGCGCTGATATCGAGCGTTATGCCACGAATCGCGACGGCGTTGCCGCCTTCGTCGCAGATAACCTTTCCCGATAATTGCGTCCACACGATATTGCCATCGTCGGGTCGAATGAATCGAACTTCGGTTCGGTATTCACCGCATTCCGCCATGGCCGCCTGACGGGCGCTATCCAGACGTTCGAAATCTTCGGGGTGAACGCATGCCCACGCTTCCTGTATCGTCCCCCATACTGCGCCGAGTACGGTTGCCGCGTTTTCTGAGAATGTCATCTGTCCCGTCAAAACATTCCAGTTCCACACGGTCATCCGCGCTGCATCGAGACCCTCCTGCAGTCGCTGCTGGCTCGCGGTAAGCGCCTGCTGTGCTAGGTAACGCTCGGTTGCATCGAAGCCCTCTACGAAGATGCCGGTGACTGCACCGATACCATCCAACATGGGCTGATACACAAAGTCAATGTAAGTGTGGGTCTTGTCCGATGAGCCTGGGTTTTGCAAAACGACGAGTACGTTATTCGCTAAGTAGGGCCTTCCAGTGGAGTGGACCAGGTCAAGCAACTCAAAGTATCCCTGACCTTCGACTTCAGGGAACGCGTCTCTAACCGCGAGCCCAATCAATCGCCGACCTCCAGCAAACTTGGAATAAGCGGCATTAACGAACTCGAAAACGTGTTTTGGACCACGCATGATGGCCATGAAGCCGGGGGCCTGCGCGAAGAGAGAAGGTAGCCGCTGCTCCAATCGTTCTCTATGCTCAATCTCCGCCTTCAACTGGGCGTTGACCCGCTCCAGGTTTTTTTTAGCGAGATGCTCCGCAGTGATGTCGTTGCAGACCACCAGTACGCCCTCTACACCCGCGTTTCCTTGTATGGGGCTATATCCATAAGTCCACCAAACGTCCTCACGCCGCCCGTGGCGCGTAACCGGAACAAGTTGGTCCACGTGCCAAGTAGCCGGCCCGCCGTCCATCACTGATGCGATTTGAGGGCCGATAATGTCCCAAATCTCTCCCCAGCACTCCTTGCCAAAGCCGCCGAGCGCCTCCGGGTGGCGTTCTGGCCCCATCGTTTTTCGGTAAGCATCGTTATAAAACTGGATTAGGTGTGGGCCCCACCAGATGAACATCGGATGATTTGACGTCAGCACTAAGCGCAAAGTCGATTTGAGGATTTCCGGCCACGCCTCCGGCGGACCCAAGGGCGTTCTCGCCCAGTCTCGCTCCCGCATTAGCTGACCAAGCTCACCACCGTGAGACAGGAAATCAGCGCTCAGAAAGTGCTTCCTCATAACTCCTCCGCTCAGCCTGCAGCGCATGCCTACCGGCCAACTTGCAACGCGGGGCCGGACCGCAACATTGCCCGTCGGGAGTGTAATTGTCAATTTTGCATTGTCTAATCGCAGGGTTGGCCGAATCGGCGCCATTGTTCCGCAATGCTTAGCGTAGGCCGCACTCTTTGTAAGCCGTTGAGCCGGCACATATCGCCGGCTTTTAGATTTTTGTCCCAAATACCCTTGGACGAAGAGAGAAGACCAGGCAAGAGCCGTTGGCTCGCGCCGACAGCTCTCTCTAAACTACAACTCGCCGAACAACACGTTCCCGGAAGTGCCAGCCGCACTCCGGAAAGGGATGCCGCCCTGCGCGACCGGTCTGGACGACTACTATCTTGGCCCGCTTCAACGGCCCGACGCCCCGTTTAGGCTGTTCCTATGACGTCGCGCAAAAGGAACTCGTTGTGGCAGCTGCGCCGCCTAGGAATGCGAGAGCGTGGCTCCTAACCTTCAAGCCTTGACCCGAAAAAAGCCGAGCGTAGCCCTCTAACCGGATGGCCACGTTCGCTGCCATTTCAAAGTAAAGGAATGCGATGAATACGAAGAATGTTAAGACGGCGGTTTATGCGGCTTCGCTCGCAATCGGGACTCTGGGAGTGCTTGGCGGTTGCGCCTCAGAAGGAGCTAGCACAACGACGCGAGGGGCGCCCAACAGCGCGGCGATGCAAAGGGCAACCGAAGGGGCTGCCGTCTGGAACAGCCACAATTTGGACGCCATATCGCAGCGGTTTCAACCCTCTGCAACGTTTTCAAGTCCCATCACCGGCGGAGCAGTTCCGGTCGCACGGATGCTCACATCCCTTCAAGGCCTGTTTGCAGCGGTTCCAGACGCCAGAGTGCAAGTGGCGAGCGTAGCAACCCCAGACGAAGAAACAATGGTGCAGCAGTGGGTGGTTAACGGAACTTGGACGGCTCCTTTTTCGTCAGGTGTATTAGCCGGCGTTCCTCCGACCGGTAAGAGCTTCACCGTGCCGGGCGCATCGTTCATCAAATTTAAAGACGGAAAAATCATCTCGGAAACGCAGTACTACGACCAGTTGGCCTACATTGCTCAGCTCGGCGTTCTTCAAAAGCGGTAGCTGTTGCAGTACGCCGTTGCGAGCAACGCTAGGATTGTTCTCGAGGCGGAATGCGCAGTGGGGTATTCCGTAGTGAGGCCTTTCATTGGTAGTGCTTCGGGATGGGCACGACCAACGGTTACACGAATTGGAACTGGCCTTCTGAACCAAACGGGGTGGGCAAGCGGTAGGTCACGATTAAAACGGCATGCAAGCCGCCCCAAAACAGGGGCCGTTCGGATTCGGGCTTATCTCCTGACAGCAATCCGATGCGCTACGCCGGCCGGCCTATCCAGCTTCCGGTTTTTGCCCATTTCAATGCATCGTCAAGTCGGTCATGTCCCCAGAACACCTCGCCATGACAACGAAAGACGGGGCGCCAAACACCCCGAGCTTTCGGGCATCCTCCGTATTGACGTCAAATTTATGCCGACCCTCGTCTCCGTCAGCCCGCCGGATAACCGCGTCGGGGTCTTGACCGAGCACGGCAAGTATTGGATTAACAATCTCTGGAAGACCAAAATCCAGACGCTCTAAAAACCAAGCGCGGTACACGGCCCTGGTAAACGCCGGAGCCCATCCTTCGTCCGCTGCTATGGCCCCTAAGCGATTGCATAGGCCGGACCTGTCGACTGGGTACGGTGGAATACCTCTCCACTCGAGACCAAAGAGTGCAGCACGCCGTTCAATGTCGCGCCACATGTACTGCGCCTTTACTGGCTTATCCTTGAAGGGAATGTTGTTTTGCTCTACGAAGATGCTGCGCACGTTGAACGGACGCCAATGCACTTCAATGCCGGCCTGCGCCGCTAGGCCCTCGATGCGCATGATGGTTAGGTAGCTGTAGGTGCTACCGTAGTTGAAGTAGAAATCCAATTCTTGCGCCACTACTTTCTCCTCGATTGTCAGCTACGAGTTTTCAGCATAGGCTCGGCTTAATTACTGAGGCCGAATCGACTTACACCACTCCATCGCTTCTTCCAGCCGGTCGTCTCCCCAAAAAATTTCCGTCCCGGAGACGAAGGTCGGAGCTCCGAAGATGCCGAGGCTTCGAGCGACTTCGGTTTCGTCAGCAAACTTTTGTCGAATCGGTTCGGAACTGGCTTGAGCCAGCACCGATGGTCCGTCTTTGCCCAAGCCATCTAGCACTTCAGCCAAGACTTTCTCGTCTTCGAGATTCTGGTGTCTCAGGAACCAGGCTCTGTACGCAGCCTTGGTGTACTCGGGCGCCCATCCCTCATGTGCAGCTATAACAGCTATCCGGTTCGGGACGTTCGGCCTTTCCAACGGGTAGGGGGGAACGGATGTCCACTCGATGTCCAAACGCTTGGCGCGCCGCTCAACATCGTGCCACATGTACCCACACTTGACCGGCTTGCCGTGGAAAGGATGCTCCGTCATTACGGCGCGTCCATTGAACGGCCTCCAGTTGACCGCGACTCCTTCGCGCTCAGCTAGTTCTTCAATCCGCATTACCGTCAAATAGGTGTAGGTGCTGCCGATGAAGTAGAAGAAATCCAGATGACGCCTCATGCGAGTCTCCCCTGTGTGCCGGTACGTTAGCCGAGGTCAGTGCCCCGGAAGTAATGATTCCGATGTCACGCACGGCATCAGCCGTTGATGTAACCGATATTACTTTATCACTCAGGTTATCCGCCTCGATGCGATTACTTCCTAAGATGGACCGCCTGGGGGCCGGGACTACCTGAACGAGACGTAACGGCTTCTGTCTCTGGCTAAGCATACTGAAGTGGCCTGCTGCCGATTCAGTCCGAAACGATATGGAGTCCGCAGTTAGGAGTTGGCCCGCAAATCGTATTGGCGTCACATAGCAGAGCGAACTGTGTTGACTCGATGAACCGCGGAACCCATTCGTCGCCTGCTGCCAGACCTCAATGCGACAGCATGGGTCGCAAACAAAAGCATGTTCCACTACATCTTCGGCATGCAGGACGCATCAGGCGACCGCCGGCGCGCCATAACGTCCGTTCGAAAGTGACCAAGTTTGAGCGGTTGGTATGCGCGCTCGGCCTATCTGCTTTTAACCTCTTAGTCCTTACGTCGGGCCTGAGGTCTGCGGCTCTTTGCACGAAGGCGGCACCGGCCAACCTAACTTTTCGGCCGTACGCCGGATAATCCAACGGGCCTCCGCTTCAGACGTCCAGCGCGTTGCAATCAGTCGCGGCAGGTACTGTTCCAGGATGTCGGCCTTGGACATATGCGCCCGCTTCCCAGTGCTGGATTCGAGCGCTTTTCCTTGAAGCTTAACCGCGAGGTCATCGCATACCTCCCAGCGGCTGGCAATCTCGGGCGGCGTCCGACTGGGCTCGTAGTACCGGCCCTCGTTTTCGACCACAAAGAGCTTGTCCTGGAATCGAGATACCCCGCCGGCGTGCACTGGGCTCGGGAAGGCGGCGGGGACCTTGGGAAGGCGGCGTCGAAATCAATTGGA
Source organism: Herminiimonas sp. (assembly GCA_028292265.1). Lineage (GTDB taxonomy): Bacteria > Pseudomonadota > Gammaproteobacteria > Burkholderiales > Burkholderiaceae_D > JAQGMR01. The sequence goes on from JAQGMR010000052.1 coordinate 17,442, forward strand.
GCAAATAGTCATTTGTAGCGCCTGTCGTGTTGGGGCCGAGTGCCCTAGTTCTGCCTGCAAAAATGCCGCCGAATATCCTATGCGTATCCCGCGGCTCCGTGTATGGCAGCGTCCTCAGCCGAGTCGCAACTTTACCGCTCCGACTTTGTAAATGTTTTGTGGCGAGTTGTCACTATTCACAGTGCAGCGCGAGAACGGATACCACACGGTGATAGCTTCCTGAACCCGCATCTCGTAGCACCGCCAGTATTTCTTCCTCGCTCCAACCCTGCCGACGGGCGTTTGATGAGAAAACACCGCCTAAATCTATGGCGCCACAGTCCAGCCCGATAATGTTCAACTGTACCGACTTCTCTATTGTTCGTTTTATTGGTTTCCACTGAACAGCAGACTTACTGCTGCTTCCAAGACCGTCAGACTGATGTCCCGGACTGTATAGTTCTGGCTGTTTGCGTTTATAAGTACCTCTAGTTGCTTGCTGCATTTGTAGCTCCCGAACTGGTTGTATTTTAAAGATGGTCGGTTTTTTAGTCAGGTACTCGATGTACCGGGCTCGTCCATACTCCTGCGTATATCACCCCTTGTTTAGCCTTTTGGAACAGATGGCGCCACACCGGATTGGACCGGTTCGTACGACCTAATGGAGCTTCTCGTTTTCAACATCAGATTGCCGTGCCGACCGTCCGAGTTAGGTCAGGCATGTGGAGAACGGGGCGCACTCGTGCCCGTTGGCAGGGCAAGCGCAAGAAGCGATGTCAATCCCTTCATCCGTTGAGTGTTTGCTCTTGACGTCAAATGGTCGAAGCTTCACCTTAGGTACCGTCTCTGTGGCTGGCTTCGAAGAATTTCACTGCGACCTTCGGTTGCTAAACATAATCGGCTGTTGTTAGCAACCCGCGTTCGGAATGCTGCCATTGAGTGTGACTTAGCGTCTGAGGCTCCTGCGCAGGGGGCGGCACTGGCCAGCCCAACATTTCTACCTCGCTGCCTGACCACCAATCGGATTTCAGGCGATTTTTGCGTGCAAACTTTATGTCGAATCGGGACTGCCGCCGCACGACAATTAGCACGGCTTACTCGGCCCAAAGCTCTGATATAGCCAAGTCTGGTATCAGGTTAAGCAACGCATTACGACCTCGAATGGCTCGCTGTCGCCAGTTCGCGCCCCGGCTCAAAGCATCGCGCCAGGCCGAGTTGAATAGGTCCGCGTGCCCGTTCTTCGAAAAGTAGTTTGCCAAGCTTGCCGCCTGCAGAAGGTGTCTCCTGAGTTGGACTCTATCGCTATCTGGCCGGTCCTCATAAACGATTAACTGGTGAACAGCAAATCGTTCCGGCGCCGGCAGGTTGACGACACAAGCGCCGCCGTTAGCGAATACACCAGGGCGCCCGGGCAGCTAAAAGGCACGGAGATTCCCAAGTCGATACAGCGAGGTCGTCCGCGACCCGTGACAATTCGCAAGCGCTTCTGAGTGGCCAAGCCTAGCTTAAGTACACCCCCCCAGGCTTTGGGTGGACCACCAAGGAGGCACCCGTGAAAAAAATCATTTTAGCCGCTTCGATTCTGATGACAATTGGCGACAGCGCTATTGCTGCCCAGCCTGCCGGCAATGGCAATTCCAGCTCGGCCGCCCCCGCGGTCTTTGTCGACGGCGCTGGAAAAATTATAGGCCGGGTCGTCCCGCAGCCAGCAACTGCGAATATTGCCGGCGTGCTCGTCAGCTATCAGACGGAATCGGTGGCGTTTGCCTTGACCCTTGACCAGGACGCCGGCACTCCTCGGTCCACCGGGTTTAAGTGGGTTCAGGGCGTTATATTCTTTGCAACGGGCGACTGTACTGGGCAAGCTTACATAATTCAGACCAGCGCGGTAGGGCAAGGTGGGGCAAGATGGGCTATGGCGTTGGCGCAAGGAAACCAGTGGACGGGCTATGTCAGCTTGCCAAACGCCGCGTTTCAAACGACAACTTTTGCCTCGGTTTTGAATGCGACAGGCTGCCATCCCACTTCCTCGGGCGGGCCCGCCCTGCCTGTGGCGGCCTCGTTTCCTTTAGATGCGCTTGGAATTCCGCCTTTCTTTATGAAGTGACCGGTTGTTTGACACGGGGCGGCGCGCGGGTGTCCTCTGCCGCGATGCCCTGTCGGCAGGTGAAGTGTTCGGAGCCGTCAAACAGTATCGGTGCAGGACGCTTGCCGCGCGGGGGGAGCCTGTCTTTCTTGTTTGGCGCGCTCCCTGCTATTCCCCATGGAGGAGAGGACTCTAACGCCTAACAGGAGAACGGAAATGGCAACAATCACCATAAAAGACCCGCTGCAAGACCAGGAGCTTGACCGCGAAGCGATGGCGGCGGTGAAAGGCGGACTCTATTTCGCGAGCCGATTGACGCCCGGTGAGCCAATCCGAGTGTTCACACCAGGCGAGCCTGTCCGGGTGTTTACGCCTACCGACCCAATCCAGCCCACCGACCCAATTCATCCTGCTGCACTGAACCCGGGGCACCTGCTGGCGCCATTCCGAGGGCAAGGCAGCCGCAATTGCCGCTATTTTTTTTGGAGAACGCCAAGCTGAGCCATGTACGCCAACTGGTCGTAGTACTGTGTCTCCGAAATGATTTTTCCATCCTTGAATTTGATGAACGAAGCGCCCGGCACGGTGAAGGTCTTACCGGTCGGAGGAACGCCGGCTAATACCCCGGACGAAAATGGAGCCGTCCAAGTCCCGTTAACCACCCACTGCTGCACCATTGTTTCTTCGTCGGGGGTTGCTACGCTCGCCACTTGCACTCTGGCGTCTGGAACCGCTGCGAACAGGCCTTGCAGGGACGTGAGCATCCGTGCAACCGGAACTGCTCCGCCGGTGATGGGACTTGAGAACGTTGCAGAGGGTTGAAACCGCTGTGCAATGGCGTCCAAATTGTGGCTGTTCCAGACGGCAGCCCCTTCGTTTGCCCTTAGCATCGCCGCGTTGGGGGACGCTCCTCTCGTCGCTGTGCTAGGACCTTCCGACGCGCAACCCCCAAGCGCTCCGAGAGTTGCGATTGCGAGCAAAGGGGTATAGAGCAGGGTCTTTATATTTGTGGCATTCATCGCATTTCCTAGTTCGGAATCGAAGCTCCCTATCGGAGCGAATACTGGGATAGTCCCCTTCATCAACCTATCCTTCCGGGCCTCGCGGCGTGCCGATTCTCTAATCTGACGGAGTACCCGGAATTACCTCCGCTATTTCGTGTTTCGCGGCACAGGGCCAAAGGGATTCGCCCGTGGGTTTATATTTTGTGCCGCCGGAGTCGCAGACATTTTTTGTTGTCCTACAGTATTAACAGACGGCAAATAGGAGAAATTAACTTGTACCGAGTACATTGTTGCTCCGCCGTAGCCGTCATCGTTGATATCTATTATTAACGTCTGGCCGTTTGTGGATGACGGTATTTGAGCAATAGACACGGTCGGCGATTGGCCGGCGACCACTTCGCGGGCTTGCAAAGCAATCAGAGACACCGACATGTCGGTCACTGGCATTAATACGGACTGGGCAACATATTGGTCTGACAGGTCGCCAGACGCAGGATTAAGAGCCGAAAAGACTGGCTGCCACTGCAGATTAGTTAATGCTGGCGCGCCGTTCACCGTCGTAGACAAGGTTGTAAGTGTAGTCGGGCAATCATCCCGCACCGCGCCCACTGGGGAGTTTGAGAAATATCGCCAAGCAGCTGTATCTCCCTTGATTATCAAAGAATCCCTACCATCAACACATGCCGTTACTGTAAGGGTCCTTTCCTCCGCCAAAATTTTTGTGGATGTTAGACCTAATAGGACTAACAATAGAATCATCGGACACTTAGTTATATACCATCTCTTTCCTTTAGTAGAAGCTAGCTTACTGCATTTTAAAATGGCCCCAGTCAGATGTTTTTCATACGCATGTTTCATAGTGATTCCTAGCATTTGCGGTTATTTGACTACTTGGCTCGTGCGCCGCTTTAACTATAGTCGTAACACCATTGAACACAAGATTTTTATGGTCTCAACTGAGATATTTCCGCATTTTTCCAATCTTGTTATCTGCTTGTGCAGCGTTCGGCTACTGCATAACGTGTCAACAATCTTCGTAAGGTCCTACCTTGCAAGTAAAGTCGCCCCGGTGGCCAAGTTTTCGATATACAGCTAAATGCTATACAAGCATTACCCGCGGACGCTAAATCGAGCCGCTGACTAGGACTGCGGACGCGCAGTCGTGGTCTCTGGCACAAAACCGTGGGGGTCCGCAGAGTGCCGAATTGAACTCATCAATGTATATCCCGCAGCGTAGGCGACCCTTGGACCAGTTTTAACCAGGCGTGCTGTGCGGCCGTCCCTCGTCGTATTCGCCTCGCTGAGACTTCATTCGGTGCACTTGACCGCATCGGCCGGAAGGCTGAAATCCCGAATAAGTAGGCCCGACACGTCGGGAACTCCCCGGGCCTATCTACACCCGATTGGGGTGACGATGTTGCAGGTTATGTCGACCTCTCAGTAGCTCATTGCAACCGGCATATCAACTACTTGGCCACGGCTATCTCTACTGCGGCGTGTCACTGGCCGATGGCATGGCGATGGTATGACGCGTCCGCGGGTTCGCCCAGTGCATGCACCCCTTAGGAACCTCCTCGACAGTAACCCGCACCTCGTCAACGGTAATCCCCCTGGCCCAAGATTCCGCATATTGCAGCGCGCTGTGCAAGATGGCGCAAAGTGCATGGTCCGTGTCCGGGTGTTCTGTGATTGCATTACCAAAAGCCGTGAGAAGGCTCTTTTGCTTTTCGTTCATTGTGATTCTCCATTGAGTTATTAAGGTCGTTCAATATGTCCTGTCCACTCGCATGTCCGGCTGGTAAGGCGCTGCGGGTTTCCTTTTCAATCTAGCGAGCCGATTTATATTTTCCCGCCACGGGTGTCGATTCATTTCGACTCATCGCTTGATGGGTTGTCACGTCCGGACGGACCAAACCGCAGGGTTATTTTTTCTATCAGCGCGACGATTGCGCGGTGTTTCGGACTACCGGTTCGAATGCGACCAACTTTCTGGTCAGCCGCGCCCCAACTGCTAGACGAACGTGCGAACTCCTCAGCCTCGAGCGTAGGTTTTAACTCAAACCATTCCGCTCGTTCCGTAATGCCGATGCGTCCGTGCCTGCGCCACCCTTCCCAGCTCGACGTGATGAAGTACGAGAGGCCGTGACAGGCCAGCAGCTGCTTGAAAAGAATAACGGTGTCGACGCCAGACAATGAGTCAAGCGGCGTATTTGCGCGAGTGATGTCGTCCATTTTGCAACCCCGCTCAGAAGCCGCGTGCAGCGGAGAAAACCGGGGCAGCGCGCATCTGCTCATCCGATTGCAAGCTGTTGAGCTCGGAGACATGCCTTGGCTCGAGGGCGACCGTCTCGGTTAAAACACCGTTTTCATGCCTGAACATCGTTGTGCCGCTATACAAAAACTGAATGCTCAGAGTGGACGACCGGTGCCGTAAGACCGGAATTTGTGGACCTTGGTATTCATAATTTTTATCCAGGTTAGTGGCCGCGCAATTGCTGCCTATCCCCTATAGCGAGCAAAATCGCGACAACGCGCGCTAGACCGTGAAAAGGTCGCTTTGCCTTGGCTTTTCGCGATTGGTGAGTAGGAAAACGCGAGGAATTTCTTCGTTAATTTGCTATGGAAATAAAGTGCTCGATTGTCGGACGAAGCTCCGCAACCCGACGACTTGGAGTTGGGGCAGGCGCGGTTGGCGCTGGCGCGCTGACTTTGGACGTGGTCGGCGGGATAGCGGCTACTGAAGCTACCGTCGCGGGTCAGTGGCAACGGTTCAGGGCCGGTATGACGGCAGGCGGAAACCGCATCTGGGAAGTTTTCTATGCCAGGTCCATATCGTCCATAAGATAAATACTCGCTTACGAAATGACTCCAGCCGCCCCGCTCCAGCCACGCCCACTGCTAGGGATTTTTTCGAAAGAATATAAATTCTCCGGCCTATACCTTCGGACGGTATGACTCTTATCGGCACCGTGCGGTTTTCCCGTCCTGCACATGACATTTTGCGTCGCTGATAAGAACCGAGGAGAGACCTTGAAAGACGAGCTATTGGACCTGAACGAGCCGAGCGCCCTACCCTGCGCCAGCTCTAAAAACCATCAAGAAGGACCCGAAGGAAAGCGGCTGTCGAAGCCGCCGCAGCTGCGCAGACTACGGCTAAGACTGCTGCGCCGTGGTCAAGTCGACGTTATCGCGTCCCTTGGCGTTCCAGTCAACCAAGTCGGGGGGGCTCGCAATGACCGCACGCTTTGAACCGCATCAATACGCCACGAGGCTTAAAGCTTCAGGCGACCATGCCGTTGACGGCGGCCTTATCCATACATGGACTGGCACCTATTGGTCCGTGACAGACGATGAAGTCGCCTGTAAACACGCATACCGTTGGCTAGTTAAAGCGGACCCGAGCAATACCACTGCCGAAAACGCCAAGAAAGCCGTCAATTGCGCGAAGCTCTGGCTGCCGGAATTGGTGAAGGAATCCACGGATATCGTGATTCCCTGCGCGAACGGTTATATTCGAGTCAACGATGGCGCTCTAACGCTGATTCCCGCCGATAAGTCGTTCGGGCTTAAGCATGCTCTTGACTGCAACTTCGAGCCGGAATGCGGGCCGGCGACCCAATTTGAGAAGTTCTTGAAAACGGTTTTACCGGACCAGGCAGTGCGGTCGCGCGTGCAGGAATATATCGGCTATACGCTAATGGCCGACGCCAGATACCAGAAGGCGCAGCTGTGGCTGGGCAGCGGCGCAAACGGCAAAGGCGTGCTGGCCAACATCGTTCAGAAATTGCATGGTAATACTGCCGCAATTTCGCTGGATGCGCTCGACGGCTTCAAGTTGTCCGTCCTCATCGGCGCTAGCCTCATCTATGTCGATGAAATTCCGAGGGCACGAATCAACGAGCACATCCTCAAGAGCCTGATTGCCGGCGAAAAGGTGCAAATCGACCGGAAACACGAAACGCCTCTAAGCATTCATGTGCGTGGCAAATGGCTGGTACTGGGAAATCACCTTCCTGCCATTACCGACCACAGCATCGGCTTCTGGCGCCGCTGGGATATTGTGCCTTTTAACGTCACGGTTAAGGAACATGACCGTGACCCGCTCTTGGCGGACAACATCATCCGTTCCGAGATGCCAGGGGTTCTCAACTGGGCGCTGGCAGGCTTGTTGCGCTTGCAGCACCGCGGAGCTTTTGAGCCGTCCTTGCCGCTCGCAATGCAAGATATCTTGAGCGACGCCAAACGGGAAACCAATTCGGTACAGGCGTGGGTCGAAGAAAACGACATTACGGAATCTGAGCCGCTCCGTTCGAAGAAAGATGACGTGTATTCGCATTACCGCGAATGGTGCTTGCGAAACGGCATGGCTGCGATGGCGTCGCCGCGCTTTTGGAAAACGATTCGCAGCATCCTCGCCTTTGAGGAAGGGCGCAAGCGGGAGGGAACCGAGCAGGTCCGCTACTGCAACGTGTTCCTTCCAAGCGATAGGCAAAGGTCCGACTTCTCACTGAGCTGCGCCGAAACCGTCGTTCCTGCCCGGCTGATGTGAGAGGTCCTCTGGAACATGATTAAAGCAGCGAACGCCCGTCATGACGGGCGTTCGTCATTGTGTCAGGTGTGCCGGGCTACATTCGTAAACTGTTCTATCCGCATGCGCCGTATGCGCGAACTATTTTAGTCGCCCGCGTACTACTTTCAGAAAAATACCCGGCACACTCAGCACACTGACTTGCGAGTTGGCCAAAGAAGGGTTCCGAGGTCAACTATCATTCAAATGTCTGACAAGCCCGTCTTGCCACCCGAGTGTGCACACGAATGCGACTCGGTTTCCCCATGGCGCTTTTGGCACTGCTTCAAAGATAACCGCTGCTGAAGCATTGCCTATATCACGGGTCGGCCAATGACGGGAAAGTGTGAATGTGCGTTTCAATATGGCGAGGCAAAGCGCTGCACGTGAGTGTTCGAATGCCTCTTCCTAAGTTCGACGAAATATTCGTGCTTCGGAAGTTCGAGTCTTACGTTCGGGGCAGCGCCACAATCGGGCAGCACTCATTGGAGCAGGCGCCGCAAACTTCGGGTTACGGTCACGACGTTGGTAAGCTTGCTTTTAGGCTCCGTCGAAGCGGAGCGTAAGAGCCGAAGCGAGGGAGGGGACGCATCCCCACACTCTGAAGCGTCTAACGATTGAACTAGCGTCAACGAGAATGCCTCGCCAGCCCTCCGACCGGACAACGAATTTGATGGCCACGACAGCCATTGTTCCGGCGAACCTGGCAACTTACGTTGGTCTGCAAGGCAAGGTGCAAACCCTCTCCCCACCACAACGTCGCGGCCAGGTCTTGCTGGCTTACGGACCTTAATCTGGCGTGGATGGGCGCTGAGCCGCCGCCGGCAAAGCAAGCTATTGGCGACGCGTCCTTATTCGTCACTAGGCGCGAACCGAAATGCTAAGGCTTCGATAGAGTACGCGGCGACAGCCAGCACCATTAACGCGGCAACGACGACCGAACACCATGCCTGCCGACTTTTCGTACTCTTCTAGCTGAAGTCTGCTGATTTGTGAAAAATCCCCCCGCTTACGCGGAGGGATGTCTGCCAAGGTGCCGAGAAGGGATGCGTTGGCAGGAATTACTCCCGGGACTTTTGCAGTTTCTTCCTCCCCCTATATCGTCGCAGGGCCGCTACAAAAATCACGACGCTCTCGATGCAGTATGCGGCGGCGGCCAGCACCACGACAACGGCCGCGCCGACCAAGAACCACCCTTGGGCCTTGTCCACGCAATCCATTTTCTTCTCCTTTTGAACGGTTGACCTAATCGGTATAGGCAACGGCGCCGAAACGCAGGCGCGCCGCGGTTGCTATACGACGAAGACACATTTTTTTTGGAGGTCGATGGAATGAACGATGAACAGGACAAGAACTGCGCTCAGCCAATGGATGCAGCGGCTCCCTTGGTGCTGCAGATTTGCGCGGAAGCTATTTTGGTACGTGATGCGAAGGCCGTCCTGCCGGAGCTAACGAGCTCATAAAGCCGGTGACTCTTCCCGCCGGCCGTATATACCGCTGTCGCGGCACGACGATGTCCACGAATCTGCGACTGCTCGACAAACTGCCGAGCTCACGAGCCAACTGACCCAACGATATAACGATATGCGCTATACGGTTTGCAGGCCGATTTCGGCATGCAGGTGCGCACGTATATGGCACTTTCAACTATGCACAGGCACACTACAGAGGCATATATGACAACACGCACGGTCACGTTCTTCAACTACAAAGGGGGCAGCGGAAAAACTTTGGGTTCCGCAGCGCTTGCCGCCGAATTTTCCCTACGAGGGCACCGTACGCTGCTTGTAGACGGCGACAAACAAGGTTCGGCGACCCAGTGTGCGCTTGCCGCCGCAGATGACGCGCCCTTCCCTGCGATGGTGCTCAACTTTTCGCAGTTCGGGGATAAATTGCATCGTGAGCTTGCACGACATCTCGAGAATTACGATTACATAATTATCGACACGCCGGCTGCGGCCGATTCTGCCATCACTCAATCAGCGCTCTTATTAGCCGACTTGGCCATCATCCCGGTCAAGACGTCCCCACCTGACATCTGGGCGAGCCGTGTCGCCGTCTTGTCCATCGAGGAGGCTCGACGCATCAACCGAAAACTGAAGGCTGTAGTGCTAGCAAATGCGGTCGACCGCACCACTATATCTCGGGTCGTGGTCGAACAACTTCCATCCCTCGGGCTACCAGTGCTGAAGTCTTGCTTGCATAACCGCGTGGCTTATCAGGAGGCGATTGCAACCGGTTCGCACGTCTCCCTGGGCGGCCGGGGCGCCCGCAAGGCCGCTGCTGAAATGGCCAGCCTGGCGGACGAAATACTTAACATGCTGGAGGAAGAATGAAAACGAAAGAGCAATTGAACGAAGGCATCACACGCGGTGACGACCGCTCCAAAGCAAATGTTGCGGAGCACGTAGCTGCGCCGGAGCCGACTGTGGAGGTAACAGAGCGGAAGTCACAAGTGGTGCGCATTGGTGCATCCATGCCGTCGTCTGACCGTGCCGTCTTGAAGGCCCTAGAGGCAAGAGTCCGCCCGTTGAAATTGAGCGCCAAGACCACAACGGTCTCCGACTTGGTAAGGGCTGGCATCTACGCCCTTTCAGGCTTGCCTGACAAAGACCTCGTGTCTATAATCTCGCGGCTGGAGCATATTAAGCCTGGGCCAAAGAAGTAGCCATTCGTTAAAAAAGCGGCGCCTCTAAAAAAGGCGCCGCTTTTTATCATGAAAACAAAAAAATCGTCTGACAGGCATGTCATGGGATATAGATGTTGTTAACCCTTTGGGCCGCGGGACGAAATTATAATTCAACCATTCAACCATTCAACGATTCAACGATTCAACGATTCAACGATTCAACGATTGGATGACTTAACGATTTCAATCGTTGCTGCATTTAATGTTCGCTCGTGTCGGACGAAAGTACAAACCTAGTGGTTGACTGGCTCAACGGTACGCCGTGATAACCGTCTAACCGTATAACGGTATAACGGTATAACGGCACCATCAGCGGACCGTTTGTCTCCACGTGCTTAATTTAAAACATATCCGGACTGTGCCATGTCTCCGTCTCAAAAACCGGGAAACTGCTGTCACAGGCGCTGAACGAGTCGACGTTGTTCCACGGGTCGGAGTTATGTAACGAGTCAAACTGGTGCGATAGGTCACTCCCAAAAGGATTCCCGCCGACGTCGAAAATTTCGTCCATCATGGGGAGCCCGCTTGCGGGATTTACCATGAAATGAGGCGTCGTGTCGGAGCTCTCCCAGCATGCAGTCGAGATGTCTGGTGTCGAGCTAATATCTATTGGGGCGCAATAGGCGTCGGACGCAGCGTCATTAGCGCAGTGCGGCGAAAACACCGAATCGAAAATTTTTAAAAGAAATACCATGCTTATCCTTGTTTTGTTTTACTGGGGAAGTCATTATATCGCGCGCAGCACCTACCCTTTTAGCTATTTTCTATGATTGAATAAAAGAACTCCTTCTTTTGGTCGATTTTTTGGTCATTCGCCACGTCGCGTCTTTTTAGAGGTCTGTCGCTATACGTGTAGCAGCAATACGCTGTGCCACCGAGGACAACACCATGAGATTCAAAGAACCGTTCTTTTCGATGATTAATAAAGGCGAAACTTTGGCAGTTATTCAGGCGCCTGATAAAGCGACGGCCCGCGCCCGTGCGAAGTTGATTCGCCACATTGTGATGATTCCTGACGGGTGCACGGTTAAGCGTGCTAAACGGACGGCGTGTAGAAGCGCTGTTTTTTTCGAGGGCCATTTCAGAGCGTTGGAAGACATGTTTGACGAGGCCGGCGTTTGACGACCGTGCCCCTCGGGGCGTCCTGTGTAGAAGTCGACCTGGACGAAATCATCAATCGGTTGCTTCGCATGGTTATAGACGACCCGATGCTTGCTCAAGCGACGGACGGTGACCACGATTTGCCAGTGGACGCCGTGCCCTATTTGGTTGAAAAACTGGACCACGCATTTGCGATATGCGGCGTCGGTGATGAACAGACCGCAGCTGCAGGGTTTAGAGAGCTGGCGCACTGGATAGATAGGTCTGCCCGGTTCTATCGCGCGCGGTGTGCGGTCGAACTGCTGACTCAAGATGTAGTGCCGCACTCGGTGCACTGAGTTTCTGCGTGATGGTGACTACACTGTACTGACAGAGTGTTCTGTCGCCTCAAAGGACATTTGATATGCAAACTCAGGACCTGTTGTATCTCGACTTCTCTCGCAACGCTGCCGGCGCCGTAATCGGAAATCTAACGCTTGGCGACGAGCCACTGCTTTCAACGTCGCATCCTGCCACGCTGGCCGCGGCGGTATATGCGATGGGAGCGTCGGCTATAACAATGAAGACGGCGGACGGCGAATGCAAGATTCCGTTCCCGTTGACGTACGTGACAGTGTTCGGACGGGAAGCCAACCTTGCGGAGGATGAGATTGTCTTTTTACGTGCGTTCGGCACGTTCTCACATATCGCATTTGACGCTCCAGAGGATTTTGATATTTACAGTGAGGACCACCTTAGAGCTACTGTCGAGCACCTGCCACGGCAGTTAGTGGTCATTCGTCCCAAGACGCCTGAACCAAAGGGGTGGGCAAAGATTTTTAAGGCCAAAAATTCGTTTATTTATTACCCTTTTTGCTAAGGGACCTAACCGCGGGGGCGCAAGCTGCCGCGGTTTTTTTCTTGTGCCTCAGCTCGGTGGTAAGGGCCCTACAGAACGCATTAAAGCATGCAGTCCGACTGCTCGGATGTAGACGAGAATCTGACAGCGCTCCGCGCCCACGGAGTTATAGGGCTTTTGGAACTCCTCCGACTGCCGGGTTTTATCTGCGTCGCACTGTGCTTGGCATTCTTAAGCGCCAACTCGAAAGGCACCAACCGTCGGATATAAAACTTTTACCGAAGAGCCGATGTGAGGGTCGGCTTTTTGCGATGCGAAGGGTGTTATTAAGCAGATGGCCCGAACCCTTTGGAACCAAGGGGTTAGGCCTCTTTTACTGCGCCGCAGCATAACAATTACGCTGCAGGCTCCGTGACGTTACCGTGAGTTACTCACGATATATGCGCTTACGTCTGGACATGTCTGTTAATGCTTCGCGGGACGGTGTGGCGCGGGCACATGGTGCACTTCCAAATCGTCGAACATGCGACCCGTTCCAGTACCTCCTAATTGCCTCGAGCTTGTGGAAACGACATATCGTGAACACTTCACGATATGCTAAAGCGACCGCGGACCAACGGAGGGCCGTACCCGTCGGGCGTGGCACTTCTCCACTTGGCAGAATGATTGAACGTTGGAGAGAACGATGATGGGTCGCCCCAAGATGCAGGTTAAGCCCGACGACGCGGAATTCCTCTACCTGGATGTCCACATGCGATTTAGCCGGCATGGCCGCGAATTCCTTAAAAGTCACGTAAAGATGTTCGAGGCGAAGGAGGCTTTGGAAAAGGTGGATTGTCATAGCCGGCCGGCGACGCACGAGGAAAAAACTGCTCTAGCGCAAGTCCTACATGAGTGGCTAGTGACCTATGTGAGCGATGATGGATGACGAGGATGTTGGCTACAAGGCGTCAGCAAACCGCCAAAGCCAAAAGCAAACTGACCCACGTTCCAATGTCTAGGACCGCAGCACGAAACTTCGCGCATTTCGCCAAAAAACTAGGCGTCGACCGGAGGAAAGTGTTCGAGACGCTTGGGGAGTGGATAACGACCTTTGAAGGCTCACGCGCTGTGAACCTAGCCTATGCGCAAGCGCAGTCGGCACAATCAGCCCTTAGCGCACCGGGGGCGCCGGCAAGCACAAGCGGTCGCCGGGCTACTTAATTCCCGGGTCGCAGTCCCCTCGAACGGCGGCTGGACCAAGATGAAGTACTAGCCGCGGTGTCGTTTCCGCACCCTAATGACACCCGCCACCGTGCGCTCCTAGGTTGGCTGGCGCTCCGCCCTCTGCGTTAGCGAGCGTCTGCAAAATTTCGCAGTCCTTGACGGCTTGCGTGGACCGACACAGGCTCCGCAGCCTTTTGAGCTGCTTTTGCAGCCCTTGCAGCTCGTCGATTCGCTGGGCCACATGGTCAATATGCTTGTCGAGTAGGTCGTTGACGGCAGAGCAGCTCGCCTCCGGCGCATCCTGGAACGCCTGAAGACTGCGAATTTCGTCCAACGTCATGTCGAGCGACCTGCAGTGCCGGACAAATTGCAGCCGTTCGAGGTGCCGTTGGCCATACAGCCGATAGTTACCTTCGGAGCGCGCCGGCGCGGGCAGCAAGCCCTCCCGCTCGTAGTAGCGAATTGTCTCTACCTGGGCGCCTGTGCGCTCCGCTAACTCTCCAATCTTCATCTGTTCGGTGTCCATGGTGTGCCTCGTCTTTATTGTGCGCGAATCCTCTTGACCTTGTAGTGGCTACAGGGTTTTAAATAGCACTATACCGAACAAGGAACCCCAATGTCTGATTGCTGCTCCGGAGGGTGCGCCTCCGACAAACCGCCTGTCGACACAAAATACCGCCTCATCCTGTGGATAGCCCTCGTGGTGAACCTGAGCATGTTTGGCGTGGAAATCATAAGCGGTTGGCGGTCCGGCTCCTCGGCCCTGCTTGCAGACGCCGTTGACTTCATGGGCGACTCTCTCAACTACCTGACATCGCTCGTAGTCCTCGGGATGCCCTTGCTCTGGCGCTCCAGAACCGCGTTGGTCAAGGGCGCCACGATGGGCGCCTACGGTCTATTTGTACTTGGTGCCACCGCCTGGCACTTTGCAACCGCGACTGTTCCCAAGGCTGAAACTATGGGAGCGGTCGCCTTATTGGCGTTCGCCGCCAACGGCGTGGTTGCCCTGCTCCTTTTCGCCTATCGAAACGGCGACTCGAATATGCGGGCAGTCTGGCTCTGCACGCGGAACGACGTGATTGGGAATTTTGCAGTGATGCTGGCGGCGCTCGGCGTGGCTGGAACGGGGTCCGGTTGGCCAGACATTGCCGTGGCGTCTGTGATGGGCGTCTTAGGCCTGACGGCGGCACGTTCTGTGATTGTCCATGCCAGGACCGAGCTGGCGGCCGCTACGCCTAGTACGGATAGGCCCTTGACTGTCGAATTTAAGCGGCGTTAGAGCTTGCCCAAACGCGGCCAGCACATACCTACGACTTAATGCCGAGGCCTTGTCTGTTTTTACGACATTGTCGCCTTTGAAGCGGACACCTTCGTCTCAAGGCTCGCATCAATCAGCACAATGTCTTCTCGGGCGAGAAGGTCAAGCCTAGTTAATATCGCAATCACCCGACTCCTTTCGGCTTCAGTAAAAAACAAGATTACCTTTATGGCGGGGCACTGCGCGTTAGCGTTTCGGTAAATCTTTACCTGATGCTGGAGATTTTTCTCTAAGCCGGTATTTTTTGCTAACTTAAACTCCACGAGACACGCATCGGACCTCCCCTTAGAAATCTTGTAATCAACAGGCCCCCGGCCATTGTTTACTTCGGCATTGACATCTAAATCGGTATGCGACCACGTAAGTCTATACATAACATGGACATCGGCCTCTCGTTGAACCGGCTTTCCATCAATGTAGAATATGCGATGCGCACCATTGTCTTCGATAGCATGTTTCAAAAAATGCACCCGAGCTAAACTCTCCGCGTAAGAGTTGCCTGGCGAATAGAAGTCGCTTTTAAGAAGATACCCGTCGATAAGCTGTTTAACGTTTTCAATAAATTGCTCTTCCGTTTCTCGAACCTTAATGTCACTCTGTGTATGGGCGCTGGCCCCGGTCGATTCTTTCAGCAGAATATACTGGTCAAGCAGTTCGTGAAACTTCTCGAAAGTGCTCAGGGCCGCCGCCCGGTACTCCTTGGCAGTACTTTCCTCATCAATCTGCGCGTAGAGGTGCTCGTTAATTTGCTGTCGAAGCATGCCATCAGGAATAGCCGCGCAGACCGTGTCAAATTGCTCGACCATATCTCCCTGATTTATCCAAGCATCGTCACGAGTCAATATCGCCTTTGGCGTCAGCAACACGAAGTCTCCGTTGATGTACGGAAGATTGAAAGTCCCGCTTTTCCAACGTCTTAAGTCGTAATCAAAGGTCACTCGGTCTATCTTGCATTGCCTTCGATTTGCTGGGTCGAGGTGCGCTATTGCGAAGCTTTCCGTGTATTGAAGGAGGAAAGCCTTAATAAGGTTTGTAGTGAAGTCGCTTAAGTGGTCCCGGCCCACGCCGCCGCTTAGCAGGCCGAGCTTTTCGAGATGGCTACCATTTGAAACGGTTTCGTCGCCGAAATTTCGGAAAGCAGTGGTGAAATTTCGAGCGAGAGATTTTGCAAAATCAGGACCAAGGCCGGTTCCGCTGTTACCGGACTTACTGAATCCAAGCCAGTTCTGCCTAACCTCCTTAAAAAGCAACCAATGAGACACATTTGCGGCCGTAAGCTCAGAGGCGATTGCTCGGTCACGAATGAAGCGCAAATACCTAATTATCTCGATATGCAAAACACGATATTGTTCGTCCGCGCTGTCGAATAATAAAAACGGGTCAATAAACAACGGCAAGTCATTTATTAGTGCGATATTGAACGCACCGTATTCATCAAGGGTCTTCGGTTCGACTTTGAAGAAATCGGAGAAATAAACTCTGTGCTCGTAAATGCGCGGCGTCGTCGGTTGGACAGAGGTCATTCTTATCCCGGCGCCCGCGTGGCGTGAAAGGCTTTATAGACCGCGGATGCCATCATCCCTTGCATCGCCGCGAAGATTCGCTCGTCGGATAACAGCTGTTTCGCAATGGAGTTGTGGGCGTCCATTCCGTCAACAACCGTGTCAGCGAAAATCGCCTTGAAATCTCCCAGGCTGAACTGCTCCTCCGTATTGTTGGCGGCCTGTTCAGCCAAGGCGCCGCTCTCGAGTAGTTTGCTTTCCATCGTCTTCACATAGCCGATAAAATCGGCCTCGGTTAGCTCTCCCGCAAACAAGTCATTCATCTTCGAGACTATCTCGGAAAGTCGTTTTTCTTCGTCGGTCTTACTCTGCCCGCTACCTGTCTCGCCGGCCGGCGCCAAACGCTCGATTTCGCCCTTCTCTAGGTCGAGCTTTTGTTCGCCCAACTTCTGTAGACGATAGTGAGTGAGTCGGACATCTGAGTCGAGCTCCAAGATACTCGAAGAGCTATGCTCCGCAATTCGCGGCATAAGGTTTTTGCCGAAGACGTAGAGCTTTTCTAGCTCGTCATCGTTGTAGGGGATTATCTGGGACAGAAAGTCGTACAAGCGCAGGAATGACCCGAGGTCCTTCCGGAACTGATGCGCATCTTCTTCTTCAAGGTGCTGCCACCTATCGGCGGCCAGCTTCAGGTAAGTATGCAGGGCGGACTGCTGGCGCTTCGGGTTGAAGAAGGCATCCCCAAAAAGCTCTACCTCAGACCAAAGATAAACGCCTGCTTTTGATAGCTTTGTCTGCAGTTCGTGCACCAGGTTCGGGTCCGTCACGCCAGACAGCTCCGCTGTCCGGTAATAGGGCTTGAAACTCGCTAGAATCTCTTCGGGCTCGTTAACAAAGTCCAATACGAACGTGTCTTCCTTGTCCGGCCTAGTCCGGTTCAGACGAGACAGGGTTTGTACCGCCAGGACACCAGATAAACGCTTGTCGACATACATCGTGTGAAGCAGCGGCTGGTCAAAGCCTGTTTGGTACTTATTGGCGACCAGAAGAACCCGGTATTCGTCATCCTTGAACGCTTCGGACGGCTCGCGACCATTAAGGCCAGGGTTCATGCTGGCTTCGCTGAATTCATTCGGTCCTGAATCTGCATCGGCGACTTTCCCGGAGAAAGCGACCAATGCCTGCAGGTCAGTGTACCCGCGGTCTTTGATGTATTTGTCGAACGCCAGTTTGTAGCGTACGGCTGCTTTCCGGCTGTCAGTCACGACCATTGCCTTGGCCTTGCCGCCAATCTTGTGTGCCACTTTCTCGCGGAAGTGCTCGACGATAACGACCACTTTCTGGGCGATGTTGTGGGGGTGTAGCCGGGCATACCGTCCAAGTGCCTTGGCGGCCTTCCCAGACGGCACCAGCTTCTCGTCCGCAGTCGCTCCTAGCTTGTAGAACATCTGGTAGCTGCAGTAGTTCTCCAGCACGTCCAAGATGAAACCTTCCTCAATTGCCTGGCGCATGGAATAGACGTGGAACGCTTCTGGCAGGCCGCTAGGCCCCGGCCGCCCGAACAGCTCCAAAGTTTTCGACTTCGGCGTCGCGGTGAAGGCGAAATAGCTGACGTTGGTTGGTCGAGCACGGGACGCCATTACTTCGTTAATCACGTCCTCTGCAGTGACGTCGTCAGGGTCAATCTCGACATCCACCTCAACTTCCACCGCCTGGCCATCCAGCTCGACAGTCACAAACTGCTTCTTCTTGACCGAGGTAAGTGCTTTCCTAACCTTCTGGGCCGCTGCCCCAGACTGGCTGGAATGCGCTTCGTCGACAATCAGTCCAAAGCGCTTGTCCTTCATTCCCTGGACCTTTTCAAGGATGAACGGGAATTTTTGAATGGTTGTTACGATGATGGGCGCACCGGCCGTAAGCGCCTCGGCTAGCTGTGTGCTGTTCTGGTCAATATTTTGGACGACACCTGCCTTCTGCTCGAACTGGGCGATGGTTTCCTGCAGCTGCTTGTCGAGCACCTTCCGGTCCGTGATAACAATGACAGAGTCAAAGACCTTTTTTCCATCCGCGCTGTGCAGCGATGCCGCGCGATGGGCCGTCCAAGCAATCGAGTTGGACTTGCCGGAGCCCGCCGAGTGCTGAACTAGATAGCAGTGCCCGGCACCTTCCTCGGCCGCCGCCTTAACTAGTCGGAGAACCACGTCAAGCTGGTGGAAGCGAGGGAAAATAAGCGTCTCCCGAGTCTCCTTCTTGCCCTTTACCTCGACATCCTTCACTTCTAGGTGCAAGAAGTTGCCGAGAATGTCGAGCCACACGTCTTTGGACCATACAAGCTCCCACAGGTACCAGGTGGGGTAGCCCTTACCTCTGATTGCGGGTGGGTTGCCGGCGCCGGCGCCGCCGAGGCCATCAGGCTTTCCCAGGTTGAAGGGCAGGAAGAACGTGTTCTCCCCTTCGAGCTTGGTCGCCATGAAAACTTCGTCGGTCGATACGGCAAAGTGGACGAGAGCGCGCGTTTTGAACTGCAGCAGCGCTTCGATGTCCTTCGTCTTCGCGTCTCTTGGCAGCCGGTCTTTCTTGTACTGGGTGATGGCGTCGCGAATGTTCTGGGTCAGGTCCGTCTTCAGTTCGGCAGTAGCGACCGGAAGGCCATTCACGAATAGAACGACGTCTATGCTTTTCTCGTTCGACAGGCTGTAGTGGAGCTGGCGGATGGCCGTCAGGCGGTTCTGCTCGTAGAGCGCTGAAAGGTCCGGATTCTTGTCATGCGCCGGCCGGAACTGGCATAGCTGGAACTTGGCATCGCGGTCCTTGAAGCCGTTGCGCAGTAATTGCAGTGTGCCGTGCCTGTCCAGCTGCTCAGCGACGCGTTTGACGAAAATCTTCTCGGATTCGCCGTTGTGCCAACGCTTGAATTTTGCCCACTCAACGGGCTGGGTAACCTGCACAAAGGCGAGCAGGTCTTCTGGAAATAACGCTAGCGCACGGTCATAAGTTTTCGCGTCCTGCAAATGGGTCCGGACGGACCAGCCGTTGGCCGCTAAGTGAGCGCAAAGTTCGTCCTCAAATACCTTCTCGGTATGGACGTTGGAGAGTTGAGGCATGGCATCCCTTAAGTATTTTTATAATTTGTCGGGTTTTCCGCTGCTCTAGGTCTGCGGAGGCGGTTCTTTTGTATAGAGCACTTCGATATAGGCGCCGTCGACAATCGGTCGATAATTCAACCCAAACGCAGTCATCAACAATACGCAGGGCGGAATCAACTGTTTGAGCTCGAGGACCGAGTCCCAGTGGGGGCGCTTCTGGTCAAGGGCTTCAAGTGCTGCAAAACACGCGTCCCACGCGAGGAGTAGGTCGAACTTTATCAAGCAAGATTCAAGGGTGCTGGAATGCTCTTTAAGTGTTGCGCCGGTCGCAGCCAAAGTGCCCATCGCGTAGCCAAAGCATTGAGCAATAAATCGAACCTTTGCCTCCGCGACGGAGCGTAACGCAGCGAGGTCGTGGCTAACGCGATACGTCAGAATGGCCGCTATAACGTCTGCCCGTATCGTCGGAATCACCTCGCAAAGAAAGTCAGAATATTGATGAATATCGGTCCAGGGGCCGCACGAATATTTGTTTGCAAAATACTCATCCCAGAGCGATTCAGCTATGGGCAGAAAATAGCTTCCAAAGCCGGCTATCCCTTTGGCGTCGGGGTGCTTCTCCATAAGCCCGAGCTTCAAGTCAAAGTCATGAACATGACAAAGCTCATGCCGCAGAGCGTTAACAGCCAAATCCCGATGCTTTTCAACTTCTGACAGAAGTCCCTTTGCTATGGCCTCGTCCATAACTAGTTTCACGCCATCGCCGCTTCGAAACACCATTCCAATGCTTAGTCCGCCCGCCTCTTTCGTCGGAGCCGGAGAGAGTGGACGGTCTGCTGATGCGTCTCGAATTCCCTGCTCATAGTCGTGGTGAAAGATGACTTGACGCAGCCTTGCGAAATTCATCCACGGGTGGGTGTCGCGTAGTAGTAAGGCTTGAATACGAACCTGCAAGGCAACTCGTTCCGCCATGTCTTGGTCCAAGCTCCCGACAAACGATATAAAACAGCTTAGCGGCGGATTTTTCTCAAGCTGTTCTATTACCCACTCGACCGTTGCTTCGGCATCGAGCGCCGGGCCGTCAGTCATGCGGCCTCCTCGAGTACCCCAACATCCACTTGGCCCGTGACCGTGGCCGAAATGAGGGACGAGCGGTATTCGCGAAGGCGGTCAATATGCTGTTTGACGTGGTTGAGCAAATTGGCGGTGGCCGCAGCTGAGCGACGTACTTCTACGAGTATGGCAAGCCGTTCCTCCTCCGGCGGCAGCGGCACGGGCAACTCCCGAACATTTGACTGATTTATCGACGCCAAATTGGTACTTTGCTTCGACCGGAGGAAGAAATATGACCTTGCGGCGTCAGTCGAAGTGAAGCGGGCGACCCATTCAGCCAGCGAGACGTCGAACAGGCGAACAGCGAAAACGTGGTTCTGATGTATGCAAGGGTCAATCTGTTCCTCCCAGACTGTGCCGCGCCCTAGTTTGTCGTTGTCGCCGCCCTCGTTCATTAATACATCACCTTTCTTGAGCAAGTAGCGGGCTGCTTCGCAGGGCGCCACTTCAATCTCGAGCACTTCGGTCAGGTCTACGTAGCCGTCTTGAACATTGGCTACCCGCAGATAGGGCAATGAGATGGTGTCGGTTTCCCCATGGTCTTTGCCCTTTGCGACTCCGGAGCGCACGTCCCCAAGAAATTTGAGCCGTTTTACAGCCCATTGTTTTGGAATCGACCCTAGCTCGGGAAAGCTCGTCTGCTGAAACTCCACGCCGGACGTCATCCCTTTTGTCATTAGCTTGGACGCATAGCTGTACTGGTACTCGGATAGGCGCTGGATTAACCGCTCCTTCTCTACAATCAAAGCATCGACCCGCGCCGTCTTTTCGTCGAGGAAGCTGGCGATGCAGTGCTGCACGCGCGGCGGAGGTATCACTATAGGGAGGCGCCTCAAATCCCCGTATTTCATGGACTGGCGCAGGCCTCCGCCCATGCGATAGAAAAGTTTGGCAAGGTCGTAGCCACGTAGCAGATAATGCGCAAAGCGCGGGTTGAGGTTTGAGGATGCGGTAACGGTAATGTATGCCGACGTAATAATTCCACGCTCCGTTACGCGTCCGGTGCGGAGGCTTCGCTGGTCGTTTTGCAAGTCGGTCAGTCGCATTACGATGTCATCCGGTTCTACGATGTTGTAGCCTTCAAACGAAGCCGGTAACAATCCGTAGTTGCTTTCTACATCTCTCTTAACAATACGGCCGTAGCTAAGCGATAGGACACGGTTCTCCTGCAAACCAACGTTGGGTCGCACTCGCTCGCTGAAAACAGAGAAGAATGGCTTTAATCGCCACTCCGTAGGCAAAGGCGGTAGCCAGTCCGCAAGAGCTTCGCTCATGCAACCACTCCTTTCATTAGTCCAAGGAACCGCTTTTCCATCTCCCGAATATCTCCGGCGATTACGTGGGGCGGCCGCGGCGCTTTGTAGACGTAGAAGTACCGGTTGAAGTTAATTTCATATCCTACTTTACCGACCTGACCGTCCTTCTCGTCAGTTATGCCTTTATTGACCCAGGCATCCGGCACGTGCGGTAGCACCTCCCGCTTCACATAATCTACAATCGATTCAACCATTGGAATACTTTCGGTATCGCGCAAATCTTTATCGAAGGGCTTTTCCCCTTTTTTGAATTTGACCGTTGTGCCTGCGGCAGGCGGTCGGTCAATCGTGACTTTGCGATAGCCGAAAAATGTTGTTCTGAAAATCTTGCTCACTATCCGAGCGGGTTCCACCTCTGCGGCGACACCTTGTTTTAGCCGTTCTTTGAACTCATTCTCAAAGCTGGTTTCCTCTTTGAAGCCAGCATAAGTGGCGACAATCTCAGTAATTTGCGGGTCCGTAATTTCAACACGCTTGCTACCGAGCGATTTTTGCTTCTTGCCATACATCCGGGTAGCGTCGATAAGCTGCACCTTGCCTTTGCGGGCGCCGGCTTTTGCGTTATCGAGAATCCAAACATAGGTGGCGATACCGGTGTTGTAGAAAAGGTCGTTCGGTAGCGCGATAATAGTTTCAAGCATGTCATTTTCGAGCAGCCAACGACGGATTTCCGATTCGCCGGAGCCGGCGTCGCCCGTAAACAATGGCGAGCCATTCAGGACTATGCCAATACGGCTACCCCCTTCGCTTGACGGCCGCATCTTTGACACCAAGTGCATTAGGAACAGCAATGAGCCGTCTGATATGCGGGGCAGGCCAGGGCCGAAACGGCCGGCAAAGCCTTTCTTTTCATGCTCCGATTTAACGACGTACTGTGCCTTCTTCCAGTCGACGCCAAACGGTGGGTTCGACAGCATGTAGTCGAATTTTTCGTTGGGAAATTTGTCATCGGAGAGCGTATTGCCGCGCTTTATGCGGGCAGGGTCCTGGCCCTTAATCAGCATGTCCGCCTTGCAGATGGCATACGACTCGGGATTCAGCTCTTGGCCGAACATTCGGAGGCGCGCCGAGGGATTCAGCTGTGCCATTGTCTGTTCGCCAATCGACAGCATGCCTCCTGTGCCGGCGGTAGGGTCGTACATCGAGCGTACGATGCCTACTTGCTTAGTGCCTCATCGTCGCCGGCGAACAAGATATGAACCATCAGCTTAATGACTTCCCGAGGAGTGAAGTGCTCACCGGCGGTTTCATTGGATGTCTCGGCAAAGCGGCGAATCAGCTCCTCGAAGGCGTAGCCCATCGTTTCGTTTGGCACTACATCGGGGTGCAGGTCGATGGCCGCAAACTTCTGAACCAACATGAAAAGGAGACCTTTTTCGTCCAGGTCGGTCAGCCGCTCGGAAAACTGGAATCGCTCGAAGACATCGCGGGCCTCGGCAGAAAAGTCGCCAAGGTAGGCAGTCAAGTTCTGACGGATGTGCTTCGGGTCGTCAAGGAGGCTTGGCAACGTGAACTTGCTGATGTTGTAGAACGCCTGTTTGCTTTTGCGTTGGAGGAAGATATCGAGTTGAACCCCTTCGTCCTTGCGCTTAGCGTATTCAGCCAGTACGGCGTCCTTGGTCGATTCTAGGACGCAGTCCAGGCGGCGCAGTAGCGCAAAAGGCATGATGATTTTGCCGTAGTCGGCTTGTTTGTAATCCCCACGAAGCAGGTCTGCGACAGACCATAGAAAATTCGCGATTTCGTTAAAGTTTTGTGACATGAGGAATGTAGGGTTGAAGTGCGCACAGTTAGGCCGCGAAGTCCGTCCGAGCCTAAAGGTCCTGTAGCGTCACGAGTTTATATTGCTTCGTAAGAACTTCACCAGTTCATTTATGAAGAAGCAAACCTTTAGGCCGCAGCCGCGCTCCGCCCCCCCAACATAGCGGCTTCGCAGCTGTCTGTCTGCACAGTCGGTACACTCGTCGAATGCCTTTGCGAAGACGAGAACCGCGTCCGGAAGGCTTCCACCGCCCCGCTGGCAACCCCTCCCGATACATGGCCGTACCGGCGAGTTGCTAAACATTTTGTTGAAATGTTTAGCAACCGGTCTCCGCCATACTTAGTCCAGTCTCGGCTGGTGGCCGGGTAGCAAAGCAAAGGCGCTCCAGTATTCGCAGCTTGAACGGGGCCGGCGCTCGACCATAGGACGACATAGTCGCCTTGACAACTGTATGGACATACAGTATCTTGACTTAATCGAACGCTTATTCGATGGAGCGAAAGATGGATGACACACTGTACCTGGCAGCCTTGCGTACCTATTGGAAACGAAATCAGACGTTCCCGTCGATGGCGAGGCTTTGCGATGTGGTCGGCCTCTCCTCGACGTCCTCCGTATTTGCCCTTATAGGACGTCTGGCCGCCGCCGGCTACCTCGACAGGGTGGAAGGTCGCATCGCTCCTACAAAGGCCTTCTTCGCCCGTCCAATCGTGAACACGGTCCGCGCCGGCCTGCCTCAACCGGCAAGCCAAGATGCTGTCGAGCTCATCACCATCGACGACTACCTGATTGATGACCCGAACCGCACGGTGCTGTGCCGGGTACGTGGTGAGAGCATGAAGGATGCAGGGCTCCTCGACGGCGATATCGTCACGGTCGAGAAGAACAGCGCCACGCGTGCCGGGGACATTGTCGTTGCCATCGTCGACGACGAATACACCATTAAGACGCTCAGGCTCGACGCTCGGCATCGTTACTACCTCGAGCCGGCAAACCCAGCTTTCAGCGACATCCACCCAGTAGGCAGCCTGGAGATATTTGGCGTGGTCACCGGAAGTTTTAGGCGACTACGACGATGACGCCCCGCTAACCGCTCTTCCCCCACTCCCCTAAAAATGCGTGCCGCGATGAGGCAGGGGCTAACTTTACCTGGAGGTTTAATGAACAACGATAAAACTGACTTCAACGCCTTGTTTGCCAAGGTCCCGACCCATTAACCATGCGGCGTACCGGCTTCGCTTTGGGGCGATGCCGTCTATGTCAATACCTCCTCGGCGTTACCGGCTGCAGAAATATTCCGCCAGTCCTCCGCCCATGCCGAGGGTCCTACTAACAAGCACAGGCCAATGCAATGACGCTCTTCATCGACTACCTCTTGTGAGGGGCGTAGCGGGCGCAGACGACCCACAACGCCTTCTCACCAAATGTATCCGGCGCCGAGGGCGTGAATGCTATGGAATGAACTGGAGTAGTCTCGCTGTAGATTCTCGCTCCCTCCCCGTTTTTGCCCTCGTAAAAGATGCCGGAACGGTGACCGCTTTCCTGCGCCGCGCAGTCGAAATACATTAGTGAAATCATGGACTGGTACGTTTTGCCCCCTACGGTTTGGGGAGTTACATAGTTGAGCTTTGTCCAAGCCTGCGGGTAGTCAGAAACCCGCGCGATGCTGGTCACGTCTAGGAAAAACTCTTCGATAGAACTGCCGCCTAAGGAGCGCCAATCCGCCGCGGAAGCCGTTGAAGCCACTAACAAGCACAAGCACAAGCACAAGCTCAATGCGATTCGGCTTTTCATCGGCTATCGCTTCTTACCGGGGAAGCGAGCGCAGACGATACGCATCGCTGCCTCGCCAACAGTGCCCGGCCCATGAGGTGCGAAGCGCATTTCTTCCACCGGCGTTGAGATTGTGAGAACCACGCGTCCCCCTGGTTCGGGCAGCTCATACCAAATTGCGGTACGGATGGCGCTCTCCTGCGTAGCGCAGTTGTAGTAGGCGAGCGATACGCCGGCGCGGTAGGATTGGCCGTTATACATTTTCCCTTCCGGGTACGTTGTTTTGTCCCACGCCTGCGGGTAGGTGCCAAGCCAAGCCAAGCTGCTCATGTCGAGGTAGAACCCGCCACCGTCACTTGATGCCAAATCGCGCCATTCGGGCGCCGCCGCAGCAAGGCTGCATGTCGCCGCCAAAGCTACCGGGTGCAGACGATGAGCATTCCAACGTCGCCGAAGCTGTCGGGCGCAGCGGGCGTGAACCGTAGGTCTTTTACCGGCGTCAGATAGTCGAAAACTTTGTCGCCCTCACCGTCCAATCGCTCGTAAAGGATTGCTATTCGGTGAGCGCTTTCCTTCGCAGCGCGGTTATAAAAAGTCAGCGATACAAGGGACCGATAGCCTTTGCCCTCCAAGATTTTAGTAGCGGCATAGTTCATCTTGAGCCAAGCCTGCGGATAGTCGCCAATCTGAGAGACGCTTGCAATATCAATGTAAGCGGCTTCCTTATCGTTGGCCCCAAGACTGCGCCAGTCTGACGCGGCCATGGCCGTCGCGCAGCTCGCTATCAGAGCCGCTGCCATTATTGTCTTTTTCATATTCCCTCCCGCCACGATACTAACCGATGATTCGGCGTGTTTATCTCTTTTTGCAGCAGCCGGCTAACCGTCCTGTCTATACGAAGCACACACGACAGGAGCTTTTCCATGCAAACCCAACACCCCGACGAACACCAGGGCGTCATCTACAAGCGGCTGCTCGCCGTCTACGCCGATGAGATAGCGGCCGCCCAAGCACTTGTGCGCAAGCCACCGACCCTGTCGCAAATTGCCGCGCCGTACCGCGCCCCATCCTGGCATTACCAAGAAAACGCGGCCGGCCAATCCGTGGTCCCGCTGTGCCACGCTAAGTCGTCCGATGGCTCGAGTTGGGCGCGCGGCTACTACACCCAAGACCCGGCGCGCGTGACCTGCAAGCGCTGCCTCAGAAGGCAGGCGAAAGCACTCAACGCTCCTACCCGGAAAACAGAATGAAACTTTCAACCGAATGCCGGGAATGCCTGCCGCGATAAGGCAGGGGCTCACTTTGCCTGGAGGTTTAATAGACAACGACGAATCGACGAGAGCCGAGAGGGTCGTGTGGACCACTACGCGGTCCCGGCGGATTCCCACGGCCGCTTCATATGGTCGGTGGCCGGCGCCCAGCTGAAGTTCTTTGCGACCGATTTTCAGGGCCTCTTTCCCGTGTTCCCGACCAACCGCATGAGTTGCACGAGCGATGGAGATACTCGAAGAGTTGCTACAACACTTTGCGACAAAATAACGCGAGGTCGAAGCGGGGAAGCGCTGTCATAAACCGAGTTTACGTTACAGGGCCCGCAATTTGAACTGTTCGGCTGTCCACAGAGACGTAGCCGCAGCCAAATCGCCCGGGCGGCGCTCGCTCGATGCGATTTCACCGATAGCTTTTGGCGCATCACCGTACACCTTAATACGCGTCATCTTCGGCAGATGAAAACCTATAATTTCTTTCAAGTTGCGAAGTTCACCGTCCCGCCCTGCCCCCGGCGCAAGCTGAGCAAAGTTTTGCCCCTGCCATTTCCTTTTTACTCGTCCCCAGTGCGTGTCGGCGTGCCGATGAACCGCAATTACATGGTTCCGTACACCCGAAAATAGTGGCCGCTCCCGCTGACAAGCGAGTATGCCCAAGACTCCCCATGGGCGCCGGCCGTTGCCTCCTTCGTCGCCATACTCAAGGTTTGCAACAGCCCGTTCAAGGGACGCTTTCACTTCATTAAGTGCAGCATCGGTAAGTTTCCAGGTCCAGGTCGAGCGGTCCTTCAATACCAGTTTTTCCCTTCCCGTTTTAGCGTCAGTTAGCTTCCTTGCGTCCTTCTTATGCGCGTAAAGCAGGACGTAATCGGTGAAAAAAATGTGACCGTCCGACGCCATTGCGTTCTTCGCCATGTGCGCATCTGGGCTCGCCGGGTCGTTCAATCCACACTTCCCTTCGTCGGATAAAAGCCACCATGCGACGTTATTCTCCCCTACCGGAAAGACCACCAAATGTACCGCTGCACGACCGCGAATTCGGTCATAGGCGCGTCCGCGCGTCGGTCGAGTTATCCGGTACCGGGAAGCCATCTTCGCGGCAAAGGCGGCCAATCGCGATGGCTTAATGATGCCGCCGCACCACCAGTAATGGTGACGAACAACCAGCAACTGCAGGTGCTGCATTAGGGCGGTTTTGTTGCGTGGGACTTTGAGTTGAAGGGCTGCATCGGAGGCTTTCATAGTTGATAGGGCGTCGTGCCGGAGGTTGTTGGTACGACGTATAGCGAGCGGCGTCGAAAGCCCGCATGGGCCGTGTACCGACGCGAAGTCGGTTGCAGACAATGAACCCATTGCGTTTTTTCGCGACATGTCGCTATACATGTGCGAGGTCAACACGCGACTTTGCATCGCACTGGACCACTGGCGCGCCAACGCCAGCACTACCGAACATACGCATCACCATGCTCGCAGTGCTGACCGGTCGCCAACCGTTCAGCACTGCATTGTCAACTTTTCATTCGGCATAAACCAGGTTAGCCGCCTGGTGCCACAGCGCGTAGTGCATCCCAAAAAGGTGCCTGCTACGTGTCGGAAGGGGCGCGGGGAGTAATACCTCCTGAGGAGGAGTAATCCCCCGCGTCTACTTCATACCGATGTGCATGGCCGAGCATGGCCATGCATCAAAACGACGCACATTTTGGTACACAAGTACTGTGCGTGAATCCGTGCGATTGGGACACAGACATTGATTCTTTCAATGGGGCGCAAGCCTGTGACCACTGACCTTGTCCGTCGGTGCGAGCTCTTGATATGCGAAATGACAGTAAAGCCTGTCCGCCGGCGTGCCACCTCTTCGGCAGGAAGAGACGCACGACGGAAAGCCCACGCGTAGTCAGACCGGGTGAGTCGAGGCGCGCAAGCGTCGTAGACCACGGGCATACACGAAACCGACTGGAATCGGTAGAGGGGTATGCACAGCAGCAAAGGATGAACCGGGTCGCGCCGGGAAGTCCTTTGCGTTGTCTGGAGCAAAAGCGTGTAAGTGCCCGCGAGGGCATTGGGAGAATAAGAACCAGCTAGGGCCTGCAGTGCCTGGAATTCTTGGAATTGAACTGGGAACATCACGATGAGTAGCCGCCCGCTTAATGGGGTCGGGGCGATGAAATCGGGGAAAGCGCCTGAAAGTGATGCAGCTCGAGAGAGACTGGTGGTCTGTTCGTAAAGCTTTGCGTATCTAACCAAAACAAAATGGACCGCGGTGCGGGGGTTTTCTGGCTCCCCGCAAACCAAGGTCTATAAGCCGATTGCTGTCGTAGCGCCGGAATATCGGTGCCTAAGGGCGGGGGTCATTCCCTGGACAAGACGTTTCCCTGAGTATGCAGTCGAGTGGCCGGCGAGAGCCGAGTCGTTTGAAAAGTTGATGAGCGTAGTGAAACCAGAATCCCTTGGCGGGGGTTCATGGGAATGGAGGCCTTGACGGGCATCCACCGACTTCTGTAGCAGCTTCAAACGCAAGCCCGGGTTGGCGCCCGGGTGAGCGATGCTGACAAACAGATTGGCTGGGAAGCGCTGGCGGGAGTCAGCAGCTTAACCAGCAGCGAAGGTGAGAGAATTGAGTCGTCAGCTGGCCAAGTTATGCTTGCCATCTGATTTCTGTTTAAGGCTGCCGACTATGTCGGCAGCCTTCCCGACAAGACGAAGAGGTGGCGAGCAGACTGCCTTCCACTGGGGCGCGTCCGCCATGAGCAGACGATGCCATCAACCGGCAGAAACGTGCACTCATCGATGGCGCCGACATTCCGCATCGATGGCATGCCGAGCTTAATTTGAAGACGCTCGGCACGGTTGTGAACAAGGCGTTGCCTGTATTCGGTCCGGAGCGGACGGCCTTGAGTATGTTGAGACAGAGCGGCGAATCAGACTTGGCGGGCCAGAACAACGGGTAGCAGCACGGGCATGAGCTGATTCATAGTCGGATTTGGGCTGAACTGTATCGAATTCAAAGGTCAGAAATCGACGAAAGTCCTAGTAACTCAACAGCCGCTTTAAAGCTATGCTTGCGATATGAATATCGACCTGCGACGGACCTTTTCACAGCACACAGACGCCGCGACTGACAGCGATGACTCGGACTGGAGCCAATTCCTAGACCAACGACAAGGCCGCAGCACATGGACGGACCTTCACGATAAGCCGCTCCTTGTTGTTCTTGGTGAGGCGGGCATTGGCAAGACCATCGAGTTTCAGAGCGAAGTTGGAAGACTGCGGGAGGCCGGTCAACTAGCCTTCTTCATCCCGCTGAACCAGCTATCTGACTCCGAGTCCTGGAGACTTGTACTCACCGGACATGACGCAGAATTCGACGCTTGGGCTGCATCGGATGGGCCCGGCTACTTTTTCCTCGATGCAGTGGACGAAGCTCGCCTCAAATCGCATGCCGACTTCGAAAAAGCACTCGCAGTCGTTCAGCGAGCGCTCGGCTCGAACTTGGCCAGAGCGCGTATTGCCATCTCTTCACGGGTCACGGACTGGTCAACACCCGGGGTTCGGTCAGCAGTCGACGCCCGCCTCGCGAAGCCCATTGAGCGCGCCCTCGCGGCCAGAACAGCTGCTGAAGCTCCGCTACCCTTGCCTGATTCGTCCACCGTTGCTGTCCCTGCGTTAGGCGCGGCGCCCTCCGTGGAGGCATTTGTCGTCGGTCTGGACCCATTGTCGAACTCCGAGGCTCACCGATGCGCCGCTGCATTTGGCCTTCATGGTGAAGACCAATTTTGGACAGCAGTAGCGGACGGGGACTACGAGTTCATGGCGACACGTCCGCTGGACTTGCGGTGGATGGTCGTGCTTTGGAACCAGCGCAGGAGCTTGGGTACGTACCGCGAGCTCATCGAGGCGAACATCTCCAACCGGCTGTGTGAGTTCAACGAAAACTACGAGGCCGCGGGTGAGGTCGTATCAGTCGACCAGCTTCGCGCGGGGGCTATGGAACTGGCAGCAGCCGCGGAGTTTGGGGGCTGTGCGTTCTTCAGCCTGGACCCTGGCATGACCCCGACGGTTAGCGAACTGGCTCCGCATACCGTCCTTGCTGATTGGCCTCCGACATCTGTCCGGCGGCTTCTGGCCACCGCTTTGTTCGACGAAGCCAGCTTTGGGCGTGTCAAGTTCCACCACCGTTCTATTCGCGAGTTCTTGGCGGCCCAGTGGGTAGCTAAGCAACTGGCCATCGGTGTGCCGCTCCTGCGCCTGCAACGACTCTTTGCAGGGTGCCCCTTCGGCCCGGCTGTGCTAATCCCTGCGCGCAGAGCGGCGCTTAGCTGGTTGGCGGCAATCAACGTCACGGCTCGCGAGTGGGTGGTGCGCGAGTTCCCGGAAACCCTTTTTTTCGAAGGTGACCCCCAAGCTTGGGACGGGATTTCAGCAGACAAAGCGTTTGCGAATTTCATCGAAGCGACGAAGCGCGGCCTCGAGGTGAGCTTGTTCAGGAGCGCCAGCGAGTACATGCGTGTGGGGCGCGCCCTGCGTCCCGGTAAGGTCGCCGAAGCACTGGCCGATGTCAGCATGCCGACACAAGTCAGGACCATGTGCTTCCATATTGCGCGGCATGCAAAGCTTGCCGATTGTGCACTGATTTCGTTCGCGACCTATAGGGACCCCGCCGCGCCGTCTTGGGAGCGCTCGCTTGCGCTCGACGTTCTTGAGCACGTGGGAACGGCGGACCAGCGGCAGCAAGTTCTGGCCGACTTGAAGGCCGGTCTGGTGGGCACAAACGAGCTCATCGCCCATGCCCTGCCTGTTGCGGACTGGAAGCACCTCACCGAAGCTGAGCTGTCAGCCGTCTTCGACACGACCTACGGCGAGGCGGAGTACGGCTCAGGGCCGTTAGTTAGAGTAGTCAAGAACGAGTTTCTTCAAGCGGCTGACCTGCCGGCCACATTACTGCTACTTGGGGCGGTCATGACGTCCTTGCCGCGCCCAGTCCTCGGCGAGCGTTTTGCTCGGTTCCCGGAATCCGACCAACCGGAGAGAGCGTGGCTGCTCGAGGTCCTACCTGCCTGCTACGAGCGCGCGCTTGCATCGCTACCGTCGACGGTTGACTCCTACCCTGCGGTTTGCGTAAAAGCTGCGGAGCGAATCGAAGCTCAGCGCGACTCAGGGTTCACTGACCGAGACGAGTTCAATCGACTAGACGAGGCTATCGCACGGCATACAGAACTACGTTGGAATGTAGCCCTAGCCATTGCTCAGTCCGAAGACATCAGTGCGTCGGTCAGCCGGCTGACATGGAGGGCCAACTGCCTTGTGAACTTTGGTGCGGCGGACCTGCCTGAGCTCTCTAGGCGAGCGAACGACCCGGCACGACCTGCCGATGAGCGGGACATTTGGTTTGCCGTGGCTATGGCAGTTGCATTCTCCCGACAACATCGTCGGGAGCGTGCTAACGCACTCCGGGAGATTGGTCTGGGAAGCGCAGGGTCGGCGCGAGCCCTCCTCGTTGGAGCCGAATACAATCGATGGCGCAAGGGTGCAAACCAACGGCGTGAATGGACGGGTTTGGAACGCGAGAGGAAGACGGTCGCCAAGCAGACAATCGAAGACTACAAGTCGCAGCTACTTGCGAACTTGGCGCATATTCGCGACGGAACCTATGCGGGCTCACTGCAAGGTTTGCTTCAATACTCTTTTGGGCGCTTGGGGCAACGCACCTACTCGGACCTGGACTTCGACGCGATTGCGATGAGCCTAAGCCCTGAAATCGCCGCGGCGTTTGAGGATGGCCTGAAGGCGTACTGGCCCACCGTGACCCCGCCGAACCCTTCGGCCTACACCAACGGCAATATCCCTTGGATTGCGCTCATTGCACTTGCAGGGATTGGCAGGTCCCTTCGAGACGCAGGTTCAATTTCAGCGCTATCGACGACGAATGCTGCGAAAGCTGCGCAGTTTGCCGTGTGGGAGCTGAACGGTCCGCCACCTTGGTTCGAGGCGCTTGCTCGCTTGCACCGGACGGACGTGGAAGCGTCTCTGACGTCTTGGGTGGTCGCCGACGCTCAAGCGGCTTCACGAGGCAACGGCGTGCAAGGTGCCCTCGAAATGGCGCTGCGCTGCCCGCCGGATGTTCGCCGAGGCCTCTTGGTGCAACTGCTGCCCTTGGTCGCTTCCGGCCAAATCAGCCAACGCGAGACCCTCAAGGCGGTCATCATTGCTTTGCGAGAGGATGGCCTCCTGCCCCCGACAACGGTCGGTGCTCTGTGCCTAACCAAGCTCACGTCGTCCATTGGCTCCAACGGCCGTATTGGCGAAATGGCATGGCTTCGCATCTGGATGGACGACGACTCACCCGCTGCCTGGCGGTGGTTCCTCATACACGTAAATAGCATCGAAGTTGAAGTGGAGCCCGAGGTAAGTGCGTTTGCTGAGATAGCGGGAGACCTAAAGTGGTTGCAGGCCACGTTGAGCCACGAGGCTGCCGATGTGCTGCTTAGCATACATGCGCTGCTAAGTGCTCATCCACCTAACGCGCCCATCCCAGAGGAGGTCGGCGACAACCACATCTTTGGGCCGCCGTCAAAGCGCATGCGCGAACGGATTCCAAACGTGTTTCTTGGCGCCCGGGGGCAGATTGGGCACGACTCGTTAGTTGCCTTGGTGGCCACCCTTACCGACCCGACCGAGCTGAACTGGGTCAGGGGACGGGTAACCGAGCATGCTGCTCTCGATGCGGCGCAAGCTGCGAATCAGACTTCCACAAATCTTAAGTCCCTTGGTTCGTCGTTCTTGTCGGACCCGCGCACTGAGGCACAGCTGTACGAACAGGTGATTGCCCGCCTCGAGGAAATTCGGAAGAACCTCGAAGAAGGCCCCTTCAGCGAACGTGACCTTTTCAAGCCAGGGATGCCTGAGGCATTTTTGCAGCGATGGCTAGCAGCGAAGTTTCGAGACACACAAAACCTTCGCTTCAGCGTTCACAGGGAGGAGGAAGTTGACGACGACAACATGACCGATATTCAGCTGAGCTGCACTGCTGGCAACGTGTGCGTGGAAATCAAGCCCGTTGATGCCAGCCGAAACTACTCTGCGAATTCGCTCACCGACACGCTGGGAACCCAAATAGTAGGGCAGTACCTGCGAGGAACCAACAGCTCCAGAGGCATTTTGGTCTTGATGCAACTCGACAACAAGACCTGGAGCATTCCAGGAGGCTCTGCAGGACAGCCCTTCGCTTCCTTGATTGACTATCTCCAGAGCCAGGCCGAAGCCATACAGCGCAGCTCTGCTGGCGTGAACGAGCTTGCCGTCTTCGGAATCCGATGTGTAGTCTAAAGTTGCACCTTAGACGCTGAACGCCGGGCCTGAAGAGGCGACACTTTCCAGACCCCGTCGGCTTTGGGCATTCGCCCGCGTGCCCATTCTTCCAGGCCGAATTGCGTGCAAATCAAAGAGGCGTAGGTCAAATAAAAATCGGTCAAATTGAATTCTGATATGAGGGATTTATCTATGCCGTTCCGCTGACCGAAAGCTCTCTTCTCGAGCGTTTTCAAGCATCGCTTGTAGGTGACTTCCTTGGCCTTGTTGGTGTACCCGCGCTTTGGCCTGCCTTGCGCGTCCGCAGTGGTGACGTAGCAAAGGCGCTCGGGCGGTAGCTGCCTTTGCCTCTCCGGCGCAAGTGAACTGGCGAGCCAGCGTAATAAGCGAATAAGTCGAACAGATACTTACCTCACGCCGACCGCGCCTGGAGTCTTGCGACCAGCGCCCTTACTGCGCGGTGCTTGGGCGACCCGGAGTGCATCCGGCCCAACACCCGGTCGCTCTCCTCCCATAGCTGCGTGTTGCGCTCAAAAGCCTCGCTTTCGACCACGCCGTCGCAGGGCCCGAAGCTGACGTCATAAACCTCGATGATGCCGTGACGGCATCGCCGTTGCCAGCGCCAAGTGATGCCGTAGTCTAGGTTGTTCTTGAAGAGCAGTGCATTGAAGAGCGAGAGGCTTTCTGAGGGCGGCTCTTGCGTGGTGCAAGTTGCTAACGCTGTACTCATTTTTGTCTCCTATGTAGGACGGGCCGACCTTGCCGGCAATTTCGTTTTTAGCCGGCTTTGCGGTCGCTGCTCAATCCGAGCCGGTGCAGGCGGTCGGTGATATATCCGATGTAAGCCTCATCGATTGCACGTCGCGAGCACTTGAAAAACTTGTAGCCGTTCTCAACCATTGCATCGCAATAGGCCCCGATTTCAGCTTCCCATCTCTCTGTATCCATGATTTTCGGGAGGAAGTCCGCATGGACCTCGATGTTGTCGATGAAGGCCGGCAGCAAGCGCTCACGGGGATATTTGGTGTTTTGCATTTGAAGCTCCACGTTTTAGAAAAATTTGGCAGCAACCATTGCTGTCAAATGTGTAGCTACCAAAATCCAGAAAACTCCAGAAAATTTGTTAAACAATGCAAATTCGTTCGAAGGACGCCAGAAAAGCTAGGGATTTGCTCATCAAATTATTTTTCGTAGCCCACTTTGAGCGCCGTCCAAGGCGGAACCGCTCAAGCAACGACGCAGGCCAAATTGAATGCGGTGCCACCGGCCTTGCTGGCGGCGGATGCGGACGGATGCATTGGCAGGCATTGACCGCGTGACGTCCGAGTGAGCAGGTCAGAAAAATGGCGCGGCCGCGACGATGAAAGTCGGCGACTGAACCGGTGATGAAGTTGACAGGTATTGAGTAAGCAGTTGGACCGAGGCGCTAGCGAACTGGGGAAGTGATAGCCCGCCGGTGTCAAAGGCGGCGGGCTGCCTGGCGCGGAGGACTAGCGGGTAAAGAGTTCCGGTACCACGCCCTCCAAGGGGCTCGCAACATACAGGCGCGACAGGTCAAGTTCCGCATAGCGCAGCGTGCGCATCGCGTTGCAGAGCGCCACGAAGTTGTACTGCCGGTTCGCACTTCTCATGTATGCTTTTCCGGATTTATCCTTTGTCAGCCAGTGCCCAACGAGCGCATCACGAACTTCATCGTCAACGCCGCACTGGGTGAGGCGCTGCTTGAAGTTGTATCTGAACGCGTGATAGTCGAGCTGTCCTGACGCCATACCCATCTTTTTGAGGAAGCGGCCAAACCACTTTCCGAGTTCGTTGGACCACCTTCTATACCTGTTCTCGCATTTCAGCGACGGAAACAACCGCTTTTCGCCCCGACGCTTGAGGTCGCATACGTACTGCAAAAACCCCAGCTTAATTAGCTCATCGTGGATAGGTATTCGACGGAAGCTGTTTGGCGTTTTCAAGGCTTGTGTCTCCTTATCAAGGTCGCAGATACGCAGCGTCCAGATACCATTGATGATTTCTATGTCGACTAGGCGCATCTGTGCGATTTCCTCTATGCGAGCGCCGACAAACGGCGCCATCAGGGTTGCCCAGTAGCCGGCTTCCTTCACCTGCCCTTTAGGCACGTGTCGTTCGATAAAAAACGGTGTGGAATAAAGGGTATTCAGCTCCGACATTTCGAAGGCGCGACGGTCTTTCACGGCGCGTTGGTGCTGCCCCTTGTCGTTCACACGAATGTTGTGAAAGGGATTTACGGTGCCCTCGATATGCATTTCTTCGAAATAGTTGTTCACCACGGCTCGCAACAATCCCAAGCGATTACGGATGGTTGCGGCCGATAACTGCTGCGCCATCAACTTGTCCCGAAATTTTTTGACAAGTTCTTTTGAAATGAGAGAGGCAGGCGTATCGCCCATGAGTGAGCACCACATTTGGACCATTCGCGACGTCGTCTCGAGCGTTTTAAGCGGGCGCACCTTTGCACTCGCCCACACGGCGAGGTAGTCGGGTAGCTTGGGTTGTAACCGTATCGGTAGGGACGTGCTAGGCGTGGGCTGCTTCTTGCCGTCAAG
Source organism: Herminiimonas sp. (assembly GCA_028292265.1). Lineage (GTDB taxonomy): Bacteria > Pseudomonadota > Gammaproteobacteria > Burkholderiales > Burkholderiaceae_D > JAQGMR01. The sequence goes on from JAQGMR010000052.1 coordinate 53,931, forward strand.
CCTCGCACGCTGCTCGCGCAGAATCGCGACTTCCGCTTCTAACAGTTTTTCACAAAACTCGGTATGGACTGGCGACCCTGCACGTGATTTCAGACCCTCCCCTGCCAGAAGCTGGCGTCCGGTCTCTTCGACCGCGGATGTATCACTGCAGGTGAGCGCCGCTTCATAGTACTGGAGCATTTCGTCGGCATCCGCCTTGCGCCTGACCATTTCCGCCGCGACGGGATTCCGCATTTCGCGCAGTTCCTGTTCCTCGCGCTCAAGCATATGGACGTAGTAACGCTGGACCAGCGCGGGAACCATGTCTTCACTGAGCTCTACGACATTGGACGGAGGCGCAGTCGTAAGTCCTTCGCTGGCCATCCGCAACCGGACGGTCGTCACCCGCAGTTCAAAAGCGGCCACTTCCTTAGCCAGTACCCAGCATGCCCGCGCAAAATCGGTTGTGTCGAGCGACTTCCAGATTTGTGACTGCCCCCCCAACTCACGGACCAGGGAGCCGGGCACCTTGCGCTTGAAGTAATAGACTCCCTTGCGCTGCGCCAGATACTTTGGAAAATTTGGGGTAGTACCGCGAACGGGGGACGGGTTTTGTCGGGCTTCGGCTGCGGCCAAACGAAATGGGGATTGTTGTGAAAGAAAGGAAATCGCGGTGGCCATCTCTATACTCCGGAACGATGTGAATGAACCGAGTAAAGCGATGTGGTTTAGCCTTTTTTAAAAAATCTTTTGTTAAACAGGCGTCGCTACACCAAATCTACTCGAGGTAGCACCGCGACAGGCTTGGGGTAGCGCAGAAAAAGAAAAAGACCCTCAAAAAGGGCCTTTTAATCAACGATTTACGCTCACCCCTGTTAGGGGTGGCGGAGACGGTGGGAGTCGAACCCACGATACAGGTTTAAGCCCATATGCTTCCTTAGCAGGGAAGTGCCTTCGACCACTCGGCCACGTCTCCCGTACCGGGCGAACGTTACTGCTCCGCCACAGGGAAGTCCAGAATCATATCTGCTGAGCGGGACTTGGTCAATGCAAGTTGCCATGCATAAGGGCATTACAACCTCACGCTTTATCAAGATCAAATGCCTTGTGTAAAGCCCGCACGGCCAGCTCCATGTATTTCTCGTTGATCAGAACGGAAATCTTGATTTCGGAGGTGGAGATCATCAGGATATTGATGCCCTCTTCCGACAAGGTCTGGAACATGCGTGATGCGATGCCGACATGGCTACGCATGCCGACGCCAACCACGGAGACTTTGGAGACCTTGGCGTCGCCGACGATATTCCCTGATCCGATATGCGCTTTCACGCTGGCATCAAGGACGTCCATCGCCTTGTTGTACTCGGCGCGCGGTACCGTGAAGGTGAAGTCGGTCTTGCCGTCCACCGATTGATTCTGGATGATCATGTCGACTTCGATGTTCGCATCGGCGACCGGGCCCAGGATCTGGTACGCGATGCCGGGCTTGTCGGGTACTGACATGACGGTAATCTTGGCTTCGTCGCGATTGAACGCGATGCCGGTGATGGTGGCTTGTTCCATGTGGCTGTCTCCCTCAAACGAAATCAGTGTGCCCGAATTGGCTTCTTCCTCGAGCGGCATCAGGGGGTCTGTCAGCGACGACAGAACGCGCGTGGGCATGCGGTAGTTTCCGGCGAATTCCACGGAGCGAATCTGCAGGACTTTGGAGCCGAGCGATGCCATCTCCAGCATCTCTTCGAAGGTCACGGTCTTCAAGCGGCGGGCATCGGATACAACGCGCGGGTCAGTCGTGTATACGCCGTCGACGTCGGTGTAAATGAGGCATTCGGAAGCCTTGAGTGCAGCCGCTACGGCGACTGCCGACGTATCCGAACCGCCACGGCCGAGCGTCGAAATATTGCCGTCTTCATCCATGCCCTGAAAACCCGTGATGATGACCACGCGGCCAGCATCAAGGTCCTTGCGAACCTTGCTGTCGTCGATCGAGCGGATGCGCGCCTTGGTGAAGGCGGAGTCGGTCATGATGGGGACTTGCCAGCCCGCGTAGGAGACGGCTTCCTTGCCGATTGCATGCAGCGCAATGGCCAGCAGCGCAACGGACACCTGCTCGCCGGTGGAGGCGATCATGTCGAGTTCGCGCGGGTCGGGGTCGTTGCTGATCTCCTTTGCGAGGCCGAGCAGGCGGTTGGTTTCACCAGACATTGCAGACGGTACGACGACGATCTGATGGCCCGCGTCATGCCACTTTGCGATGCGCCGTGCGACGTTCTTGATGCGCTCGGTAGAGCCCATCGAAGTGCCGCCGTATTTGTGAACGAATAAAGCCATGGGAGCTGGGCCGAGTCGACGGAAAGGCGACCAGGCGAGAATGGGTGACGGAACCCGCGATTTTACATGCTGCAATGCGCAAGGACAAGAATGGCGGCAATGGCGCGACCGCCGTGCTGTGCCAAATTGCAATCGGTTTAAAGCCGGCGGCAAAACGCGTGGCTGGCAAGCTCCGGCCTGCGCGGTTGGCACGGCTCACGCAGTGTCGGGTTGCCACCGCAGCACAACGCCAGGGCTAGCCTGCAAGCGCCTTGCGTCCATCCCCAAACCCGCAACAAAAACGAGCTCCGAATCGAGATAAGCCAAAGGCAACCAGGCCCGCCGCCAAGGCGCAATTTCGGCTTCCTGGAACAGGCTTTTGAGGGATTTTGAAGGCCGGTTCAAGGCGAGCTTAAGCCGCTCCTGCCCTGCCCTCGGCCTCAATGTCAGCGGCCGGTTCAGTACCGACTCCCGCGCTAAACCAGCGCCGGAAGTCTGGTCGAAGTGCAGGCGGCCACGCCACGAGGGAACCGCGATTTCGGCCTCGCCGTGCCACTCGACATCAATCGGGTTAGACGGTGGCAAGCCCAACTTCGGATGCAACTCCAGCCGGTCGGCGATGCGGTGCAGGGTCAACTTGTCGAATTCGAAGTACGGGTGCATATCACTTTCTGCACCCAGCATTTGCCCTCGAATTTCGGCAAGACGTGCCGTGCTTGGCAAGCGGACGCCGTGACGGTGCAGCCAGTAGCGCAGCAGGTTGTCGAAGCGCGGTGGTGACAGTTGGCGCAGGCCGCCGACGGCGAGCGCGCCGCCGGCCTCACCAAGCATGCACGAAGCGTGGTCAATCTCGGCAAGCTCCTGCAACAGAACCGTAGCCGTCTGCGCATGCACTGCTGTCCGTGAGAGCAGTGATGCAAAGCCCGGGAAATGTGCCTCAACAACAGGTGCGATCGCGTGTCGCACCGCATTGCGCCGAATCAGCGTGTCATGGTTGGATTCGTCATGAATCAGGGGAAGGCCAGATTCGGCCAGAACGCGCTCAAGCGCGGCGCGGGTTATCTGCAGCAAGGGACGTCCGAGTGCTACGCCAGGCCCCAGCAGCTCGTGCCCGGGCTGGAAATCGGCCATGCCGGAGATGCCGCGCAAGCCAGCACCACGCACCAGTTGCAGCAGCACGGTTTCCGCCTGGTCGTCCTGATGATGCGCCGTGAGCAGCAGGCCGATGCCACCTCCGCGGCACAGCTCGCCCAAAGCGGCATAACGCGCGATGCGCGCCGCCTGCTCCATGCCATCTCCGGAGTTGCGAGGCACCGCGACCCTGCTGCTGGCGTAGTGCATGCCGGCACGGTCTGCCACCGCGGCGCAATGGGCCTCCCAGGCGTCTGCGTTGGGGCTCAGTCCATGATTGACATGAAACGCATGAAAACGCACTGGACGGCCCTGAGAGCCCTGCTCGAAGCGGCTGGCAAGGTGCAGCAGCACAGTCGAGTCCAGCCCGCCAGAGAAGGCGATGCCAACGTTCACGGGGCCGTTTGACTCGCGCATGTCCGAGCACACCGCAGAAACACAAACGCGCGCCAGGAAGCCCCTGAGCGCGCGTTCGAAGGCGCGGTGCACCTCGGCCGGATTATTCGGGGAGCGTGATTTCCTTGAATTTGCCATAGCTCATCAGCTTCTCAAGGCGGTTTGAAAGCAACTCCTTCGTCTTCATGCCCTGGAACTGGCGCACGGAATCCGCCAGCGCGCGCTTGAGCATGGCTGCCATCTGCTTGGGGTCGCGGTGCGCGCCACCCAGAGGTTCGTTGACGATCTTGTCGATCAGGTTGAGCGCCTTCAACCGGTGTGCCGTAAGGCCTAGCGCATCGGCGGCATCGGAGGCGCGCTCGGCCGTCTTCCAGAGGATGGAGGCACAACCTTCCGGGGAAATGACTGAGTAGGTAGCGTATTGCAGCATCAGCACAGCGTCGCCCACGGCGATTGCCAGTGCGCCGCCCGAGCCACCCTCGCCGATGATGGTAGCGATTAACGGGACCTTCAGTTCCGCCATGACGTAGAGGTTGTGGCCAATTGCTTCAGACTGGCCGCGCTCTTCCGCATCGATGCCTGGAAACGCACCGGGAGTATCGACGAATGTAAAAACCGGAATGCCGAATTTTTCCGCTAGCTTCATGAGGCGCATCGCCTTGCGGTAGCCCTCGGGCTTGGGCATGCCGAAATTGCGCAATGCGCGCTCCTTGGTATCGCGCCCCTTCTGGTGCCCGATTACCATGCAGGCCTGGCCATTGAAACGGGCCAGGCCGCCAACGATCGAGAGATCATCAGCATAGCTGCGGTCGCCGTGCAGTTCATGAAAGTCAGTGAAAATTTCATTCACGTAATCCATGGTGTAGGGCCGCTGCGGATGGCGCGCGATCTGCGACACCTGCCATGGCGTGAGCTTGGCGTAGATGTCCTTGGTCAGCTGCTGGCTTTTCTTGGAAAGCCGCTCAATCTCTTCCGAGATGTCGACGGCCGAATCGTCCTGCACGAAACGCAGTTCTTCTATCTTCGAGTCGAGGTCCGCGATCGGCTGCTCGAAGTTGAGGAATGTAATCTTGCTCACCGCATCTCCTTACGATTCACAGGCGCAGCGGCTACGCTGAGACAGCCTGGGCGATTCATTGTTCTTCATTATAGGAAACCACATTCCGAGCCGGCCTTTCGACGCCACTGCAGCGCGCGCGCCCTGCGCCGGCCGACTACTGGCTCTTTCAGTATTTCTCGACTATCAGTATTCTACCGGCGCCGCGTCAAGGCTGCGCCACATGTACCACGTTGCGACCGTTCGCCATGGCTCCCAATTGGCTGCCACTTCCCTTGCATCGCTGCGCGAAACCGGCTCGCCAGAGAAGTAGTTGACGCTGATGCCCTTCAACAGGCCGACATCATCAAGCGGAAGAATATTCGGTCTCAGCAGATTAAATATCAGGAACATCTCTGCCGTCCAGCGGCCAATGCCGCGAATCTGGATCAGTTCGGCAATCACCTCTTCATCCTGCATTTCGGTCCATTTTTCTACATGGACCCGCTTTTCCTTGAAGTGCTCTGCCAGATCGAGGATGTACTCGGCCTTGCGCTTCGACAAGCCGCAGCCGCTCAGGTCAACTTCACCGGCCTTGAGGATCTGCTGTGGCGTGCACTTTGGGCAGACTGCCAGCAGTCGTTGCCAAACAGACTCGGCGGCTTTGGTGGAAATCTGTTGGCCAACAATGGATCGCGCCAATGTCGTGAACGGTTCGCTTCGACCAATAAGATGCAGGTCGCCAAAGCGCGGGATGAGCTTGCGCATGATGCGGTCCCGCTTCATCAATTCGAGCTTGGCGTCGTCCCAATAAGCCGGGACGCCGACCGTCGTAACGATCTCGACTGGTTTCGCCACGGCGCTTATGCCCTGCGCCATTCGGTCAGGCCACCGGGCCGGTCTTCCAGCACCACGCCCGCCGTGAGCAATTCATTGCGGATGCGGTCGGCCTCAGCGAAATTTTTTGCCCGCTTTGCCGCGGTCCGTGCTTCGATTTGCAACGCCACGTCTGCATCCGCGATACCGCCGGAGACGCCGGGCCGCCCGGCATGCATGAATTCCTGGGACGAGCGTTGCAGCAAGCCCAGCACGCCGCCAAGGGCTTTCAGCTGGCGTGCAAGAGCGGGCGAACGCTCCCGGTTGATTTCGTTGGCAAGGTCAAACAGCACGGCGACGGCTATGGGCGTGTTGAAGTCATCGTTCATGGCTTCGGCGAAGCGAAGCGCGTGCGGCTCCGACCAGTCAAGCGGCCGGGAGTCTGCAGCCACATCCTTTAGCGCCGTGTAAAGCCGGCTCAAGGCGCCGCGTGCGTCGTCGAGGTGGGCATCGGAATAATTGAGTGGGGTACGGTAATGCGCGCGCGCGATGAAGAAGCGAACAACTTCGGCGTCATACTGCTTCAGGACCTCACGAATGGTGAAAAAATTTCCGAGAGACTTCGACATCTTTTGATTGTCGATGCGAACGAAGCCGTTGTGCATCCAGTAGTTCACAAAGGGATGCTGGTTCGCGCCTTCGCTTTGCGCGATTTCGTTTTCGTGGTGCGGAAACTGCAAGTCCTGTCCGCCGCCATGGATGTCGAACTGCTCGCCGAGCAGATCGCACGCCATAGCCGAACATTCAATGTGCCAGCCCGGCCTGCCGCGCCCCCAAGGCGATTCCCATTTCACTTCTTCGGGTTCGGACTCACGTGACGATTTCCACAAGACGAAGTCGAGCGGGTCGCGCTTGCCGGTGTTGACATCAACCCGCTCACCGGCGCGCAGGTCATCGAGCGACTTGCCGGACAGCTTGCCGTAACCAGGGAAATCGCGGACAGAGTAATTGACATCGCCGTCGGCCGCCTTGTAGGCAAGACCATTTTTTTCGAGGCGGCCGATCATGCTCAGCATCTGCGGCACGTACGCGGTTGCGCGTGGCTCCTGGTCTGGCCGCTCCACCCCCAGCGCCTCTGCATCCTCGTTCAGTGCGGCGATGAAGCGCCCCGTCAGTTGCGAGATCGATTCCTTGTTCTCGACAGCACGCTTGATAATCTTGTCGTCAATGTCGGTGATGTTGCGAACGTAAGTGACGTCGTAATCCTGCGAGCGCAGCCACCGCTGCACGATATCGAATACCACCATGACGCGCGCGTGCCCAACATGGCAGTAATCGTACACGGTCATCCCGCATACATACATGCGGACTTTTCCCGGCTCAATTGGAGAAAACGCCTGCTTCTCACGCGCAAGCGTGTTATAGATCTTCAAAACACTCATGAATTGTTCGTCTGTCCGGGCGAGACGGCGGAGTCGTTGGAGGGCATCGGGCCTATCGAAAGAGAAGCGACCCTCCAGCCTGATCTTTGCTAAAGCTTCTTTGATAAAATGCGAATTTTCGCGGCAGTATAGCATTGATAAAATGCGCGGCAGCGCAGCATCGCAAGCTTGCCGGGAAAGATTTTCATGCCGCACCTTCGTGTTGCAGTAATGGGAGTCGGATGCGTGAATTGGTGCACGACGCATGCACCTCTTGCGCAATCCAGTTGACCTGCGCACTACCCTGTGCTGAGCCTGTCGGGCCTGGCGCACCACCACCGGAGACACAATGCACCTGAATCGTCGTTCCCTTTTAATTTCGCTTGCCGCCACGGCGCTCTTCACCGGTTCGCCAGTCATGGCCGAAGGCAAGGATCCCCAAGTACAGCTCAAGACAAGTATGGGTAACATCGTGCTGGAACTGTATCCCGAAAAAGCACCTAAAAGTGTGGCGAACTTTCTCGAATATGTACGCAACGGTCATTACAACGGGACCATATTTCATCGGGTCATTGAAAGCTTCATGATCCAGGGTGGCGGGTTCGATGCCAATATGGTGCAGAAGAAGACCCGCCCACCGATTGAGAACGAAGCAAGGAATGGCTTGAAGAACGATGCCTACACGGTGGCAATGGCGCGCACTTCCGACCCTAACTCAGGGTCGGCGCAATTCTTCATTAACGTCAAGGCCAACAACTTCCTGAATTATCCTGGTCAGGACGGCGCCGGCTATGCCGTGTTCGGCAAGGTGATCAAAGGCATGGACGTGGTCGACAAGATCAAGGCTGTGCCAACCGGCCGCATGGACGTGCCACAAGAACCTGTCGTGATCGAATCGGCATCAATCCTGAAATAAGCGTTTCGGGGCGAAGCGTTCGAATAATCAAAAACTGTCGACTTATCACCCTCTCCGACCAACCAATCTCGAAGGAACATCATGGCCGTACTGCTTACCACCAACCACGGAAAAATCAAGCTCGAACTCGATGAAGCGAAAGCCCCGAAGACGGTCGAAAACTTCCTCGCCTATGTGCGCGCTGGCCACTACGATGGCACCATATTCCATCGCGTCATCGACGGCTTCATGGTTCAGGGCGGTGGCTTTTCGCCCGACATGAAGCAGAAAGCAACGCGCGACCCGGTCGAAAACGAAGCGAAGAACGGCTTGAAAAACGAGCCGTATTCGGTGGCAATGGCTCGCACCTCTGATCCGCATTCCGCATCTGCTCAATTTTTCATCAACGTCAAGAACAACGCATTCCTTGATGCCCCGGGCCAGGACGGTTGGGGTTACTGCGTTTTCGGCAAGGTGACTGAAGGCATGGACGTCGTCGACAAGATCAAGGCAGTCAAGACTTCCCGCAGCGGCATGTTCACCGACGTGCCGGTTGAGCCGGTCGTCATCGAAAAGGCCGAAGTCGTTTAAGCACAAGCGCGTCCCGGCCATGGACTGCGTCGCGAAGAGCCCCGCTGCCGCCAGCAATGGAATGGACGCCCATGGCGCGCGCTGGCGGGCACTCTTCGTCTCGGATGTGCATCTGCAGCCGAACATGCTTAGGACAACCGAGGCTTTCCTGGGTTTTCTTGGCACGCATGCGCGGCGTGCTTCGGCGCTTTACCTGTTGGGCGATCTCTTCGAGTACTGGGCTGGCGACGACGATATCGACAGCCCTTACCCACGCTCCATCGTGGCGGCGATTCGTGAAGTCACCGATGCTGGAGTCGCGGTGTACTGGATAGCGGGCAACCGCGATTTCCTGGTGGGAGAACGGTTTGCTGCAGAAGCAGGTGTGACTCTGCTGCCGGACCCCTCAATAGTTAGCTTCGATGGCCAACCGGTGATCCTGTCTCACGGAGACGCCGCGTGTACCGATGACGCAGCCTATATGCAGTTCCGCGCGCTGGTTCGTTCGCCAGCCTGGCAACAGCAATTCCTTTCCATGCCACTTGACGAGCGCAAACAGGCCATCGAAGGCATGCGCTTGCAAAGCAAGGCGGCGCTGCGCAACAAGCCGGCGGAGATCATGGATGTCAACGAGGACGAGATCGCGGTTCTGTTTGAATGTGCACAGTCTCGCATCATCATTCACGGCCATACGCACCGTCCTGCAGGCCATCTGTACGGTGAGGGCGAAAGCAGCCGCGCACGCTACGTCCTGCCTGACTGGGACTGTGACGCGACGCCGCCACGCGGCGGATGGATTTCGATCGACTTCAGCGGCGTAGTGCGTCGTCATACGCTCGACGGCAGCGAAATCGTTCAGGAGTCCGCGCGGTGAAAGAACCGCGGCGCCTATGACCGCGCAGGCGCCCTACTATCCCAACTCTACTCAACCATCCTGTTCAGATGATCCGGATCGAATTTTTCGAGCTGCGGTAATACCTCACAACCGATCCCGGCCGCCTTGAGCGCCTGCAGGATCCGCTCTATCTGGTGCTCCTGCGTCGCTGCGTTATTGATGACGCCATGCAGCGCCTTGGATACCGGGTCGTCGCCGTCCGGTGTCACGCCATAAGCCGCAAACATGCGTGCCGCTGCTTCCTTCGGACCACCCGCTTCCTTTTCGACGATACGAGCCGGATTGCCAACGGCAGTTGCACCGGGCGGCACTTCCTTCACGACCACGGCATTGGAGCCAACCTTGGCGCCCTCACCCACGGTGAATGCGCCAAGCACCTTGGCGCCGGCGCCGATGATGACACCGCGTCCCAGAGTGGGATGGCGTTTCGCCCCCTTGTGGAGTGAGGTGCCGCCGAGTGTCACGCCCTGATAGATCGTGCAGTCGTCACCGACTTCGGCGGTCTCGCCAATCACGACGCCAAAGCCATGGTCAATGAAAACACGGCTGCCGATGGTGGCGCCTGGATGGATTTCGATGCCCGTCAGTCCGCGTCCGATATGGGAAGTGAAACGGCCCAGCCATTTGAAATTGCGCGTCCAGAAGTACTTTGCGAGGCGATGCAACGCAATGGCATGCAGTCCCGGATAGCACGTGATGACCTCCCACGCATTGCGCGCGGCAGGGTCACGTTCGATGATGCTGGCGATATCGTCACGCAGGCGATTAAACATGGAGGTTGCATGGAGATTGCATGGAAATTTCAAATTGAATAACCCAATGGTACCGGGTTCGCCGTTGCACTGCAGGACAGTCCTCAGACCCTCAAGTCCGCTGGCGCAGCGCTTCGTACAGACAAATACCGGAGGCAACCGACACGTTCAGGCTTTCCACAGCGCCCAGCATCGGCACACTGACGAGCAGGTCGCATGTCTCGCGCGTCAGGCGGCGCATGCCCTCTCCTTCGGACCCCATGACTAGCGCGACAGGACCTTTGAAGTCGGCTTCGAAGATTGTCTTCGGAGCATCGTCCGTGGTGCCGATCAGCCAGATATCGCGTTCCTTCAACTCACGCAGGGTGCGCGCGAGATTGGTGACGGTAATGTAGGGCACCGTTTCGGCCGCGCCACTCGCAACCTTGGCGGCGGTTGCGTTCAGGCCAACGGCGCGGTCCTTCGGCGCAATGACGGCATGGGCGCCTGCACCGTCGGCAACCCGCAGACAGGCGCCGAGGTTGTGCGGATCGGTGATGCCGTCCAGTACCAGCAGCAGCGGCGGGCCCTCGATTGCGTCAAGCAACTCGTCGAGGTTACGCGCCAGGGAAAGTGCGCCGGCCCGGGCCACGACGCCCTGATGGCGTCGAGTACCCACCATACTGGAGAGGCGCGCATCGTCGGCCTGGATGACGCGCACGTTGGCAGACTTCGCAGCCGCGACCAGGTCGTGCATGCGGCGATCGTGGCGATCGGCATCGACATAAACTTCCTCGACGCTCGACGCCTCGTGGCGGATACGGGACGTGACGGCATGGAAGCCGAATATCAATCTGTTTTTCACGTCAGTGCTTTCTCTTTGGAGTTTTGGCTTGTCCGCGCGGTGCCTTGGCCGTGCGCGATGGTGGCGCGGCCTTGCCGCCAGACCGCGACGCACCCTTGGTGCTTCGCGTGTCCTTCGCCGTTTTCGCTTCCTTGACGGCCTTGGTGCCCTTGGCTCCCCGCGCTCTACCAGCGGCGGCAATCTCGGGCAAGTCCTTCGGCGCCACCAGCAGCGCTGCTTCGGTACGCGGGCGCGATTTGCGCTCGCGGGCCTGGCCTTCGCTGTCTGCCCGTTTCGATTCGTTCTTCAGAATCGTCTTGATGCCGGGCTCGCTCACGAGCCGCAAATCGATCTTGCGCGCATCAAGGTCAACCCGGCTGACCTGTACAGTAACGCGATCAGTCAACTGATAACGTATGCCGGTCCGTTCGCCGCGCAACTCATGCCGCGCATCGTCAAACTGGAAGTAATCGGCGCCCAACTCGGTGACATGCACCAGGCCTTCGATGTACAGCGCATCGAGTTGAACGAAGATGCCGAAGCTGGCAACGCCGGAGATGGTGCCGGTAAATTCTTCGCCGAGCTTGTCGCGGATGAAGTAGCACTTCAGCCACGCTTCGACGTCGCGCGAAGCCTCATCAGCCCGCCGTTCATTGGCGGAACAATGGATGCCGAGCGACTCCCAAATCGCCACGCCGCTTTGCGCCTTGCCTTCCGGGTGCCCTTCTTTCTTGCGGGTGTTCTCGGCTTTCTCCTTTGCCTCGGCGCGCATCTTGCGCGCCCCGGGCGACACAATGGTGTTCAAGCTGCTGATGTCGATGCCCTTCGGCTCATAGCGCTTGCCTTGCAAGATCGCCTTGATCGCACGGTGCGTGAGCAAGTCTGGATAGCGCCGGATGGGGCTGGTGAAGTGCGCATAGGCCTCGTAGGAAAGACCGAAGTGCCCGATGTTCTCGGGGCTGTAGACCGCCTGCTGCATGGAGCGCAGCAGCATGGTTTGCAGCAGCAACGCATCCGGCCGCGCCTTGACCTTCGGCATCAGTTCCGCATAGTCCGAGGCAGAGGGCGCATCGCCGCCGCCCAGGTTCAGTCCGACCTGCTTCAGGAAGGTGCGCAACTGGGTGAGTTTTTCTTCGCGCGGGCCGGCATGGACCCGATAAAGACCCGGCTGCTTGTGGCGCGCCAGAAGGTCTGCTGCGCAAACATTAGCCGCCAACATGCATTCCTCTATCAGGCGATGCGCATCGTTGCGGGTCCGCGGCAGGATTTGCTCTATCTTGCCGGCCGCATTGCAGACGATGTAAGTCTCGGTCGTTTCAAAGTCGATGGCGCCGCGCGCATGACGCGCTTGCAGCAAGGCCTGGAAAACTTCGTATAGATGCTGCAGGTGTGGCACAAGCGCCGGCCGGCGCGCAGCCTCGGTACCGCGCGTGTTGCCCAGTATGGCGGCGACTTCCGTATAGGTCAGGCGCGCTGCAGAGTGAATTACAGCGGGATAAAACTGGTACGCCTTGATCTCGCCCTTGGCGGAGATAACGGCGTCGCAAACCAGCGTCAAGCGGTCGACCGCAGGGTTTAGCGAGCACAGCCCGTTCGAGAGCTTTTCCGGCAGCATCGGAATTACGCGACGAGGGAAATACACCGAGGTGCTGCGTTCGAGTGCATCAACGTCGAGCGCATCGTTTGGCTTCACATAGTGGCTCACGTCGGCGATGGCGACCAGCATGCGAAAACCGTTGGCGCGACCGATCTTGACGGGCTCACAGTAGACCGCATCGTCGAAGTCGCGCGCATCTTCGCCATCGATGGTGACCATCGGAATGTCGCGAAGGTCAACGCGGTCGGCGAGATCCGCCGGGCGGACTTCTCCAGGCAATACTGCGGCGAGCGCCTTCGCTTCGGCCGAAAACTCATGCGGCACGCCATACTTGCGCACCGCAATTTCTATCTCCATGCCAGGGTCGTCAATGTCTCCCAGTACTTCGACGATTCTGCCGACCGGTTGCGTATAGCGCGACGGCTGCTCGGTCAATTCAACGCTGACGACCTGCCCTGTTTTTGCCTTGCCGGGCGATCCAGCCAGCAGAATGTCCTGCCCGATGCGCTTGTCTTCCGGGACGATGATCCATGCGCCGTTCTCGTTAAGGAGACGGCCAATGACATGCGTGTTGGCACGGTCGACAACTTCCACGATCGTGCCTTCAGGACGGCCGCGGCGGTCCGTGCCGATGATACGAGCCTGGACCCGGTCACCGTTCAGCACCTTCTGCATTTCCTTTTCAGGAAGGAATACATCCGCGCTGCCGTCGTCAGGGATCAGGAAGCCGTACCCCTCGCGGTGTCCGCTGACGCGTCCTTCAATGAAGCTAGTGAGGTTGGCCAGTTGATAATGGCCGGAGCGGCTCGGTTTGATCTGGCCGTCGCGTTCCATCGCGGTGAGTCGGCGCGAGAGGCCGTCAAGCTCCTCGTCAGTGACGTTCAGAACGCTGGCAATGGCCGCGAGGTCTTGTGGCTCGCTCGCCGTGCGCAGTATGCCGAGAATCTCTTCCCGGCTCGGAATAGTGTAAGAAAATTTGCTCAAAAGTTTTTTGTTTGGTTGGTAATTGAGGTTGCGCGCTTGAGGCGCGTGGGTGGTTCATGATTCATTGATACTAACTTTGCTAGTGTAACGGTTCAATCTCGCCTTTGCCTATGCTGCGTGAAGGCATGCATGCAGGCGCCTGAAAAACCAGTTCGACTAACGGAAAAACAGAACCTTATATCGCTGCAAGTGAATTGACTTCGAGAAGTTTTCCGCTATAATTTCGTCTCTTCGCTGCCCACGTGGCGGAATTGGTAGACGCGCATGGTTCAGGTCCATGTGCCGCAAGGTGTGGGGGTTCGAGTCCCTCCGTGGGCACCAAAATTTGAAAGGTCCGCTTCGGCGGGCCTTTCATCGTTTACAGCCCACGAGCAAAGCGCCTGCGCGCTTTGCGGGAGGGACTCGAAAGACCTGGCTTGCAAGCCAGGTCGGGGTCGCGGAACGTGACCGAGTCCCTCCGTGGCCTTTTCTCTTACTTGTGTTCGCCCTTCTTCATCCACGCTGCCAACTGGTGTGGACGCAGACCGTCGTATTCCTCGAATGGCTGGTGGATCCACGGATTGGTTTCGAGGTATTCCAGGTAGTAGTCTGGCTTAACCGACGAACATCCCTTGCACCAGATCACAGCCGAGCGAACTTCCGTCACTGCGGGAAAATTGTCTTTGAGGTGATGCTGGACGCGCTCCAGCGTGACACCGGAATCGACCAGGTCGTCGACCAGAAGTAGCCGCCCGGCCAGTGAGCCGCGAGTCATGGTGATGTAGCGCGCGATATCGAGTTCGCCTTGTACCGTGCCCTCTTCCTCGCGATAGGAACTGGTCGAAAGTATAGCCAGCGGCACATCGAAAATGCGGGAGAACATATCGCCAGGCCGCAGGCCACCGCGGGCCAGGCACAGCACCTGGTCGAACTTCCACCCCGACTCGTACACCATGTGGGCCAATCTTTCGACGCAGCGGTGATACTGATCCCATGAAACCCAGAGATCCTTGTCGGTCGATACCGGAACTTCTTTTTTTTCCATCATGAAGTCACTTGAAGGGGTGGCGCAGGACGATCGTCTCTTCCCGATCCGGGCCGGTCGACACCATATCGATCGGTACGCCGACCAGTTTCTCAATACGGTCAATGTAGGCGCGTGCGTTGGAGGGCAAGGCGTCCATCGATTTCGCGCCGACCGTGCTTTCCTTCCAGCCTGGCATTTCTTCGTACACCGGAACGCATTTCGCTGCATCTTCAGCGCCAACCGGGAAAATGGCGATCGACTTGCCGTCAAGGTTGTAGCCAGTGCAAAGCTTCAGGGTGTCGAGGCCATCCAGCACATCGAGTTTGGTGAGGCACATGCCTGACACGCCGTTAATCTGCACCGAGCGCTTGAGTAACGCCGCATCAAACCAGCCGCAACGCCGGGCGCGGCCCGTGACCGTTCCGAACTCATGACCCACCGAGGAGAGATGCTTGCCCACGCCCTCGTCCGTAGACAGTTCCGAAGGGAACGGGCCTGATCCAACGCGCGTGGTATAGGCCTTGGTGATCCCTAGAACATAATGCAGCATGTCCGGGCCAACACCCGATCCTGCAGCAGCATTGCCGGCCACGCAGTTGCTGGAGGTGACATACGGGTAGGTGCCGTGATCAACGTCGAGCAGGCTGCCCTGGGCGCCTTCGAACAACAGGCGACCGCCAGCCTTGTGCGCGGCGTAGAGTTCGCTGGAGACATCGGCCACCATCGGTCGCAAGCGCGGTACATCAGCCAGTGCCGCGTCGAGCGTCTGCTGGTAATCCACTGCCTGCGCCTTCAGGTATTGGGTCAGGACGAAATTATGGTAGTCGAGATTCTCCAGCAGCTTTTCTGCGAAGCGCTTTTCGTTCAGCAGGTCGGCCACGCGAATGGCGCGGCGCGCGACCTTGTCTTCATAGGCTGGGCCAATGCCCTTGCCGGTGGTGCCAATGCGGGCCGCGCCGCGCGCGTTCTCGCGGGCAGCGTCGAGAGCGGTGTGGTACGGCAGGATAACCGGGCAGGCTTCCGACACCTTAAGGCGTGACACCACTTCGACCCCAATCTGCTGCAGCTTGTCTATCTCGCGCAGCAGGTCCGGCACCGACAGTACGACGCCGTTGCCGATATAGCAGGCGACACCTTCGCGCATGATGCCCGACGGGATCAGCTGCAGCGCCGTCTTCTTGCCGCCGATGACGAGCGTGTGCCCGGCGTTATGGCCGCCCTGGAATCGCACCACGCCTTGAGCATGGTCGGTGAGCCAGTCGACGATTTTTCCTTTTCCCTCATCGCCCCACTGGGTGCCGATGACCACTACGTTCTTTGCCATACTTTTCAATTCGGTTATACCCTGTGACAGGTCTTTGTTGAGTTACTACTGATACCTCTGAATCTCTAACACTTCGGACAATTCTGACACTTCGGATAATTCTGACGCTTCGGACACCGCCGATACCGCTGCAGTCGGCCCTATTCGAGAATACGAATTTCCCAGCTCCCATTTTCTTGCACGAGCACCCGGTCGCAATCGAATTCTTCCTGATCATTTTCATGACCAGGCAAATGCTGGATAACGGTTTCGCCGGCGAAGCGCAGCTTCGCGATCCGTTCGCGCAGGTCGGCTTCCCGCCCCCATGGTGCCCGAATGGCCCGCTTGCGGGGAGCACCAGGCATGAGTCGCGCAAGTTCGCGCAAATCCATCGAGAACCCCGTTGCGGGACGCGCCCGGCCGAAGGCTTCGCCCACATGATCGTAACGACCGCCACGCGCCATGGCATTTGGCAAGCCCGGCACGTAGAGCGAAAACATCGGCCCGCTTTCGTACTGATAGCCGCTCAGATCTGCCAGATCGATAGCGACTTTGCCTGAACCGGCGACTTCGCACAGGGAGTCAAGTTCATCCAGAGCCTTCGCGATCGACGCATCCTGAGGAAGCGTTTTCCGTGCGAGCCCAAGCACCTCTCTATCGCCGTACAGCCCTGGCAGCGCCAACAAGGCGTTGCGTGTGGTCTTTTCATAGCGCGCAGTCAATGTCTCGAGTCCTGGTACATCCTTGGCACGAAGCAGTCGGGTAATTTCCTGCTCATCGCGGCGCGCCGCGGGATCGAATCCGAGAATGGCTCGCAAAACGCCGACATGGGACATGTCGAGCCGCACTTCCGTAAAGCCTGCGAGCGCCATGGAACCGAGCGCCAACTCCTGAATTTCAGCATCCGCTTCCAGCCCTGCGTGCCCATAGATTTCGGCGCCGATCTGCAAAGGCTCCCGTGTGGCATGCAGCCCGGACGGCAGCGTATGCAGAACGCTACCAACGTAGCAGAGTCGGGTAACAGCGGTCCGATTCAGGAGGTGCGCATCGATGCGCGCCACTTGCGTTGTCATGTCGGCGCGCACGCCCATGGTTCGTCCGGAAAGCTGGTCGACCAGCTTGAACATGCGCAGGTCCATGTCGTGCCCGCCGACCGGCAGCAGTGACTCCAGGTACTCAAGCATCGGCGGCATGACCAGTTCATAGCCGTACAGGCGAAACTGGTCCAGCAGCCGGCGGCGCAGTTCTTCTATCTTGCGCGCTTCAGACGGCAAGACGTCGGCGATGTTTTCAGGAAGCAGCCAATTCGGCATGGGAAGGTCAGACGCGGTAGATCAGAAAAATAATTTGACTATGGCAAGCAGTGATCCGCCGGCGCCAAACAGAACCATGCCGAGGAAGCGGACCTGTCCATCGGACCATTTGGTAATGCGCTCAAATGTCTGGCGCCATTGCCGCGGAAACAAGAACGGCAGGATGCCTTCGGCCAGCAACATCAACCCAAGCGCCATTGTCCACGAGCTACTCACCGTGCGCCAGCATCATTTTTTTCCGCTGACGTCCGGACTGCGGAAATAGCGGAAGAATTCCGATGCAGGGTCAACCACCATGACATCGCTGCGCGATCGGAAGCTGGAGCGATAAGCTTCCAGGCTTCGGTAGAACTTGAAAAACTCCGGACTGAGGCTGAATGCCTGGGCATAAATTTGCGATGCCTTGCCGTCGCCATCACCGCGTATGCCCTCTGCGTCGCGATAGGCTTCGGCCAGAATCACGGTGCGTTGACGATCAGCATCAGCGCGGATCTTTTCCGACTCGGCGGCGCCGGTGGAACGCAGCTCATTGGCAACCCGCGTACGCTCTGCTTTCATGCGGTCGTAAACCGATGCATTGATCTGTTCTACGTAGTCCACCCGCTTCAGGCGTACGTCGATAATTTCAACGCCGATCTGCCTTGCTTCCTCGGCGACCTTGCTGCCGATAGAACTCATGACTTTGTCACGCTCGCCGGAAATGACCTCGCGCACTGTGCGCTTGGTGATTTCATCGTTTAGTGCGGCCTTGATGATCTGCGCCATGCGGTCCTGCGCACGACGCTCATCGCCAGTAAAGCTGATGAAATAAAGCCGGGGGTCGACGATATGCCATTTAACAAAGGCATCGACCAGGATGTTTTTCTTCTCTGCGGTAATGAAACGGTCGGCCTCCGGTGTGTCCAGAGTGAGGATCCGCTTGTCGAGGAAGATCACGTTCTGGAACGGTGGCGGCAACTTGAAGTGCAAGCCTGGCGTACTGATGACCTGCTTGACTTCACCTAGCGCAAAGACAATGGCGTATTGACGCTGGTCGACGACAAACAGCGTCGACATAAGGATGGCCAGAGCAATTACACCGGCGATAATCCACGATACGAGGCGGTTCATCAGCGTGTCTCCCGATCGCGTGAATCCCGCGTTTCACGGTTGCGCGAATCGCGTTGTCGGGCAACGTCAACCGCCGGAACGCCGTCCGGCGCGGTTGGTGACGAGGACGAACCGGATGAGGAATTGGCCGACGGCGACTGCTGCGGCACGACGGGCGATGGCGCGGACCTCGCGCTAGCGTTGTCGGCGGCGGACTGCGCGATAAGCTTGTCCAGCGGCAGATAGATAAGGCTGTTGTTCTTCGAGTCGACCATGACCTTGCTTGTGTTCGCGAAAATCTGCTGCATGGTTTCCAGATACATTCGGTCACGGGTCACTGCCGGCGCCTTCTGATATTCAACCAGCACCTGCTTGAACCGAGAAGCATCGCCCTGCGCGGTGGCTGTCACGCGGGAGCGATAGGCCTCGGACTCTTGCATCAGACGCGCGGCGGCGCCCCGAGCCTTTGGAATCACGTCATTGGCATAGGCTTGCCCTTCGTTTTTCTGACGCTCGCGGTCCTGGCCTGCGCGCACTGCATCGTCAAATGCCGCCTGCACCTGCTCCGGAGGCTGCACGCCCTGCATTGTGACATTGGTGACCTGGGCTCCGGATTTGTAGCGATCGAGGATGTGCTGCATGAGTTGGCCAACGTCGAGCGCGACCTTCTCGCGTCCCTCGTACAGGACGAAATCCATTTTGCTGCGTCCGACGATCTGGCGAATCGATGATTCGGCGACCTGCTTGACCATCTCGTCCTGGTCGCGGTTATTGAAAACCCAGTCCGCGGCGCTTTTCAACTTGTACTGGACCGCAAACTGGATGTCGATGATGTTTTCGTCATCGGTCAACATCAGCGCTTCCTTCGGCTGCTTATTCTTTACGCTTGAACGGTAGCCCACTTCGACCGTGCGGACCTGCGATACATTGACCACTTCGTGGCTCTGTATCGGGTAAGGCCAGCGCCAGTTGAAACCGGCGGGCGTGACGTGGCTGTATTTGCCAAAGCTGAGCACAACGCCGGTCTGCCCTTCCTGGACGATGAAGAAGCCACTGACGAGCCAGAGGAAGGCGACGATGAATGCCACCACGCCGAGGCCGAGACCGGCGCCGCGCATATCAGGCTTGAAGCCGCCGCCGTTGTTGTTACCGCCACCGCCGGATCGCCGACCAAACAGGCGATTGATACGGTTGTTGAAATCGCGCCAGAGCTGGTCGAGATCGGGCGGACCATCAGAGGGCTTACGCCCCTCCTGGCTTTGCGGCTGCTCGTCGTTTTGCTGACCACGACCCCAGCGGGGATCGTTCAACGAAAACTTAAGTCCGACTTTCTTGAGGAAGGAAACGAGCATTCTTTCGCGATCCGGGCTGTCCGACTTGTTGGTTGAATTGGGAGGCAGATCAGACTAGCCATGCAAGCCGTCCGGCCCGGTCTTGTCCACCGATTCCGGAGGGGCGGCCGGGCTGGAAGTCGCGAATTCAGCGACGGCCTGTCGCAGCAGGTTGACACCCTCGCCGGTCTGGGCGCTTATAAAAACACGGCGGATTTTATCATATTCATCACGTTCCAAAGCGGGTTCAAGCCCGGCAGCGTCGATCTTGTTCCAGACGAGCACTTGCGGAATATGGTCAGCGCCGATTTCCTTGAGCACTGCGTTGACTTGTTCGATCTGTTCCATGCGCGCTGGACTGGCGGCATCCACCACATGCAACAGCAAGTCGGCATGGATGGTTTCTTCCAGCGTGGCGCGGAAAGCCGCAACGAGTTGGTGAGGGAGTTCGCGAATGAATCCGACGGTGTCCGAGATGACGACGCTACCGGCCTCGCCCAGAAATATGCGCCGTGAGGTGGTGTCGAGCGTCGCGAAAAGCTGGTCGGCGGCATACACCCGCGCCTTGGTCAGCGTATTGAACAGCGTGGATTTGCCGGCGTTGGTGTAGCCGACGAGCGAAACGGAGAAGACATTGGTACGGCCGCGCGCCCGCCGTTGCGTGGCACGCTGCTTTTGCAGCTTCTCGAGGCGAACGCGCAAGGCCTTGACGCGATCGCCGAGAAGGCGGCGATCGGTTTCCAGCTGGGTCTCGCCAGGGCCGCGCAGACCGATACCACCCTTTTGCCGTTCAAGGTGAGTCCACCCACGAATCAGCCGTGTCGCGAGATGCTGCAACTGGGCGAGTTCCACCTGGACCTTGCCTTCGTGGCTTTGGGCACGCTGCGCGAAAATATCGAGGATGAGGCTTGTGCGGTCGATAACTCGAACATCGAGTCGCCGCTCGAGATTGCGCTGTTGCGCCGGCGACAGGGCATGATTGAAGATGACGAGCTCGAGTTCCAGATCTGCAATCGACTCGGCGATTTCATCAGCCTTGCCGGATCCTACGAATAGCGCCGCGTCGGGGCTCGAGCGGCGACCCGTGACTGTGGTCACGGGTGTGGCACCGGCGGATTTCGCGAGCAGGGAAAGCTCCTCGAGGCTGGCCGCGAAATCGCCCTTGCCGAAATCGACGCCGACTAGAGCGGCTCGCATACGACCATCAGCATGGGAGTTTCCGGGACCAAAGGATTACTCGGCCTCCGGTTCAAGATTAAGGTTCACTGCGCGTGCAGGCACGACCGTCGAAATGGCATGCTTGTAGACCATCTGCGTAACCGTGTTGCGCAGCAGTACAACGTATTGATCGAACGATTCGATATGACCTTGTAACTTGATGCCGTTGACAAGGTAGATGGAAACCGGGACGTGCTCTTTGCGAAGGGCGTTCAGGAATGGGTCTTGTAACAGTTGCCCTTTGTTGCTCATGGAGGCTCCATTGTGTTGTTGTGATCAGGAGTTGGAGGCGACTTGAATGGTTTTCAAGTGCCGGACCAGGCGGTACGATGACTGTAATCCATTTTGGGGATGACTGCCAAAGGAAAGCATGAAAAAAGGACTATTTTTCCGGCCGTCCGAAAGGATTTTTACTGGACCGCAATTCGATGCGAAGTGGCGTTCCCACGAGTGAAAAAGTCTCGCGGAAATGCTTCTCGAGGTAGCGGCGATAGTTCGCGTCGATAGCTTCCAGCGCGTTTCCATGTATGACAATAATTGGCGGATTTTGCCCACCTTGATGCGCATAGCGAAGCTTTGGCCGAATCGAGCCCTTGCGCCGCGGCTGCTGGTGCTCAACCGCTTCAATTAGCGCGCGGGTCAGACGGGGTGTAGGCAGGTTGGAAGTGGCCGCAGCGTAAGCAGCGTCAACCGATTTCATCATCGGCCCGATACCAGTCCCCTTTTGCGCCGAAATGAAATGCGTTTTGGCAAAGGAGAGAAAGCTCAGCTTGCGTTCTATGTCGATCTTGATCTCGTCGCGCCGCTCGCTTGTCAGGCCATCCCACTTGTTGACGCCGACGACCAGCGCCCTGCCCGTTTCCAGGATGAATCCAGCAATATGCGCGTCCTGCTCCGAGATGTCTTGCTGGGCATCAAGAAGAAGGATGATGACGTTGGCCTCCGAAATCGACTGCAAGGTTTTGACAACGGAGAATTTCTCGATCGCTTCAAAAACCTTGCCGCGCCTCCGAATGCCCGCAGTATCGATCAGGGTGTAATGACGGCCGTCACGCTCAAAAGCAATTTCAATCGAATCGCGCGTGGTGCCCGGCATGTCGAAGGCAATGACGCGTTCCTCGCCCAATAGCGTGTTGACGAGGGTGGACTTGCCCACGTTGGGACGTCCCACCACCGCAATCCTGATGCCGCGATCGACCGAACTTGACTCGTCCACCGTGGGCGGCCGCTGCGCTTCGATCACGTTCAGCGATTCATCGACCAGGTCGGACACGCCATCACCGTGTGCGGCGGAAATGACATAGGGATCGCCCAGGCCAAGTTCGTAAAATTCGGCGGTGACAGAGGTGTATTTCATTCCCTCTGACTTGTTCACGACGAGCAGGACCGGGCGCCCCGCCTTGCGCAAGAAATCAGTGATGGTTTTGTCGTGCGGCGTCATCCCCTGACGGCCGTCGACAATGAAAATTACGAGATCGGCCTCGGCCACGGCCTGCTTTGTCTGCTTGGCCATCTCGTGCATGATCCCGTCCTTCGCAACCGGCTCGAAGCCGCCGGTATCGATGACCAGAAAGGGACGTTCGCCAACCCGGCCTTCGCCATAGTGGCGATCGCGTGTCAATCCAGGCAGATCGGCGACGAGCGCGTCGCGAGAACGGGTGAGCCGGTTGAACAGCGTCGACTTGCCGACATTGGGTCGGCCTACTAAGGCAATTACCGGCTTCATCAGTTTATTACTCAGTCGCTAGCGCGACCATGTTTCCTGTCTGAGTTTGAAAAATAAGGAGCGATCCGCTTACGATCGGGGTGCCGGTGATCCGGCTGCCGTCGGTGGCGACCCGCGCAAGGAACGAGCCGTCTTCGCGCGAAAGAAAGTGGATGTAGCCTTCGTAGTCACCTACCGCAATGGCCCGTCCGTATGACACCGGCGCAGACAGGCCGCGGTTGGCAAGCTTGTTGTTGCGCCAGACGCTGCCACCAGATTCACGGGTGAAGGAATTCACGACACCGCGTTCGTCCGCGGCAAACACGAAGCGCTCGTCCGCAGCAACGCCGACGGTACTGGAAAACACCTTGGTCCAGCGCGGCGCGCCGGTCGCAATGTCGAAACAGCCAACGCGGCCCTGGTAGGATGCCGCGCAGACATCACGGCCGGCCACCACCGGTAGCCCGGAAACGTCAGCGATACGCTCCAGTTCTGTCGCGCCCCGTGGATCACCCACAACGGCTTCCCACCGCGGCGCGCCATTGGCAAGCGCAACAGCAAGCAAACGGCCGCCAGGCATGGCGATATAGGCGGTCGGCCCGGATACCGTGATGCCGGGCGCGGTACGCAAAGTAAGCGGCGGCGAGGTACGCTGCAGGAACCAGCGCCGAACGCCGGTTTCGGCGTCATAAGCGGCGATCTTGTTGTCGAGGCTGCGCACAACGACGAGGCCTTCCCCGACTGCGGGAGCACTCAGGATTTCACTTGAAGCCTGGGCTTTCCATCGTTGCTTGCCATTGGCGTCGAAGGCCAGCAGCAGTCCGTTGGCGCCGCCAACCGCGATCGTGCTGGCATCGGCGCCAACGCCTGCGGTGAGCGGCACTCCGGCATTGATGCGCCACACGGTTCGGCCCGTAGCGCTTTCCACACGGGACAGTGAGCCATCTGCCGCGGCGGCGTAGAGGCTGTTGCCTACGCTGGCAGGCGTAAAGCTGTAGTTGCCAGCCGCGCCAACTGGCGCCGTCCATGCGGCGCGCGCCGCCAGGCTGGTGGTAATGGCCTCAAGCGCGGCCGGAGGATTGCGCGGCGCCGGCTTGCTGGCAAACGGGTTCAGTGACTGCAACGTGGAACAGCCAGCAAGCAGCGATGCCGCCAGCACTATGCCCAACACGCCTGGATGGCGCAGTGTGGCCTTGTTTCCAATCGATGAACTCGAGTCCGCAGCAATTTGCATTATTGTCCCTTTATTTTTCTTGCTGATAAATCCGCTCATGCCTTCGGTGCGCTGCCGCCGGCTGCTTCCAGCTTCAACTGGATCAGCTGTCGGCCCGGGCTTCTCGCATCGATTTTTTCCAGCGCCTGCTGGTAGGCGGCCCGCGCTTCGTCCATCTTGTTCTGGGCAACCAGAATGTCGCCCTTCCTGTTGGCGACTTCACCGGCGAACGAAGGCGGAAAGTCGGCAGCCAGCAGCTTCAGACCTTCGTCATAGGCTTTCTCATCCAGCAGCACGCCGGCCAGACGCAGTCGCGCGACGGCCTTGTATTCATCGTCCGTGGCATGGTCGACAACCCATTGCAGCTGGGCTCTCGCCGCTTTCAGGTCGTTGGCGTCGAACGCGGATTTTGCCGCGGTAAGGCCGCTCATCTGCGCATAGGCGGTGCGGCCGAAGCGGTCTTCCATGTCGGTGGCGGCTCGCTGCACACGGACGTTATCCTTGGCCAGGACGCCGCGCTGCAGTTCCTCGTAAAGCTGGGAGGCTTGGGTCGATTGATTTCTGAGGTAGTAATTCCAGCCGCTCCATGCGGCGTAGCCGGCGCAGGCAATGATAAGGACCCAGCTGACGACGTTGCCGTACTGGTTCCACCATGCCTTCAAGGTGGCAATCTGTTCCTGTTCTTCGAGGTCGTAAGCCATGTGTCGCCTGGTGATTTCTAGTGTTTGTAATGGATGTGGCCATCGTGCTCATGACCGTGCGCGTCGTGCTCATCGTGTTCGTATTCTTCGCCGCCATCGACAATCTGGTCCACGATCCAGGATGTGACTTCGTCGAACGGGACTGCCTGCTGCGCATTACTGGCTGCGTCGCCCCGGAGCGGTTTTACCGATGCCGTATTGTTGGCCACCTCGTCGTCACCAATGATGACGGCGAAGGCGGCGCCGCTGGCATCGGCGCGCTTCATTTGCGCCTTGAAGCTGCCGCCGGCCTTGGCCGATGCGCAATGTAGCACAACGTCCAGCCCGGCATCCCGTAAACGTTCCGCGACGACGAACGCTTGCAACTGCGCCTCGTCGCCCAAATGCGCGATGTATACGTCGCATTGCTGGCGTGCGTACTGTTCGCCGGATGCTTTCATCAACTCCAGCAAGCGCTCAACCCCCATGGCAAAACCGCAGGCCGGCGTAGGCTTTCCGCCGAACATTTCAACCAGCGGATCGTAGCGCCCGCCACCGCATACCGTGCCCTGCGAGCCGAGCTGGTCGGTCACCCATTCGAATACGGTACGGTTGTAATAATCCATGCCCCGCACCAGACGGGGGTTGATGGTGAAGGGTACGTTGCTATGGCGAAGAATCCGCTGGACGCCTTCGAAGTGGGTACGCGATTCTTCTCCAAGATAGTCAATCAGCTTGGGCGCCCCGTTCACCATTTCTTGCATGGTGGGATTCTTGGTGTCCAGGATGCGCAGCGGATTGCTGTGCAAGCGGCGCTGCGCGTCAGCATCAAGCAGTTCATGATGTGCTTCGAAATACGCAACCAGATCGGTGCGGTGCCGCCCTCGCTCTTCCGCGTCGCCAATGCTGTTCAACTCCAGCCGTATGTCCTGCAAACCCAGATCGTCCCACAGGCGCTGGCACAGCATGATGAGCTCTGCATCGATGTCTGGTCCGGTGAAGCCAATCGCTTCAGCGCCGACCTGGTGGAACTGGCGATAGCGCCCGCGTTGCGGCCGCTCGTGGCGAAACATCGGGCCGGCATACCAGAGGCGTTTGGGGCCGTCATAGGTGAGATTATGTTCCAGCGCCGCACGTACCACGCCCGCGGTGCTTTCTGGTCGCAGTGTCAGTTCGTCACCGTTCATCGAGTCGGTGAAGGAATACATCTCCTTCTCGACAATGTCGGTCACGGCGCCGAGTCCGCGCGAAAACAGCGCGGTGGCCTCAACGACGGGCGTACGGATCTGCTCGAAACCGTAACTTTTCAGTACGACCTGAACGGTATTCTCGAATAATTCCCAGAGTGGGGTTTCGCTCGGCAGGATATCGTTCATCCCTTTTATGCCGACGATTTTTCCTGCTTTTTTGTCTTCAGACATGATGAGTTCGGCGGCAATGCCGCCGCGAGGAAAATGGGTAAATACAACCGGCCGCACAGTGCAGCGACCAGAAAGACAAGACTCCGCAATCTTGCAGAAAAGCGCTGGGTTGAATCACACCTTCGCGGCTTCCGTCACGGCATCCGTCCGCACCTGCGTGCCGTATCGCGTCTTGACGTAGTCCAGCACGATGGACTGGAACTCTTCAGAAATCTTCTCACCGCGAAGCGTGACCGTCTTCTGTCCATCCACGAACACCGGCGCGGCCGGCGCTTCGCCGGTGCCGGGCAGGCTGATGCCGATATTGGCGTGCTTCGATTCACCCGGCCCGTTCACGATGCACCCCATGACGGCCACATTCATGGCTTCTACTCCCGGATATTGCGCCTTCCACACCGGCATTTGCTCACGCAAATAGGTCTGGATGCTGTCCGCCAACTCCTGGAATACGGTAGAGGTGGTTCTCCCGCATCCGGGGCAGGCGATCACCATTGGCGTAAACTTGCGCAGGCCCATGGTCTGCAATATCTCCTGGGCGACGATGACTTCTTTGGTGCGATCGCCTCCCGGCTCCGGTGTGAGCGAAACGCGGATCGTGTCGCCGATGCCTTCTTGCAGCAGCACCGCCATGGCCGCAGTCGATGCGACGATGCCCTTGCTTCCCATGCCCGCCTCGGTCAACCCGAGGTGCAGCGGATAGTCACAACGACGCGCGAGTT
Organism: Herminiimonas sp.; assembly: GCA_028292265.1. Taxonomy (GTDB): domain Bacteria; phylum Pseudomonadota; class Gammaproteobacteria; order Burkholderiales; family Burkholderiaceae_D; genus JAQGMR01. The sequence goes on from JAQGMR010000052.1 coordinate 80,534, forward strand.
CGCGATACACGGCGATCAGGTCCTGCACTCCCGAGACTTTGCAGGAAAGGATGATCCTGTCGGCGCCGAGACCAAGTTCTTCGGCCCGTCGCGCATTCTCAATAGCCGACGTCACCAGCGCTTCGTACATGACGGCCTGAGCGCTCCACGGGGCGGTCCGTTGCGCGTTCTGGTCCATCATGCGCGCAAGGAGAGTTTGGTCAAGGCTGCCCCAGTTCACGCCGATGCGCACCGGTTTGTCATAGCGACAGGCCACTTCAATCATTTGCGCAAATTGCGTGTCTCGCTTCGCGCCCTGCCCCACATTGCCGGGATTGATGCGGTACTTGGAAAGCGCGCGGGCGCAATCCGGAAAGTCGATCAGCAGCTTGTGTCCGTTGTAATGAAAATCACCGACCAGTGGCGCGTCCACGCCCATTCGATCAAGCTGTTCGCGAATCGCTGGTACGGCCGCGGCCGCTTCCGGATTATTAACGGTGATGCGCACGACTTCGGACCCGGCCCGCGCCAACTCCTTGACCTGGATTGCGGTGCCGATCGCGTCCGCAGTGTCGGTATTGGTCATCGACTGCACCATGACTGGCGCGCCGCCACCAACGAAGATCTCGCGCGCGCCATGACGAATTGCCACCCGCCGTGAACGGCGTGGCGCCTGGGGGCCGGACCCAATGGGTGAGTCAGTGTTTTGCATTGGTCAGCCTTCCCTCTGGTACATGGAGCAAGTTGTCTGCTATTTCAGGTCCAGGCGCGCAACATTGCTCCTGGTCTGCCTGGACAGGTCAAGCTGCGCGCCCCGAAACGAGGCGTCGACACCCTTGGCGTTGCCGATGGTCAGGACGACTGGAGCGCTCACCGGAATCACTTCGTTAGTGCCGGCTTTGAGAAGTCGCGAAAGGATAACAACACCGTCAGGTTGCGCCAGTTGTACCCAGGAGTCCTCCGCCAGCTTGAGCGTTACTGCTTCGCCTGCGCTTCCCGGGGTCATTGCGGCGTTCGATCCTGGCTGTGCCGGTGCGGCCGTGGCTGGGCCAGGCGCGGGCGCCGGACCACTTGGCGCGGCGGATTGGCCGCCAGCAGACCGCGCCGACTCCGCGCTAAAGTTGCGCAGTTCCGTAGACAAAGTCCCGACACCGGCGGGCGCCGAGCCGACGTCGGTGGATTGCGATGTCGCCGATGCGGCCCGATTAGCTTGATGCGATGCCTTGAAGGGCGAAAAAGTGATGAGTCCGGCGCGGTCCGCTACCGCCAGACCGATCAGCGCAATGACGACCACGCCTAGCGCTATCCTGGGCCACGTGAAGCGGCTCTTTCGCATTCCCGTGATCCGTCCTTCAATAAACGGCTGCGCAGTCATTGGACGACGCAGCGGTATGCCCTCCTCGGCCGACGTCGTCTCGGCAGCGATTTGAGCGAGCAACGGCACTGGATCGATCTTTACCAGCTTGGCATAGGAACGGATGAAGCCGCGCACGATGGCAATGCCTGGCAAAGCGGCGTAGTTGTCGTCTTCGATGGCATGAACTTGGCGCGGCGCCAAATTCAACTGGCTGGCTACCTCCTCCACCGTAAGGTTCAATTCGGCGCGACGCGCTGCCAGCTGGGCGCCTGGGGGCGATACGGGGACAGTACTGTCGCTGCCTGGTCCAGACATTCCGCGGCCTTCAATCGGCTGGTCATTTAGTGCTGCATCATTCATTGAATGCCCCGCGTAGGAACGCCGCGTATTCTGGCGAATTGGGATACCGGCGCCGAAGCTGCGAAGCATATCGCGTCTCCGCCGCAAGATCACCGCGCTTGCGTTCGATCTTTATCGCGGTCCAGAGCACGTCAGGCGGTGGCGCTTCGCCATGCGCGACGCGGCCAATGTAGAACTGGGACTGCACAAGGTCGTTGCGGCTATACGCCAGCTTTGCGAGGTTCAAATTGGTATCGGGATTGTTCGGTTGAAGGCGGAAAGCCTGCAGCAGGTAACGCTCCGCCGTTGCGTTGTCTTTCATGCGCATGCTGCAAGCCCCCGCGTTGTTGAGCGCCTTTGCCGGCGACAGGTAGGCCTTGTTCTGGAGCGCGGCGTCGAAGTAGCCGATCGACTGCTTTTCCTGGCCGTTGTGGCACAGGAACCAGCCGTAGTTATTGCTGAAATCCGGATTGTTCGGCGCGATTTTTAGCGCTCGCTGGAAGTTTTCTTCGGCCAGGCGGGTCTCACCCATCTCCATGTAAACCAATGCGCGCACGCTGTAGCCGTCGGCCAGATTAGGATCGATCTGGAGCGCGTGCTTCACCTCGTCCAGCGCAGTTGCCATCTGGCCCTGCTCAAAATAGCCGACCGCGAGTTGTAGTCGTATCTGGGCGCGACGCTGGATGTCGGTCTGGTCCGAACTGGTTTGCAAGTCGCCTGCCGGGGGCTTGTTGCCAGCGCACGCGGCGACCAGAGCAAGAAGCACCATGCCCCCAAGCGCTCTACGCGGGAATCGTTGGAAAAATTGCGCTAAGACCGACTTGACCGGCGATGTGCCGCGGATCACGAAGCGATCTCCACAATGCGGCCAAAATTTGGGCCGAATTTCTTTTGGTACGTCGCCATTTTCTGCATTCGCTCCTGTACGCGCGTACGGTCCTGCACTTCACCCGCCAACTGGCCGCATGCGGCGTCAATGTCCTCGCCCCGAGTTTTACGGATCGTGGTGACGATGCCGGCGTTAGACAGCACTTTTGCAAAGGATTTTATGCGCGCGTTTTCCGAACGGATCAATCCGGATTCAGGGAACGGATTGAACGGAATAAGGTTGAACTTGCACGGAACAGGCTCACGGCCCTGCACCAGTGCCACCAGTTCGCGAGCATGCGCATCACTGTCGTTGACACCGTCCAGCATGCAGTACTCAAAGGTGACGAAGTCGCGTGGCGCGAAATCGAGATAGCGCCGGCATGCCGCCATCAGTTCGCGTAAGGGATATTTCCGATTGAGTGGGACAAGGTCGTCCCGCAACGCATCGTTCGACGCATGCAGTGAGACCGCAAGGGCAACCGCACAGTCCTGCGACAGCTTGTCGATCATTGGTACGACGCCACTGGTGGAAAGCGTCACGCGACGGCGCGACAGACCGTAGGCATTGTCGTCCAGCATCATGCGCAGGGCGGTAACCGTCGGCTCATAATTCAGCAGTGGCTCACCCATGCCCATCATCACGACATTGGTAATTTGCCGCTCGCCGCGCGGCCCGGGCTCAATGCCTTTTGAACGGCGCAGTTCGAACTCAGCCATCCATAACTGCCCTACGATTTCAGCAACAGTGAGGTTGCGGCTGAAACCCTGCTTGCCGGTAGAGCAAAACCGGCAATTCACAGCGCAACCGGCCTGTGTTGAGATACAAAGCGTGCCGCGTTGCTCTTCGGGGATGAAAACCGTTTCAACCGCATTGCCCTGCCCTACATCGAGCAACCATTTTCGGGTGCCGTCAGTGGATGTATGGTCGCTGATGATTTGCGGCGCTTCCACATGTGCCCTGGTTGCCAATTTTTCTCGCAAGCTTTTTGCCAGGTCGCTCATTGCATTGAAATCGCTGGCGCCAAACTGGTGGATCCAGCGCTGAAGCTGCTTCGCACGAAATGGCTTTTCCCCCAACTCGCCGCAGTAGGCTACGAGTTGCGCGGGATCGAGATCCAGCAGGTTGGTGAGTCCAGTCATGAGCGGCGAGAAAGTTGACAATCAGGGTTTAACGGAGTTTTGCGGAAAGGGCAAGTGCCAGGGATGCAGGACTAGCGCGAATAAACGTTTAACGCAGGGAAGAAATACCCGATCTCGGAACGCGCGGTATCGGCGCCATCGGAACCGTGCACTGCGTTCGCATCGATTGAATCGGCGAAGTCGGCGCGGATTGTGCCCTTCTCTGCCTTCTTGGGATCGGTCGCACCCATCAGGTCGCGATGCTTGGCAATGGCGTTCTCGCCTTCCAGCGCTTGCACGATGACAGGGCCGGAGATCATGAAATCGACCAGATCCTTGAAGAATGGGCGCTCGCGGTGCACTGCATAGAAGCCTTCCGCCTCAGCACGCGACAGATGCATCATGCGCGCAGCGATGATTTTCAACCCGGCGCCTTCAAAACGCGTGTAAATTTGTCCGATCACATTTTTCGCCACGGCGTCGGGTTTAATGATCGACAGGGTGCGTTCGATTGCCATCTGTAAAAGCTCCAATAGAAGAAAGGTTTAGTTGATAAAGCGATTGAATGAACCAACCTTCGATTTTATCACGGATGCCCCCTCTGTAAGTGATGTGGGACGCCGCCGCCAAGCGGTGACGGCAACCGGAATCGACGTGTGGCGACCCTTGCTTTTTGCAGTACACTGCCTCATATGTGGCGACAGTGGCAGCAGTCGGATTGCAACTGCCATCAACCATTGACTGGATCTGGAGGTCTTATGAATAACAATCTGCAACATGTATTCGGGGCAAGTGGCGAGGCGCTCGTCAACACCCGTCACCGCGTACTGCGCAACACCTACTGGTTGCTGGCCCTGTCAATGGTGCCGACGATCTTCGGCGCGTGGCTCGGCGTCCAGATGAACTTCAACTTTTTCACTGGAAGCCCTTTCACTGGCTTCATCGTCTTCATGGCCATTGCGTTCGGCTTTTTCTACGCCATTGAGAAGACCAAGAACTCCGGCCTTGGGGTGGTTGTGCTGCTGGGTTTCACCTTCTTCATGGGTCTGCTTCTGTCGAGACTGATCGGCCACACCCTGGGTTATTCCAATGGTGCGTCCCTGATCATGATCGCCTTTGGTGGCACTGCTGCGGTGTTCACGGCCATGGCAAGCATTGCAACCGTGTCGAAGCGTGACTTCAGCGGCATGGGCAAATGGCTGTTTGCCGGCGTAGTCGTCCTCTTGCTGGCCTCGGTCGCCAATATATTCCTGCACCTTCCAGCTCTGTACCTGGTGGTGTCGGTGATGGCGATTGCGATCTTCTCGGCCTACATTCTGTTTGACGTCCAGCGGGTCATTAACGGCGGCGAGACAAACTACATCTCGGCGACGCTCAGCATTTACCTCGACGTGTACAACATCTTTGCCAACCTGCTGTCGCTGCTCGGAATTTTTGGCGGCAGTCGCGACTAATCGGATGGAGTTGCATTAGCGATCCAGAGCAATCTGGCTCCCGCGAAAAAAAACCGGCTCGCTTGAGCCGGTTTTTTGTTGCGCGAAGCTTTCTGAGGGATCAGATCTCTTCGTAGAGCGGCAAAGTCAGAAATTCCGCAAAGTCGTCTGAGGTCGACATCGCCTCAAAGATCTTGGCAGCCCGATCATAAGTCGGCCCGTCGCCAACCACGGTTTTCACCTTGGCCAGTTCCTCCGGGATCATGTTCTTGACCATCTCCGCTGTGACCTTGCGACCATCATCAAGCGTGCCCTTGGTGCTGCGAATCCACTGCCAGACCTGACTGCGGCTGATCTCTGCGGTCGCTGCGTCTTCCATAAGATTATGAATAGGAACGCAGCCGTTGCCGGCCAGCCAGGCACCGAGGTAATGGATACCGACGTTAATGTTGTAGCGCAGTCCGGCTTCCGTAATCGGCGTTTCGGGCTTGAAGTCCAAAAGCTGCGATGCGCTGACCTTGACGTCGGGACGCTTCTTGTCGATCTGGTTCGGCTTGTCACCCAGCACTTTGGTGAACTCCGTCATTGCTGCGTCGACCAGGCCGGGGTGCGCGACCCAGCCACCGTCATAGCCATCTGTCGCATCGCGGGCTTTGTCGGTGATGACTCCGCGCATTGCGATTTCGTTTTTCTCCGGATCGTTCTTGATCGGAATCAGCGCAGACATGCCGCCGATTGCCGGTGCATTACGTCGATGACAGGTTTCCAGCAACAGCAAGGCATAGGCGCGCATGAACGGCGCTGTCATGGTTACCTTGGCGCGGTCCGCCAGGCAGAAATCGCGGTCAAGCCGGAATTTCTTGATGGCCGAGAAAATGTAATCCCAGCGGCCGGCATTGAGGCCGGCGCTGTGCTCACGCAACTCATAGAGGATTTCATCCATCTCAAACGCCGCCAGGATGGTCTCTACCAAAACCGTCGCGCGGATCGTTCCCTGAGGCAGCCCAAGTTCATTTTGGGTCATGACGAAAATGTCATTCCACAAGCGCGCTTCCAGGTGTGACTCCAGCTTCGGCAAGTAAAAATACGGGCCGGCGCCGCGCGCCAACTGCTCTTTTGCGTTGTGGAACATGAACAGCGCAAAGTCGAAAATGCCACCGGAGATGCGCTTTCCGTCGAGCAGAACATGCTTCTCTTCCAGGTGCCATCCGCGCGGGCGCACCAGCAGCGTTGCAATCTTGTCGTTCAGCTTGTATGTCTTGCCCTTCTGCTCCAGCGTGATGGTGCCGCGGATGGCTTCCTTGAGATTGATCTGCCCGGTGATCTGGTTGTCCCAGTTCGGCGTATGCGAGTCCTCGAAGTCGGTCATGTACGCATCGGCGCCCGAGTTGAAGGCGTTAATGATCATCTTGCGTTCCACCGGACCGGTGATCTCAACGCGGCGGCATTCCAGCGCTGGTGGCAACGGCGCAACCGTCCAGTTTCCGGCCCTGATATTTGCAGTTTCCGGCAAAAAGTCGGGACGCTCTCCAGCGTCCAGCCTGATAGCCCGCTGCTTGCGAATTTGGAGCAATTCAAGCCGGCGCGGCTCGAATGCGCGGCAAAGTTTTGCTACCAGAGCCAGGGCTTCAGGGGTCAGAATCTGTGCGTACTCAGGGCTGATCTCCGCCTTGATTTCCATGCCGGCGGGCAGTGTCGATTGCGTCATGCGTAACTCCTGGTGAATGAAAAAATCTTTATGGACTGCGATTGTTTTTCCTGGCAATTGCAAGACGGTCAAACGTGCGTCGCGTGCAAAGGCCAGTAACCGATTCATCGAGCGACATGGCCTGGCGACTTCTGCATAAACGTCTCATCACGAAACGGGCACGACCGCAAGCGTCAACGCAGTGGCCGGCGCACATGCAGAAATTGGATCGAAGCAAGGCGAGGCACATTCCTTCGGATACGAACGGCAAAGCGCCATCACAAGCGTCACCATTTTCGACTAAAGGCAGATCATTTAACAGTCGCGTCGTGCACACCACTGCGGGACCAGAGCCTTCAGTTGCCTCAACGACTGTCGCGCTCGCGTGGCATGGTCACTTTTCCCGCGTAACTGCAGACAGTGTCGCGCACCTTGGATTCTGCCATTTGAGGCACTGCAGCATACTTAAGTTTTCGCCATGCGCCATTTGCTTGCGCATTGTCTCGTCAGTCGGCGGCGGATGTTGCGTCACAAGGCGTGAACCGTGACCGATTCCGATTACTCGTACGTCCCAACCCATCGGCACGGGCTTGCAGCGGCCACGCCAGCCGCAGCCGGGCTCAACCGGTGTCAAACTCCCTGCGCCGTTACAGGAGCGAGACAGGCGCCCCAAAGATCGAGTTGCCGCTCAGTGAGACTGCGCCCCGCCTAGATAGGCCGCCCTGACGCCCGGATCATTCTTCAGGCTTTCCGCAGGACCATGAAGGGAAATCCGGCCGTTCTCAAGGACATATCCATAATCCGCGACGTTTAGTGCCGCAGCTGCAAACTGCTCAACCAGCAGCATCGTCACACCCCGCTCCTTCAGGCGCAAGATGATCCGAAATACCTCTTCGACGAGGATCGGAGCAAGGCCCATGGACGGCTCATCAAGCAGTATCACCTCTGGATTGAGCATGACGGCGCGCGCCATGGCCAGCATCTGTTGCTCGCCGCCTGACAAGGTACCGGCAAGCTGAGCGCGACGCTCCTGCAGTCGCGGAAAGAGTTCCAGCGCCTTCTCAAGATCTTCCTTGACGTCGCCCTTCGGGCGCGAACCGGTAAAGCGCGGAAAAGCGCCGAGTAAAAGATTGTCCGTAACGCTCATGGTGGAGAAAACCCGACGCCCCTCCGGCGAATGCGCTACGCCGGCCTTGGCGATCCGGTGCGAGTCCAGCCCGGTGACATCCTTGCCGGCCAGCGTTACCGTTCCCGAGCGGGGCTTGATCATGCCCGAGATGGCACGCATCGTCGTCGTTTTTCCGGCGCCGTTCGAGCCAATCAGTGTAACGACCTTGCCCTTGGGAACTTCCAGCGAAATCCCGTGTAGAACTTCTACCTTGCCGTAGGCCGCGTGAAGATTCGATATCGATAGCATGTCAGTTTTTCTCCAGCGTGGAGGCGCCTGGCTTGTCGTCGGCAAGGAGGTCTTCGCCAGCGGTACCACCCAGATAGGCCTCAATAACCTTTGGATCGGATTGCACGGCGCCCGGCCGTCCTTCCGCAATCTTTTGTCCGAAGTCGAGTACGGTGACGGTGTCCGAGATCGACATGACGACGTCCATGTGATGCTCGATCAAAATGATCGTGATCCCGTGCTGCCGGATCTTGCGAATGATGTCGATCAGCTCCTTGATGTCCGGTGCCGTGAGGCCGGCGGCCGGTTCGTCAAGCAGCAGCAGGCTTGGGTTCAACCCGAGCGCGCGCCCGATTTCGAGCAGGCGCTGCTTGCCGTAAGGAAGGTTCCGGGCCTCCTCATTTGCGAGCGAAGAGAGGCCGACGAATTGCAGAATGCTGGCTGCGCGTTCACGTGCCTCGCGCTCTTCCCGCCGGTAGCGTGGCGTGTGCAGCATCACGTCAAGAAACGTACTCTTGAAGGTGTGGTGCAGTCCCACCAGCACGTTCTCTGTCGCCGTCATTTCAACGAACAGTTGCACGTTCTGGAAGGTACGAGCGATGCCGCCAAGCGCGATGCCCGATGGCGTTTTTCCGGTAATGGCGTGTCCGTTGAATTCCACATCACCGGCCGTCGGCGTATAGATACCCGTCAGCACATTCATCATCGTGCTCTTGCCGGATCCGTTCGGGCCAATCAGGCCATGCACCGAACCGGCCCGTACGTCGAGGTCGACCAAATTCAGCGCCTTCAAGCCGCCGAACTGCATCAGCACCTGCTTCACGCGCAACAGGCTGCTGCCGTCGACGATCTGCCGTGGCGTACCCCAGGACCTGCCGTCTTCAACAGGCAAGGCCTCAAGTTTGCCGGCGAGGCTGGCCGGAAGTCTGCCGAAAATCCCGCGCATGAACCCGACGATGCCATCCTGGAGGTAGTATACAACGAACAGTGTCATGAACCCGAAAATTGTCAGGCGCCAGTCGGTAATGTTTTCGAGTCGATACGAAAAAACCGCCATGGCGATCGTCGACACTACTGGGACCGCGATTTCCCTCACGGTACGCTTGCGACGCATGAGCATAACGAGGCACGAAACGACGGTAATTGCAGCCGCGGCGGTCGCAATCGTTCTGAACAGCTCGATGTCGGCCAACAGGCTCGGCAGCATCACCACGATCAAGGCGCCAATCAACGCACCGCTCCGTGTCTTGCGCCCGCCCATGATCACCGCGAGCAAGAACAGGATGGTCAACTCGAAGGTGTAGGTATTGGGCGAAATGTACTGTTCTGAATAGGAATACAGGGCGCCCGCTAGCCCAGCCAGTGCAGCACTGATAACGAAGGCATAGACCTTGTATCGATAGACGGATACGCCCATGCAATCGGACGCGATCGGACTATCGCGCAAGGCCTCGAACGCGCGGCCAAGGTGAGACTTGAGTATGCGGTGCACCAGGATGAGCGAAAGCACCATGAGTGCTGCCACAACGTAGTAATACTCTATCTCGTTAAGCCGATGGCCAAAAAAGGACGGCTTCGGTATCTTGATGCCGAGCGGCCCCTCGGTCAGGAACGTCATCTCGTTGATCAAGATCTGGATGATCGTGCCGAACGCGAGCGTCACCATCGCCAGATAGGGACCCGTCACCCGCAATGCCGGCAATGCAAGCACTGCGCCGAAAATCGCAGTGACCACAATACTGGCGGGCATGGCGATCAGGAATGGCGCACCAAACTTGAAGTACAGGACACCGGCGGTATAGGAGCCGATCCCGAACAGCCCAGCGTGGCCGAGCGACACCTGGCCGGTGTAGCCCACAACAATATCCAGTCCAAACAGCAGAATCGCGTAGATCAGAATGGTTTCGGCCAGGTGCAGGTAATACGGATTGTTGGTGACATAAGGAAGTACGGCGAGTGCAACGATGCCCAACATGCCCAATGCATAATTTTTCAGTTTCATGAGTTAGACCTTCTTGATCGCGACTTTGCCGAACAGGCCGGACGGCTTGACCGCCAGCACGAGCAACAGCAAAACCAGACCAGGCACTTCCTTGTAACCGGTCGATATGTAATACCCGGTGAGGGTCTCTGCTATTCCGATAATCAAACCGCCCACGATTGCGCCCATGCCGGACGTCAAGCCACCAATAATGGCGACTGAAAAAGCCTTCAGGCCAAGCACCGATCCCATGGTTGCGCCAGTCAGCGTCAGTGGTGCGACCAGCACGCCGGCGAAGGCCGCCGTCGCAGATGAAAGTGCATAAGAAAAGGTAATTACCAGGCTCGTATTGATTCCCATGAGTCCAGCGGCGTCGCGGTCATTCGAGGTCGCAACGACGGCTTTTCCGTAGATTGATTTGCGGTTGAAAATCTCCACTGCGAGCATCATCGCCAGTGCGCCGAACACGACAAGCACCTGCATCGGCTGAATGTTGGCGCCAAAAAGGGGAAACGGTGTGGCAGTCAATGGCGTTGGGAAGGTCAGGTCGTCCTTGCCCCAGATGTTTTCCGCCACGTTCTTGAAAATGATAGACAGCGCGATGGTGGACATGATCCAGCCGAATTCAGACTTGATCTTGATTGCTGGCCGCACGCCGATCCATTCGACCACCATGCCTTGCAGGGCGCCGAAAACCATGACGATCGGGATCATTAGCCAGTAGCTCATGAAGGGCCCGCCATGGATGGTGCCGACAAGGCTTAGCCCGACCAGCGCGCCGAGCATAAGCGCTTCGCCCTGACCGAAATTCAGCGTGCCCGATGTGGCGAAGGTCAGTTGGTATCCAAAAGCGATGACGGCGTAGATCATTCCTAACGCTATACCGCTGTACATCAGCTGCAACAAGATTTCCATTATTTCATCCAGATGTCGCGGCGCCATGCCGCAATCGAACAAGAAAATGGCCAGCGTCCGGATCAGGGAAGCTGGCCAATACACCCGGCGTCATGGTCAACAGCCGGGCGGTCGTCTTATTACTTCGCCGGGACTACGCGACCCGCCTTGACCTGGCCAAAGACAGGCATGCCCATCTTGATCGCTTCGTGGTCGTCCTTGGAGAATGGCTTGCTGTAGTTGGCCACAACCCCATCCACCTTGTCGTTCAAGTTTTCCAGCGCTGCACGGATCTTTGGGCCATCGGTTGATCCGGCCTGCTTGATAGCCGCGGCGAGCAGGTAGATGGAGTCATATCCCTGTGCTGCCGAAACAGGCGAGGGAATTCTTCCACCGGGTGGATTGTAGGTTTTGACGTACGCGTCGATGAAAGCCTTGCGCCTTGGCGTGTTGGGGTCCTGGATGAACGTTTGCGGCATGATTGCGCCTTCGCCGTTCTTGCCCGCGTTGTCAATAAAGTTTGACATGGACAGTGTCCAGCTGCCGACGATGGGAACCTTCCAGCCAAGTTTTTCCATGCCGTTGGCGATCTGTGCCAGTTCTGGACCAATACCGTAGGTGATCACGGTTTGTGCACCGGCCTGTTTGGCACGCAGCAGTTGGGCCGTCATGTCGACGTCCTTTATGTTGTACTTCTCAACCGATACGGCCTTGATGCCCTTTTTGTCGAGCGCCTTTTCCAGATCTTCACGACCGAGCTGACCGTAGTTGGTAGAATCGGCCAGGATGGCGACCTTGGTCATCTTCCGCTTGCCGACAACCTCGTCGACAATCATGGCCGTTTGGATGGTGTCGTTCGCGGACGTGCGGAAAACGTAGTTCTCGGGCTGGTCAGGGAACTGATGGGTAATGATTGTTCCGGTCGAGACGTTGTTCATCACCGGAATCTTGGCTTCCTGGTAGAAGCGCTGAGCAGCAAGTGATACGCCGGTATTGATGAATCCAACAGTGGCGACGACTTTTTCCTTGTTAATCAGTTCTTGCGCAACCTGAACGCCGCGCTCATTCTTCGCTTCGTCGTCACGCTCAATCAGCTGAATCTTCTTGCCAAGAATGCCGCCCTTGGCATTGATCTCCGTAACCGCCAGCTTCACGCCATCGCGCATTGATACGCCCATCGGGGCGGATCCCCCGGTAAAAGGACCCGATACGCCGATCTTGACTGTTTCATCGGCAGCAAAGCCTGCCGCCGACATGCTTAGCAGTGCTGTAGCAATCACCGATTTCATTATGTAGTTCATGTCATCCTCTAGCTCTAGTTTATGTTGATGGTGAATCCCGACGCGGCCAAGCCTGGAATCGGACCGGTTCCGCTTTTTTGCGGATTGCTGGCCCCGGCTTGCCGGACGACTTCTGTGACAGATCAGCGTGGTGCGGAACCAAAGCTCTCACCGGCCTATCGCCGACGTATCTTAAGACAAAACCGGGGTTTCAAAGAAGGAAGCCGCAAAAATTTGTTGCAATTATAGGAATATTCTTAATAAGTTTAGTGTCGCGGCACGACGTTATGGTCTTTTCCCCTATCTCCCGAAGCGCACGCGCAGAAATTTCGACAAAAAAAATCCACGGCGAACCGTGGATTCTTCTTCAACCGGCGGCTTGCGCCGACCGGTCGAAATCTGGAACTTAAGCCGGCTTGATGTTCGAAGCCTGTTTGCCTTTAGGGCCAGTCGTAACATCAAAGCTTACGCGCTGGTTTTCCTGCAGCGATTTGAAACCATTCGACTGGATCGCGGAGAAGTGCGCGAAAAGATCCTCGCCGCCTTCGTCCGGCGTAATGAAGCCGAAGCCTTTGGAGTCATTGAACCATTTAACAGTGCCAGTTGCCATTTCTATTTCCTATTTCAGTGAGTTGGGCAAAGCGCCCGATAGATCGTTTCAACCAAGTAAGGAATGACAGACTGAAACTGCACCACTACTAGCTCGAATCTCAACGATCCCGCATTATACTCAAAAAACAATTGAAGCGAAGCGAAGTGATGATTACATCGCTGCATTCGTTATGGATTGCGATAAATCAAGGTCTGGAGCTGACGGCTTAAGCAGTTGCCGCTGGAACGCAACATGCTAGACGACGGGACGCCAATCCTGTCCATTCTATTGATGCCTCCCCACATTTCCAACCAAATCGCCTCGGCTTCCCCCGTCGCTTTCCCCACCCATTCTGCACGAGCCGGCGCGGCTAATGCAAGTGCAGACGCAGTGCCTAAATCTGTCCGTAAGGCGCTTCGCGACACATTCGGCCATGAACACTTCCGCCCGGGGCAGCGGGAGGTAATCAACAATGTAATGCAGCAACGCCACACCCTCGCTGTCATGCCGACTGGAAGCGGCAAATCGCTTTGCTATCAGCTGCCGGCCCTCGCACTGCCAGGCATGACCATCGTCGTATCGCCGCTGATCGCTCTAATGAAGGATCAAGCAGAAAAACTTGAACAGGCAGACGTCGACGCCGAGGTCCTTAACAGTTCCTTGACCAATAGCGAGCAGGCGACCGCTGTGCGCAATATTGAAAGCGCGGCGACCGACTTTGTTTTCACCACCCCGGAGCGCCTTGCAGACCCTGAATTCCTCGCGACGCTGCAGCGTCAAGAAATCGACCTTTTCGTCATTGATGAAGCGCACTGTATCTCGCAATGGGGGCACGACTTCCGGCCGGCCTATCTCGGTCTCAAGACCGTGATCGAAGCGCTTGGAAAGCCGACGGTCCTGGCGCTGACAGCGACGGCACCGGCACGAGTAATTGAAGATATAGGCAACCAACTTGGGCTGGAGTCGCTCGATGTCATTAATACCGGCATCTACCGCCCAAACCTTCAATATCGCGTGCAACAGGTCACGACTGACCATGAGAAGACGATGGCCGCGACACGACTCGTTCGCGACACACCGGGCAGTGGCATCGTCTATGCGGCGACCATCAAGGCGGCGGAAGCAATGGCTGAAGCGCTCCGAAGCGCAGGCCAAGACGTCGCCTGCTATCACGGACAGATGGGAAGTCGGCAGCGACGCGAGAGCCAGGACAAATTCATGAACGGGGAGTGCCGCTTGATGGTAGCGACGAACGCGTTCGGCATGGGAATTGACAAGCCTGATATCCGATTCGTCATTCACGCACACATTCCTGCGAACCTCGAAGTCTATTACCAGGAGTCGGGACGCGCGGGTCGGGACGGCGAACCGGCAATCTGCACCCTCCTCTACCTCGCCGCGGACAAGCGACTGCAGCAGTTCTTTCTGGCCCGGCGGTTTCCGGATGCCGAGGACTTCAAGGCGGTCTACGCGGTTTTCAAGGATCTGCCTTCCGACGGCGTGCTCGATCTCAAACGGATCAGGGACAAGCTGCCGCAGATAGCGTCGAGCCGACTTCAGGTGGTACTCAAGCGTCTTGCCGACGTTGGCTATATCGAGCACTCATCAGACCTCAACTATGCGTTATGTGACGGGGATGTGCGCCCTCGCAGCCTGATCGAACTTGCGGAAAGTTATCTCACAAAGGACGATAACGACCATCGCGCCCTTGAGCAAGCCATCTTCTACGCCCAAACGGGCTATTGCCGATGGAAGGTACTTCTCGACTATTTCGAGGAATACAGCGACTGGGAAAAGTGCGGGTCCTGCGACAACTGTCAGAACCCTCCTGAGCAGCGTCTCTCCGACGTGGAGCAAGCGATCCCGGCATCGTCGCCGCACATCGTCCAGACTGCGGTTCGGACCGCGCTAAAGTCGGGCGACCGTGTGAGCGTTCGGAAATACGGCGAAGGCGTGGTGGACCATGCGAATGGGGAGAAGGTTGGCATCCGGTTCCCGGACGGGGCGATCCGCGTCTTCCTCTGCTCGAGGGTCGAACCAGTCAACTAAAACCCGCGCCGGCCAAGAGAAGCGGCGCGCGACATCCGATCTGTATCCATGTCAGCAGCCGCCCCCGCAGGATAGAAAATTTGTCCAGGGAACGGCATATCCTCATTGCGTATCACCGATACCGACCTGAGGCCCGAATTTCGACGGCGACGCCGACCAGACTAGCGAAGAAGCATTCTTGTGTTAGGTCAAACGCCGGTCACGCCCTTAGTCAACTGCACCCCGTGCACCGGCGTTTTCCGGAAAGGGCTTGCCCCATGTTGACAATCCATCGAGAGAAAATCATGAAAAAACTGTCTGTTCTATTGCTTGCACTGTTCGCATCCGCCGCCTTCGCTCAGTCGACCGCGCCATCAAGTTCTTCCACCACCGGTTCAAGCGCCACCGCCCCGGCGGCGAGCGAGAAGAAAGCCGATGCCAAGGCGACTACCAAAGCCGACGCGAAAACTGATGCAAAAGCAGAAAAGGCCGCCGCCAAAGCCGACAAGGCCAAGGCAAAAGCCGATGCCAAGGAAGCGAAAGCCAAGGCCAGCGCAGACGCAAAGGTCGCAAAGGCAAACGCAAAAGCCGATGCAAAAGCCGCCAAGTCCGACGCCAAGTCCTCTACAAGCACCGACACCAAGGCTACGAAGTAATATTTAAGGAACCTTCCGACGGCAGGAGACATCGCCTGCCGTGTTTTTTGCGGGGGGTCGCATCTCCCGAATTCTGGACGCGCCTTCATCGGTCTCGCTACGCGCCACCAATCAGCAATGCTTTCTTATTCCTGAACGCAGTTCCTGCGGATTGGCTGGTATCGAATGAGCGCGTCGTACATGCTGACAATGGACCGAATGTTCTCCTGAATTCCAGGTTCGTTTTCCTGTTGCGGTGTCGCGACGTCTGGAGGCAGGGCGCGCAGGTCTCGCACACGGCTCAAAAACTCGACAAATTGCGGCCGAATTTCGGAAGGTACGTCCTTCTCGGTAAGACGGGACAAATGCATCGTAACGGCGTTCGCGAGTCGCTCGGACTGGGGTTCTGATCCAGCCAGCCGATATACCGCCAGATGAAACTGTTTCCAGGCAACTGACACTGTCGCTCTCCTGTCTGGTTATTGAGTTTCCAATCGCATTGTCTGCATCGGCGCCAAGTCGGTATTACGCCGAAAGCATCATTCCGGGCGAACCGAGCCCTTGGCGAGGGCGCATTTCCGTGGCACTCGATGTCTTTACCTTTTGACGGAGGCAATACCCCTGCCGGTAGACACTCGCCAATGTGAATTGGGACTTCGTAAGCATTTCCAGCTTTAGCCGCAGCTGAAAGATCGTTACTCTTATATTGCTGCCTTCGGTCGATTTTCCCGTCGATTTGAACAACAGGACAAGATCGCTAATCGGAATTACCGTCCCCATCTGGCTTAAAAACAACTCTGCTAGCGCGAACTCCGATCGCGTGAGCTTCATGTTCTTCCCAATGAAGGAGATCTCCCGCGATTCTGGCATAAGCGTTAGCGCGCCAAACTGAAGTTTGGCCTTCAAGATGTTTTTCCGTTTAAGAGAAAGCAGGATACGCCGAGACAGTTCCTGTCCCGAGACCGGCATGAAAACCCAGTCGCTCACGCATTCTGGAAATTCTCTCAACTCGCTGATTGCAGTCTTCGAGTCCAGGATCAGCACTACCGGCGAGAGGCTCGCCGGAACGGAAGGAGGATTCTTAAGCAGAACCATGTCCTTTTTTTCCATGGCCTGAATCTTTGCGACCAGGTTTAAATCTTTCGCGTCGATCAGGATGACTGACGGAGAATCTGGAATGTTGACAAGGTCTTCTACTTTGGGCGAGTCCGACAGATGAAAGATCTGCGCCGTCACCGGCTCGTTTTGTCGGGTGAGCTTCATGAAAGACGAATTCAAGTTGTCGACTTCCTTCAGGAGGATCTGAAACAAATCTTCACCGATTACCTTGAGATGGATTTCCATTGGCACTCCCCGAGTTTTTTGCTGGCCATTAAAGGCGCAGTCATTTTTTGCCTGTACCGGCATTGAGTGGCGAAATGTTTAAGTCAGTTCGCCTATTTCTAAACTATTCCTTTTATTAAGGCGTTTAACGAACCGCTGTGCGGATCGAGGACGAATATTAATTTCCGTGTACCAATATGTTGGGTTATTCGGCGATGTTTGCAGTAAAGTTATTCCCAGGTGCATTACAGATGCCTTACGTATCGGTTCGAATTGTGAGGAAACAATAAATTGTTGAACCAATTGTTTTAACGGGGCATGGAGCGCCACCATGATTGCGTCAGGCTTCCTGGGCGCAGAATGCCGCCGGCCACCGTCTTGTGATTTGTTTAGCATGAGGGTTGCGATTGAGGGCCACCGTAGCGACTGTTAATGCAGTACCCGTCCATGCACTCGATAGTGTGGGGGCGATAAGGCTGCCCAAGCGATATTCCAAGTTCTCCAAGCCGCGCCTTTTAAATATATTGGTCCGTGGTGCCTTGTTCGAGCGTCTTAGCATGCACGTGGAGGACCGATCGACGATCTGGATTAGCGCACCGCCTGGCGCTGGCAAGTCAACATTAGTCGCAAGCTTCGTAGCCCACGCCCACATTTCGGCCATTTGGTACAAGGTAGACGAAGGCGACAACGATACGGCTTCGTTTTTGGCGTTCCTGGGCAAGGCGGTAAGGAGCGACGGTGCCGAAGCAATTCGAATGACCGCCGCACTGCATCCTGATCCCCTGGCAAACTTCTTCCATCAGTTCTACGCTCGAGTCCCCGCCGGATCCGTCCTCGTGTTTGACGACGTCCAGAATCTCGACTGGAACCTCGCGGGAAACATTCTTGAGGCTGCGATCGCGGCAGCGCCGCCCGAGGTATGTCTGTGTTTTGTTAGTCGAGAGTCGTTGCCGGTCACCCTTGAGCGCCAACGCGGCAGTCGCCCCCTCGTACAGATTGGTTGGCGCGCGCTGCGTCTGGACGAAACAGATTCACTGCTCCTGGCTGGGATACAGACGAGCGAGGAAAACGAAAAGCATCGTTACTGGCTGACGCTCACGGACGGGTGGGCCGCCGGCATCGTTATATTGCGTAACCATTCCCATGAAGCCGAGCTCGGCGCCCATCCGACGATTTCGCAGGATGCCCTCGACATGGCGTTCCATTACTTCGCGCAGGAGGCACTGGGTCTGCTAACGCAAACAGAGCAATACCTGCTTCTCATGCTGGCGCATATGCCGGACTGGTCACGCGAGGAGGCGGAGGAAGTAACTGGTAGTGATTCCACGGGGGCGCTTCTGGAAAGGCTCCACGGAAAAGGATTGTTTGTCGACTGCAGGAAGCCTGAAGGCGGTGACGTCGAGCACTTCCATTTCCACCCCATGTTTCAGAAGTTTCTCGAACTTGAATCCAGCCGGCTGCTTCCCGCCTCAGTCAATGCCACCCTTGGCTCGCGTATCGCTGGCGTGTTCCTACGCCGCGGACAAGTCTTTGAAGCGGCATGGCGGTATCGAGATGGTCACGACTGGAACGCCCTATCCTCGCTACTTCTGAAGGTAGCGCGCCATATGATTGCAAATGGCCAGGGGAAGTCGTGGCGGGAATGGCAGCAATGGCTGCCAGAGCATGTCAAAGACGAAGCTCCATGGTTGTTGTATTGGGAGGGCTATTACCTCAATTTCGTAGACAACAGGCAGGCCCGCCTCACCATTAACAGGGCCGAAGCAGCCTTTACCACCCATGGCGACCTTCGCGGCGGCCTGCTCGCGGTTGCCCTGATGATCGACAATATCATCCCCAGTTTCAGCAAGCCTGGCTACACGCCGTTGCAACGCTGCGTCGACGCCATGAAGTCGCGGATGGCCGCTTTGCCCGCTGGGTCGCTGTCGGCGGACGACCAGATTCTGATTCAGTCGCGATTGATTGCGGCATTGGCTTTTTCAGGAAGCAGCGACGGCATAGCGCTCCGCGCCGCCGTGGACGCCTGCGTGCAGGCGATCAGGCTCGCGCACGATGATGAAGCACGTCTCACCGCCGCTACTTACCTGATCGCCTTCGCGCACTGGTTCGGCTTTCACGAGGCCGGATCGATGATCTCGCTAGTCGAACCGATTGCCGGGAAAGAGACGGTTAGAGCGACCATACGGCTGTGGTGGTACTTCCAACTCGCCCGCTGGCAGCTCGACATTCGCGGCGACCCCGCACGTGCGCTGCAAGCGATGCGCCGTGCAACAGAATTGGCATCGATTCACGGCTTGCAGGATGTGTTCGACTTCCGACTAGAGCTTAAGCGCCTGTTGCTATTGATCTGCACCGGAAACCTTGAGGAGGCACGGACCGTGATGGCCCAGATGCGGACTGCTTTCACGCCCGGCACCGAGATAGAAGAAGCGCGATTTCGAATGGTTGAAGCGCTCTTTCATGCCGGGAGCGGCGAGCTGGCGCTGGCGGTGCGCATTTGCACCGAGGTGTTTCGCGACGAGAGTCGCATCACCCCTTCGGAGCGCCCTCGATTCGCTGGCGTCCTCGCAGGCATTCATGCCATGGCAGGCGATTTCCCAGAGGCAGAAACGTGGAGCGCCCGCGCGATCGCAAGTGCGGCTTGCGCTGAACTTGATGTCTGGATCCAGTCACGTGAACTGTTACGGGCTTATCAGAGGCTAAGGGAAGGCAATCGCAAGGGCGCCGGCGCAATACTGCGTCGGGAACTACGGCGCCATCTTGCCAGTTCAATACCCGCCCTGCTGCCCCGTCTTCCCCACGTGGCCTCCGCCATCGCGGCGTTCGCGCTGGAAGAAGACATCGAGGCGGCCCACGTAGGCGAGATCATCCGGCGGCAACAATTGTCGCCGAGTGATCCGGCTAATGCCGACTGGCCATGGATCGTTGCAGTGCAAGCTTTGGGGCCGATGCGCATTCGCCAGCGCGGCGTCTTGCAGGAGGCAGCCGGGAAGACGCAGCAGCGGCCGCTATTGCTGCTCAAGGCGCTACTGCTGGCCGGATTCCCTGGAAGACAAACGCATTCGCTAGCCGTTCAGCTTTGGCCCGATTCTGAAGACGCCATGACCGCGATGAACACTACGGTGCATCGGCTTCGAAAACTGCTGGGCACCGATGGCGCTATCGTCGTAACGCAAGGCATCGTCACACTCGACGCCAGCATCGTCTGGTCCGACCTGAGCGCCTTTGCCCTTGTCTTGAGTCGTATCGACGCCTTGTCCGACGTCGCACCGTTGTCGCAGCTTCTATATCTTCAAAATGCAGTCTGCCGCCTTTACCGAGGCCCCTTGTTTGATGGTGACACCGAAAGCTGGGTCTCAGGCGCCCGAGACCGTTATCGGAATCACCTGGTCACGGCAGCCAGCAAGCTGGGATCGCGCCTTGAAGCGATGCACGCCTGGCCAGAGGCCAACCGCCTGTATGTCGTCGCCGGACAGGCTGACCCGTTAGTCGAAGTCATTCACCGCGGACTAATGCGCTGCGCCCACCGTCTCGAAGGCAAGGCCAGCGCCGCCACGGCCTATCGGCAATGCCAGCAAACGCTTTCAGTTGTTTTGGGCAGCAAACCTTCAAGCGAGACAGTGGCGCTTGCAAAAGCGCTCGGCCTGGAACCGAAGTTGCAAGGCAGCCGCTCCAACTTACCGGTCCCCGGGGAGCCATGAACCAAAGCGAAATGCGGCTGGGCCGGCGAGACAAGCTGTATCCACCGGAACTGCACGACGTCATGGAGCGACCAAGACTGTTCGCCATGCTGGACCGGACCCGCCAGATGCACGCCGTAACCTGGATTGCGTCGCCGCCCGGCGCCGGAAAAACGACATTAGTGGCGAGCTATCTGAGGCAAACGAAGCAAAAACCAGTCTGGTACCAGGTCGACGGCAGCGACGCGGACCCCGCCAGCTTTTTCTTCCATCTGTCGCAAGCAGTCCAGCATGTAGCTGTCATGCCTCGGTTCGCCTCGGAAGCGGCTCACAATGCCAAGGGCTTCGCATGGCATTTTTTCAGGGAGTTTTTCGACTGCCTGGAGACAGGCACGGTTGTAGTTTTTGACAATGTTCAGGATCTTGACTGGACGGAGCGGGGCGAAATTTTCGAGATCGCCCTGGAGTGCATTCCCGAGTCGGTGCACGTAGTTGTTGTCAGCCGTGACGCCCCCCCTGCCCGCCTCATCCGGCTTATCCTTTCACATGCGATTGGCACACTCGGGTGGGGCGATATACGATTTAACACGACAGAGTCACAAGACCTTGCCCGTCTGGATGCTTCAATGTCCTCAAACAGCGCGCAGTGGCTTGAGCGTCTGGATGGATGGGCCGCCCGTCTGGTGCGGCTTGGACCCGCACTGTCGCCGTCGCCGGATGGCCGCAAGACCACCGTGCCGGACGGCCTCGAAACGGTGTTCGCCTATTTCGCGCACGCGCTTTTTTCGACGATGCCTGATCATCTTCAGCATCACCTGATGACGATGTCTCTGCTGCCCTCACTTTCGGCGAGCGACGCGATAAAACTGACAGATGATCCCGAGTCCGGCCAGTTACTCGAGAAGCTCTACCGGAATCGCATGTTCGTCGATCGTCGTGCCTCGGGCGACACAACCTACCAGTTTCATGCGCTGTTTCGTGATTTCTTGCGCCATGAAGCCGAGGCCAGAATACCTGCAGCAAAGTACAAGGAAGGGCTCAGGCGAGCCGCCTCACTTTTGCTCGGGCAGCGCAAGATCAATGAAGCCGCCGAGCTATATCGCGACGCCGGTGAATGGAAGCTGCTTGGGTCGCTTCTGCTCGACAATGCCAGGGAAATGCTGGCAGCCGGCATGGCCTTGAGCTGGAGGGAGTGGCATGACTGGCTTCCTGGACATGTCGCGGCCGAAGAGCCATGGCTGGCTTTCTGGTTAGGCTATGCGCTCCACTTCGCCAGCCCGGAGGCGGGACGCAAGGCTTTGATCCGCGCCGAGAACATGTTCCGCGACCGGAACGACATGCCTGCCAGGCTACTTGTTACTTGCGGAATCCTTGACGCCTACAGTTACTCCTGGAGCGATTTTGGCGAGGTCCCGTACTGGGTAAACGAAATGAACTCCGGGCTGCGCGCCGTCGATCCACGCTCGATAGACCCCAAGACGAACTTGCGGATTCACTCAACCCTTGTGCTCGCGTTACTGCTCACCGATGTACATTCGCCCCGCGTGCAGATCAGCGTCGAGCATGCCCGCAATGCGCTTTCCCTGGTCGACAACCCCTCGGCCAGGCTTGCAGCCGCCAGCCGCCTGCTGTTCTACCCGGAGTGGCTGCCGACCGACATGGCGCACGGCCTGGCCGCCGAGCTTGACGGGGTCGCGGAGCATGAATCGCTTGCTCCGAGCCCTCGAGCATGGTGGTGCCTCGTCAGCGCGCAATGGCACGTCGAACAAGGTGGCGACCTGGACGCCGCACAGCGCCAGATAGCCATCGGCCTGCGTCTTGTCTCACGCTACGGCATGGATCGGCTTTATTTGCGGTTGCAAACCCTGCAGATCCTGGTGCACCTGGCGGCGGGCGATACCGGCACAGCTGGGCGCCTGATCGTTAGCCTGGAGTCGATGCTCGTGCCGGAGTCAAAGCTTGACCAGGCACGCTTCGCGACCGTGCAAGCGCAGCTCGCGCTGCAGACCGGCAGGACGCCGGAAGGTCTCGCCGCAGCACGACGAGCCCTCGCGCTGATCAAAGAGGACTGTCAGCCCGGGTCAGAACTACCAAGATTCGAGCGATTCATGGCGGCGGCCTTTTCTTCATCCGGCGATTTCGAAACCGCCGCCTCCTGGTATGAGAAAGCCATCCTCGATGCCGGCAAAAGCAACACGGAGCCAATGGAGCTGGAAAAGGAGATCTGCGCGGTGTACGCGGCACACCTTGGTGCCAATACCGACGATTCGCTTGCGCTGGTCACGTCAAGGCTGCAACCGGTGATGGCGCGTCATCGGCAATCTCGTGACCATGGCTTCTTCACCCGATTTCCGCTCCTTGCCGGACAGGTCGCCGCCCTTTGCCTGCGATGTGAGATTGAAGTGCTTCACGTCCAGGGGATAATCCGGCGCCAGCGCCTCCCACCGCTGGATCGCTCGGCAACAAACTGGCCTTGGCCTATCGCCATCCAGTCGCTCGGAAAGCTCTCCATCACGAATTCGGAAGCGTCGCACTCGCCTGCTGGCAAGGCGCAACAGCGTCCCTTGCAACTCCTGAAGGCCCTGCTGATTGCCGGATCTGGCGGAAGGCCGCAACAACAACTGACCTCGCAATTGTGGCCGGAGGCCGACGACCCTAAAGCAGCCATGAATGTAACGCTGCACCGTCTAAGAAAAATTCTGGGCGATGATCACGCCGTACGGGTGGAGAGTGGCGTCGTTTCACTCGATCCGCGGCTGGTGTGGACGGACATGGAGGCGCTAAACCACGTCTGCAGCAAGATTGCCGACGCACTGCCTGTTTCCACAAGCGGACAGTTGCGCCGCTTCGGCAAGGACCTGCTCGCGCTTTATGCCGGACCGTTACTCGACGGTGACGATACAAGCTGGATACTTCCGGCGCGCGAGAAAGCGCGGTCAACGTTTCTGCACGCTACCAACCAGCTCGGAATGCGATTGGAGGAAGCCGGCTTGTGGAGCGACGCCAATGACCTCTATCTGCGGAGCCTTGGTGCAGAGCCGTTTGCGGAGGTGTTCTACCGCGGACTCATGCGATGTGCGTATGCATGCGGGGACACGGCAGCCGCCTATAGCGCATATCGCCAGTGCCGAGAGGGCTTGGCGGCCGCGTTCTCGCGAAAGCCGTCGGCTGATACCGATACGCTGGCGACGCGCCTGCGTCTTTGGGATTAGTCAACTGCGAAGTAGCAGTTCGCGTTGTGCCGTACAAGCCAATCGATAGTGGCTACAGCAGGCCTCCGGTGAGCCAATACCGTCTCACCGCCACGGAGTCAAGCCTGGTATTCGGCCCCCAGCCAACCCGCTCCGAAAAGAAGCAGACGCGAGAGGCCGCCTGGATTCAACCGTCGCACCAAAATTAAAATTCTCCCGATATAGCTAACAATTTTTGTAAGCGAACATTCGAGTCGGCAGCATGGGCCGGATCAATCCAGCAACCGGTTTAATGCGCGGTCAGCATTCCGGCCTCCAGGGTCCAGGCTCATTTTTCGCACCGCATTCAGGGAGAATACGAATTGAACATCGATCTGAAAATGATGGGCGATGACTTGTACGCGTCGCTGAACGCCGAGCTGCCTTCCCTGAATCTCACTTATGCCGATCCGCTGGAAAGCACGGATGCCATTGTCTGGACGCCAAGCCTGCTGACCCAAAGCCTGCGCGCTGACAATCTGCTGTGCTACCCGGACAGGCCCTCTGCGCTGATCATCGACACCGAAGACCCGGCGCTGATCGACAGGCTGCAAATCATGGAAAAGCGGGACCTTGGGTTTATAAAGGATCCTCCGTTTGTTCCCATCGTTCTTGCACCGCTTGTACTGGTGTTTCGTGCGCATTCTTCGCTTGCCGACATGCCAGAATTTCCGGATTTCGTGTCGGACTGGGTATGCGCGCCGTTCACTTTCTCCGACTTGTTGCGCCGCGTTGTGGTGTCACTGAAGCGCAAGAACATATTAAAAACACGCCTGCGCTTTGGCCCGCTTACCCTGCTCCCTGAAACCAGGACCGCCGGCTTTGAGGGCCGGACCATCCATCTGACGCCGTCCGAGTTTTCGCTCGCCGAATTGTTCATGAACCAGATGGGCTCCGTCATTCCGATGAAGGACTTGATCTCGCTGTTCAAGTCCACCGGAAAGTCCACCGAAGGCAGCAATATCCGCGTCACGATCTTCCAGTTGCGGTTGAAGCTTGAGATGCTTACGCAGTCAGCGATGACGCTGGCGAGTGTGTACAAGCAGGGTTACTGCCTGAAGCAGAAACTGCGCGGCTCATTGCATCTGGAGCGAAAAACCGGGAGCGATTAACCGCGAAGGTGATGCTGCCGGTCGCGCCACTTTGCGATCATCCGCGGCCAACGAAAGGCATCTTGGTTGCCATCACGGTCATGAACTGCACATTGGCATCCAGCGGCAGGCTGTCCATGTACAACACCGCGCGCGCAACGTGCGCCGCATCCATCACAGGCTCGGGAGCGATAGTGCCGTTAGCCTGAGGTACGCCGGTCTGCATCCTCGCCGTCATTTCGGTTGCTGCGTTGCCGATATCGATCTGCCCGCAGGCGATGTCGTACTTGCGGCCGTCCAGCGATGATGCCTTCGTCAAACCGGTGATGGCATGCTTGGTAGAAGTATAGGAAACCGAGTTCGGCCGCGGCGCGTGAGCGGAAATAGACCCGTTATTGATGATGCGGCCGCCATGCGGCTGCTGTGACTTCATCATGCGAAACGCCGCTCGCGTGCAAAGAAATGCGCCGGTGAGATTGATATCGACCGCGCTCTTCCACTGCTCTATCGTCATGTCTTCCAACAGTACCTTTGGCGAGAACACGCCGGCATTATTGAAGACCAGATCGATGCGCCCCCAGCGCGTGCCAATCTGCGCGAACAGGTTGTCCACTGCGGCTTCATCACTGACATCCGTCGGGACAACCAGGGTGCGTGATGCCTCGCCTGCCAAGGTCGCGGTTTGCTCCAGGGCTTCACGTCGACGGCCTGCCAGCGCGACGTTATAGCCGGCCTTGACAAGCGCGATAGCGATTTCCCGGCCAATACCGGATCCGGCGCCGGTGATCAGAGCTATCTTGTTTGCTGAAGTCGTGCTTGCTGCATTTGCGTTTGGTGCATTCATGATGTGCCTTTTCTTTTTGTGTTGGCTCAACCGTCGATAAGCTTTGGGTCCCACGCGTGCACGGTCTGGGTCTGCTCACCAAGACCGGAAATCCCAAGCCGCATGCTGTCTCCGGGCTTCAAATATGTCGGTGGCTTGCGACCCATTCCCACACCCGGCGGCGTGCCAGTGCTGATCACGTCACCCGGATACAACGTCATGAAGCGGCTGATGTAGCTCACCAGTTCGGCCACGCCAAATATCATGGTGCGGGTATTACCAGTTTGCATGCGCTTGCCGTTCACGTCTAACCACATGTCGAGGTTTTGCGGATCAGGCACTTCATCGGCAGTTACCAGCCATGGGCCAATCGGTCCGAATGTGTCACAGCACTTGCCCTTGTCCCAAGTGCCGCCGCGCTCAATCTGATATTCGCGCTCCGATACGTCGTTGATCACGCAGTAGCCGGCGACATAATCCAACGCATCGTCTTCACTCACATAGCGCGCCTTGGTGCCAATCACCACGCCAAGTTCGACTTCCCAGTCACCTTTTTTTGCATCCTTTGGCAGCACCACAGGGTCGTTGCAACCGATGATGGCGCTGTTGACCTTCATGAACAGGATCGGTTCAGGTGGCACTGGCAGATTCGATTCGGCCGCATGGTCGGCATAGTTCAGTCCAACACAGATGAACTTGCCGATTCCGCTCCACGGCGGCGCGTAGCGGCCTGAACCGCTAATGTCGACCAGCGGTAATTTCTCGATATCCACCGCAGCCAGCTTTGCAAGCTGCTTCGGGTCCAGCACGTCGGCAGTGATATCGGGCAGCACGCCAGACAGGTCGCGTATGTTGCCATGCAAGTCAACGATGGCGGGTTTCTCGGCGCCCTTGGCGCCATGACGCATCAATTTCATGTTCTTCTTCTCCTGGAGTTCTTCAAAAAGGAATTGCGGCCTGGTCCCTGGCCTATGGCGCTACCGATGTCGCCACCGATTGCATTGGCTGGAAACTAGATCGACCAACCGCCATCGATAATCTGTGCCGTTCCAGTCGTAAAGGCGGATTCATCCGACGCGAGGTACACCGCGAGCGCCGCAATTTCTGTCGTCTTGCCAAGCCGCCCCATGGGCTGGCGGGCGACGAATGCGGCTTCTACTTCGTCCACCGACTCATTGCTGGAACGAGCCTGGGAATCAATGCGCCCACGCAGTGAAGGCGACTCGACGGTGCCCGGGCAAATGGCGTTGCAGCGGATGCCTTTCGCGATGAAATCCGCAGCAACCGCCCTCGTCATGCCGAGCACCGCGGCCTTGGTCGCGCCGTACACGAAGCGGTTCGGCGCACCCTTGATGCTGGAGGCAACCGACGACATGTTGATGATGGAGCCGCCGCCCGCGGCCAGCATGCCGGGGATGAAGGCACGCATCATTCGATACATCGAGCGCACATTGAGGTTGAAGGAAAAGTCCCACGCCTTTTCGTCACAGTCAAGGATGGTGCCGCTATCGACAAAGCCGGCACAGTTGAACAGGATATCAACCGTGCCAATTTCTTTCGCCAGCGCGGTGATAGCCGCGGCATCATTCACATCGAGCTTGCGTGTCTCGCATCCGGTCAGGCTTGCCAGCAAGGCATCGTTGATGTCGGTGGCGATTACACGCGCACCCTCGGCAATGAATGCTTCGGCGGTGGCGCGGCCGATGCCCTGTCCGGCGGCTGTAATGAGGGCGGTCTTGCCCTTGAGGCGTTGTGTCATGCGCTTTCCCTTGTTTATCTAATTTGCTTGTGTCGTTCAATAGGACGTCATGAAACTTGTGCGAGCCTTGCGGCTCGGCTCTGATGCTGCGGCGTGTGCTACATCACCGCGCCGATCTGCCAGGGTACGAACTCATTTTGGCCGTAGCCATGGGTCTCGCTCTTGGTCTTGCGGCCCGAGGCAGTTTCCAGCATGAGCCGGAAAATTCGTTCACCCATTTCCTGTATCGTCGAATCGCCATCGACGATGCTGCCACAGTTTATGTCCATGTCTTCTTCCTGGCGCCGCCATAGCGTGGTGTTGGTCGCAAGCTTGAGTGAAGGCGACGGCGCACAGCCATAGGCCGAACCGCGTCCGGTGGTGAAGCAGATCAGATTGGCGCCACCAGCAACTTGCCCAGTGGCCGATACCGGGTCATAGCCTGGCGTATCCATATACACGAATCCGTGGCTCGTTACTGGCTCGGCATACTCGAACACATCCAGCAGCGCCGTTGTGCCGCCCTTGGCGACTGCGCCCAGCGATTTTTCGAGGATGGTGGTCAGTCCGCCGGCTTTATTCCCCGCAGAAGGATTGTTGTTCATGTCGCCCTGATTGCGCGCGCAGTAGTCTTCCCACCAGCGAATCCGCGCCAGCAGCTTTTCTCCCACCGCCGGCGACACGGCACGGCGGGTCAGAAGGTGTTCGGCGCCGTAGATTTCCGGCGTTTCCGACAGGATGGCAGTGCCGCCGTGGCGCACCAGCAGGTCGACCGCCGCGCCCAGCGCCGGATTGGCGGTAATACCGGAGTAGCCGTCCGAGCCGCCGCATTGCAGTCCGACCGTGATGTGACTGGCGCTGACCTTCTCTCGCTCCACCGCGTTTGCTTTCGGCAGCATTGCCTTGATGCGGGCGACGCCCTGCTCCACCGCCTTGGTGGTGCCGCCGACATCCTGGATGGTGTAGGCAAAAAGCCGGTCCGATTCCTTCACGCCTTCGCTCGCCATCATGGCGTTGATCTGGTTCGTCTCGCAGCCCAGCCCAACAATCAGCAAGCCAGCGAAGTTTGGATGCCTCGAGTAGCCCGCAAGCGTGCGGCGCAGCACCTGCATGCCTTCGCCTTCACTGTCCAGAGCGCAGCCGGCGCTGTGGGTTAGCGCCACGACGCCGTCGACGTTCGGATAGTCAGCCAGCGCTTCCGGACGCGTGTCGCGGCGGAAGTAATCGGCGATGGCACGCGCCGCGGTGGCGGAGCAGTTTACGGACGTCAGGACACCAATATAGTTGCGCGTCGCGATTCGTCCATCGGCCCTTACGATGCCGTCAAAGGTCGCCGGGACTGCTACCGGCTCGGTAACCCTCGCATCCACACCAAAGGCATAGTCACGCTCGAAGCTGCCCATCGCCAGGTTCTGCAAATGCACATGCTGGCCCTTTGCAATGGGCTTGCTTGCGAAGCCAATGATCTGGTTATAGCGGCGCACGGGTTGGCCTTCGTCGATATCGCGCAAGGCAATCTTGTGCCCGGCGGGGATCAGCCCGATCACGGCGAGGCCGTCATCAAGATGGGTGCCCGACATCAGTTGCGCGCGCGCGATGGCAACATCGTCATTGGGATGAAGACGGATTACCGGAGGCAGGTTGGCTTTCATAGAGTCTTGGTCTTTGCACGTTGGAGGGGTCGGGCGGACACAGCGGGCGCGAGCGCCGCACCGCGTGGCTTGCCAGTGGCTTTGCTGCCAGCCACCCGCTTCGGGCTTTTTATCATGCTCGAACTCAGTCGCTTGTAGGCGATGTTCATGTGTTGCTGCATGGCCGCCTTTGCGGCGACCGGGTCCTTGGCACGCAGGGCTTTCAGAACCTCGCGGTGTTCCGCGATGGCCTGCGCCCACACGTCCGCGGTTTCGAAGTGGCTATGCAACTGGTCGAACAGGGGCCCAAGCCGCAGATCAAAGAGACGCCGCACGATGCCTACCAGCACGCTGTTCCCCGTTGCCTCGGCAACGCGCGCATGGAACAGTGCATCGGCTTCCAGTGGGTTGATGCCGGATGCGGCATCGCTTTCCATCTGGTTAATGGCCTGATCTATCGCATCGAACTGGGCTTTGCGGCCCATGCGCGCGGCAATCGCGGCGACCTCGCCTTCAAGTGCAAGACGGGCCTGGATAAGTTCCAGCGGCCCTTCTTCCAACGACAAATCGAGCACCGGCGCCGAGACCGGTGGCGCGTCGCTGACGTAGATGCCGGAGCCCATCCGCACTTCAATGTAACCCTCTACTTCAAGCGCTATGAGCGCCTCGCGCAGCGAAGGACGACTGACGCCAAGCTGGACCGACAGATCGCGTTCCGACGGCAGGCGCGAACCCGCGGGGAATTCGCCCGCTACGATGAGGGTACGAAGCTGCTCGCTGATCTGGCGATAAAGCCGCCGCGTTTCAACTACCTGAATCGGCATCTCAGAAGGGCCCGATGGTCTTGCGGTGAAAGCTCATGGCAACGGCGAAGGAAATGGCACGCCGAGTCGCTGCGCACATTCCTGCAGCATCGGAGGAATGGACGGGTGCAGCTTGACCCCTTCCGTCACCTGGCGCGCCATCAGTTCGATGCCGCGATCGCCTGGCATGCGCACCGCTTCAACACCGGGCCGCGGTGGGTTACTGCGGCACGCTTCCGCGATCCAGTCGGTCTGTCTAGCGAATGCATCCGCGCCGGCGAAGGCATTCGGGTCGATCAGGCTCATGTAAACAGTAGCGCCCCAACCTTCATCTGGATCGGCGCGCCCATGACCCGCAAGCCCGCCGGTTAGTGCTTCAACCAGCAGGGCCAGGCCGTATCCCTTGTGGCCGCTAGTGAGGCCGCCGAGCGGAAGAATCGTGCCGGGCGGATCAGCGGCAAGTACCGCCGGGTCACGGCTCGGATTGCCTTCGGCATCAAGCAGGCAATCTTCATCGTATTTCAGGCCCGCACGATGCATCCGCGTGCTCATGCCGTTGGTCTTGATCGAAGAGGAAATGTCGACCAGGAACGGCGAGTGAGACGTTGGAATACCGGCCGCAATCGGATTGGGCGTGAACACTGCACGGGTGCCGCCGTGCGGCGCCACGGTACGCACTTCCGGGTCGGAGCTTGCCAGCAGCATCAGAAAGCCGGCATCGGTGGCGCGCAACAAGTAGGCAGCCAGGCACGCAATGTGGTGGCTGCGCCGGATCACAAGTGTCGCAGTGCCGTATTGGCGGGCACGCGGCGCCAGCGCTTCAATGCCACGCCGCACCAGCCACGGCCCCGGCAAGCGGCAGCCATTCCATAGCAGGCTCGCGCCCCGGTCCGACAGCATCTCGGGCTCACCGCGCAGGCTCATGCCGCCCTTTTCTATTTCGCGAATGTACGGCGCCAGCAGCGCCAGTCCATGCGTATCGTGGCCGAGCAGATCCCCTTCAACCAGCGTCTCGGCCACCACATCGGCCACGGCCGTCTCCATGCCCGTTTTTTGCAGGAGTTCGGTGGCAAAAAGCTTCAACTGTTTTGCGTCAAAGCGAACGTTATCCTTGTCCATCAGTAGGTGGCCCTTCCGCCTGAAATGTCAAAAACCGCGCCGGTCGAAAATGAGCATTCCTCGGAAGCCAACCACGCAACCATCGCCGCAATTTCCTCAACCATGCCGAAGCGGTTCATCGGTATCTTCGACAGCATGTAGTCGATATGCTGCTGCGTCATCTGCGCAAACATGCCAGTTTTCACGGCAGCCGGCGTGATGCAATTTACCCGGATGCCGGTTCTTGCCAGTTCCTTGCCGAGCGACTTGGTCAGCGCCATGACGCCTGCCTTCGAAGCGCTGTAGGCGGACGCGTTAGGGTTGCCTTCCTTGCCCGCAACCGAAGCGATATTCACGATGCGTCCGTAGTCCCGCTCCTGCATGTGGCGCACGAGTGCACGGCAGCACAGGAAGGGCCCGCGCAGGTTCACCGCCATCACGCTGTCCCAGTCCGACACCGGGTAGTCGGCAACGGGCATGTTGGGTCCGGTGATACCAGCGCTATTAACCAGGATGTCGATAGCACCGCCGAATTTCAGGCTCGCGTCGCGCGCTGCTTCCACCGACTTTTCGTCCGTCACATCCATCTCGACGGTATTGACTTTCACATCGCCGAATCCAGCCGCTGCCTCTTTGAGCACACCGGGATTACGGTCCCACAGGCTGATGCGGGCACCGCTGGCGGCGAGACGTTGAGCGATCGCCAGGCCGATGCCGGCGCCGCCGCCAGTGATGACAGCATGACGGTTCGAAAAATTGTATTGGATGGATGCAGGCAAGGAACACTCCAGATTGGTTAGACCAGTTGACCACGTATCGCGATTGTAATAAGCTGCCGTCCACCTGTCCACCTGCGCTTGCTGTGCACTGCAACCGCCGCTGGGCGCCATAAAAAATAGCCGCACCGATCCCGTACGACCAGCCGCATTCGCTGCCGTAGAGGAAGATCAAAGAGGAGACGTATTGAGCAATCCATCAGACTCGCGCGCCACTGGCAGCGCGGGAGAATCCGTCAGCGCCACGCCGGCCGCCGAAGCAAAGACCCGACGCAGCCAGGCATGGTTTGGCCGCCAGGATCGTGACGGCTTCATCTACCGCTCCTGGCTCAAGAATCGCGGCATTCCACATGACCAGTTCGACGGCCGGCCCGTCATTGGCATCTGCAATACCTATTCCGAACTGACCCCCTGCAATTCGCATTTCCGCACGCTGGCTGAGCAGGTCAAGATCGGCGTCTGGGAGGCCGGCGGCTTCCCGCTGGAATTTCCGGTGATGTCGCTTGGCGAAACGCTGCTGCGCCCCACCGCCATGCTGTTTCGCAATCTCGCCAGCATGGACGTGGAGGAATCGATCCGCGGCAATCCGCTCGATGGCGTCGTGTTGCTTATGGGATGCGACAAGACCACGCCAGCGCTGCTTAT
The DNA here is from genome assembly GCA_028292265.1 of Herminiimonas sp. GTDB lineage: Bacteria > Pseudomonadota > Gammaproteobacteria > Burkholderiales > Burkholderiaceae_D > JAQGMR01. Next base: position 112,962 of record JAQGMR010000052.1, read on the forward strand.
GGGAGCGTCGTCATGTGACCTGCCCACCATCGGCGTCTCCGGCGGCCCAATGTTAAACGGCAAATTCCGCGGCCATGACACCGGGTCGGGAACCGGCGTATGGCAGATGTCGGAAGAAGTGCGCGCCGGGCGCATGAAGCAGGAAGAATTCTTTGAAGCGGAAAGCTGCATGCACCGCTCCCATGGGCATTGCATGACCATGGGCACGGCGTCGACCATGGCCAGCATGGTGGAAGCGCTCGGCATGAGCCTGCCGGGCAACGCAGCGATTCCCGCCGTCGACGCCCGCCGCAACATATTGGCACGCGCCTCGGGGCGCCGCATCGTCGACATGGTGAAGCAGGATCTCGTCATGTCCAAAATCCTGACACGCGCCGCCTTTGAAAACGCGATACGCGTTAATGCCGCTATCGGCGGCTCGACCAATGCAGTCATCCACTTGCTCGCCATCGCCGGCCGCATCGGCGTGCAGCTCAACCTCGAGGACTGGGACCGCATCGGCCACGAACTGCCCTGCCTGCTCGACCTGCAGCCGTCGGGCAAGTACCTGATGGAAGATTTCTATTACGCTGGCGGCTTGCCGGCCGTGATTCGCGAATTGGAAAGCATCATCGATCGCAGCGCCCTGACAGCCAACGGCATGTCCTTGTGGGACAACTGCAAGGATGCGCCCAACTGGAACCCCGAAGTCATCCATGCCTTCGACAAGCCCTTCAAGCCAGACGCTGGCATTGCTGTCCTGCGCGGGAATCTGTGCCCGGATGGCGCCGTCATCAAGCCCTCGGCCGCCACGCCGGCGTTGCTGCGCCATACCGGCCGGGCCGTGGTGTTTGAGAACAGCGAGCATCTGCACAGCCGCATTGAAGATGAAAACCTGGATGTCGACGAAAACTGCATCCTGGTGTTGAAGAATTGTGGCCCGAAAGGGTATCCGGGCATGGGCGAAGCCGGCAACATGCCGCTGCCGCCCAAGGTTCTACGCAAGGGGATCACCGACATGGTCCGCATCTCGGATGCCCGCATGAGCGGCACGGCTTACGGCACGGTCGTATTGCATGTGGCGCCGGAAGCGGCGGCCGGGGGACCACTCGCGCTGGTGCAGGACGGCGACATGATTGAGCTCGACGTTGCGGCGCGTCGCCTGCACCTGCAGGTGTCAGAAGAAGCACTGGCAGAACGTCGGGCTGCATGGAAGCCGCCCGAAGCGCCTGCTCCTCGGGGCTGGGTCAAGCTTTACTTCGACCATGTGCAGCAGGCGAATCTTGGGGCCGATCTCGACTTTCTGGTCGGCAAGAGCGGCGCTGGCGTACCGAAGGACAATCACTGACGGCTTGTGCAAAGTGCCACCAGGCACCACGCACGGTCGGACACCAGCGATAGACGAGCCATGAAAATCCTGATAACGGACTATGACTTCCCCAACCTCGAACTGGAACACGCGCTGTATCGCGCGGCCGGCGTCGAGGTTGTGACGGCCCAGTGCCGCACCGAGGAAGATGTCATTGCGGCCGCCGCCGGCTGCGACGGATTGCTGGTCCAGTACGCGCCAGTGACGGCGCGCGTATTTGCCGCTTGCCCCCACCTACGCATTGTCAGCCGATACGGCGCGGGCTACGATACCATCAACATTGCCGACGCCCGGCAGCATGGCGTCTGGGTAGCCAATTCCCCTGACTACGGCGTCGGCGAAGTCGCCACGCACGCCCTGGCAATGACGCTGTCGCTGTTGCGGCATATCGCGTTCTATGATCGGGATGTGAAGAATGGGCAGTGGCACTTCAGTAGCGCCGGACCGATGCGCAGGGTGTCTGACATGACGCTCGGCATACTTGGCCTCGGGCGCATCGGCAAGCGCATGGCGCATGTTGGCCGCAACAGTTTTTCGCGCGTTATTGCCAGCGATCCGTATATCATCGACGGCGATTTCCCGGCGTATGTGGAACGGGTCACAAAGGAGGAACTATTTGAGCAGGCCGACGCGATTTCGCTGCACGTCCCGTTAACCGACGAGACCCGCAATATGGTGGATCGCACACTGCTCAACCGGCTTAAGCCGGGAAGCGTGCTGGTCAACACGGCGCGTGGCGGCCTGATTGTTATTGACGACCTGCTGGCCGCGCTCGATTCGGGTCGGCTGGAAAGTGCGGCCCTTGATGTGCTGCCCATGGAACCGCCAGAATATGCTTCGCGCGTGGTGCAGCATCAGCGTATTGTGCTGAGCCCGCATGCTGCGTTTTATTCCACCGTCGCGGAAAAAGAATTGCGGCGGAAGGCCGCGCAGAATTTGATCGACTGGGAACAACGTGGCCGGCCAACCTACGTTGTCGTGGACGCCAACGGATAGCACGGCGCAAGCAGCCCCGATCAGGAGAGGACCAGCAGCAGGCGGCACAGGCAGATACGAAAGCGGGATTAAAAGCAAAAGCAGGCAACCGTGCAGGAATAGGAGCACGATTGCAGGCAGAATCAGAGACAGGCATTTAGCGTCACAGCCAACAGGAGCGAAAATAAATCGCCCGCGGCAATACAAAGTGAACCAAAACAAGAAGCGACCCGAGACGCAGCACTAAAGGAGCAGTCCCATGGCAGCGGTAGAAATTCGCGGTATCCAGAAATACTTCGGCAGCACGCATGTCATCCGCGGCGTGGATATTGAAATCGAAGACGGTGAATTCGCCGTGCTGGTCGGCCCGTCCGGGTGCGGCAAATCCACTCTCTTGCGGATGCTGGCGGGGCTGGAGGAAATCAGCCACGGGGAAATTTCCATCGGTGGTCGGGTTGTCAATAACGTCCAGCCGAAGGAACGCGACATTGCCATGGTGTTCCAGAACTATGCCCTGTACCCGCATATGACTGTGGAAGACAACATGGCGTTTTCGCTCACGCTCGCCAAGGTTGACAAGGCCAAGATTCGCCAGCGCGTTGACCAGGCAGCCGGCATCCTTGGCCTTAACGATTTGCTGCAGCGCTTCCCGCGTCAGCTTTCCGGCGGTCAGCGCCAGCGCGTGGCAATGGGCCGCGCCATTGTCCGTGATCCCCAGGTGTTTCTGTTCGATGAACCCCTATCGAATCTTGATGCAAAACTGCGTGTGCAGATGCGCGCAGAAATCAAGGAATTGCATCAGCGCCTCAAGACCACTTCCGTTTACGTGACCCACGACCAGATTGAAGCCATGACCATGGCGGATCAGATCGTGGTCATGCGTGACGGCCTGGTCGAGCAGCGCGGCCGCCCTCTTGAACTTTACGACCATCCCGCCAACTTGTTCGTCGCCGGTTTCATCGGGTCACCCGCCATGAACTTTCTACCAGGCACGCTGCATCGTTCCGGCGCCGCGGTTGAAGTCGCCTTCCAGGACGGTTCGCGCCTGCCTGCGCCATTCGGCACCACCGGCACCGAAGGCCAGGCCGTAATATTTGGCGTCCGCCCGGAACATCTCACCTTGGGCAGTGAAGGCCAGGGCGGCATCGTCACCAATGTCGCCGTAGTCGAACCTACCGGAGCTAACACCGAAGTCTATTCCCGTTTCTCCGGTGCGGACATGATTTCCATTTTCCGGGAACGGCACGAGTTCGCCGCTGGGGACCGTATCCATCTGATCCCGGACCACCAGAAGACCCATCTGTTTGACGCGGAATCCGGCAAGTCGCTGGCGAACGCCAGGTAAATTGAACGCAGCAATGACGTAGAAAACTGATCGACAACAACAGGGCGCGACCCTGCCTAACTAGAGGAGTAGGAGACATGACAAGATTCACACGCCGTGATTTTTTGATGACTACCGCAACCGTAGGCGCCAGCACGGCACTTGGCGGAAATGCTTTGGCGGCGGGCCCCGCCGGCCTGCGCTACACGCCGGAAAAAAATGCAAAGCTGCGCGTCCTGCGCTGGAAGCGCTTTGTCCAGGGTGATGAAGACCAATGGATCGCCAACACCAAGAAATTTACGCAACTGACCGGCGTCGATGTGCGCATCGACAATGAAGGCTGGGAGGATGTACGCCCGAAGGCGGCCGTGGCGGCCAACATCGGCAGCGGCCCGGACATCATCATCGGCTGGTTTGACGATCCACACCAATATCCAGACAAGCTGAACGACCTCACCGACCTCGCCAACTACCTCGGTAACAAGTACGGCGGCTGGTATGACGTCTGCAAAAAGTACGGCACCAGAAACGGCAAGTGGATCGGCCTGCCGCTCGGCATCGTTGGCAATGCGATCGTGTACCGTGAAAGCCAGGTCAAGGCAGCTGGTTTCGACAGCATTCCAAAGGACACCCCGGGCTTCCTCAAGCTGTGCCAAGCCCTGAAGGCGAAAAACACACCCTGCGGCTTCGCTCTCGGCAAGGCAGTAGGTGACGGCAACAACTGGGCGCACTGGCTGCTGTGGTCACACGGCGGCAAGTTGGTGGACGAGAAAGGCAATGTCGTCGTGAATTCACCGGAGACCATCGCCGCGCTGGAATACGCCAAAGAGCTGTACCAGACCTTCGTGCCGGGTACGCTGTCCTGGCAGGATCCGTCGAACAACAAGGCCTTCATCGACGGCCAGATCAGCATGACGGCCAACGGAATTTCTGTTTACTACTCCGCGAAGCAGTCGACCGATCCGCGCATCCAGGAAATGGCCAAAGACATCCAGCATGCCCGTTTCCCGATCGGTCCTATCGGCAAGCCGACCGAGCTGATGCAGATCACGCAGATGATGCAGTTCAAGTACAGCAAGTTTCCAAATGCGGCAAAAGCCTACATGCAGTTCATGATGGAAGCGGAGCAATACAACCCATGGATGCAGGCTGCCATTGGTTACGTCAGCCAGCCGCTGCGGGCTTACGAAAAGAACCCGATCTGGACGGTGGATCCGAAGCACACTGTCTATCGCGACGGCGGCAGCATCATGCTCGACAACGGCCACGCCGGCCCGCTTGGCCTGGCATCGGCAGCGGCAATGGCGGACTACATCGTGCTCGACATGGTGGCTGAAGCTGCAAGCGGTTCGAAGACACCGAAAGAAGCCGCAGCGCGGGCAGCAAGCCGCGCCGAACGCTACTACAAGGTGTAATCGGCAGAAAGAAGGCGCTTTACAAGTTGGTCCTGGCAGGATGACACTGGAGCGAGAACCACGGGCCGCGTGCGGCCCGCTCGCTTCAGCCGCACAGGTTGACAAGCCTGTGCGGGGCCTGCAAGGCAAAGGGTGCGACAAGCTCATGCCAAACATGGCGCAACGCGGGCCAAATGGCTTGGTCGCTCTTCGCCGAATCTGCGATGGATTGCCGTAAAAAGGTCACATCATGCTTTCTCGATTCTTCAACAACCGCAATACGCTGGGCCTGATGTTCATGCTGCCCACTGCCGCATTGCTGCTTGTTTTCCTGACATACCCCCTGGGCCTTGGCACCTGGCTCGGCTTCACCGACGCCAAGATCGGGCGCCCCGGCGTATGGGTTGGCCTTTCCAACTTCATCTACCTGGCGGGCGACGACCTCACCCAGCTGGCGCTCTTCAACACGATTTTTTACACGACGGTTGCCAGCATCTTCAAGTTCGTGCTCGGCCTCTGGCTCGCGCTTCTCCTGAACAGGAACATGCCGTTCAAGACCTTCTTCCGGGCCGTGGTCTTGCTGCCATGGATCGTGCCGACTGCGCTGTCCGCGCTGGCATTCTGGTGGCTCTACGACGCACAGTTTTCCATCATCAGCTGGGCACTGGTCAAGATGGGCGTGATCGACCGCTATATCGATTTCCTTGGTGATCCGTGGCTGGCGCGCTTCTCGACCATTGCGGCCAACGTTTGGCGCGGCATCCCCTTCGTCGCGATCTCGCTTCTAGCCGGCCTGCAAACCATTTCGCCTTCGCTTTATGAGGCTGCGTCCATCGACGGCGCCACACCGTGGCAGCAATTTCGATTCATTACCCTGCCCTTGCTGACCCCGATCATTGCGGTGGTCATGACGTTTTCGGTGCTCTTCACGTTCACTGACTTCCAGCTCATTTACGTGTTGACGCGTGGCGGTCCATTGAATGCCACGCACCTGATGGCAACCCTTTCCTTCCAGCGCGCAATACCGGGCGGTTCGCTCGGCGAAGGCGCCGCGCTGGCCACGATGATGGTGCCGTTCCTTCTGGCTTCCATCATGTTTTCCTACTTCGGACTGCAGCGTCGCGGCTGGCAGCAGGGAGGCGACAAATGAGTAATCCCGCAATCAATCCGGCCGTGCCGGCGGTCCCTACCAAGCCTGGCAAGCCGACCAAGCCAAGCAAGGAGCAGAGCAGCAAGGACAGCGCAGCCGGCATGGACTACCTGCAGTCCCTGCCGCGCCGCTGGGTCACGCTCTACATCCCATTGGTGGTGTTCGTCTTCGTGCTGCTGTTTCCGTTTTACTGGATGACCATCACCGCCTTCAAGCCGGACGCGGAACTGCTGGGCCATTCCAGCAATCCGTTCTGGGTGATCGCGCCGACGCTGGCCCACTTCAAGAAACTGCTGTTCGACACGCCCTATCCGGAGTGGATGCTCAACACGGTGATCGTGTCGAGCGTCTCCACCATCACCTCGCTGGCCTGCAGCGTGTTTGCCGCGTATGCCATTGAGCGCCTGCGGTTCCAGGGCGCAAAGCAGGTTGGACTGGCGATTTTCCTGGCGTATCTGATTCCGCCGTCGATCCTGTTCATTCCGCTTGCCGCGATCGTGTTCCAGCTTGGTCTTTTCGACACCCGCTGGGCGTTGATCCTCACCTATCCAACCTTCCTGATTCCGTTCTGTACCTGGCTTCTGATGGGGTACTTCCGCTCGATTCCTTATGAACTGGAAGAATGCGCCCTGATCGACGGCGCAACCCGCTGGCAGATTCTGGTCAAGATCATTTTGCCGCTTGCCGTGCCTGGCCTTATTTCGGCAGGCATTTTTGCGTTCACGCTGTCCTGGAATGAATTCATCTATGCCCTGACCTTCATCTCTTCGTCAGAAGTAAAAACGGTGCCGGTGGGTGTGGTGACAGAACTGATCGAAGGCGACGTGTACCACTGGGGTGCGTTGATGGCTGGCGCTTTGCTCGGCTCGCTTCCGGTCGCCGCGGTTTATTCATTCTTCGTCGAGTACTACGTTTCGGGCATGACTGGCGCGGTCAAGGAGTAAGGCCCGGAGAGCCGGGCCTACCCGCCCAGCACTGAGGCGGGTGCCCATTGAATGCGCCGTTTACGGTCTTGCGCGCGCCAATGGACAGCCTGTCGGCCGCTTGTGGCAGACACGGAGAACCCAGAGACAACTGGTGACTTCATCCAGTGTTTCATATTGCTCTGCAACGATCGCTGCATCTCTGTTTACGCTCTTGGCGAGCCCACCTGACAGCACGCTGACGGTGCGCGAAAACCGGCCATATGTTGCCCGTTCCTCCTGTTCGACGGGCACTTATGCGCTAAACTCGATCGAGGAGAAATTCTCGTTGGCCCGCCACACACATAATTCGACATTGATCGGACAAGACGCATGCGGCGGGTGTCCCAGGGAGAGCGCGTATCGCAATGGCCCGGCTTCAAAAGCTGCGCTGCCGGCGCGCTCAGGTAAGTGAAACGCCGGACCCGGTCCGGTTAGATCTCAAGCGAGACCATATGGCTAATGGCACGAGAATCGCACGCGGTGGCGCAAGTTCCGACGGCGGCGGGAGCAAGCCCGATTCAGAGGGAGGGTTCGGCCACGATTTCGTTATCAATCTGATGGAGCACCTGGTTGTCCCGGTCTTCGTTTTGAATGCGAAGTGCGAGGTCATTATCTGGAACCGTGCCTGCCAAAGGCTGACTGGCGTTCCCGCTTCCGAGGTCCTCGGCACCTCGGAACACTGGCGCGGCTTCTACGATGAACCGCGCCCGACCCTGGCCGACCTAGTTTGCCAGGGCCGCGCCGACGAAGTCGTCCACCTTTATGCCCAGCACGATGAGTTCGCCGAAGGTCGGCATGGCCTGTCGGCCGAGAACTGGTGCGATATGCCCCGCGTTGGTAGCCGCTTCTATCTCGCTATCGACGCTGGCCCGATCTATGACAGCCATGGCAGCATTATCGCGGTGGTTGAAACCGTGCGCGACATGACGGTTCAAAAGCGGGCCCAGATCGCCCTGCAGCACCTGGCCGCGCGTGACGGCCTGACCGGACTTGCGAACCGTCGCAGCTTCGATGAGACCCTCCACGCGGAATGGCGCCGTACCGTTCGTGAATCGCAGGGCATCGCGATCCTGATGATTGACGTCGACAATTTCAAGGCCTTCAACGACCGTCACGGACATCTTGCAGGCGACGACTGCCTGCGGCATATCGCCGCGGCCATGCAGGCGGAAATCATGCGTGGCGGCGACCTGGTGGCACGTTTTGGCGGTGAGGAATTCGCCGTTATCCTTCCCAATTTGGACATCGAGGGGGCCCGCGTCGTGGCAGAGAGAATGCGGTCAAGCGTCGAGCGACTGGGGCGCGATCTTTCTGCGAACTGCCCCGGCGTGACGGTCAGCATCGGCGTGGCCGCCGCTATCGATTCTATTTCGCCCGTGCCGTCCGGCCTGCTTGCCGCGGCCGACGCCGCACTCTATGAAGCCAAGAATGGCCGCAATCGCGTGGTTGCACACATGGCGAGCGCCGACCTGCCAGACGAGGCGATCTTTCCGAGTCTTGCGCGGAAGTAAACCTTGCGGCGGTGGCCGCCGCCTCAGGATTGCGGCAACGACGACATGTTGAGCACTGAATCCAGCGGATAGACAGGACGCCGCAGATGGCGAAACTCGAACAGTTTGTAGTTCGAACTGGTGGGGCCGCCCTGGTCCGCATCGCACTCCACGAGGCCGCGAGACAAAGGCATGAAAACTGGACGGCAGTACATGCGTGACTTGAGCAACAGGAAGCGCTTCTTGCCAGGGTCAATGCCAACGCAACTAAGTACGCCAAGGTCATACGGCTCGACCCGCTCCTCGGTTACGACGATTTGCGCGGCGCCGATATCAAACAGCACGGTACGTCCCATCTTCAAGATTGAACCGGTGTAGATAGGTCCTGTCACTTTCAGTTCGCCGGTGGCAATGGCCCGGACCACGCCGGTGAGGCGTACCGGCCGCCTGGGCGAACCAGTCTGGCGCAGCGCCACCTTGTTGCCGAGATCAACGGTCACCGTCGCGCCTACGCCAGCATGAATCAGTTGCGCTACCGCCGCCGGATCAGCCAAGGGTCCCATGGCGATATCTTCCAGGCCCGCTTCAAGCGCGCCGACAAGAACGTCCATCGTGTCACAGGTGCCGCCAGACATGACATTGTCGCTATGGTCGAGTAGCAGTACAGGGCCGCTTCCCTCTTCCCCAGCAGGACTAGCGGCAAGGCGACGAGCCCGTTCAAGCGAGTCGCGCAACGGCTCACTGTCATAGACAAAACCATCACGCTCGCGCCATATTTGCGCCGCAATGCGCTGCGCCACCGCGTCCGCTTGTGCGGGTTCGTCAGCCACCACAACGACCGACATACCGGCATCCGGAAAATCCGCCAGCGAGAAGCCGGCGAGGACCGAGACCGCCTGTACACCGGGTTCCCGCTCGGCCGCTTCGGCGGCCTGTACTGCCCGCTGCATGGCGCCTTCGGTCGTATTGCTCCGAAGCGTATGCGACAGCAAGGGCAACTGGCGCCACCGCATCGCAACTTGTCTTCCGCTCTGCATCATCTGCCAAAGCAGGCGGCCCGCATGGGAGCCGGTTTCGAACATATCGATATGCGGATAGGTCTTGAAGCTGACGATGAGGTCACAGTTCTCCACCATCTTCCGCGTGAGGTTGGCGTGCAAGTCGAGTGCGACGCATATCGGCGTCATTGGCGCCACCCTTCGAATGCGTTCCAGCAGCGTGCCTTCGCCGTCCGGGGCGTTGGCGGCAACCATGGCGCCATGCAGATCGAGCAGGATAGCGTCGCAGCCAGCTTCAATCGCGCTCAAGATGGATTCACACATGGTGTCGTAGGCGGCGGCGTCCACGGTCCCGCTCGGATTGGCCATGGCAGCCAGCGGCGTGACGATCTCGACGCCGGGTATCGATTGCGCCAGCGCGATATAGGCGCCCATTGCAGTGCGAGCGCCTTGCTGGTCTCGCAGCGCCGCCGGGCCGAAGCACGGCCCGAACGCCGCAAGCGGCGTGGGCACTGGCGAGAACGTATTGGTTTCGTGATTGAGCCGGGCGATAACGAATTTCATTGGGGATCTCCTTGCGCAGCCCGGGTCGGGAATCGATGCGCATCTGTTGTATGTCTGGAGGCCAGGGCCGCGCCAAGCAAGTATGGCGCCAATTGCCACGATGGACGGGATGGAGACGCCACGGAAATGACCCATACAACAAGATCGCCGCGAAAAGCCCAGCCGGTTTTTGTTGAGTTTAAACAATGCCGCAAAAACAGGTGCGGTTAACATAAAACCGTCACAAACCGCCCAACTGCGGCCGCGCCGCGGACCTGAACTGGGAGTCGTCTAATGCCTGGAGAAGAAATGCTGGCTTGCCCCGAACCGCAACTGACCGAAGACGGCGTCGCGTTTGTCGTACGCGTTGAACATCAAGGCCGGCCTTGCCTGGTCACACGGGACGCCTTGACGCGCTTGTGCGACGAGACCGGGTTCATGATGGACCCGATGAACATTTACCGCGCGTTCGAAGCGCGCATCAACAGCGTTGCGCGACGGCTGGTTTTCACCGGTGCGGATCAATCGCCATTGGTGATCGGTCCTCACTATTTCCACTAGGGCGGTTTAACGGTCCATCAGCCCGCATCGCTTGCTTCGGCGGGCGACGCGCACGGCAGACGGTCCGGCGGTTCAGTGAGTCGCCGTACATTCAAAGCGTATTGGACTCCACCAGTTGCGTTCCAAAACGCCTGGCTGCTTCGATCGCCAGGTCATATGTCGGCAAAGGTTTTTCAGCAGCATGCCGACGATCCACGACGCGCACGAAATCGCTGCGCGCTTCATCGAATCGATCAATCGTAACGAACGGATCCCATTGGCCGTCTCCAGGCAATTCATAGGCGAGCAGGTGCAATTGATAATTTCCGATCTTTTCGGTTGCCATGTTGGTTGCCTGAACAAAACCACATGCTGGCAGCGGCAGGCCGACGCGCCTTGAGAAGCCACAACAAGACGCCGCGGAATGGTGGCCCAGACCAAGTCGCTTGTTACGCCGAAGATTGAGGCTGCGCAACTTTATGGCGAACGCCGGATGTTATTAATGTGCATTGACAGAGAAGCGCAAGATCCAAAGCCATGGCGCAAGTGCACACGCATTACGACAATCTGAAAGTCACCCGCAATGCACCGCCGGAGGTGATACGGGCCGCCTACAAATCCCTGTCGCAAAAATTTCACCCGGACCGCAACCCAGAGAATCCGAACGCGACCCGCACCTTCCAGCTTATTAGCCAGGCTTACGAGGTCCTGTCCGACCCGTTGAAGCGGCGCGACCATGACAACTGGATTGCGAATGTAGAGGCCGAAGCGGCGCAAGGCGAGGCCGCGGCCACTGCTGCCGCCGCTGCCGCTTCGGCCACTCCGACCGCGAGGCCATCTGGCCGCGCCCGGCATTTCTCGCAGTCGAGGACCGCATCCGCGGCATGGTCGGCACAGGTGGCGCAGTGGAACAGCAGAACGTGGCAACCGCCGTTCGACACTCACCGCTGGCGACGACAGCTATGGCGCATGCAAGGGGTTGCCAGCACCACGCGCGCACGCCTCAACACACTCCAGTTGTCCCGGCTTTTTTTCTGTCTCGTGCTGGCGATGTTACTTGTGGTGGCAGTCTTTTCGGACTACTAGGCCGGCCGCATTGGGGCACAGCGGCACAATGTAAAACTCAGGCTTGCTCCCGCACCCCGCTTCCCGCTTCCCGCGCCGACGGTACTATGCCGCTCGCGATGCAGCCCGGAGCGACCGCCGCAGTTCACGCGACATCAGCCCAGGCATTTCAAAGGCCGGGCTATCAAGTAGTTCGTTGACCGTCGTTTTGATAAAGCGCTCGGTCTCATGCATGACCGTTTCCCGCTCATTGTCCATCGTGATCATGTGATAGCAGTCGCCCAGATAGATGAGCTCCTTGCGCTGGGCGCCGAGTTTCTGGAGAACCCATTCCGCGTTGCGAATACAAACCGTATCGTCCTCGACAGCGTGCATCAGCAAAGTTGGACAGGTCACTCCACTGACGCCGCGCCGGGCATGGCGGATCAGGCGCAGCCCCTCCGTCAAGTGCGCAAGTGAAATCGTTTCGCCGCCAAGTTCGGAGACGTGGTCGGACCGCAAGGCCTTTTTTACCACGGCCCGCATCTCCGGGCTTTTCAAGCCATACGGCTCGCGTTCACGATATTGGTAGTGCGCCTTGAAGGGCACAATCGGTAGAAGGTCCAGCAGAAAGCGGTACCACGGCATCGCCCACCCGTCATAGGCAAGCGCAGCGGCCAACAACACGAGGCTATCCACCTCTTCTTCCGCCGCAACGGCCAGGGCCAGCGTTGCACCCATGGATAGCCCACAAAGCGAAACAGTCGCATACTGCGACCGCAGGCGCCGGACGTGTTGTCGCCCAAGGTCGACCCAGGCTTGCCAACTTGTGCAGGCGCTGCCGTGGCAAAATCCGGAAAGCTCTGGCGCCACCACTGACAGCCCGGCATGGTGAAGGCTGTCCGCGAGTCGCGATACCTCGAGCAGGTTTGCGCCAAGGCCGTGGAATACCAGGACGACATGCTGGCCCGCGCGCAGATGAATTTGTTGAGTGAGGGTAGATTGATCCATGGATTATGAAGAACGCTAGAAGCTGGTCGCCGTTTCCTCGCACTGTTGCCTTCGGCGCCGCCGCACTGGTGACGGCCGTCGCATTCGCAATACGCTACCTGGTGCATCCCTTGGTAGAGCCTTATGGCGCTTTCCAGGCCTTCGTGTTCGCCTGTGTCGTTTCTGAATACTATTTCGGGGTCGGGCCCGCGCTGCTCTCGCTGGCGATCGGCGGCCTGCTTGGCACTTACTACTTTGTTCGACCGTACCAGACGTTTGCCTCAATGATCACACGCAGCGACGTTATCGTCATCGGGAATTTCGTATTGGTCAGTGTGTTCGTTATTGTCCTGATTGAGATTCTTCGCCGTACGCTGTATGCCAACCAACTCCTCCTTAAAGTAACGCAGTCGCGCCACCGGATTTCCCTGTACCGCGAAAATGACCGCTTGTTCCTCTCGCGGAAAAGAGCCGACACGGCGGCTCTTGTCGAACAGCTTCTTTCCCGGTTCGACCGAACCTTGCTGCTGCAGCTTGATGACGAGCGCTATTATCCTCAAGCCTTGCTGTACCGTCTGGCTCCCTCCCTCGGGTCACGCACTGAAAAGGGGACGCACTGGCTGCAAGCGTTCCATCCCGAAGACAGGCCGTCACTGGACGCGGCCTTCGCAAACGCGCGCTCTGATTCAGCCACGCCTCCGCTTATTTCCGCCCGCATCGGCGGGGCGGCGGACGCATCTCTTCTCGTGCTGGAACGACTAAAGTTCGAAGGCGCGCTCGCCACCGTGCTGCGACTGCAGGATGTGGGGCCGGCGGACCGTGCCGAGGACGGCGTCGCGCCAGATTTGCTTACGCCCGCAATGGAATCTCCACCGCGAAAACCGTACCCTTTCCGTCCAGCCCGGATCCCAAAATGATTTTCGCGTCGTGGTCCTTGGCGATGTCGCGCACGATTGCAAGTCCCAATCCAGAGCCCGCGACCTTGTCGTCCAACCTGTAGAACCGGTCAAAAATCTTTTCCCGGTCCTGCGGCGGAATGCCGGGGCCGCCGTCTTCCACCATCAGCGTGCCAGCTGTGCCATCCGGGAGCTGTCGGCAACTCACGGTAACGCTGGTCCCGGGCGGCGAATGTCGTATGGCGTTGTCGATCAGGTTGTCGACCAGGTCGCGCAACAGAAACGGGTCACCGGTCACGCTGGTGGGTTGCAATTCAAATCCCAGGTCGATCTTTTTCTTGTCGGCCTCTTGCACGAAATGCTGTACCGAGTTTTCGACCAGCTTGTGCAAGGCCACTGTTTGCATGCCGGTTTTTTCGAATTGGCTGGGCTCGGCCCGCGCCAGTGCCAGCAGCTGATTGGTCTGGCGGACCATCCGCTCGAGCGAAGACATCATGAGCGCCGCCGAATGCGCCGTGTCCGGTTCTTCTGCGTGCTTGTGCTGTACCCATTCAAGTTGCGTGCGCAAGCCGGCAAGCGGCGTGCGCAACTGATGCGCGACGTTGGCGAGGAAGTCCTGCTTGGCCAGTGCTCCAGCCTGAGTGCGTTCAAGCAGGCGATTAAGCGCCTCTAAAACCGGCCGCAGTTCGAGGGGCACGTCGCCTTGTGGCACGGCCGACAGATCATCCGGGGCGCGCGCCATCAGGCGCTCACGAATTGTTTCAAGCGGGCGCAGGCCCCGGGCGACGGCCAGCCAGATCGTGGCAATGACGATGAGGGTCAGCACCGACTCCAATGCGAGCAGGGAAAACATGATTTCCGATCGGATGACTGCTCGCTTACGCAGCGTTTCGGCAGCGGCAATCAATACCGACTCGTTACCGATCACCGTCTTGAGCGAGATGATGCGCACCTGTTCGTCGCGCATCGAGCCGTCGTATGGCAACGGTTCATTAAACAGTTCCGGCTCGCGCAGGGGCGGGAAATCGGCATCACCAAAAATGGTGCGACCGTCTTCGCCGCGCACCACGAAATACACCGAATCGAGATGATCAACCCGCAGCATCTGCTCGGCTTGATGTGAGAGCTCTACTTCGACATGGCCAGCGACGACTCGAAGTCGCGGTATCAATGCCCAGGTAGCGTCGGCCAGGCTTTGGTCGAAAGCGATCTGGGCCGGCACCCAGGCCAGCCACCATGTGAGTCCCGCGCCCAAAAGGTTGGCCGCCATCAGTGGCCCGATAAGCCATTTGAGCAGGCCGACGCGCAGGCTATGCATTACCTGGCTCGGTCAATTGCGGCGCCTTATGCTGCGCCGGTGCCGGTGGCAGGTTTGTGGCGACTCGCATCAGGTTCAGGTTTTTTCGAGCATGTAACCGAAGCCGCGGATAGTACGAATGGTGACGCCCGCATCCTGGATTTTTAGGCGTATCCGCGAGACATAGACCTCAACCGCGTTCAGGGTCAATTCCTCACCCCACGGCAAAATCGCGTCGATGATTTGCTGCTTGGATACTACCCGGGACGCATGCTGCATCAGGTACTCCAGCACGGCCCATTCGCGGGCTGAAAGGTCAATCGGCTGGTCATTCAACCATGCGCGCCGCGAGAAAATATCAAGCAGGAGGCCGCCCACCTGCAACTCCACGGACTTCGGACTGCTGCGGCGTAACAGGGCCTTGACCCGCGCCACAAGCTCCGCGGTAGCGAACGGCTTGACGAGGTAATCGTCGGCGCCGAGCTCCAGTCCATGCACCCGATCCTGGACCGCGTCGCGCGCCGTCAGTAACAGCACAGGTATGTTGCTGCCGCGGGAGCGCAACCGGCGAACCACTTCGAAGCCGTCTATCCCGGGAATGCCGATGTCAAGCACCATGGCGGCGACCTGATTGCGCTGAAGGATGGCGTCGGCCTCGGTGCCGCCGTGGACCACATCGACGGCCATGCCGGCGGCAGTAAGGTTGCGGGAGATACCATCGGCAAGCACGACATCGTCTTCAACCAGGAGAACATGCATGTTGGCTCATCGGACCAGGGGGAAAGGAGTTCGATCATAGCAGGCAGCGACGGGCAGAAACGTAATGCACGGCAATTTTCGCCGGCCTGCCCCCGCAGATCTGTGTGCTCATTCATCACGTCGACCTTCCGTCGTGCAGAGTGTGTCTCCGGTGGGGCCGTACAGGCGGACGCCTGGCCGTTGCTTGTTGGCGTTTCCTTGTCGGTGCTTGTTTGTCGGTGCTTGTTTGTCGGTGTTTGTTCTATGCGGGGGTACGAAAGCCACGTGAGTCACCCCATTCGTCACGGCGCCAAGGCTACCCAACGTTCCCGCTTGCCACGACACCACGCCTATCTTTACTCGTTGGCGACCGCTCAATGGCACTCTTCTTGCACCGCCTCCGGCGATAATGGCGAAAAAAGGAGGAACAATGCGGATAGCGGGAATGCGAGGGCTTGGCATGGGCACGGTCTTTAAACAGGCGGTCGTGGAATTCGGAGACGACGACATGAGCACCTATGCGTCCGCCCTTGCCTTTCAGATTCTGTTTTCGCTTTTCCCCTTCATCGTTTTTCTCATCGCGCTGCTCGGCGTTCTGCAACTGAGCCCGCTTTTCGACCTGCTGCGAGGGCAGGCCGCGGTGATCCTTCCACTGGCGGCGATGGAAGAAGTCAATAAGGTTATCAGTGAGATCCAACAGCCCAGCGGCGGCATGCTGTCGCTCGGAATGGTGCTTGCAATATGGGCTGCATCATCCGCGGTCCGGGCGACGATGGATGCACTCAACGTGGCCTATGACGTCAACGAACGGCGTCCGACGTGGAAGCTGTATTCGTTGTCGATAATTTATACGGTTGGATTCGCGGCGCTTTTGATTGTGGTAACCGGGTTGCTAGTTACCGGGCCGACCGCGATGCAATGGCTGACACGCTGGTCCGGCTTGGACGGTCTGGTTGCCGCGGTTTGGGTGTGGCTGCGATGGCCGGCGGCCATGGTGACGATGTGTTTTACCATCGCGCTGGTCTACTACGTCGGTCCCAATATTAAGCAAGAGTTTCGCTTCATTACCCCGGGGGCCGTACTTGCCGTGACGCTCTGGATCGTCGCGTCGCTGGGATTCAACCTCTACCTTCAAAACTTTGCCAACTACAGCGCAACCTACGGCAGCATCGGCACCATCATCGGACTCTTGATGTATTTCTATATTTCAGCAGCCGTGATGTTACTGGGCGCGGAAGTCAATTCCGTCATTGAACATTACACACCCGCCGCGGAGAGAGCGCCCGAAATAAACGCAGCGCTGCAGGACAGTCGCAGCGGTGCCTGAGATTTAAGACCTTAAGACCCTGAGACAGCGCAGGCGCCTAGAACATCGGCATGTCGAGCAATGAGCGTCCAGGGTGGCTTTCGGCGTCGACCGTATCAATCCACGCACCCAGCGACGCTGGCATGTCGGACTGGACAACTTCGATCCGTGGTCCAAGCACCGTGTAATGACCCACCGGAAATGCCGTCCATACTTCGTCGCCATGCTGGAGGCAATTGATCACCTCATCAACGTGGGCGACGATCGGGTCGGTGTCCCATCGATTCTTGACCGGATCCACCTTGGCCCACATGACTTGTTCAATGCGGCCGTTCTGCTCGTTCAGATGCACCGCTTCGATAGCATAAGTAGACATCTTTCTCCTCCGCTGAAAGTGATTTTGAAAGGTCAATGCCGGTTCGCCGCCGCATTTGACCCGCAGTTCTTCGACCGCTGTCGGCGCTATCCGTTCCAGCACCGTGCATTGTCTGTCGCAACGCCTTTTGCCCGTTTTCTTGAAAGGCTTCTGGCTGTGAAGTCTGGCGCAACCTTGGGCCAGAAAGTGGCATGTAGTAACCAGGCAACAGTAGTCTCGCGCGCAAAAGCCAAGGCGCTTTGTCTGAAAGGCACGTGGTGTCTATGTAACAAGTGTACAACCAATGGGTCGAAACCGGATTTTCGTGGGCCGACGGTTCGCTTGACTGCCGAAATCGCTAACCAATTTGCAGGCGCACGCGGAACTGGTGGCGTCGTGCCGTGGGGGGCATCTCATGCAAGGGGATTCGCTTCGCCAGCAAACGCGAACTGTGTATTCGCTGAAAAACTTCCCGGCAAATTGAACCAGTGATATACTTTCGTTTTACGCGGCTGTAGCTCAGCTGGATAGAGTACTTGGCTACGA
>JAQGMR010000054.1 GCA_028292265.1 Herminiimonas sp.
ACTATTTCGACCGACTTGGAGTGCCACGCCTGTCTTGACCTCAACTGCTCGAACCGCCCGGTGCGGACCCGCACGCCGGGTGGTGTGGCAGGGGAGCGGCCCGTCAGGACCGCCCCCTATGCCGATCCGCAACTTTTGCAGTTGGATAGTAGCGCGGAGCAGTGGGGACTCCTGAAACTGGAGTGAGCAGATCATCCGAAGCCGAAACTCACGAATCGCCAGTCGCCCACGAAGCATGAGGCTTTTTTTGGACTTCGCTCAGACACATAAGGACATGTTTGCGGTAAGCTTGCCGCATGGCAATAACACGAATCATCGGTCTTATATTCGCCCTGTTGTCCGCGAGCGCGCTCGCCCAGACCGCGGAAGTCCTTAATCCGGACGTACACGAGTCAACGATCACCGAGACGATCTGCCACAAGGGTTACACAAGGACCGTCCGGCCGGCGAGTTCCTACACCAACGGCGTGAAGCGCAAACTGATGCGCGAACAGGGGCTGAACTGGGCGGATGCGAAAGACTTCGAACTCGACCACATCATTCCACTGACCCTCGGCGGGCATCCACGCAACATCCACAATCTGCAACTGCAAAAGTGGGACGGCGAGGACGGCGCGAAGAGCAAGGACAAACTCGAGGTGCGGCTCGCCCGGCAGGTTTGCCACGGAAGCATATCGTTGCCTGAGGCGCAAGCTTGTATCTGGAATGACTGGCAAGCGTGCCTGATGCAGCATCGTCCGACCAGACACCGTTCGCGCCGAAGCTAAGGGCCTTGCAACAAGCGCGCGGGGGCTTTAAGGGGCGCCACGCAATGCTGGACCGCAGTTCGTGGATTGGCAGCACATGACGCTCCGCCCCTGCGGTAGCAACCTCTGCCGGAGCCACTGCTCGGCATAAGACGCCGGCGACCTTGCGACGTGCACGGGAGTAGCTGTTGAGGACCCTGGCGGTAAAAAAGGCCCATCGAGCTTGCGCACGATGAGCATCTGGAATTGGTGCCGGAATATTTCCCGACCGCCGGCGCCGGTAGTAGGAGCAGATGCAGCTCCTAAATCACTGTCTTCCTTTGAAAGACAGAGCGCCAGTTTAGGGAATGGCTGTTTCGGCATGATGACATTGCGCAAACGGTGGCCGGGTCGGCTGGACATCGATTAGGTACCGGCATTGTGGACGCTCGGACCCTTCTCAATTGCCTCGTTGCCAGACACTAGGCACCGTTTCATGCACACTAGCGTTTTGCTCTT
This sequence comes from Herminiimonas sp., assembly GCA_028292265.1. GTDB lineage: Bacteria > Pseudomonadota > Gammaproteobacteria > Burkholderiales > Burkholderiaceae_D > JAQGMR01. The sequence continues at coordinate 1,245 of JAQGMR010000054.1, forward strand.
GCAATGCGCCGCATGATTGGAGGCTGGATGCGTATCGCTTTGTTCTGCACACTACAATATCAGCGCCCGTGCAAGCGCTCCGCTCGCGTGGGCGCTTCCCGGCCGTTAAGTATTAACGGCGTCCCGGGCAATATTCTGAAGATGGCCCATGCATAGCAGACCCCCCGGAATTTTTGTGGGGGCGCTGCAAACTGCCTTTAGCCGCATGGAATTTCTGGCGGCGATCCTGAGTTTTATCGCTGCCTTTGTCGACACCTGCGTTTTCATCGGCGTCTTCGGACTTTTCACTGCTCACGTCACCGGCAACTTCGTACTGATCGGTGCACAACTCGTCGCCAACGAGGGCGACCTGTTGGTCAAGCTGCTGGCATTGCCAGAATTTATGGTTGCCGTCGGCGGCGCGGTGTTGATGGCGCGCCGATTAAGGCGACAGGGGCGCAACGCCCTGCCGGTTTTGCTTGCGCTCGAAACGCTGCTACTGCTCGTAACAGTCGCAGCGGTCGTCTTGCTCAAACCGCCGGCCAGTGGACAGGATGGACCGGCGCTTGTAATCGGCCTTCTGGCGAGCCTGGCAATGGGCCTTCAGAACGCGTTGATGCGGCTCGAACTCTCATTCCTGCCGCCCAGCACCGTGATGACCGTAACCGTAACCCAGACCGTCATCGACGCGGTGCACCTGATGGTCGATCGTGCCCCAAGTGAAGCGAGGTCGGTAACCACGACGCGTTTCAGGCGCACGCTGCCCTCAATTGCCGCATTCTTCCTTGGCGCCGGCTGCGGTGCGTACGGCTTTTTCATCGGCGGCTTTTTTTCCTTGCTGCTGCCTGCCGGATTGTGCGGGCTACTGGCGTTCTACTTCAGCAAGTTCCAGTTAAAACCGAATCCCGCGTAGGCCCTGGCCGGTTTCACGGACTGTCGAGACGCCGAGATTGGCCTGAACCGTAAGGACCCTTGCCGACCGCCGAAAAATCGGGATTTGCCACGAAGCGATGGCTCTGCGGCGAAAACAAGCGGAAGGTAGCGGCGCGGATGCCGCCTCGCTAGCTTGTCCCCTTCACTGCACCAGTTGTGGCACCGGTTGTGGCGCCCCTTGAGCCGCCCTTTGCGGCCTCCTCTTGAGCATTCCTGAGTGTCACGCGGCTCCCGAGCTTTTGCGCGTACTCATGCGTAAAGAGCGATCCGTAAAAGAAGATCTGGGCAGAGTAGTATATCCATGTGATGAGAATGACGACCGATCCGGCAGCGCCGTACGACGAGCTGATGTCAGCGTTCGCTACATACAGCCCGATCGCGGACTTTCCAACGGTGAAAAGTATCGCAGTCACGACGCCGCCTACGATCACGTCGCGCCAGGCTATTTTCACCGCAGGCAAGTATTTGAAGATGACCGAGAATAACGCGGTCAGTACTGCAAGCGACACCACGTTGGAAACCACGAGCGACACGATTCGAAACGGCGAAGACTTGTCGCCGCCGAACAGGTTGCCCATGGCAGCAAGGCCGGCACTTACGCCGAGCGATGCAAGGAGCATAAGCGTGAGCACGAGGATCAGACCGAAGGACAGGAATCGCTCCCGGATCACGCTCCATAATCCCGACTTGGTGGATGGCGGCACCTCCCATAGCTCGTCGAGGCTGTCTTTTAATTCCGCGAAAGCGCTGGTCGCGCTCACCAGCACCAGCGCGGCGGACACCAGTCCCGCCCAGAACCCGCCGCTCGATTTTTGACCGCCGCCGATTATGGTCTTGATTGCTTCCCCGCCTTGGCTGCCCATTAATCCGGACATCTGCGAAACGATGGCTTCACGCACCGTGTCGGCGCCAAAAACGAAGCCGGCGACGGTGACAATCAGCACCAGCATCGGGGCCAATGAAAACAACGTGTACAGGGCAAGCGCCGCGCCCTTGCTGGCCGCGCGATGTGTCGACCATGACTTTGCGGCGGACAGGGCAACCTGAAGCAGATCCCGCCAGTAGGGCAGCTTTTTCGCGGGTGCGCTGGCCGCCCTGTGCGCTGCTTGACTGGCGACGTCAGCGCCGGCAGGGGCTACAGCGGTCGGAGCGGCGGGAGTCTCCTGAACCGCGCGTAGGCGAGCCAGTTCTGCCCGCTCCTGCGCGACGGAACGTCGCATCTCAGCGATCGATTTCTGCTTGCGCTGATCTTTTCCTTTGGCAACAAAGGCACTAGCGGCCAGGTCTGTAACGCCGGCGACGAACGCCTGGATCGACTCGGTCGACGGCTTCAAACTGTCTCTCATGCGGCTCTCCCTTTCAAGCTCCCTGAAACAGAGATCGGGAAGAGCGCAGATTTGTTCCGGGCGGGGCAACCCACGTGATATCGAATGTCGCAAGCTCCGGTCAGAGGACGCCAGGCCGATCAAGTCTGGCCGGAGCTGCCAAGGACTTGCCGCATGGCCGAAAGCGAACCGGCGGACGTGCGCTATTTTCCGATACAGAACCTGCTAAAAATAACCCCCAGCAAATCGTCCGGCGTGAACGCTCCCGTGATACTTGCCAGGCGTTCCTGGGCCAGCCGCAACTCTTCTGCAAACAAGTCGAGTGCACGATCGCTTTGTGCGGCCAGTTCGCTTGCGACGTCGAGATGGTCGCGCGCACCGCGCAATGCCACAAGGTGGCGTTCTCGCGCCAGGTAGGGCGACTCGCCGGTTTGCTGCCAGCCCGCAATGCGAAGCAGTTCGGCGCGAAGCAGTTCAAGACCGCGCCCGTCCGTGGCGGAAAGGTAGACGTGGGTCGCATCGGGCATGCGATCCACAGCGGGTCGATGGCCGGAAAGGTCGATCTTGTTCCAGAGCCTGATCACTGGCACGTTGGGGGGGAAACGGAGGACGATCTGCTCATCCTCACGGGTCGGTCCGCGGCTAGCGTCGAGCATGTGGAGGATGACGTCGGCATTCTCGAGTGCGCCCCAGGTACGCTCAATGCCGATTCGCTCGACTTCATCGCCTGCATCCATTGCGTCGCGAATGCCGGCGGTGTCCACGATGTTGATCGGTATGCCTTCAAGCTGAATTGTTTCAGTTACCTTGTCGCGGGTGGTGCCGGCAATGGCAGTAACGATCGCCACATCGGTTCCCGCCAGCGCATTGAGCAGGGAGGACTTGCCCACATTGGGCTGGCCTGCAAGCACAACGTTCAGACCCTCGCGCAAGAGCGCCCCCTGCCTTGCCTGATTGAAGACGTGGTTCAGGGCATCGCGGATGCGTTCCAGTTGCCCGCGGGCGTCAGATTTCTCAAGGAAGTCGATCTCCTCTTCCGGAAAATCGAGAGTCGCTTCAACCAGCATCCGTAGCTGCGTGACCTGCTCGACCAGCGCATGGATGGTTTTCGAGAAGGCGCCAGCAAGTGACTGGGTCGCGGAGCGCGCGGCGGCTTCAGTGGAAGCTTCAATCAGGTCGGCGACGGCTTCAGCCTGTGCCAGATCGAGCTTGTCGTTCTGGAAGGCTCGCTGCGTGAATTCACCAGGCTGCGCCAGGCGCAGTCCGATTGGCTCACCCGCTTCAAGGCAGCGCGCCAGCAACATCTGGAGCACAACCGGGCCACCGTGCCCCTGCAGCTCCAGGACGTCTTCCCCGGTATAGGAATGCGGCGCCTTGAAATAGATGGCGAGTCCCTGATCGATGATGCTGCCGTCCGCGCGGGTGAAGTCGAGATAGGTTGCGTATCGCGGCTTCAAGGTGCTGCCAGCTGCGACGCGGCAAACAGACTGCATGAGGCTGGCAATGTTTTTACCCGAAATGCGGACTACGCCAATGCCGCCTCGTCCTGGGGCGGTTGCTATGGCGACGATGGGAGCTGAGTCAATGATCATGGGTGAATTCTAACCGGCGCACGCACCGCGTCGCGTGATGTTGCCCAACGGAGAGGGTCTGAAAGCTATACCCCAACAATGAAAAAACCCCGGAAGTTGAGGTTCAACTTCCGGGGCTCATCTTAAGTGCGCGCTATCTTCCGTGGCGCTGTCCGGTCAGGCCGGCTTTGCAATACCCATCTTGCGGGAGATGAACCACTGCTGTGTGATGGACAGGATGTTGTTGACGACCCAGTACAGCACCAGACCGGCGGGGAAGAAGAAGAACATCACCGAGAATACGATCGGCATGAACATCATGACCTTGGCCTGGACAGGATCCGGTGGCGTCGGATTGAGCTTGGTCTGCACAAACATGGACGCCGCCATGATGACCGGCAGGATGTAGAAAGGATCGGGCGACGCAAGATCGTGGATCCAGCCGATCCATGGCGCGTTGCGCATTTCTACGCTCGCCAGCAGAACCCAGTAAAGCGCGATGAAGACAGGAATCTGTACCACGATCGGCAAGCAGCCACCGAGAGGATTGATTTTCTCGGTCTTGTACAGCTCCATCATGGCCTGGTTCATCTTCTGCGGATCGCCCTTGAAGCGCTCGCGGATGGACGTCATTTTCGGCGTGACGAGCTTCATCTTGGCCATGCTGCGATAGCTTGCCGCGGACAGTGGAAAGAAGGCGAGCTTGATCAGAATGGTGAGGACGATGATGGTCCAGCCCCAGTTGCCGATGATTTTATGAATCTGCGTCATGAGCCAGAAAATCGGCTTGGCGACGATGGTGAGCCAGCCGTAATCCTTGACCAAGTCGAGACCCGGGGCGACTTTTTCCAGGACGGAGGACACCTGCGGACCCGAGTAGAGCTTCGTGTCCATATTGGTTACCGCGCCCGGGGCGATGGTGCCCAAAGGAAGAATGCTGCCGACGGCATACAGGTTGGTGTCAACCTTCTTGGTGAAGATTTCGCGCGGCGCCTTCTCGGGTGGAATAAAGGCAGAAACGAAATAATGCTGGATCAGCGCGATCCATCCATTGTCGGCCTTGGTAGCGTGCGTTTCCTTGCCTTTTTCGATCTTCTCGAAGTCCAGCTTCTGGAAGTGGTCGGCTTCGGTGAAGACCGCAGGCCCCGTGAACGTGCTGTAAAAGCGCGATTCACCTTCCGGCTTGCTGCCGTCGCGGACTAGTTGCACATACAGCGACGGCGAGACCGGCGTGGCCCCCACGTTGCTAACCGTGTGGTTCAGGTCGATGGTGTAATCGCCGCGATGGAAGGTGAAGGTTTTTGTGAGTTTTACGCCGCCCTGCTCCGCTTCCAGCACCAGTTGTACCTGGTTGCCGCTGTCCATCGTGCGAGGACCGGCCTGAGCTGTAAATAATGTCTTGTGGTTCGGGAAAGGACCGCCAATAAGGCCGCTCTCGCCCAGGTAGGTTCTACCGTTTGTCGCTTCGAAGAGGACCACGTTTTTCGTCGGATCAACGGCATCGCGTTCCTTGAGCAACTCAAGACGCTTGAGTTGTCCGCCGAGGGTATCGATGTCGGCCTTGACCAGATCGGTCGTGATGGTGATGGTATTGCCGGCCGGTGCGTTCGCCACATTGCCAGGCAGTTGCGATGGCGACGCGGTTGCCGCCGGGGTCGAGGCCGTGCCCGCTCCCGAAGCCTGCGGTACGTCGGACCGCGGCGCATTTTTTGCGGCAGGCCCGCTGGCAGCCGGGTTCGCGGGTTGGGTCGCGGTCGGGAAGAACATTGAAGGCTTGCCGGTGTACCGCATCCAGTTGTCCCACAGGACCAGAAGCGACAGCGAGAATACAACCCAAAGTACGGTGCGTCGGATATCCATATTTAGAAATCAGTAATCAGGGGATGAATGAATCAGGAGTGGCTACGGCGGCAACTGGCAGCGGAGCAAGCGTCGGGTTGCTTTCTCGGCACCGGATCGGCGCCGCCAGGGTGCCAGGGATGGCACTTGCCCAAGCGTTTGGCCGCTAGAATACTGCCTTTCCGCGCGCCGTGCTCACGTATTGCCTCTGCGGCGTATTCGGAACAGCTCGGATAGAACCGGCAGTTCTGGCCGAGGTAGGGACTGATGGCCAGCCGGTAGGCGCGGATGAGGAAAAGCAGTGCGGTTTTCACAATGGCGCTTTGCTTACGCATTGCGACTGGAACAGGACCAACAGTTCCTGTCGAAGGCTTTTCCGGAGCGCCGTTGAGCTTGCGGCACCGGCGCGGTTATTGACCGACGAGGCGAGGCGTACGACGAAGTCCATGGCAGGCAGTTCGGCAAGCCGGAACAATTCGCGCGTGACCCGCTTCACTGTATTGCGTGTAACGGCACGCGGCGCCAGCCTCTTCGCGACCACGACGCCCAACCGGGCATGAAGCAGTCCGTTAGACCGGGCATATAACACGAAGTGGGCAGTTCGCTGCACAGGGCGCATGCGAAAAGCGGATGAAAACTCATCCGCTTTAACGATGCGTTGAATCCGTGCGTAAGCACTGGATCGTTGGACCTGCGATGTTGCGCCGGACACGCCAGCGTAAGGGAGAGGCTTGACCTGGTCAGGCGGCCAGGCGCTTGCGACCCTTGGCGCGGCGTGCATTCAGCACTGCGCGACCACCGCGGGTAGCCATGCGGACTCGAAAACCGTGGGTACGCTTGCGACGAACGACGGAAGGTTGATAGGTACGTTTCATTATTGGTCTCGCAATCTGGCAGATAAGAATTTAGGCGGGGACAGCAACGGCATGGCGACAGAGCGGGCGTGCGAAAAACTATGGATACGCCTTGTCCATTTCACACTGCTGCGAGTGCCGCTTGCCCGACGCCAGTCGGCCAACATTTGTGACTGTCCAAGAAACAGACGAGCACCAAGTGGAAGCAACAGACGCCGTGGGCGGTGAACCCGAGATTAGACAGCATATTTCATTTGTTTGTCAATCACTTAGAGGTCCTTGGGAAGGCAAGACTACCCGCCTTTTCGAGTGAAATTAACGGCCGGGTCTGTGGATAACTCGGCCCGGTCAAGGTAGAATGGGGGCAATCTGCAGTGCCAATCTCGCCCGACAAAAATAAACCGTACAGGGTCGACGTCGGGACTGCTTCAGCGCCTTATTCAAGTAAAAAAATTGATGGAAAATTTCTGGCAGACCTGTTCCGCCCAGTTGGAGCGGGAACTGACGCCTCAGCAATTCAGCGCCTGGATCAAGCCTCTCGCTCCACTCAATTTTGAGGAAGGGCGGCTACAGATTTCCGCGCCAAATCGGTTCAAGCTCGACTGGGTCAAGACCCAGTTCGCAAGCCGGATCAGTACGCTCGCGGCCGAATTCTGGGATGGCCCGGTGGAAGTCACGTTCGTCCTGGATCCGGCGACGAATCGCAGGCCGACTCCCTCCACCAGTTCATCCAGCGGCAACGTGCGGGCCGGTTCGAGCCAGTCTGGCGACGGCCGCGATACGCATGCGCCGATCGACCTGCCGCGTCCGGAAGACAATGCCCCGCGCCGGGAACAGAGTCGCATCAACGAAGCGCTAACTTTCGACAGTTTCGTCACAGGCAAAGCCAATCAGTTAGCCCGTGCCGCTGCGATTCAGGTCGCCAATAACCCCGGCAGTTCCTACAATCCGCTGTTCCTTTATGGTGGTGTCGGCCTCGGCAAAACGCACCTGATCCACGCCATTGGCAACCAGGTCCTGGCCGACAATCCAGGCATGAAGATTCGATATATTCATGCTGAACAGTACGTTAGAGACGTAGTGACTGCTTACCAGCGCAAGGGTTTTGACGACTTCAAGCGCTACTACCATTCGCTTGATTTGCTGCTAATTGATGATATCCAGTTCTTCGGCGGCAAGAGCCGAACGCAGGAAGAATTCTTCTATGCGTTCGAGGCGCTAATCGCCGCGAAGAAGCAGATCATCATCACCAGTGACACATATCCGAAGGAAATTTCAGGCATGGATGACCGCCTGATTTCCCGTTTTGACTCCGGCCTCACGGTGGCCGTAGAGCCGCCGGAACTGGAAATGCGCGTGGCCATTCTCCTGAAAAAAGCGACTCAGGAAGGGGTTAGCCTGTCGGACGACGTGGCATTTTTCGTGGCCAAACACCTTCGTTCGAACGTCCGCGAGCTTGAAGGGGCACTGCGAAAAATCCTCGCATTCTCGCGATTCCATGGCAAGGACATCACGATCGATATCGTCAAGGATGCGCTAAAAGACTTGCTGTCGGTCCAGAACCGGCAGATTTCGGTAGAGAACATTCAGAAGACCGTAGCCGACTTCTTCAACATGAAAGTTGCGGACATGTACTCCAAAAAGCGTCCCGCAAATATCGCGCGTCCACGCCAGATAGCCATGTATCTTGCAAAAGAATTGACGCAAAAAAGCTTGCCAGAAATCGGTGAGTTGTTCGGCGGCAGGGATCACACGACGGTATTACATGCGGTGCGAAAAATCGCCGCCGATCGCAGCAAGAACCCTGAAGTCAACCATGAATTGCACGTCCTGGAGCAGACGCTGAAGGGCTAGATTGGCTGCCTTGTGCATTGTGGATAACTTTATTGGGTTGGCAGGACTGGACGCTTTTTTGGTTGCCCGAATTTTGTGCGGCGCCAACCGCGTGAGCAAGAACTGACGTGCTGCCACGGGGTATTTCCAGGGCGGGAAAGGAGATTGTGAGCAATCGTCCGGTAGAGGAGCAGGCGCGTGGCCTGCGATAAAAGGCACTATTCAACTTATCACTGACAAGGAACACACCATGCAATTGGTCAAAACTCAAAGAGATACGCTATTGCGGCCACTGCAAATTGTGAGTGGTATTGTCGAGCGTCGGCATACGTTGCCGATTCTGGCCAATATCCTCATTCGTAAAAGCGGCCAGGACGTCTCGTTTCTGTCGACCGACATCGAGGTCCAGATTACGACGCATGCCAAGGTTGGGGTAGGCGGCGATGTGGCCGCAACCACCGTTGCCGCCCGCAAGCTGCTTGATATCTTGCGCGCCCTTCCAGACGACGAAGTCTCGCTGTCGTTGACCAACAAGCGCATGACGGTCCAGTCTGGCAAATCACGCTTCGCACTGCAGACGCTCGGCGCCGAGGAATTTCCGATCGTGGCGCAGGCGGAGCATTACAACGCAACGGTCACGCTGCCCCAAAAGACGCTGAAGCACCTTTTCAACATGGTCCATTTTTCCATGGCCCAGCAGGACATTCGCTACTACCTTAATGGGCTGCTTCTGGTGGTCGAAGGCAAGAACGTAATTGCAGTTGCTACTGACGGACATCGGCTCGCATTTTGCCAGGTCGCGACGGAAGAATCGTTCCCCAAGCATGAAGTCATCATTCCGCGCAAGACGATCCTGGAATTGCAGCGGCTGCTAGAGGACACTGACGAGCCGGTCCAGCTCGATATCGCGAACAATCAGGTGAAGCTCACTTTTGCGGACATTGAGCTTATTTCAAAACTCGTGGAAGGCAAGTTTCCCGATTACACCCGCGTCGTGCCGCGCGGTTACAAGAACAGCTTCACCATGGGCCGTGAGCAGTTGCTGCGGGCGCTGCAGCGTACGGCAATCATGACCTCAGACAAATTCAAGGGCGTGCGTTGCGTACTCAGCCCGGGCAGCATGAAGATCAGCTCCACCAATGCAGATCAGGAAGAAGCAGTGGAAGAAATTGAAATCGACTACGGCGGCGACAGCGTCGATATCGGCTTCAATGTCAGCTACCTGCTTGATGTTTTGAACAACCTGAAAACCGACAGCATCACGCTTTCTCTCGGCGACGCCAATTCATCGGCCTTGATCACAGTCCCCGATAACGCGGACTTCAAGTATGTCGTGATGCCGATGCGGATTTGATCCCATGCGAGCGCTGCGATTCGCATAATTTCGCTGCGCTATGAATGTGCCAGGCTTGGGCGCACGCCGGAATGTCGGGCTCGCATTGTTTGCGGTGCGACGAAAGGCAAAAATCCGGTCGCGCCAAAGTCGAGTAGCCAAACCGGGAGCGCGAACGGCGCGCCGGAACTTGGCCTCCAGCACCAAGGTTTCCACAATTTTTTAGCTGTAACCGCTTGATGAGAAGGTAGCCATGTCCATGTCAGCACTCCCGATCGAAAACACGCCAGAGCAGCAAATCGCCATCACGTCCAATCAATACGGCGCCTCTTCCATCCAGATCCTGGAAGGCCTGGAGGCGGTGCGCAAGCGTCCCGGCATGTACATTGGCGACACGTCAGACGGCACCGGTCTGCATCATCTCGTATTTGAGGTGCTCGACAACTCCATCGACGAATCGCTCGCGGGCCACTGCACCGAGATCCACGTCACTATTCATTCCGACAATTCCATCTCCATCACGGACAATGGACGCGGCATCCCGACCGGTATCAAGTGGGATGACAAGCACGACCCGAAGCGCAGCGCAGCCGAAATCGTCATGACGGAACTGCACGCTGGCGGCAAGTTTGACCAGAACTCCTACAAGGTTTCCGGCGGCCTGCACGGCGTCGGCGTGTCGTGCGTCAACGGCCTCTCAAAGCTCCTGAAGCTGACGGTCCGGCGCGATGGCAAGCAGCACTACATGGAGTTCGTGCGCGGCATTCCGCAAAACCGTGAACTTGAAACGGTCAACGGCGTCGTTGTGTCGCCCATCAAGGTCACCGGCGACACCGACAAACGTGGCACCGAAGTGCACTTCTGGGCCGACGAAGAGATTTTCAACCATATCGAATTTCACTACGACATTCTTGCCAAGCGCATCCGGGAACTGTCTTTCCTGAACAACGGCGTGCATATTCGCCTCACCGACCAGCGCACCGGAAAGGAAGAAGACTTTGCGTTTGAAGGTGGCACCCGCGGCTTTGTCGAATACATCAACAAGTCAAAGAGCGTCCTGCACCCGACCATTTTCCAGGCTACCGGCGAAAAGCTTTCTGACCAGGGCACCACCATCACGGTTGATGTTTCGATGCAGTGGAACGACGCCTACAACGAACAGGTGCTCTGCTTCACCAACAACATTCCGCAGCGCGATGGTGGCACGCACCTAACCGGCCTGCGCGCCGCCATGACGCGTGTCATCAACAAGTACATCGACGAACACGACTTTGCCAAGAAAGCCAAGGTCGAGATCGCCGGCGACGACATGCGCGAGGGGCTGACCTGCGTCCTTTCAGTCAAGGTGCCCGAGCCGAAATTCAGCTCGCAAACCAAGGACAAGCTGGTTTCGTCGGAAGTGCGCGGCCCGGTGGAAGACATCGTCGCGAAAACGCTGTCCGACTACCTGGCCGAGCGCCCGATCGACGCCAAGATCATCTGCGGCAAAATTGTGGAAGCGGCCCGCGCCCGTGAAGCGGCCCGCAAGGCGCGGGAACTCACCCGTCGCAAGGGCATCATGGACGGCCTTGGCCTCTCCGCCAAGCTCGCCGACTGCCAGGAAAAAGACCCGGCACTGTGCGAACTGTACGTGGTCGAGGGCGACTCGGCAGGCGGCTCCGCCAAACAGGGACGTGACCGCAAATTCCAGGCGATCCTTCCGTTGCGCGGCAAGGTGCTCAACGTCGAAAAGGCGCGCTTCGAAAAGATGCTCTCCTCAGAGCAAATCACGACGCTGATCGCCACCCTCGGCACGAGTATCGGCGCCGACGAATTCAATATCGACAAGCTGCGCTATCACCGCATCATCATCATGACCGACGCCGACGTCGACGGCGCCCACATTCGCACCTTGCTTCTTACTCTGCTGTATCGCCAGATGCCTTTGCTGGTGGAACGCGGGCACGTCTACATCGCCCAACCGCCGCTGTACAAGGTCAAGCACGGCCGTGACGAACGCTACCTCAAGGACGACGTTGAGGAAGCCAGCTACATGATGCAAATCGCATTGCAGGATGCGGCCCTCGTCCCGACTGAAAACGCCCCACCTATTGCCGGTGACGCCCTTGCCGAACTGGTCCGCCAGTACAACACTGCAAACGCCATCATCATGCGTCTGACGCGCGCGGTTGATGGTGCAGCGCTGTCCGCCATCATGACGGGCGTGACGCTCAATCTCGACAGCCCGGACTTCGCGGCGCGGTCAGCCGAAACGCTTCTGAAGGCTATCAACGACCCGACAGTGCAGGTCGTCGTTACCACCGACGAACTCTCCGACAAGTCCGCCTTGCGCATACAGCGCATGTTGCACGGTAACGTGAAAGTGAGCGTTATTGACGCGGACTTCGTCAACGGGCCGGACTACGCCGTCCTGTCGGCCGCAGCGGCGACCTTCAAGGGCTTGATCGGGCCAGGCGCGCTGGTGCGCCGTGGCAGCGGTGAGAAAGTGAAGGAATCGGCCATTGCCGACTTCCACCAGGCCATGAAGTGGCTGCGCGAAGAAGCGGAACGCGGCGTCTCGAAGCAGCGCTACAAGGGTCTGGGCGAAATGAACCCCGGGCAGCTTTGGGAAACCACGATGGACCCGACCGTGCGACGCTTGCTGAAGGTGCAGATCGAAGATGCGATTGCAGCGGACCAGATCTTTGCGACGCTCATGGGCGACGATGTGGAACCCCGCCGGGCGTTTATTGAGTTGAATGCGCTGCAGGCGGGGAATATTGACGTTTAGCGGGTGTAGCGGGAGGCATTACGCGGCAATAATTTACCCATTATTTGGCGGACGAACGATACCGGATGGGAGGCTGGTGACCTTCGAGATCACGATTCTTCGAAGGTTGCAGCTTAAATAGAGTTGCGTCGCCAAAACCGTCCGATGCTCCGTCGGAATCGAGCGGGGAGTGGGACATCATAAAGATCAAGCGTGTAATCCCTGGCGAGCAGGCCTTTCAACCGCTGAGCGAAAATACCTGCACGCTTAAGTAATATTATTGATCTCCCCGCACGAGCTCTAAGGTGACCCGGTGGTTAACGTCGTCCTGGAGATCGTGATCCGAGGATGGGCAGTGCGCGTTGCATGGAAAAGTCGTAGACATTCTTGTTAAAGGCGTTAGTGTTGCTGTGCATCGTGTACCCGTGTCGCACGCCGGGCAACACGTGCACTTCTACGTTCTTCATTTGAGCGGGCACGACCCGATAGACGTCCAGCACATTGGCCGGCGCCATATTGTTTTTGGTCGCCCCAGATAAGACACACCGATCCTTGGACACGATCGAGTTTCCCGATGAAATCTAGCATTTGCGAACCATGGCACGAAGTGCCCACGTCGTAGCCTAGCCGCTTCGGTCCCGCCCGTTGAACAACGCGTCTCGAAACCGTCTTTCAATCTTAGGGCATGAAACTTCCACCATTGACGTCAATGACGGCTCCGGTCGAGTAACTTGCTTCCTCCGAGACCAGAAAAGCGACGGCCGCAGCGACTTCTTCGGCCCTTCCCATCCTTCCCGCGGGTATTGACCCGACAAGCTGAGCATTGACTTCGCTACCGACTGCTGCTGTCATGTTCGATTCAACTCGTCCGGGCGCTACGCAGTTAACGGTGATGCCAAATCGCGCCACCTCCCCAGCGAGCACCCGCGCAAGTCCTGTCATTCCAGACTTGGTTGCCGAATAGTGCGCTCCCGGCACAGGCGTTCTCGTTCTCGCTGCCTGACTCGTAATCATGACAATCCTCCCCCAACCCCGCGATTTCAGCGTCGGAAGGCACATTTTTGTGACGAGGAAGGTGCCTGTCAGATTGACGTCCAATACCCGGCGCCACTCCTCCAATGGGATATCCATCACGTCACGCTTCTTACCCTCATGCTTTGGAGAGATGCCGGCGTTGTTGACCAGTATACAAAGTTTCGGCCACCAGTCATCCAAGCGTTCAGCCAGCGTGCGCACTGCCGCCTCGTCGGTAATATCAAGGCATACGGGCCGCACCTCATAGCCGGCAACTTTCAGAGCTTGCGCTGCCTGCTCGATTTCGGGATTCAGATCCAGCATGACGACCTTGTAGCCTTCACGCGCAAACCTTGTTGCGATTGCCATCCCGATTCCCCGTGCAGCACCAGTTACCAGTGCAACCTTGTCATTCACATGCATGGCTTTTCCGCTTCTCGAATGGGGCCTACTTCTGATGGCCCGATGTATGTTTTAATGAATTCAAAAAGATGAGTTCTGGGAGACTTCTTGCGATGGAATTGCGTCACCTGCGGTATTTTCTGATGGTCGCCGAAACCCTCCACGTAGGCCGTGCTGCAACGCGCCTCGGGATTGCCCAGCCACCGCTATCCAGGCAGATCCATGATTTGGAAACCGAAATTGGCACACCGCTTTTTCATCGGACTTCGCGCGGCGTAGTGTTGACGGTGGCTGGCGCAGTATTTGTGCAAAAGGCAGTCCAAATTCTCGCTGACTCCGACGAGGCGATCACCGAGGCACGTGACGCCGGGGCCGGTCGGGGAGGCAGGCTGGTTATTGGATTTGTTCATTCGCTCGCTTATTCTCTATTACCCGAAATCTTGCCAGGGTTCCGTCAGCGTCATCCAGGCATCGCCATCTCGCTTCGCGAAATCACGGTCCTCGACAAGGAAAGCGCACTCTTGTCCGAGCATATTGATGTGGGCATTTACCGTCCGCCGGCGCGACACTCCGAAATTGCCAGCGCACAGATCAAGGAAGAGGGATTCATCTTGGCTCTGCCGACTCAGCATCCACTTGCCAGGAAACGCCGTGTTCCAGTGAATGCGCTAATGGAGGAGCATCTGATCCTGTTCCCTGCTTTGCGCGGTGATGTTGGACTTAGCGGCACTATTGCATCGTTCCTGAGACAACATGGGATCCCACTTAAAGCCAAGCAAGAAGTCGGCACAATTCACACGGCACTCGGCCTCGTTTTGGCCGGGGTTGGCGTATCGATCGTGCCCGAAACCTCCACAGTCGTCAGTATTTCCGGGGTGGCATTCCGCCCGTTTGCTGAGCCGACAACAAGAGTTCCTTCGTCTGTATGCTGGCGAGTTAACGACAAAAGCCTGCTGGTCTACGCCTTTCGACAATATGTGCAACAACTGTTTGGCGCCGAGGGCGGCACGCCCGCCACAACTACTATAGCGGACGATGCTGACGAGCGGCTCGGCCTCATATAGCTCGCTAGCTTCACAATCCTTGAATATGTGTGGCCTTTACGACTTTGGCCCACCGGTCTCTATCGCTCTTGACAAGATTGGTAAATTCAGACGGTGAATTGCTTGCCGGCTCGGCACCAAGATCATTCAATTGTTTCTTGATCTTGGGTGTGCGTATTGCATCAGCAACTTCGCGATTTAAACGATCCACGACGGCGCTTGGTGTACCTGCAGGCGCAAACAGTCCGAACCAGGTCACTACCTCGAAATCCGGATAGCCAGATTCCCTGACCGTCGGAATGTTGGGCTCACTTTTAACCCGCTCGGGACTAGTGACGGCGATAGCACGGAGATTGCCGCTCCGCACGTGGCCAATGGCGGATGGCATGTTATCGAACATGACCTGGACACCCGTTCCGCCAATCAGGTCCGTCAGTGCTGGCCCACTGCCTTTATAGGGAACATGGACCATCGAGAGCCCCGTGGCGAGGTTAAACAATTCTCCCGTCATGTGGGGCGTATTGCCAATTCCAGAGGACGCGAAGAACACTTTGCCGGGACGGTTCTTGGCCCATGCCACAAATTCCTGAACGGTTTTTGCCGGCACTTTCGAATTGACCACCATCAGGTTAGGTAGCGTGGCAATCAGGGATACAGGCTGGAAATCGCGGACGGTATCGAACGGCATATTGTTGTAGAGCGAAGGATTGATGGTCATATTCCCCGCCGTCCCCAACTGCAGCGTGTACCCATCCGGTGCTGCCTTAGCGACGAGATCAGCGCCGATATTTCCGCCTGCCCCAGCACGATTTTCTACTATCACGGACTGGCCCAAGGTTTCGGTGAGTCGCGCGGCAAGGATTCGCGCGATGATGTCCGTCGTCCCTCCTGGCGTATATCCGACAATAATCCGGATTGTCTTGGTTGGGTATTCCTGCGCCATGGCGGTTGCAGATACTACGATACCAAGTGCGCATGCCATGACGAGTCGACGCGTAATCAATTTAATTGTTTTCATCGTAATGTCTCCTGTTATTCCTTTGATACCATCCTTGGATACTTAAAACCGGCTTTGACTTATGCTCGCCCCTCCGCACACGAACAACGTCTGCCCGGTAGTGAAACCGGCTTCTGCGGAGAGGAAATAAGCTACCGCAGCGGCGACCTCATCCGTCGTTCCCATTCTGGACATTGGTATCGCCGCAACCAGTGCCCGGCTACGTTGAAGATTCGGTGGGTTATTTTTTTCAAACATCTCCGTCCGGATTGGACCGGGAGCCACACAGTTAACGGTGATTCCCTGCGTCGCCAATTCAAGGGCCCAAGATCGAGTGAGGCCGACCAAGGCAGCTTTTGCGGCCGAGTACAAACTGCCGCCGGGCCTGCCAAGCAGAGACCGACTGGATATATTCACGATGCGTCCGAACCCGACTGCTTGCATGCCGGGCAGAACTGCCTGCGTCGCGTCTATGGTCACGCTGAGATTAAGATCGAATATTTCCTGATAGGCGTCGATCGTGATGTCGCCGAGCGGCTGCATGCGATTGAAACCCGCATTATTCACCAAGCGGACAACCCGATACTCTTCCATGACGAACGACAGGGCTTGAGCCCTCGCCACCTTATCGCTCAGGTCTGCCAGAACCAACGGTGCGGGATAGGAAGGGTCTGCGCTGCGTGCGATGCCGACCACTCGCTCGCCACTTGCAATAAGTCTCTCAGTGATTGCACGGCCGATGCCCTTGGTTGCGCCAGTGATCAGGGTGAAGCGGTCTTCTATCATTATCGTGGACGTGTTCCGGCAATAGTCGTTCGGTGCATCTCCCGCCGTTTGCCCTGATAGTCGTCGCACGCATAGTGCATCGCGCATCGATTGTCCCAGAATGCGAGCGATCCCTTCCGCCAGCGGAAGCGGCAAGTAAATTCGGGGCGTGAGGCATGGGCATAAAGCTGGGTAAGCAGAGGAAGGCTCTCTTCACGGCTCATGCCCTCAATGCTCCAGGTGAACGGAAAATTCACATAAAGGCACTTCTTTCCGGTTTCGTCATGCGTGCGGACAATCGGATGAAGCGCCAACCGTTCTTTGTGCTCGATGTCTGTCCTCAACTGGGTCGAGCGGCCTACATTTCGCTCAGCCACGCGAGAGGTGAGATAGCGGTCGGAATGATAGGCCTTACGCCCTTGAAGCATTTCTTTCAAAGTGTCTGAAAGCATTTCGTAGGCCAAATACATATTAGCGAACAAAGTATCGCCGCCGTATTCGGGTACCTCACGCGCATAGAGAAGGGACCCAAGCGGCGGCACTTCCATATAGGACATATCGGTATGCCACGTGTCGCCAATAACGTACTTGTCACCGGCTTCCTTAATCACTGGCATGATGTCCGGATAACCTTCCACGTGCGCGTAGACCGGATTGCTTACCAAGTCACCAAAATTTTTCGTGAATGCCCGGTGCGTTTCCGGAGTTAGGTTTTGTTCCCGGAAAAAGATTACACCGTAATCAAGCAGAGCTCTCCGTATGTCGCTCACAGTGCTGTCGGACAAGTACTGCGAAATATCGAGGCCGAACACTTCGGCTCCGCACGATCCGGTTAAGGGCTTAATTTCCAACCTCACGTCGCTTCCCATATGCTTGCTCCTACAGCGGGGTTTATTAAGTGGCTAAGCTTAACGAGCTTGTCAAACGTTTGTCCAATACGGCTAAAGCGCTCCATCAATACCTTTTTGGTATCGACAGGAAGGATGAGCGCGGTCTTAGCCTTCCGTGTCACGACACCACACCATTCCTACAAGCGCGATGGATGCTCCCGCCAAAGCGCCGCAATTCATTTGGTTGTCCATCGTAACGGACGATCCTAGCCATGTTCCCTTGCGATCCAAATCATCGCTCGCGCCACACGACGTAAGAACCGCCCCGCTTGCTGGTTTCGTGTAATCGCGTCTTGCCACGGGAACAATTCTGCTTTGATGTGAGGCCGACCGACGCATCAGAATAAGAGGCATATGCGCTAGCTCGGCGACTGACGACGCCGGACATCGGCCTCGCCAGGTACAGCGGGACAACCGCTACCCGGGAGGGTGATTTAAGGGGCAAACGCGCCCAACCGCTCACTTCGTCTCGCTAGACAACCGGGAAACCGACTGTGATTAGCAAAGCCGGTGAGCACATCGTATTGAAATCAACCCGCCACTTGGCCAGGGTTGCCATTACAGGGCAGTGGTCGACGATCCCACGGTCGCCTGCCCGCGGTTCGCTGAAGCTGGATGCCGATGCCGGGGACGAGGTCTTTAACGCGATGGGCGCGCGGTCATCTGTTGAGCCCGATAGCTGCGCAAAGTCCATTGGCGGGCATCCGGGCTCTGTCGTCATCGATCAGTAGACCGGCGCGTTTTTCGACGGGCATGATCCGCGCAGCGATGGTGAGGCGCTTGGCGTCTGAAGCGCAGCGGCAGGGTTCAGCAATCCGGATGATTGCGATGATCCGTGCCGCCGGCGAGCAAATTAATGCCAGTCTTAGTAAACTCGTCGCCAGCAAACAATTTTCAGACTCCGCTCAAACGCTCCCATGCGGAGCGACACTAAAGTCATCCATTAACGCTAGGGGACGTCTGCGCATACCTCTATAAGACGCATCCCCCAGCCGATCTCGAACCCCGTCTGCCCTTCAACAACTTCCTGCCTGATCTTCTCGCCATGAGTTTCCCGCTCTGGTGTTGGCCTGATCGGCATTGAGCCGCACAACCGCTCACGCTTTCAAACGGTACCCCGTTTTGAAGATCCACCAGATCAGGCCCAAACAAAGCAGCAAAAACACCAGCGTGGCGCCGAGGCTCAACGCCACGCTGACGTCGGCAATATCATAAAAGCTCCAGCGGAACCCGCTGATCAGGTAGACCAGCGGATTTAGTAGCGTCACCTTCTGCCAGAACGGCGGCAGCATGTTGATCGAATAAAAACTGCCGCCCAAAAAGGTCAGCGGGGTGATAAGCAGGCTCGGTATCACCTGTAATTTTTCGAAGCCATCGGCCCAGATGCCGATGATGAAGCCGAACAGGCTGAAGGTCACCGAGGTCAGCACCAGGAAAGCAACCATCCACAACGGGTGCGCGATATCGAAGACGACGAAGACGCGCGCCGTGGCCAGGATGATCAATCCCAGGATGACCGACTTGCTG
Source organism: Herminiimonas sp. (assembly GCA_028292265.1). GTDB lineage: Bacteria > Pseudomonadota > Gammaproteobacteria > Burkholderiales > Burkholderiaceae_D > JAQGMR01. The sequence goes on from JAQGMR010000054.1 coordinate 20,299, forward strand.
GCCGCCGCGCCGACATAGCCGACGACAATCTCCACGAACGATATCGGTGCCGAGAGCACTTCATAGATGGTGCCGGCGAAGCGCGGCATGTAGATGCCGAACGAAGCGTTTGAGACGCTTTGCGTCAACAGCGACAGCATTACCAGACCTGGAACGATGAAGGCGCCGTAGCTGACACTGTCGATCTGTCCCATGCGAGCGCCGATGGCGGAGCCGAACACGACGAAATACAGCGATGTGGAAATTACTGGCGAGGCGATGCTCTGCATCAGGGTGCGCCAGGTGCGCGCCATTTCAAAAAGGTAGATCGCCCGGATTGCGTGAATATTCAATGTGGTCTTTCAACTAGGCTGACAAATATTTCTTCGAGAGAGCTTTCGCTAGAGCGCAAGTCCTTGAAGTCGATTGCATGATCACTCAGCGCTCGCATAAGTTCGGCGATTCCGGTTTCCTTGTTCTGGGTGTCGAAGGTATAAATCAGTTCATTGCCCTCGTCGGCCAACGTCAGCGGATAGCGAGCCAGCGCGGTGGGAATATCGCGCAGCGGCCGCTGCAGATGCAGATGTAATTGCTTCTTGCCCAGTTTGGCCATGAGCGCGACCTTGTCTTCAACCAGGATGATCGTACCGCCGCTTATCACCCCAATGCGGTCGGCCATGTCTTCGGCTTCCTCGATATAGTGGGTTGTCAGAATGATGGTCACGCCGCTGTCTCGCAACCTGCGCACCATTTCCCACATGTCGCGTCGAAGCGCCACGTCGACCCCAGCAGTGGGTTCATCCAGAAACAGAATTTGCGGCTCGTGGGAGAGCGCCTTGGCGATCATCACGCGCCGCTTCATGCCGCCAGAGAGCGTGCGGATCGTCGCATTGCGCTTGTCCCACAACGACAGTGTCCGCAGGACCTGCTCGATATGCGCCTTGTTCGGCGGCTTGCCGAAAATGCCGCGGCTGAAGTTGACGGTGGCCCAGACGGTCTCGAACGCATCAGTGGAGATTTCCTGCGGCACCAAACCTATCTTCGATCGCGCAGCGCGGTAGTCCGCCACCACGTCATGGCCGCCCGCCAGCACGGTTCCTGCGCTCGGCGTGAGGATGCCGCAGATGATGCTGATGAGCGTGGTCTTGCCAGCGCCGTTCGGCCCGAGCAGCGCGAAGATTTCGCCGCGGCGAATCTCGAGATTCACATCTTTTAATGCATGCAGACCGGATTTATAGGTCTTGGTCAGATTTTTGATCGAGATGATTGATTGCACTGAGTTCCTGAAAAATTGTCGGCCTGCGCAGGCGGCGCTGGCCGGTTGGAAAGATATCTTTGCTGCTGCACACAAGAGCGCCGGCACTCCGTGGAAGCAGGCGGCATCGCAAGCCATCTTATCCCTGACCCGGGTCTTGCGTCCCGTAACGTTGCTTCGTAATGTGGACGCCGTACATTGTCTATGTTAATGTTTGTGTACGCCGTACACAAGTGGTGTCGCGAATGGAATTACATAGGTAATTTCCGCCGTCTTGCACGCTTCGAGCTTCGCCCCCTGCCCGAATCCATCTTGGGATCCAGACGGCGATGTGCAGAGGTATTTATTCAAAGAGGTATTGCGGCAGTTAACCCGATGGGCCGTCCGGCGCAACTTACTAGTTCAGGCGTTCAGGGCCAAGCGGCCCGCAACGCCTATTCACCAATTGGAAAACCAGACATGAAAGTTACCGTCTCCATCGATGTTCCCTCCATTGAAGAGGGATTGAAGTTCTTTGGTGAGGTCTTCGGCTTCACTGAAACAGCTCGGCCACATCCAGGCTACGCCACCATTTCTTCAGGCGATACAACAATCGGTCTCCTCGCCAAGCCGGCAGGGACCATCCCTGCAAAAGGGAGCAATGACGTGCGCACGTACGAGCGTCACTGGACGCCCGTACACATCGATTTTCGCGTTGAAGATTTCGATGCAACCCTCAAGAAGGCGCTGGATGCCGGCGCAAAATCAGAACAGGTTCACCGCGTGTCCGGCTATCCCCCGGTCGCCTTTTGTAGTGACCCGTTTGGACATGGATTCTGCATAGTTGGGCTTCGGACCCTGGCTCACACAGGCGGCGCATGAAATTTCGCAATCTGGCCGCATGCAATTGGAGGGCAAGCGAATGAGGCCTAACGCCGCGATGGAATGCAGGTTCCAGCGGGTTCGCCCACTATCCGCAATCGCTCGCGGCATCAGGTGAGCATGCTGGTATCAGTCGGTCACCGCAAAGAAGAAAGCATCCTCGGAAATCTCAGCCCCAGAACACGAAGGCCCAAATGAGAACGCTCAAAATCATCGAACACATTTCTCTGGACGGCGTGATCCAGTCCTCCCCTGAGGACAACTTCCCCTACGCCGACTGGACCGTGCCCTACCGGACCCCGGCCGGCCGCGACGAAATTATCGCCGCGCATGGCAAAAGCTTCGATCTGCTGCTTGGCCGTCGAACCTACGATATCTGGTCTGACTTCTGGCCAAAGGCCCCTAGCAGTCCCATTGCAGACGGCCTTAATGCAGCGAAAAAATACATCGCTACGCACCGTCCCGAAAGTCTCGAATGGGGTCCGTTCGAGGGGCTCGGACCGGACATCATCGAGGACATCCGCCGCATCAAGTCGCAGGATGGTCCGGACCTTGTCCTCTCGGGCAGCTCCACTTTGACATCGACGGTTCTTGAACACGGGCTTGCGGATGAAGTCCTGCTGATCGTTTATCCGGTATTGTTAGGCAGAGGGAAGCGCTTCTTCGCCGAGGGAACCCCGGCACGTTCATTTCAACTCGTCCGTACGAAAGCAATGCCGTCCGGGGTCATTCTCACCACTTACAAGGTCGCTGGTCCTTTGAGGACGGAATAGGTTGATGAACTGTGCGCAATCGAGTCGCCACCAAGACCATGGCAGCTTTCAGAGCCTTTCCTCAACTGGCATCGCTACCAAGATTTATTGCCTTTGCGCTGGGCGCCTCGACGGATCGGTTCAGGGACTGCGACGGGGTTAAAGCACCTTGGCAGCCGGCATGCTGCAACACTACCCATGAACTAAGCTCCCTCAACGGCACCGCCGGCAGGCAGCCTGCACCGGTTTAGACCATCCTGCCCACAGTACGCTCGTCCGCTGTGCAATCCTGCCCCGTCTCGGACCTCTACCGGACCATTTCCGCAGGCCCATCTATTGCTATAGGCAATGCCTCCACATGCTCCTTTGCGAGCAGCGTGGTTAAACGCTTGACAGGCTCAGGCTTTCATCTTAATTTGGTGCTTAAGTAAGTAAGTTTTTACTTGGTTTGTATTTCCTTAGGCCCAGGCTAGCGCGCCAGACTGCACGGCGTCCGCTTGCACCCTTTATCGAGGACTTCAAAATGCGACTGGTCTCCAATCTCTTACTCCCGACCGCGACGGTTTTTCTCGCTATGGCCGCAACCCCCGTGCTGGCGCAGGAGGAGGTCAAGATCGGTCTGGTCGCCGCACTGTCCGGGAACTCGGCCTTATCCGGTGAGGCCATCACCCGCGGGCTCACCATCGCCATCGATGAGGTCAATGCCCGCGGCGGCGTCATGAACGGCAAGAAGCTGGTGCTGGTCAAGCGCGACGATGAATCGAACCCGAGCAAAGGCCAGCTGGCCGCGCGCGAACTGGTGGAAAAGGAAAAGGTCGCGGTCGTCTTCGGCGGCATCGATACCCCGGTATCGGCGGCGCTGGTGAACGTGATGCAGGAACTCAAGACCCCATACATGGGTGTGTGGGCGGCCGGCACGAATATCACCCACCACGGGAAGACGCCGAACTACATGTTCCGGGTGTCGGTAGTGGATGAGCGGGTTGATCTGGCGATGATGAAGTATGCGCAGAAAACCTATTCGGCCAAAAAGCCGGGCGCAATCCTGGTCAATAACCCCTGGGGTGAGTCGAATCAGAAGGGACTTGAAAAAGCCTCTGCCGAACTGAAGCTTCCGCTGGCTGCGGTCGAGAAATACGGCGCCTCCGATGTCGATATCACACCGCAACTGACGCGCCTGCGCAGTGCCGGTGCCGACAGCCTGATCCTGGTCGGCAATGCCGCGCCGGCGGCGCAGGTAATGAAGTCGCTGGACCGCATGGGCTGGAAAGTACCGGTGGTATCGCACTGGGGCATTTCGGGCGGCCGCTTCAATGAGCTGGCGGGACCGCTCTACAAGGACGTGGTGTTTGTGCAGACCTACAGCTTCTTTGGCCCGCAAAACAAGAACGGCCAAAAGGTGATGGCGGAACTCAAGAAACGCTATCCCGACATCAAGGGCCCGGAAGATATTCTCGCGCCGGTCGGTGTCGCCAATTCGTACGATGCGCTGATGCTGACCGCGCTGGCGCTCAACACCGCCAAGTCGGTCGATGGCGACAAGTTGCGTGAAGCTTTCTACAACGTGCCGGACTATGACGGTCTGATCAAGACCTACAAGAAGCCATTCACCAGCAGCGACAACGATGCGCTGAAAGACGCGGATTACATCTGGGTCCGCTTCGAGGGCAAAAATGCCATGCCGGTGAAATAGAATCGTTTCCGAGACCGGGGCCAAACTGGTTCCGGTCATGGCCACTGTCGCTGGCACCGTCACGGTCACTGTCACGCTCACTAAGCAACCGGTGCAAGCGCCCGGCCCCGTCTTCCACTGAATCACCCACCAGCGCGCAATCAAGAACGCCGCAGCGTCACGCGATCTGCAATCAGGAGACAGCGCATGCTCTCATTTGACGTAATCATCGCTGGACTCGCCATAGGCAGCATGTACGGGTTGCTGGCGCTTGGCTACCACATCACGCACATCGTTTCCAATACCGTGAACTTCTCGCAAGGGGCGTCGCTGATGGTGGGCGCAGTGGTCGCTTACACGATGCATGTAACCTGGGGCTTGCCGCTGGCGGTTGCCATTGTCGGCTCGATTCTGGTGTGCGCCTTACTCGGCCTGCTGATCCACAGGATCGTGGTTGCGCCATTCTCGAAAAACGGCTCGATCGCTTGGCTGATGTCCACCATTGCGTTCGGCATCATTCTCGAAAATGCGGTCATGCTGACCTTCGGCAAAGAGTCGCGCAGCATGCCCTCGCCGTTGCCAGAAACGCCGATCCGCATGTTTGGCGCCGGCGTCTATCCGCTGGAAATTGTGGTGCCGCTGGTCGGCCTCGGTTGCGCGCTGGCGCTAACGCTGTTCCTGAAACGCACGCTGCTCGGCAAAGCCTTGCTGGCGGCTGCGCAAAACCGCGACGCCGCGATGCTGCAAGGGATCGCCGTGTCGCAGCTGACATCGATTGCCTACATGGTCTCCACCAGCATGGCCGGCATTGCCGGGATGCTGATCGCGCCGAAGCTGAACGTGTACGCCGGCATGGGCACCATGTTCGGACTAAAGGCGTTTGCCGTCGCCATCATTGGCGGCATGGACAGTGCACTGGGCATCATGGTTGCAGGCCTGCTGTACGGACTGGCGGAAGCAGCCATTGCATCGGTGCTGCCATCGGCTTACCGGGAAATCATCGGCTTCGGCTTTGTCATTGTCGTCCTTGCGATCAAGCCGCAGGGTTTGTTCGGCCGTCTCTCAGCGCAAAAGGTGTGAACATGAACCGACAATTCCTGGTGCGCATGGGATGGATTATTGCTGCGCTGGCGGCGGCGGGCGCAGTGGGCCTCGCGCCGAATACTTACTGGCTGTATCTGCTTGGCATGACTGCGGCCTACGCAATCGTCGGTACCGGCCTGAACCTCTTGATCGGGCTCTCCGGTCAGGTCTCGCTCGGGCACGCCGGCTTCTATGCGGTCGGGGCCTATGTCACCGCCATCCTCACCACACGTTACGGGCTCTCCTACTGGGCGACGCTGCCCTTATGCATGCTGGTTCCCGCGGCGCTCGGCGCGCTGCTGGCGGCGCCGGCACTGCGGGTCAAAGGGCCGTACCTGGCGATGGTGACGATTGCCTTCGGGCTGGTTTTGCAAAACGTGCTGATCGAAGCCGAGCCACTGACCGGCGGCTTCAACGGAATCAGCAATATCGACAAACCGATGCTTGGCCCAATCGCCTTATCGCTGCGGGCCCATGTCGGCGTGATGGTCGGCTTTGCCGCGTTGTCGCTGCTGGCTTACGCATGGATGGCGCGCTCGCGCTTCGGTCGCTTGCTGCGTGCCGTGCGTGACAGCGAGATTGCCGCGAAGAGCATCGGCATCAACCCCTGGCGAATCAAGACCGCGGTATTCGTGGTGTCGGCTGCGCTGGCCGGACTGGCAGGCGGCTTGTTCGCGCCGATGGCCGGTTTCATCAGCCCGGAAAATTTTGACTTGCTGCTGTCGATTCAATTCTTGTTGCTGGTGATTCTGGGTGGCCTGGAAACCCGGGCCGGCCCGCTGGTCGGCGCGTTGGTCATCGCCGCCTTGCCGGAAGCGCTGTCCGGTCTGGCGGAGTATCGCTTGCTGTTTTTTGGCACGCTGCTGTTCCTGATATTGGCGGTCATGCCCAAAGGGGTCGCCGGCACGGTTGGCCGTCTGCTGTCACGCGGCACGCCGACGAAAAGGCTGTCCACCAGTTTTGTCGCTCAAGGGCGGGCAGAGCGTGCCCACGCATGGCTGGCCGCGCGTGGCCCCAGCGATCCGCTCATTGCCGACAATCTCGGCATCCAGTTCGGCGGGCTGAAAGCGGTCGACAACATGTCACTGCATGCGCGCGCTGGGGTAGTCACCGGGCTGATCGGACCAAATGGTGCCGGCAAAACGTCGGTACTGAACATGCTCGGCGGCTTCTATCGTCCGACCGAGGGTGGAGTGCGTCTGGGCCAGTTGGCGCTGCCGGCTGGCCGCAGTGAAGCCTGCGCGCGGGCCGGTATCGCCCGCACTTTCCAGACCACCCTGTTGTTCGATTCGCTGACCGTGTTCGAGAACGTTGCGCTGGCTTTGCCGGGCGGTTCCGATCCCTCGCTGGCGCATGATCTGCTGGTGTTCGCCGGCTATCAGGGCGACCCGGACCACCCTGCCGGCGACCTCCCTTTTGTCGACCGCCGCATGGTGGAAATTGCGCGCGCTCTGGCGACCCGGCCGCGCGCGTTGCTGCTGGATGAACCGGCAGCAGGTCTCGGCAAGAACGAAAAACTGGTGCTGGCCGCAACCCTGTCACGAATTGCTTCCTGCGGCCTCACCGTCGTGCTGGTTGAACACGATATACCGCTAGTAATGCAAGCCTGTACCGATCTGGTGGCCATGGAAAACGGCCGTGTGCTGAGCACCGGCGCGGCTGAATCGGTGCGCAACGATCCGGCCGTCATCGCCGCTTACCTTGGTGTGTCGGGCAATATCGCCCGCACCCCACGCAAGCCGGCACAGGAAGTCGTGCTGGAAGCGCAAGGGCTGGCCGCCGGTTATGGCCAGATCGGCGTGCTGGAGGACGTCAGCGTCCAGGTTCGCCGGCATGAGGTGGTGGCGGTGGTTGGCGCCAATGGCGCGGGCAAGAGCACGCTGATGCGCGCCTTTACCGGTCTGCTGTCCTCTACCGGCTCGATCCTGCTTAATGGCAAAGCCCCGCAGTTGCGTCCGGACCGGATGGCGCGGGCCGGACTGGTTATGGTGCCGGAAGGCCGCCAGGTTTTTCCGCGGCTTTCGGTGCGTGACAATTTGCTGCTCGGTGGCTATGCCACGCCGGCTGCAGTGCGGCAGCACAATCTGGAACTGATGCTGGCGCGCTTCCCGCGGCTGGCGGAACGCGTCGAGCATGACGCCGGTCTGTTGTCGGGCGGTGAGCAACAGATGCTGGCCATCGCGCGCGGTCTGATGGCGATGCCAACCATAATTATTTTCGATGAACCGTCGCTCGGCCTCGCGCCGAAAATCGTGCATGTGGTCTACGAAACAATCGATGCGCTGGCAGCCGATGGCATGACCGTGATGCTGGTCGATCAGTTCGCTGCGATGGCGCTCGCGATTGCCGATCGCGGCTATGTGTTGACGCATGGGCGAGTGGTCGCAGACGGCCCGGCGCAGACGCTGTTGAACGACGCTTCGGTACGAACCGCATATCTTGGAGAAGCCGCAAATGAGTCAAGCAACAACGCCGCCGTCACAGCGCAGACTGGCGCTGCATGATCGCTATAGTTTCAGTCCGATCACCCAGCGTCCTGACTATGCATGGCCGGACGGCAACCGGCTGGCAGTCTACATTGGCTTCAATGTAGAAAACTTCGAGTTCGGCCGTGGGCTGGGTGCAAAGCTGGCGCCGTCAAATGAACCCGACGTGCTGAATTATGCGTGGCGCGATTACGGCAACCGGGTCGGCGTCTGGCGTTGCTTCGACCTGTTTTCGGAACTCGATATCAAGGTCGGCGCGCTGATCAACACGAGCCTGTATGACGACTGCCCGCAAATCACCGATGCAATCCGGGCCCGCGGCGATGAAATTATCGGGCATGGGCATACCAATGCCGAGCATCAAGGCGGGCTCAGCGAAGCTGGCGAAAGGCTGCTGATCGCCGGTTGTGCAGCGCGGATCGCTGCCGAGGAAGGCAAGCCGCCGCGTGGCTGGCTGTCGCCGTGGATCGCGGAAAGCGCGGTAACCCCTGATCTGCTGCAGGAATGTGGTTATCAGTACACGCTGAACTGGTGTCATGACGATCAGCCGATGCCAATGAAGACCCGGCATGGCGTGCTGTGGTCCGTGCCCTATCCGCAGGAACTTAATGACATTCCGATGCTGGTCGGGCGTCAGCTCGACATGCTGGCGTTCAGTCAGATGATAGAAGACCAGTTCGATGAAATGCTGCGACAGTCGGCGCAGCAGCCCCTGGTAATGGGCATCGCGCTGCATCCCTATTTGATCGGGCATCCGTACCGCATGAAAGCCCTGCGCACCGCGCTACAGCGCATTCGTGCGCGCGGCAACGCCTGGTGGACCACCCCCGGCGCAATCCATGACCATGTGCAGGGCATTGATGCTGTGCGGGCCTTGGCGGCGAAGCCTTGAATCAGCTATTCCCAGCAAAAAAACGTGAAAGAGACAGCAGCAGAACATGGCAACCAGAACCGCCAGAAAGTCCGCGCAGGTGGACGTTGACAAACCGGTGCCGGTAGCCCGCCGCAATGCCGACGAAACGCGCGCCCGCATCCTGAGAAAGGCGATTTCGGAGTTTGCCGCGAAGGGTTTCAGCGGCGCCCGCATCGATGCGATCTCCAAGAGTGCACGCACAAACATCCGCATGCTGTATCACTACTTCGGCAGCAAGGAGCAACTGTATCTGGCCGTGCTGGAGCAGGTGATCCAGGAACTGCGCGACGAAGAGCTGAAGCTCGATTTCAGCGAGGTTGAGCCGCAGGCCGGCTTGCTCCAGATGTTTGACTTCATCGATCGTCATTTCTCGGAACATCGCGAGCTGATGAGCATACTGTCGTCCGAAAACATGGACCGCGCGCGCCACATGAAGAAGTCGGCGCGCATACCGGCCGTGTCCTCGCCGGTGCTAGCGCTGCTCCGCAATCTGCTGGACCGCGGCGTGGCGGACGGCACCGTCGCGCCTGGCATTGACCCCTTGCATTTGTACGTGATGCTGGTAGCGCTGGCCGCCTATCACCGCTCCAACATGCATACGCTGTCGTTCATCTTCAAGCAGGACGTGGGCGCGGCCGACTGGCAGGCTGTTCACAAGGAACAGACGCACCGGATGCTGATAAGTTTTTTCACGGCGGGAGCAACTGCGAAACAAGTTGCGCCCGCTCGGAAGAAGCCACGGCCTGCCGTCAGCATGGCCAGCGAAGTTGCCGCGCCGAGCGCGGCGCGCGCACCGCGCAAACCCGCGAAATGACTGACCTGAGGACTGGCCTGACGACCGACCTGTGGACTTACCTGAGGACTGACCCAAGGACTGCCTGATGACTAGCCTGAATTCCACCAAATGACAGAGAAGAAATCGCCCGCCAAATCCTTCGCCGGCATGGTTACCAGCCCACATGCGCTGGCCACCCAAGCCGGACTGGATGTGCTGAAAGCCGGCGGCAACGCAGTGGAAGCAGCCATCGCCATCGGCGCCGCGCTGTGCGTGACCTATCCGCAATTCACCGGTTTTGGCGGCGATGCGTTCATGATTATTGCCGACGCGGCGGGCAACACGCGCACCATCTCCGGCATCGGTCAGGCGCCTGCCGTGTTGCCCCATTTCGAGCGCGCTATACCGGTGCGCGGACCGCTGTCGATGCTGACCAGCGCCGGCACCGTCGACACGCTTGGCAAGGGCTTCGAATTCAGTCGCGACACACTTGGCGGATCCAATAGCTGGTCGAGCCTTCTCACGCCTGCGCTGTCGCTGGCACGGGATGGCTTTCCGATGACTGCTTCCCAGCGTTTCTGGCTTGATTTCCGCGCCGCCGACATGGCGAGCTTGCCGGGCGTCGTTACCGCCTACATGAACGATGGCGTTGCGCCCGAGGTCGGCGCGCTGTTGCGGCAGCCGCAGCTTGCCGCCTCGATCGCGCTGCTGGCCGAACGCGGACATCGCGATTTCTATGAAGGCAAGCTAGCCGCTTTGCTGGCGCAGGGCCTGCGGGAGGCCGGTTCACCATTGCGCGCCGGTGATCTGGCGGCGACCCAGGCACGGATTGAACCGCCGCTGCGGGTTGCCTATCGCGACGGCGAACTGCTGGCCCACCAGCCGCCGACGCAGGGCGTCACCACGCTGGAGATCATGGGGATTCTGAATCGCTTCGATCTCGGCGGCGCCAAACATGGCAGTGCCGATTTTTATCATCTTCTGGTGGAGGCGGTAAAGCTGGCGTTCATTGATCGCGACCGACATCTGGCCGATCCGGACTTCAGTGCCGTGCCGATCGATACGCTGCTGTCGCAAGCACACTTGGACACGCTTGCCAAACGCATCGACATGCAGCGGGCACGGCCATGGCCGCATGTTTTTCGCAATGGCGACACCGTGTTCATCGCAGCCGCGGATGCGCAGGGCAATGCGGTGTCGATGCTGCAAACCGTCTATTTTGACTGGGGCAGCGGCATGCTGGTTGGCGACACCGGCATGCTGTGGCATAACCGCGGCGCTGCGTTCTCGCTCGACCCTTCACACCCAAATTACCTGGCGCCGGGCAAACGGCCTTTCCATACCCTCAATCCCGGAATGGTCATGAAGAATGGCCGTCCGCACATCCTGTACGGCACACAGGGCGCCGACGGTCAGCCGCAAACTCTGGCCACGGTGTTGGCGCGCATGATCGATTACGGCATGGACCCAATGGCGGCGCTCGCGGCGCCGCGTTTTTTGCTCGGCAAAACGTTTTCCGATAGCCGAGATTCGCTGAAGCTGGAAGCCGATGCCGGCGACGAGGTGTTCGAGGCACTGGCGGCGCGCGGTCATCTTTTAAGCCCGATACCTGCGCAAAGTCCCTTGGCGGGACATCCGGGCGCTATCGTCATCGATCAGCAGACCGGCGCGTTTTTTGGCGCGCATGATCCGCGCAGCGATGGCGAGGCCCTCGGTGTTTGAAGCACCTGGGCGGGAGCGCTCAATCGCGGTAATCACGATGATCGCGATCACCGGGGCCACCGGCCAGCACATTGCCTGGCCACGGCCAAGGCAGCACTGCCCCGTGTCTAGTCCTTGATCAAAAATACGAACGTGGCGTGCGAAAAGAGTGGCCCCATTCTTGCAAGCAATGGTTAGAATCGTGGTGGTACTTGTCTGCGCTGTCTGGCTTGCTGTTTATTTGGGTTCCCTGTTTTTGTCACGGTCACTTCTTGGAAGGATTGTCATGTCAGGATTGTCACGATTAACACGCACTATCAGCCGGATGCGCATGCCTGCGCTTGCCAGCGCGCTGCTGGCTTCGATTGCCTGCTTCGCCACAGCCGGAGCGAGCGCGCAGGAGACCATCCGTTTTGGCGCGCCCTTGCCCCAAACCGGCGCGCTCTCGCCGGAAGCGCTCAAGCAGCAGCAGGGTTACGACTTGTGGGCCGAGCAGGTCAACAAGGCCGGCGGCATCAAGGTCGGCAGCAAGAAGATGAAAGTCGAAATCGTCTACACGGACTACCAGTCCAACACACCACGCGCGGTGCAGGCCGCCGAGCAACTGATCACACAGCAAAAAGTAAATTTCCTGTTCAGCCCGTTCGGGTCTGGCGCGGCCAAGGCAGCCAGCACCGTGTCAGAGAAATACGGGATGCCGACCATTGCGTCCACCGCCTCCTCCAGCCAGGTGTATGACCAGGGTTATAAATACCTCTTTGGCACCTTCACACCAAATGACACGCTCACCACGCCGCTGGTGAAGATCGTGCGCGAAAAAGCGCCCGGCGTGAAACGCGTCGCCATCCTCGCGCGCAACGACCTGTTCCCGCTGGCCATAGCGCAGGAAATGGAAAAAGCCGCCAAGGCCGCCGGCCTCGAAGTGATCTTCTTCGAAAAGTACGCGATCAACACGATGGACCATTCGTCGGCGCTGTCGCAGATCAAGGCGCAGTCTCCACACTGGATTTTCGCTACCGGTTATATCAACGATCTGGTGCTGATCAAGAAGCAGATGTCGGATCAGAAAATGGAAGCGCCGGTGGTGACCATGATCGCCGGCCCGGCCTACAAGGAATTCATCGAAGCCTCCGGCAAGGGCGCGGAAAATATCAGCAGCGCCGCCTGGTGGCATCCGGCCGCCCGCTACAAGGGCCAGGATATCTTCGGCACACCTGACAACTACGTAAAACTGTTCAAGGAAAAATACAAGTCAGAGCCAGACTATGCGCAGGCCTCGGCCTCGGTGTCCGGCGCGCTGTTCCAGATGGCGATTGAAAAAGCCGGCAGCCTCGACCGCGACAAAGTGCGTGACGAACTGGCGCGCATGAATGTGATGACCTTCTGGGGTCCGGTCAAATTCGGTCCTACCGGTCAGATCAACTCGCTGGAACCGCCCGTGCTGCAAATCCAGAACGGCAAGACCATTGTCGTGTCGCCGGCCGCCATCAAGCAGGCCGACTTCAGACTTAGTGTGAAGTAAGCACCCGGCCCGGCCACACCAGTACACGGAAAAGCGCGAATGCTCGTTCTCCAGATCATTTTGAACGGCATCGTGCTGGGCAGTCTGTACGCCTGCATCGCCTCGGGCTTTTCGCTGGTGTGGGGCGTACTCAATGTCATCAACCTGATGCACGGTACTTTCATTGTGCTCGGCTCGTATCTGGCCTGGGGCGCTTACAACGCGCTTGGACTGGCGCCGTGGACCTCGCTGCTGATCGCGGCGCCCGTGTATTTTGTGCTCGGGTATGCAATCCAACGCGGCATCCTGAACCGGGTGATCTCTGCGCCGGTCCTGGTCACGCTCACGCTGACCTTCGGCCTCGACCTGATGCTCAATAACGCGATGCTGTACTTCTTCAAGGCGGACTACCGGCGCCTGGTACTGGAGCCGGCATTGGGTTCGATCTCGCTCGGTCCGCTGGTGGTGCCGCTGGACCGGGTCGTGGCGATGGGCTTTGCGCTGGTGCTGACCCTGGCGCTGTATCTGATTTTGCGACGCTCGCGGGTTGGCCGCGCCATCGTTGCGGTACGCATGGACCGCGACGCCGCCCGGCTGATGGGGGTCGATGTGCCCTCCATCTACGCGACCGCATTTGGTCTCGGCGCAGCCATGGCCGGTTGCGCCGGCGTGCTGTTGGCAATGATCTTTCCAATCTCCCCGGTGGCCTCGGGCGGCTACCTCGGCAAGGCGTTTGTGGTGTGCGTGCTGGGCGGCCTCGGCAGCGTGCCGGGCGCGGTGGTCGGCGGACTGTTTCTTGGGCTGGTCGAAAGTTTCGGCTCGCTCGCGTTTGGTCCGGAACATGCCATCACCTTGTCGTTTGGCCTGCTTATTCTCTTCCTTGTGTTCCGGCCGCAGGGGTTCCTCGGCAAGCGGGGCTTTGAATGAAGCGCGCAGTGTTGTTGTCGGCGCTCGGCGCGCTTTTTTTGCTTTGCCTGCTGCCGCTGTTCAATAGCGCCTATGCGCTGCGCATCGGCACCTTTGCCTGCATGTACGCGATCATGGCCGTGTCATGGACCGTGATCGGCGGCTTCGCCGGCTATCCATCCTTTGCCACCGCCGCTTTCTTCGGCTTCGGCGCCTATTGCGGCGGCGTGTTGATCACCAGGGGCTGGCCACTCTATGCCGCGGTTGGCGCCGCAGGTGCCCTCGCCTTCGTTGGCGCATTGCTGCTGGGCGTGATCCTGCTGCGCTTGCGCGGCCACTATTTCGCCATCGGCAGTCTGGCCGTGGCCGAAGTGCTACGAGAAATGACCAATACGGCGACCGACCTGACTGGCGGTGGAATGGGACTGAACATTCCGTTAAAGGTCGCCGCGTCCGGCGGCGTGATGGGCGAAGCCTCCTTCTTTTTCTGGGCCATGTGGGCCTTGCTGGTCCTGTGCTTTGTCGTGGTCTGCATCATCCAGCAATCCAAACTCGGCTTCGGACTGGTGTGCATCAAGCAGAATGAATCGGCGGCTGACATGATCGGCGTGAACGCGACGCTTTACAAAAGTAGCGCATTCGCTTTTTCTGGCGTGTTTGTCGCGATGGCGGGTGTGCTGTATGCCGGCTGGGTGCATTACATCGAGCCGCCGGACGTCTATGACATCCTGTTTGCGGTGAAGCCTATCGTCATGGCGCTGCTGGGCGGGCTCGGCTCGCCGGCCGGCGCCTTGCTCGGCGCCTTTGTTTTTCTGGGCATTGAGGAAGCCGTGTGGCGCAATTACCTGCAGATCCATTCCGGCATCCTGGGTTTGTTGGTGTTGGTGTTGCTGCTGTTTCTGCCCAACGGCCTGATGTCGCTGGCGCGCCGCCTGCGTGGCGCCGGAGTGCGTCATGGTTGAAGTGCTGCAGCTGCAAAAAGTGGCGCGCCGCTTCGGTGGATTGCAGGCGGTGCAGAACCTCAGCCTGTCCATCGGCGGCGGTGAAATCCTCGGGCTAATCGGGCCGAACGGCGCAGGCAAAACCACGCTGGTCAACGTAATTACCGGTGTCCATCGGGCCTCGTCCGGACGTGTAATATTTGAGGGCCGCGATATTACGCGACTCGCTCCGTATCAGACCGCGCGCATCGGCATTGCCCGTACTTTCCAGATCGTCCAGCCATTTCCCGACCTGACCGTGCTCGATAACGTCGCCGCCGCCGCGTTATTCTCGCAAAAAGGCCTCAACCCGGCGCAAGCACGCGAAATCGCTGCCGCGCAACTGGCATTCGTCGGACTCGACAAGCAGATGAATCAGTATGCGTATAGCCTGACGCTGGCCATGCGCAAGCGGCTTGAACTGGCGAAAGCGGTAGCGATGAAACCGCGGCTACTGTTTCTGGATGAAGTCAACGCCGGTCTGAATTCCGCTGAAGTCGAACATGCAATGGTGCTGATACGCGAGCTTGCAGCGCGCGGCATTACCATCGTGCTGATCGAGCATTTGATGCAAGTGGTAATGAATGTCTGCAGCCGGGTCGTGGTGCTGCAAAACGGCGCTCTAATTGCCGACGGCTCGCCGCAGCAGGTGGTCAACGATCCTCTCGTCGTGGCGGCCTATCTGGGACAGAAATACGCGCAGCTAGGCAAGCAGAAAAACACTGGCCCAACCGACGCGGTTGAAGCGTGAATACAATGGACTCTCCGTCTCCCACACCATTACTGCAACTGAGCGACCTGCAAGCCGGCTACGGCGAGATCAACGTGTTGTGGGGTGTCGACCTGATGTTGCGACAGGGCGAGATCACGGCGTTGATTGGCTCCAACGGCGCCGGCAAGTCGACGCTGATGCGCGCGCTGTCGGGCCTGATCACGCCGACGGCCGGACAAATGCTATGGGAAGGAAGCGAGTTGCGCGGCCTTTCGCCGGCACAGATTCTGCGGCATGGCATCGCCCACGTGCCGGAGGGACGACGCTTGTTCAGCGCGATGAATGTCGAAGACAATTTGCTGATGGGCGCCTACGGCCGCAAACAGCCGCGCGCGGTGATTGCCGGCGATCTGCAACGTGTGTACGGCACCTTCCCGAAACTGTATGAAAGGCGCAAGCAGGCGGCCGGCACCATGTCTGGCGGCGAGCAACAGATGTGCGCGATCGGTCGCGGCATGATGAGCGCGCCCCGCCTGCTGATGATTGATGAACTGTCGCTCGGCCTGTCGCCTTTGCTGGTGGAGCAACTGATCGAAGCGCTGCGTGTGCTCAACCGCGAAGGCTTGTCTATTTTGGTGGTGGAACAGGACGTCGTTACTGCGCTGGAGTTGTCGTCTACCGCCTATGCAATGGACATGGGCAAGATCGTGCGCTCCGGTGACAGCAGTACCTTGTTGCATGACCCGGCGATCCGCAAGGCCTACCTGGGAGCCCTGGCGGCCTGAGCATGCAAGGGGCTCGCAATGCGGCCCATGCATGACCCAAGTCTATTGATTGAATCTAAACCGAAGCTGGTTTTCGAACTTTTAAAGGAACACCGTTCATGTCAAGCTCCGTCCCATTTGCAGTAGGAAATTATCGCTTCGCCCCCGGTGTGTTCCAGTACTCTGCCGGCGTGGCTGCCGAGCCCGGATTCCGGATAGAGCGCGTGCGCTTCATGAATCCGGTGCCGCTGGCCGAAGGGTTCAAGAAAATAGAAGCCGTGCTCAAAGCCGCGGGTCGGCCGCTGACGGCATTCTGCGCCTGCGAATTGCGCTCGCCGGCGCCGTTCGATGAAGCCGGTTTCGCGGCTTTCAACCGTGACTACGTGGGCCCGTTGTCAAGCTGGGGCCTGTTCGACGGCAGCACCAATCCGGTCGCGCGCAGCAATGTTTGCCCCGACATTAATCCGCCGTCGGTGCCGTCATTCCATGCGTTCTGCTACACGGTGCCGGACGCAGCGGCACAGCCGTCCTTTGTGGTCGCCGGCAGCGGCGAAGCGCCCGAAGGAAAAGGCAATTACAAGGATCACATCGTCAGCCCCGGCGATCTGTCGGCAGCCGGCTTGCAGAACAAGGCGCGCTTTGTGCTGGGCGAAATGGAAAACCGCATGCGCACGCTCGGCTTTACCTGGGCTGACACCACCGCCTCACAGCTATATACGGTGCACGACATCCACCCGTTCATTGCCGCAGAACTGGTGCGCCGCGGCGCCATGCGCTCTGGACTGACATGGCACTTCAACCGGCCGCCAGTGCAGGGTCTGGAATATGAAATGGACTGCAGGGGCGTTTATGTTGAGCGCGTTATTGCGTGAAGTAGCGCGCGATCCACTGTATAGGGCGGCAACGCGAGCCAACGCCATGCCGCCATCACTGAAGCCCGGTTGACCGCACCGATATCAGGTCCCGACCCGCATCGTTGAAGTCATCTTCCGCAGCATTGCGACCACGCTTTGGG
>JAQGMR010000055.1 GCA_028292265.1 Herminiimonas sp.
CTGCCGACAATGCCATCGTCTCGGCATAAGTCCCCACTTAAAAATAGGTGGGGACTTGTTTGCGCCCCTCCGCACGACTTCGAGCTGATAAATCACGCCGCGCAAGATGCCTTGCGTGGACGCTTACGTACAAAGGACGCTCGACGCGTCGTTCAGACCATTAAGCGCAGTCTTGGCGCGTAGCGGGGACCGACTCAGCGTGTGGCGAAAAACATCATAAAAGGGGTTAACCACAAACTGTGAGCACACCTCGAAGACGTCGATCGCTTCCTACCTGAACCGATATGCCATAGCCTGCGATTCTCGCTGGCTTACTGGATTCGTTGATCCAGCTAAGCATCTGCTCGACATAACGCGCAACCACATCCGCAATGCCGTAAGCCGTTGTATTATCGTGATTTTTTTTTGAACGGCAACAAAATACCGTCAAAAATACCGCAAAAAATCTGCGCTCTAGTGAGATGTCACATTCGAACGGCCGCTATCAACGGAGCGGTGTTGAGATTTGCGCATGCGAGAGTAAGTGTCACGGACGTCGAACAAAAGCGTTGAAAGCGAAAGCTTCGATTTGAAGCCGGCCCAGAACACTTACTCCTTTGACTCCAAAACATGAAGGTCAAGTTCTCCGAACAAGTCCGGATGACCGGCCAGCTTAGATGATTTCTTCTGCTTAAAGATATCCTCGAATACTCCAGCAGCGCGAATTTCATCGACACTGAAACATGGTCCGGCACAAATTTCTTCCAGCAACGTTTCCTGTGCCGGTTCCAGCTCGACAAGCATTCCAAGAACGTTCAGAAGGTCTAGCAATTCGGTCGTATATTCGGCAAGCCAATAGTTTGGTTGGAGATTCCCTAGGTGAGAGGGCGGTCTGCGGTCGCCAATTATCGGCCGCTCACGATTTTTCTTTCTATAGCTAAACCACTGGGTTAGCACTTGCCTTCCAGATATTTCATAAAGCCAAACGGCGGGCTCAACATTTTCGACATGACCGGACCCTACCAAGAGCCGCTTAGTCGCGCCGTCATACTTAATCGACTCAGGCATCGTGCCTTCATCTGATGGAATCGTGCCGGCCAAGGGAATGCGGGGTCTCAAAGCAAGGGGAAGTCGTGGTTTAGACGACCCTCCTTTTGCCTGTTCGGTCATCCGCTCTCCGAACGTATGTAGCCAAATGACACGACGTCCAACACCTACGGCATCCAGGAAGTTTTGTTTTTTTGAGCTTATCGGTATACGAAGGCCGGGCGTAGAAAGATCACCTTGGAAACGTCTGGTATAGGCGGGATGTGCAGCAATCGCCACGATGTACGCCACAACATCTTCTGGCGAAACGGCGAAGCTAAACTTTTCCGTCAGAAAGGCTACTAGCTTCGATTTAAGATTTGGTAAAGACGCGCCACGGTCACCCCATAACGGGTACACCCTCCCACCTCGTCCACTATAATGATCCATGTCAGGAATAAGGGCGCTAACAGTAAGTGCTGGTCCGGCAGTGGGTGATTCACTACTAAGCGTGGTTAGATAAATTTGAGAATCAGAGCGAATCTCCCACAACTCTCGATTTGGTTGATTTATCAGACGGCTGTCAGGAATAATCCATTGCCGATCAAACGACCGGAATCCATACGGGATCGGTGGATAACTCGAGCCCTCTTCGTCGGCGACGCTTTTGAGCGTAGCCTCATATCCCGCCAGTGGTGCGGTCGATACCTTCTTTGAGTGCTTGTCTCCGACCTTTCCATTTCGAAGATGCGGATGGAATAATGCTTCCTTATCCTCGGCAGACGCGCTTACTAGCTTTTTCCAGCGATCTTGCAGTGACTTGGAGTCAGGCGCAATGACCCACGTGCGTCCGGGCATCACCCCTGAACCGTTATAAGAAAAAAGATCGACGAGCGCTGGGTAAGTTGCCCAAGCGCCTGTCGATGCCGGTAGAAAAGGGGCACGCCATTCAGCAGGGCAATCAATCCACCCCGAGTCGTTAAGCCGCAAAGTCTTTAGTGCTTCAAATTTCTCATTTCGCCGCCCAACTGGCAGCGCCCTAAAGTGTACCGTTGCAGGTGTGTTCAGTTCACTATCCGCAGAGCGCGAAGCGAGAACAATGCATACGGGCTGTTGGACGCCCTGAAAAATGCGGCTATTAACCTCTGGTTGATGCCCTTCTGGTGAACAATCAACAACCCAGATGTCATCACACCTTCGGCGCAGGTAATCGCGCATTTTCTGGAAGCCTTGGCCTCCTAAAAATCCAGCGACCGTGATGTAGCAAACGATACCGGTATTTTTTGTCGGATGATGGTCGAATACCTTCCAAGTCGCCCAACGCCAAAAATAAGCATACAAGTTCCGCAGATGCTTGGTGTGGGCTCCTACGCCCCATTCTCGGGGCGGCATCCAGTCAGAAAGCGGAGCGGATTTTTCTTCGGCCGGCGTCTCACCTTCTATCCAGCCACCTCTCCCCTTCGCTTTTTCTTTGTACGGAGGATTGCCGATAACGACTGTTATTGGCTCGTCCCGCTTTATCTTATTTGCTTCCTTCCGTGACTTTGCAATTGGCTCAAGCAGTCCCGGAATCCACCCTTGATCGTCGTCCGGATTTCCTAACGTGTCGGTTACAAACATGCGAACGAGGTTTTTAGGGGCAGCACCTGTAAGCTCCACCACCTCTGCGAGAATGCGCAATTGGGCGACCGCAAACGGGCCTAGTTGAATCTCGAAAGCGATCAAACGCTTCATTGCTTCATTAATCGCATTGCCGACTGCACCCTTGCCCTCATCCTCCTCAACTGTCTCCGCAATTTTCCTTAAGACCCCGAGCAAGAATGTGCCAGTACCAGTCGCTGGGTCGGCAAGTGTTACGGCCGGCGAAGCAAGACCGCGATGCTGATTGAACTTTGAACTTCTTAAAGCTTCGTCTACTAGCCGCACCATACTTGATACAACTTCAGGTGGCGTGTAATAGGAACCAGTTTGCTTCCTCAAGGCGCTGTCATACACTTCCAGAAAGTCTTCGTAGAAGTACAGCCAAGCTTCGGGATTGCCTTTGCTTATTTTGTTCCAGTCAACTACGCTGAGAACCCGGGTCAAGGTGCCTAGAGAAGTTTTTAGTGTCTGCTGGTTGCCTGCGTCATCGGTGAGCAGCCGAAGTGCGGCGCCGATCAACGAGCTTGATTTACCGAGCTCTCGGGCCACATGGTCTAAACCTTCGGAAAACGAGATCCCTTTTGCGCGAGCCATGAGCAGCCCGAACGTAACGGCTTGCGCATAACCATCGGCAAATCGCTCGTTGCTTGCGTCAGGGAAGAGTAGTTTCCTCCAGTCGTCTGCCAAACTTGAGAGCGCCGCGCTTCCAATAGCCAGCTGTTCGGTAACCTCATCTCGCAATAGACGGCAAAGACGCGCGCTGACTTCGGCTAGTTCTTTTGCGCCATTAGGCGGGATTGGTTCCCATCGCAAGAAACTCTCGAAGATTCCTAAAAGATTGTCGCCCGCTTGTAGCTTGTCGCCTGAGGTCGCAATGTCCCCGCTTAGGCGGACCACCGATCCTACGAGCTCGCCGCTGTGCCAAAGGCTGAATTCGTTACCGTCGGTGTAAATTAGATTTGGCAGCGACCGCAGTCGGTCCCATTGGCCTTTGTCGTGCGCGCCTTTGAATTTTCGAGGGTCTGCACCCTTACCTGGCGCTTTAATCTCGACAAAGCCGGCAAGGCTACCGTGAACTATTACGGCGTAATCAGGGCGGGTCTTTAAATCGCTCAATGAAGACTCCCCGATTGGAATTACTGAGCCGTGAGGGAGGTCGATGAGTTCGGCTAAATCTTTAAGGAGCTGCTCAAAGGGAGCACGTAGCTGGTCCTCTGGAGCACCCTTCACAGCGGCGTTAGTCAACTTAGCTTTGGCGGTCGAACCATAGCTTGAAATAGCAACGGCTAGAGATTGCGTCACCGGGAATTCCTTATTGATATTGTTACCTGATCGCCGAAATACTCGAGAAAGCACAGCATACATGGCAAATTAATGAATATGTCCATAAAGCAACGGGCACTGTTGCTTACTGCGGACCATGTGGCCGCCGAGCTGGGCGATAACTCGGCTCAGACGATCAGACGTATCAACGGTTGAGTCTAGATTTGTTGGGTGCGCTGATTCCCACGCTCGCAAACAAGGGCTCTTCACCTTTCACGACGTTCATTCGGGCATTCATCCGAGCGGCGGCAATGAGATCTCGAGTCTCGTCTTCGTCCCAATCGGCTCGGCTTCCAGCTGCCAAAAACAACCTTAGTGAGCTAGCAAACGGGACGCCCGGAAATCGGCCTCTATGCACTCGCCGCGCTTTTCCGTCGTCAAGAATCACCGCAAAATTTTTTGAGACCGCAGTAGCAATGGCCGCGCTCTCGCCGTCGTCAAGGCAATCTGATGACGGGCCTGCCACGAGACTCAAGTAAAGGTCGTATTCTGCAGAAGACATGCGATATATCTGTACACCCGCTTGTTCGGTCAAGGTAAAAAGAGCTTCCTCGTGGCAGAAGCCCGGAATCGGGTGCCGTTTTATCTCCGCCAGAGTACGTTCTTCAATCACGCAGGCGACGCGAAGTGCTCGCACGACTTCAATCGACTTTTCGCATCCTAGAATATTGAATATGGCACTAGCATCTAATACCAGTGGTCCCGTGGGGAAAAAATCATCGAGTAAGGTCAACGACGTTACCTCCTAACCCCGAAACCTCGGCGAGCATTTTTCTTACGGTCACAAGGTCAAGCTCCAGCTTTTTTGCAATCTGCTGCTCTGATAGAAGTTCGCGGTCATACGCCGCGCCTGCCAGCAACAGTAGACGGGGAGTAAATTGGGAAATTTTCGGTTCGCTTCCCATTTCCTTCCGAACTTCTTCCAAGTGAGGTATCCCCAAACGACGATCTTTCAGCGAGCTGCTCAAACCTTTCGGAACGATGTCAAGATTTTCAAGTCGTCGTGCCATGGCTTCTATCGAAACGTAGAAATATATAGACATCATAAGTAAATGGCGTACCGTAAAATCGCCGGCTAAGGTTTTCAATTCGATCGCTTTTCGGCGAACAGCTACTGCTGGCATTAACAGGGCTCGTGCAAACACATCGCAGAATTTGTCTTCTCGTTCGTCGAAGCGGTCGTCCTCAAAAAGAATCGCTAGCCCTGCTTTACGAAGCAGCGGATGGCAGATTTCGTGTCCCGCGGTCAAACGTCGTCGTGGCTGTGAATGGTTCGAATTCAAAAGCACAAATCCGCCATGGATTTCGTCAAAAATCACAGCTCCGCCTACCTCCGCCGGCAATGGCCTTTCGAATACGCGGAGGCCGAAATCCGACTCCATGATCGCCGTTAAGTCAGAAATCGGTCCTAAACCGATACCGAGTCGTTGACGCACCGACAATGCAGCATCTTCAGCCTGCTGCTCTAACGACTCGCTGCGGTTTAATGTGATTGTTGGAAAATCCATTTTCGGCACGCGGCTCCCAACCATCTGCTCGATCTCGACGGTTGATGCCGCGAGCCGATTTAGAAGAGTTCCGACAATCATCTGGCTTTCATTCAGTTCATCCAGACCGCCTACCGTCCGAAACTTCACCTCCATATCTAACGGCTGGAGGCTTCCTGCAAGAAGTTCGCTTTCAGAAATGCGATACAACTCGGAAAAAGCCCGGATTTCTTCGGGCGATATTGGACGCTTACCAGCTTCAATTGCCACAACAGTAGTACGTGCAAAGCCCAACTTTTGCGCTGCGGCGTCTTGTGTTAGTTTGGCCAACGCCCGGGCGCTTTTCAGTCGCACGCCAAGCACTTCTGGTCGGACTTGAAGTTCGATTCCCATTTCACCCTTTCGCCATGTGCGCTATCCACGAATCTTCACCACATTCTTGGAGAAACGCTTTCCATTCATTTTGGTGTTTTCCAAGCAGACTTACTATTTGAGTGTGAAGAGTCTTCACATCCTTTGCCATGTAATTCGCTAGACTCGCGGCTTCTGCCCATATCTGAGCGTTCTCCGGCTCGTTAGCCAGCACTGCCATGCGTTCCATGCTTCGAATGCTATTTCCCGCTAGATCCAGGAACGACTTCATTGCATGAGGAGCAGCGCCACCGTCAAGAATTGCCGTCTCTAAAGAGAGTGCCCTGCTATCGGAAAATTTGTATTTGGTTACATCGTTGATTTTGGCAATTTGCGCTGAAGCGCGACGCAGTATGCAGTTGCCGCAGGCTCCACAGTGCACTCGGACACCGTTGTGGTTGGCATGCCTTTGGTCATGGGAACACGATCGGTGTTCCAGCAGCCACGTGTCACTATTCGGATCTACGGCAGCTAGTTCGGTAAGTACTTGCCCCTTGGTTTTAAAAAGCGCTGGATGCTCGAAGTTAACCTTCTCGCCCGAGAGCCGTTCCAACAGCTTGCTAAGGCGAGTTGTAAATCCAGGATGGCAACTGCGGTGCTGCGCCTCATTGCCAAGAGGCACAAGCGAACCACCAAGACTCCCCTGGCCGTTTTCCGGTATGAGCACCCGATTTGACCCATTCAATACCGCGCCGTAGGCCGACAATAAATAGTAAGTAAATGGCCGTGAACGAAAGGTTAGCTCAGCATGATGTGGCTCGCTCACCACTACCGGCACCTGGATTGGTTTCATGTCGCCGCGAGGTTTGCTGCGGCAGAATTCCTTCCACGTTTTGGAGTCTGGTTTGCTTGCGGTGAATACGCAAACAATCTCAGTTCCTGGTTCACGTTCTTTCAGAAGCCGGACTTGAGCATAGGAGTCTAAGCCGTGGCTATAGGGTACAAAGACGTATGCCTGAGAAGACACTAGCGGCGCGATACTTTGCTCGGGGTGCAATGGTCTTTTCTTGCGGCGTCTAAAAGTGAAACGCCATTCATCCCCGGTCAGGTAGGACAAACAGTCTTCGAGATCTGCGGTTACTTGTTGGCTAGACCAAAGACTCTCTTCTAGCACAGGGATCTCGACTGATATGGCGCGCCCCCACCCCTCCCCGTGGCATCTTCTAATACTACGATCTGCATATTTCACCGCACCGATCACAGACATTAGGTCGTAAGTCAAATCAGTCGGCGAAGAAAAGCAATAAGCATCTAAGAGCTTGGTCTCAATACCGATCTCGGTTCCCAAGCGAATGACATGAAAATTTCCATCGTGAAGTTCCGCGCCGTTCTCCACGACACAAATCACCCCTTTAACCGGATAGGCCGAAAGAGACTTCATCATATTTTTATCCGTATCGTGGTGTTAAGCAAGTCGAGCACGCCTTCCTGCTTCGTCCGCCGACGACTTGGCTTTTTAGGTTCGAAAAGACACTGCGTCGATAAATCCGAAAGGCGCTCATGGACCTGCATAGCTACCCACGAGCCATGGCGGTTGCGCACTTGAGATGTAACGTGTTCGATGTTGGTCTTTGTCACTTGCCGACAGATCTCTCCGAGCGCGCGTTCGAACAATTGATCGCTACTCCCGTCTCGGGCATATATTCCCCGCGCCACTTCACAAAATCGCCGCTCCATAGGCGTCGGATTGCTGCGCTCAAACTCGTTAAAGACACGGGCTTGCCGGTCGAAACCGAACATATCGTCGCCCGCCGAAGCTAGACCATCCTTAAAGGCACTAGCCCATTTTTTACCGAGACCTGACTCCACTCCAGCGCGGATTGCTAGGGACATTGCCTGGGGCAACCGCTCCCAGTCTGCCTCACGAGACACGTATTTGAGAACGGGCCGCCAAGACCGCGGAAGCGGCACGGTTCGATGCAAATCATCACGCATGAGCTCACCTTTGACATTGTCAAGAGTATGCTATGTCGGAATTTAGACATTGTCAAAGTTTTTCAACTCTAAAATCTGACAATGTCGGAAATACGGCTATTAGTGCTATAATTGCTACATTGGCAAGCGTTACAGTTCTCAAAGCGCTCGACAGCGAACTATCGCAAAAGCACTCTTCGGCCGGTCCACGTAGGCTTTCCCCATTTCGAAAAGCTCGCTCCTGGCTTCGTTTCCCTTAAATGCGTTCCCATGTGCGTAACTTTCAGAGAACTCTGAGGAGTTTGCGCGCCTACAAACGATACAGACCTGTATGAACAATCAATTTAAAAAAGATGACGTGAATAGCACTGTTGGAGCTGTAGCACGGCCGATTGCCTCGGGATCGTTGTCGCGTTCAGAGGGAATGCGGATTTGTGGTCTATCACCGAACAAACGAGGCATGTCTCGAGGATGCATGTACCGGAGGATTATTAATGACGAACCAATTTCTACAGCAGCGACTTTTCCCCTCACTGCGGATAGAGCAAACCGCCATGGTACACCGCGGCCAGCGGAATTTTGGCCTTCACATTCGGCAGTCGGATTTGGATAGCGCGTGCGGCACTTACTGTGCAGCTATGGCACTCGCGTTATTTGGATGTATTACAGACGTAACCGTCCTTTCTGACCGGCGAAACGGAATCGCTGGACGCTTATGGACCGCAGCAAAAAAATGCTATTTCGACGGTGTAGACGCACTGGAGCTAGCATCGCTGATCGAATCGCTTGACACGGATTTGCGGGTTTCCTATTGCGATGGGAGTCATCGACAATGCCTTTCCTTAGTCTTGGACCAGCTTTCCAAGGGACGACTAGTTATCGTAAGTTGGATGACAAAGAACGAGAGCACTCATCATTGGACACTTGCGATTGGAACAGAGGGCTTGCAGTGTGGGCGGCGCTTCGTCCCTGAAACGATATTGGTGCTTGACCCTGGCGCGGACAGTCCACAATTTTGCGCCTATAACGGACGACTTACCCTCCCGTCGGGCACGACGATCAACAATAAAAAATTTATACCATACTCGTGTTACAACGCCGGCGCGTTGCAAGTTCGACTGACCGGCGCCGTAGTCATCAGAGCGCCGGCATAGCGAACAGAATGTGCCAGAGCGGCAAGAGACCGTCAGCATTGCTTACGTTCGAAAAGAACGGTCGTGAAGACGACCATACAAGCCATCCGTGGCCGTTCCGGCTGGTTCTTTCGGCGTCGCCGCACAAAGAGCAGTCAAAGCCAATAAAACGGCTCAGATCGCGGCGATTCGAAAGCTGTCGTTGTTGCTATCACGCAACAGTGGTGCTGTGTAATTAATGACATAGTCGGCCGGCAAACCGGCAGCGAAGACGTCGAAAGAGTGGCGCTCATGGCGGTTCTAAACCGTAAGTGCCAGGTAGGGGTGCCACCCCAAATACCGAAGCCGCATTCAAACGCACAATTTCAACTGACCTTGATGAATCTAAGGTCTCTGTGTGTCGCAGTGTTTCGTTTAGCGATCCTACAACAGCCGTCTAAAGACGTTCCATGAAGGTGTCTTCTCGAGACTGTTCTTGACCGAAGAATCTAAGCGCCTTGTGTCCCACCAAGGCGCGATGCAAGAGCTCAAGTACTGCTCGAACGCCGCAAGCCTCCGTTTGCCGTCGCGTGTCGGCCACAACTTTTTAAATTGGGTAGATGCTCCAGCAACACCACGCAATCGGACTGAATCAAGATAAAGCATAAAGAGCTCGGGCGCGTTACGTTGATTTAACTCGTCGATTAGATACACCATGAAGCGCCCTAACGGCAGGTTCTGTGCATCCAACTGGACCAATCCCAGCGGTGATCGGAATAATCTGCGGACCTCGAATCGAGTCCTGCCGCATTTAACGTTTTCTTTTATTACCAGTTCGGCGTCGTCAACGGATGAAACACGCGAAGCTAACTCGCCGTGGGCTATTTTGTACTCGTCACTTGCTATTTGGTCATAGGCAACCAACCTCGCTGAGGACTGAATGCTTCCGCAGTACCAGGTCTGGATGGCTCCGTTCCGATCCGTCGCGACGTAGAACTTCTCTTCAACCGGCGAGCCAACTGCTTGGACCACGATGTCAGCCATTGATACGAGACAGTCGTATGCCTGATCGACTCTTAGGATAAGGAACTTTCACAATATGGACTTCCAGTCAGGCATGAATATTTGCTTAAGAATTAAGTGGAAGAACTTGGTATCTTCCAAGCTCATCATTCCCGGATTACATATTATTCGTACGCCAAAATTCATCCGATTATCTGAAGGGATTACGCCGAACACGATCTTCGTTTTGCTCGGGCAGGTGGCGATGAATAGCCTCTTATAAGAGTCAGACTTAGACGTCTTGGCTCGTACACCTACGATTGACTTCAGTCGATCTACGACTACTTCCAGCTGGGCCGTAGACATCGCGCTAAGCGGAAGAACAAGTATCAACTTGTCGATTACACTAAAAGGGATTTGAGCGGTAGAGGCTAGTTCGCTCATCGCATTCCCGTTTGGCGATAAAACCGACAAGAGTATTTCAGATTCGTCCTTTGAGCTAACTGGTGCGGTATATTTATTAGGCATTTAGACTCTCTTCAGTTTCGGTTGTAAGAGGTCGGGTTCGTCAACTCGAACCACGTGGCGTGGGTTATCCATAGGTGCTTCATACTTCCACTTCCACCTCCGCATTCAATTCTCAGCTTGCTCTGATCTGGTTCTTATTGGCACTTTTTCGGCTCTAAGCCACGTCTATAGAGCAGCGTCTGAAGTCGAGAAAACGCGTTACGTGTGCGCCATTTCCACACCACGACGAGGTGCCGCCTTTCATTTTCCCCAGCCACTCAGCCATCGTTGGAGAAATACGAAACGCTTAAATTAGCGTTGCCAACTATCGTTGCGAAGAATTCAAAAAAAAATGAGTTTGGCCCGTGACAAGCTACGATCCGACGCTGGACAAGGCCCATCCGCCGGACATGTAGGTTTCGATTTCAGATAGTTTCCAAAAGCTGCTTCGGCCCCGTTTCATGGGACGAGGGCAAAGGCCGTTCGCCATCTTGCGATAGAGCGTCTGAACGGATTCCTGTGCGAGCGTGGAGAAGTGGTAAATTTTTAGTTCTGGATCGAAGCCTGCGTTTCGCGCGGCAAGGCAGGCGGTCAGTTCGGAATCCGATATCTTTGGATCTCTCGGCACTCGCTCCACTCTCGACTTCTTGCGCTTTATCCCTCGGACAGTCTGAACTTCGACCTCGGGCAGCTGTGCCAGAAGCGCTGATTGACCGCTATCGCGCAATTCAGATTGGTAAAGCAATTCTTTGACTTGCATGAGTTCGCCGGCCGGAGCGACTCGACCATCGCTGCAGTTTGCTGTTTCCGCATGAATGGAATTGACTTTTTCAATCGAAGCAAAATCAACGGACTGCACCACGCACCCTTTGAAAAGCAATTCCCTGCCCGTCGCATTGCATATGCAAAGGAAACGTCTTTCTACACCGCAATGACGAGCTGTTACCGTACTTGTGACCCGCTTCAGCACGCGTAAGCATTTCCCGCTTCCGGTCTTGACCGACCTACGCTCATATAACGCGCCCGCGCTCAGTAGAACGCGTCCTTTCCGTACAAACAACGCAAGTCCATTGTCGGCAACGCCTAGATACATCAGCCGATTTTGGCCGTGTCCGCTGGTTGCGAGATTATTGATCGCTCCACTCACTTGATTACTCCGCAAATTGTTCCTCGTATCTGAGGCAAGCGGTCAATTTACATCTGAATCCGCCAAGCGTAATATTGTGAGGCTAATTGTGAGGAATTCATGCCAAACGAATTTGCAGCAGCGTGGACGTCTGCCGAAGCCGTCCAAAGGCTTTATTTCCCGAGCGAGTTTCGTGTCCCTACGGCGAAAGGCGACACATTGCGAGAATGTATTGGGTACGCTTTCCTGGGAATTCCATGGACTCGATCAGGCTTAACAAATCATGAGATCGGCTTAGCGGCCGAGGCGGTAAATGCAATAAAGCGAACGTTACGGAATTTCGGAGCGAGCAGTGAAATGAACGGAATGTTGTGGGCACGATGGGCGATGAATGTGGCTGAAATTCGACTGGCTCCTCAGTTTGTGAAAGAATTTTGCATTTGGATTTCAAAGCCGCGTAAAAGCTTGCCACTTGCACTGTATCGGCAGAAATCCGACCGTTCAACAAGTATGAAAACGGGGTGGCGAGGCTTCAACAAGAAACGGGAAGGCTTCGGGCAGCGGTACGGATATACGCTATACGAAGTGTTAATGCGTGAGGACCTGCCGGTCAGGAGTCGAGCGGGCGAAACAGGCCAACATCGACCTGATCATTACGAGTACGCGTTGGAATGGAAGATAAACGCCAAGCGCATCAAGAAAGAGCCACGAGAACTGAAAGAAGTCTGTGGATCCAAATTTGTCGGTCTTCTATCAATATGTGTTGCGGAAGAAGCTACATCAAAGCGAAGCATGGTCCTCTTCCCGACACAGGTAGACGGAAAATTCATTTCAAAAGTGTCTAGGACTGAATTGATCGCAGCCTTAAAGAAGCGCTTTCGATCAATAGAAAATTATAGCGATGCGACGTTTGCTCGAGCGTTGCCGGCTGTTGTGAAATCGCGACGTGGAAAGCCAACAGATCGAAAAGTCGATACTGGTCAAGTAAGATAAATCTCGGAGCGGCATTTGATCCGATTCCGGCGTAGCACGAGCGCAAACGCATCCGCATAGGCCTTGGCCGATTCAGCGGACTGGCCAATCTGCTCTGCGGATATCAAGTAGCCACGTTGATGATGCAGGCGATTTAGCCCCTTCCTTCTAAGCCAACGCGCGAATGACGTGCGACCATCTTCAATGACGACGTGCGCACCGCCGCATTCGCCGTCCATGTAGACCTGACCTGCAACGACAAGTGGTTTGGGAACAAAGTCCCTCATCGCTTTTCTGCCAGCACGCACGGCGAAGGTATAGATTGCGTCCCAGCGGCTATCACCCTCAAGATTCTTTGGTACAACTCGGGGTGAAACTGCTCTGCTTTCAAGGGCGGCATCTTTTTTCGCCGGAAACGCTGTAACAAATGAGGCCCGTTCACCAACACGTATGATCCAGCCCGTTTCAATCGTTGCAGTCGCGCCGTTCCGGCCGGTCACCGGAAGACATGCGCTAAACCGTATGCCGTGCTCGTCTAGCTTGACATCCGCGTAAGGGACGCTGTTAAGCCCGTCCACGATCTGGCCGTGAAGGTAAGCCCAGTCCTCACGCGTTATTGCCAGTTGTTTTTCGAAGAACTTCGCCTTGCTACCGCCTTTCTCGTGGTCGAGGGCGAGTAGATAATCTGTAAGTTTTTTCGCATTCACCTGGACCTCTTCCGGTGAATCTGGCAATTGCATGAGGTCCCATTCGAAGGCCCGGCCGATATCGCGCAGCGAAGGACTCTGGCTCAGCGCGGACATGACGTTTTGATGGACGTCCAGTGCCATGCGTCCCCGCATTCGCATTTGCGTTACGAGTCCGCGTTCACTGAGTGAACCAGCGGGCCGAATGGGCGGTGCCTCCTTTTCGAATTCCTCGTAAGACAAAACTGCCATGCCAAGAGGTGAAAACGTGTCCGCACCTAAGAAGGATCCATTGAAGTCGCCTTCCGAACCGGACCGCAGGTGCACACGGCCGTTGCGAATAAAGGAATCCTTAAACATGACTTCAACAAAAAGATACCGGTGAAGCGGATTTCCCATGTCAGGCGATACCGCGCCAACGTAGTGCGGATGGGTGCGGAGGTGCTGGTCTACGTCAGCTGCGACACCAGGGGTCAGCGACGGAAGGAAAGCCGCGGTAAGGGACCGGTTGGCGACGTAGTTCCAGAAGGTATTAGGAACGACTGTGTTCCACCGTTCGAGACATGCTTGTACAAAATCGCCGGCAAGTGTGGCATAGAGAGCACTGTCTGAATGCTCCACCTGTTGCGTTTGAAAGCCCGGAGCTCCACCAGTATTTCGGCTCGCAGTAGGCCCTGCTTTGATCGACGAAGGCTTATATGAAAGCTCAGCCAAAAGTAAACCACCTCGAAAGACGCGTGAGTCAGTCAATTCGAGTGGATCGGCTGCACGCAGCGCACTTAAAAGCGCCTCATCAATAGTCTCCCCTTCTTCTTCATTCTGAAGCGGCGCAGCGAACAAGAATGCACACGGACGCGCGTCATGCAAATTTGTAGCCATCTACTATTCCTTACCGTGCGTACCTGTCTCCGAAGGATACAATAAACGCCACGTACAAGAGGGGAAAAATGCCATTCACCACACCACTAAAGTTTAAGTCGATCCTGACTGCCCTGTCCATCCTCCGCTATATTTTGAAGTCCCACGGCCAGACGGGTACGACAGACGCTTATAAGAATGCGGAAAACTTTTTCGCCACCATACTGAATCTCACGTACGGTTTTCAACTTCATAATTTGAACGCGATGAAGCACAATTACCCCGCGATTGATCTGGGGGACGACAGCAATCGAGTTTGCTTTCAGGTGACCGGCGAAAATTCTTCTAGAAAGATACATGACACGATCAAGAAGTTTTTCGCCCACGGTTTGGAAGCGCATTATGACCAGCTCAAATTCCTGATCCTGACAACAAAGAGGTCGTACACGACAACCTTCACTGTCCCGGCCTCGTTTGACTTCGATACGAAGCGGGACGTCATCGACGTAGATGACATCCTGAAGGTCATCGAATCTAAACCGAAAGAAGTGATCGACTCATTACATCAGTTTATAGAAAGCGAACTCAGCTCGGTGTTACAGCACTTTTCGCCTCCGAGGGGCCTATTGGCAAATGCGGAACCGCGCCTTAACCTACCGGCGAAAAACGCGGGACGTTTAGCCCAATACATGCATGTGGAGTCGGACGAATTCCCGGCACTACGAAAGGCGCTGGACACGGTCTATCCACGATTGATAAGTCTCAGTAAGGAGTTGCGGGAGTACTTGTTCCTAGTTTTAATCCGAGGCACAGCGCGAAATCGCTTCGGCAAGGAAGTCATCGGAATTGCGCCGGTGATCATTGAAGGCATCATGGGAATCGACATAGATCGGCACACTCAACTTTATAGCGCTGTTTCTGAATTAGGACTAGCAGATGTCCCCGAAGGAGAACATCCTCCAGTGCTATATCTTGTTTGGAACACTAGCTTCTGTGTAGATCTGTTTTTTACGTTTCGCGAAATGCTCGGCGTTGACTCAATCGAGCTCGAGTGGCTTGTAGTCCACGCCGATTTTACTCTGCTCGATAATTGACCCGGCGCACGACTAATCCCGCATCCCAGTTGAAACTTTACGCCTCGCCCGAAGCAGTACGGATCGAGAATGTGGACTAGGCAATGTCGTGTGCAAATAAGAAGTTTGCCCACGCTTCCATCATCTCACGTCTCTCCTGTAGGTAGTCCGCGTGGTTATAACTTGCGCGCACCTGGTTGCGTTCAGAGTGGGCAAGCTGACGCTCAATCACATCGTGGCGAAATCCTTGTTCATTCAACCATGTGCTCGCGGTGGCTCGGATGCCGTGCGGCGAAAACTTTCCCTTGTACTTCTTGTTGGCCACCTTAGCAAACATATTGTTTAGCGCCGTTCGGCTCAATGGCTTGAGGTCCGTACTACTTTTTGGGAAAAGGTATGCGGACGCGTTGCTGCAGGTTCGTATCTCTTTAATAGTTTGCAATGCTTGCGCCGACAGCGGAACCACATGTGGCTCTCTCATTTTCATGCGTTCGGCCGGGATGAGCCATTTTGCGTTTTGAATATCAAACTCTTCCCACTTAGCCTCTATAATTTCGGTCTTGCGGACGAAAGTTAGTAGCAATAGCTTGGCGGCGAGTTTAGTAATCGGAAATCCGCGATAGGCGTCCAAAGCCTCTATGAAGGCGTGAATTTCGTTCTCGTTAAGATGCGGTCGGTTTATTCGAGGTGGAATTTCCGCCCATCGTTTAAGTTGCGACACCGGATTAGAATCGACTTTGAACTTTAGCATTGCGTGTTCAAACACTTGAAGTGCAGTCTGACGAACACGGTCGGCGGTTTTCAGCCCTCGATCTTTGCCACATTGCTCCAGCGTAGCTAGAACGGTTTTTCCGTCAATAGTCCGCACTGACAAGGATGCGAGTGACGGGTACAAATCACGTTCAAGATAAAGCGTGTTTGCCGCTCGCCATGCGGGTGAGCGCCTATCGGTTTTACTCGAGTACCAGTCCGTGGCAATGGCTTTGAAAGTGTCATCCACACTCGATCGAAGAAGAATCTTCTGGATTTTCTTTTCCGCAGATGGATTTACGCCGTTCTGCAACATCTGCTTGACTGCGGAGCGCTTAATCCGCGCAGCAGCCAATGAAAGCTGCGGATATTTGCCTAACGTATGTGTGAAACGCCTACCGCTAAAGCCGTAGTCAATACGCCAAGACTTCGTTCCAGCTTGAGAAACGTAAAGATACATACCGGCACCGTCAGAAATTTTCTGAGCACGGTCTGTAGCTCTTATGGACTGGATTTTTAGATCGGTTAGTGCCATAACGGTATTTTGAGCAGTTAACGATGAATACCGTCAATAGTACCGTAAATTGTACGGTATCAATAAGAGATGCCGTGAGTCGCCGAAAGGCGACGAAACGCTCATAACTACATGAATCTTAATACGATTTAAACGTTATGAGACACCGAGAGCATCCGCTCGACATAACGCGCAATCAGATCCACTTCAAGATTCACCTTTCCCCCGACACGCAGATGCTTCAGCGTCGTGACCTCAATCGTGTGCGGAATCAGGTTGATGGAAAACTCGCAACCGCTGGGCACGTCCGTCACGCGATTCAATGTGAGCGAGACACCGTTCACCACAATCGAACCCTTAAAGGCGAGATATTTTCCGAGCTCCTTCGGCGCTTCAACGACCAGTTCCCACGACTCGCCGACCGGTTCGAATTTTCGTACGGTACCAAGCCCGTCAACGTGGCCCGACACCAGATGCCCGCCCAGGCGTTCCGCCAGCGTGAGCGCCTTTTCAAGGTTGACTTCGCCTATGGCGTCCAGGCCAGCGGTGCAGTTAAGGCTTTCACGCGATACGTCGACTTCAAAGCCGCTTTCGGACTTCGCAACAACGGTCATGCAGGCGCCGTTGATGGCGATGGAGTCGCCCAGCGCGACATCATGTAGTGGCAGGCCGGCGGCATCAATGACGAGGCGCACACCGGCATCGGCTCCCTTGCCGAGCGGTGAGATTTCTTTGATGGTGCCAACGGTGGCGACGATTCCGGTAAACATGATCGGGCTTTCAGAAGGGATGATTCGTTTTACTTGGGATATCTAGTTCTAACAGCGATATCTAGTTTGACTCGGAATGACTAATTTTACTCAGGACAGCCGGGTCAGCTCGGAATGACCGGTTTCGCACGGGATAACTGGTGCAAGTTGAAGTCGGCTCGTTGACTTGGGACGACTTGTACGACTGCTTTGACTGCGGATGACCGGGTGAGCCGGCGCCGACGACGCCGGCCCTTCAACCCGCGGCTTTCAGCAAGTCGGCGGAAGACTCCAGACCCGCCGGCTGCGCCACGCGCGCCAGTATGCGCAGGTCCGGGCCGACGCGCTGCACGTCGTGAAAAGACAGATTGCGCCGAGCGTGCAACGCGTCCAGCGCCTGGAGGTCAAACATGCCGCGCGCGTCGCCCAGCACGGTGGGCGCAAGATACAGCAGCAGTTCATCGACACAGTCTTCGCGGATCAGCGAGCCATTCAGCTTGAAGCCAGCTTCAACATGCAGTTCGTTTATCTGGCGTCGCCCAAGTTCCTGCATTAGCGCTGGCAAGTCGACCTTTCCGGCTGCGTTCGGCATGAGAATAACTTCAGCCCCCTGTTCGCGCAGCGCTGCTTCGCGTTCCGCATTCGATTGCGCTGCGACGACCCATGTGCCGCCGCCTTGCAGCACGCGCGCTTGCGAGCTGATTTGCAGCCGACTGTCAATGACGATGCGGCGCGGTTGGCGTGGCGTGTCAACGGCTCGAACGTTCAAAAGCGGGTCGTCCTCCTGCACCGTGCCAATGCCGGTAAGGATGGCGCAAGCGCGGGCGCGCCACCAATGGCCGTCGTCGCGCGCTGGCTGCGATGTTATCCATTGGCTTTCGCCGCTATGCAATGCGGTCTTGCCGTCGAGGCTGGCCGCGGTTTTCATGCGGACCCAGGGACGGCCGCGGCGCATGCGCGAAAAAAATCCAATATTGAGTTCTATAGCTTCGGTTGCCAGCAGGCCGCTTTCGACCGCAATGCCAGCGGCTTTCAGGCGCGCGAGGCCCTGCCCCTCTACCAGGGGATTGGGGTCGGTAACCGCGACTACCACCCGTGCAATGCCGGCAGCAACGAGGGCGTCGGCGCACGGCGCTGTGCGACCGTGGTGGCTGCACGGCTCAAGCGTGACATAGGCAGTGGCGCCACGTACGTCAATGCCGCGCACCGCAGCGTGGCGTAGCGCCTCGACTTCGGCGTGGGGCTGGCCGGCGGGCTGGGTATGGCCGGCGGCAATAACTTCGCCATCCCGGACCAGGACGCAGCCAACGCGCGGATTGGGCGTGGTGATGAACATGCCCTTTGCCGCCCATTGCAGGGCTAGTTGCATGGCCTGCAGGTCGCTTTGAATTTTCACGGAAGGTGGGTGTCACCGAGGACATGGTTGGGCGGTCGGTTGACCGGTGCGCTATTTTAGCAAGTCGTGTCCCCCGGGCTTGCTGGAATGCAGACGCGCGCCCGGCCAAGAGCGTTGATCGAGAGCAGTCTCTGACCGGCACTCGAGGAAAACACGAAGTGTCCGTAGCGCTGTCCATTACCGGTCGCGTCACCCGGGCGCCCACTTCCAGTGTAGGCAAGATAATGCCGGTTGCCGGGGCCGAATGCATCGTCGATGTCGATGCCGCGTGGCGGGCCCGAATAGCGGGCCATGATTTCTTCGCCGGAATCGGCCCGCTGGTTGCGGTTGCGGTCGACCAATACGATCCAGCCGGAGGACCAGTTCATGCCGTCAACCGGGATGAGATGCACAGGATCGCCGCGCCGCAACGCTTCAGCACGTGTGAAGAGGACGGCTGACAGGAAATCATTCACAGTCGTGGAGAGCCGATGTCGCTGCAGCAGGCTGTCGAAGAATGGCACAGCAACCGCCGCAAGGAGCACCACAATGCCAAGTACCACGACCGCCTCGACCAGCGTGACGCCACGCTCGCGCGCTCGGCGCGGTGCAGGGCGTAGCTGTCTAGGGCTGCTGCGCATCGTGCAAGTCCGCCCAGTTGCTGATCTCGCGCCAGCCGAGGCGACCGGCGCGCGCCTTTATCCGCGCGGTGCTGCGGGCCGGGTTGGAGGGTGCCAACGGCGGCGCTCCAGCAGTCGGCGGCCCGCTAACTGGCGTGGCGACGATCGGCGGGGCGGAAGGTTCAAATACCGAGACCACCTTGTCCACCTCCTGGCCGCCGAAGCCATCGATTTCTCCCGGCCGGCTTTCCTCGCGCAGAATGCGCGGTGTCGAGAGCCAGGTGGTGGCAAGCCGGCCCGCCCTGCCATTGATGGGAAGCCCGCTCAAGGGGTCAAGGAGATAGGTGCGCGTGGCGGCCGCCTCGCCCTCGCTACCGCCGGGAATCAGCGTATTGAAGGCAAGCACGCCATTGGTCAGGACCGGGTCGGCAATGCTGCGCTCGCCGGTCCGTCGGGAATCGGCAAAGTCGAGCACCCAGCCGTTGGCGGAATCTGCCGCCCCGAAGATCTCGACCGTGGATGCGTCCGGTTGGTTGGCAGCCAACGTGGCAATGTGCGGCGTCAAATCCGACCGGGTCAGCCGCGCCACGCTACGGTGTTTCGGGACACCGCCGTCATCAAGCAAGGCGTAGAAGGATTGCCCACGGTCCTGCGCGGCAACCGCGTCGGATGCTTCGACATACTTGCCGGTACCGAACAAAACCAGAATGCCATTCGGCGCCCAGGCGAGCGTGGGCCTGGTCGTGATTGGTTGGCGCAGGCCGTCAGAGTCGGTCGCGACAAACATCAGAGAGGGAGTGGGAGCCTGAGGTTTTTCTTTCCAGATTAGCGGCGCAGAGAAGTCGAAGCGCCATACGTTCCCCTGCAAATCGCCGGCCCAGGCCATCGTGATGGTCCCGTCGGGGCCTGCCAGCATTGCGGGCGGACCTAGGGCATTCGCTGCCTCGGGAACCGGGTCGCCCGCCGAGAGACGAAAGTAGTTTGCCCTGGAATCCCATCCTTCTTCGGGCGGCTTGTCGAGCGACAGCAGGAAAAGTCGTCCAACCGAAGAACCATCCGTGTGGCCGGTACCCGCATAGGCGTTATAGCCTCCGGGAACTACCACCATGTCCGCCACGCGCGCGGTACCTTCCTTCGTCACGACGCGGAATCGCGCGAACTGCGGCGCACTGCTGAGGTACCCCATGCCCTTGTTATCTGCATCGGTGAACTCGAACAATACATTGCGGGCGGTGAAGCCTTCCGGATCACTGACGTCCACCGCTACGACGCCTTGTGCGCTGCTACCCAGGCCGCTTGCGAGCACCGTTTTCCAGGCGCCGCCAATCCGCACATCCATCGATGCAAGCGCGGCGCCCAGCCAGTGTGTTGGTGTCGTGGGGGTGCCTCCTTGCGCGGGGACTGGTACAACCCGGGGCCGGTAGCTGAAAAGTCGCCTGCCGTTGTCGGCGCGGAAGGACTGGATGCTGCCGGCGTTCGTGTGCACATAAACCGCATCCGGGCGCGCGCCATACGTGGCAGCGAAGCGTAGATCGCCATCCGATTTGGGCAATGGGCCAGGATGCACAACGAACAGAGGCGCACTGTCAGGCATGGCCGGACCGGCAGGCACGACGTTGATTACTGCACTGCCTCTTCTTGGTGGGGGCGGTGGCTCCGCGACGAGCGGCGTACTCCAGATGACGCTGCGAGATCGATCCTGAGCAACGCTAAACTCTGCGCCGAATGGACTTCGAGAGATTGCGCCGCTGCCCTGTGCAATGTCCACGCGGCTTTCGTAGAGTCCGTCGTTCTCGCCATCCGTCACCAATGCATAGCCGACGCTTCCGTTTCGGCCGACCGACATGAGCGCCGGAAGCGGCGCATCCGGGAATTCAACCGCGCGAGCCTCCGTGTTTGCGGACCTGCCATGCCGGGCGCTAATTAGTCCCATCGCGATGAAAGCCACAAGCATGATGACTGCCGCCAGCAGGCGACGCCACGACTGGGGCCGCGGTGGCCGGCTCACGCGGCGCCAACTTTGCGATAAAAAATTTGCAGCACCACCCGCGTCGCTTCATGCGAGCCGAAGCCCATGGCCGTGATGCGATAGAGCGCGCCGACCTGCCCTGCTACAGCGCTGTAACCGCGCTGCTGATAAGGTAGCAGCTCGATCAGGTAACGGGGCAACTTCGCCGGCAAGGTGCCAACGCCGGTCGGCATGCGGCGCCCTGTAAACCTGCCGAAGGCGACGGTTCGCGCTGAAGCGGAGGATGCGTCGGCGAAGTCCACACTCACCCAGGCGGGCACGGCTTCGTCGGGCCGGGTGCAAAGGCCGAGAGCGATGTTGTTGATGCCCGCGCCACAGCCATCAACGAATCCGTCGCCATGATCTGGCGAGAACAGGGCGCTGCGCGACAAGGCGGAATTGGGCGAATGCTCAATGTCGATCTGCGCATCGATCAGAGCTGCTTCGGCGGACTCCAGCGCCACCTGACGATCCCTGGTACCCCGTGCCGCGTGTTCGTTTTGCACGGCGATCCGGGTCGCTGAAACGCCCAGCATGAATGTCGCCAGCAACATCACCAGGGCGACTACGAGCGAGGCGCCACGTTGCATGGCGGACAGCGGCCGCATCATGCCGGACTGTTCCTTGCCGCGCTCGCAGAATTGCGCAGTTGAATCGTGCCCGAATAGAGCCGACGCATCCGACTCGCGCTGACATCGACGGCACTGAAGTGGGCGCCGTCGTCGGTAGCGCCGGCCAGCGCGGTGTACTGCTCGCCGAATAAATGGAATTCCTTTTGCGCGGCGCTGCTGCCCCGTGCACCGCCTGCTTGCGCAATGCCTGATTGCGCACTGTCTGCCTGTGCGCTGGCTGCCTGTGCAGAGCCTGCATCTGCGTTCTCGCCGCGAACCAGCAAGGCGACCCTGATCGCCACCACCTTGTTCCAGTTGCTGCGACGCTTGCTGTCTGAAGTGGCGGTCGCCGCGTCAGGCTGGCCAGTGCCCTGCGCATCGTCCATTGCGCGAACCGCGCTTGCATTCACGAAGCGGTCCGCGCGCCCGTCGCCATCGTTGTCCAGCCCATATAAAAGCTGGAACACCTCAATGCCAGATACGATGGCATCGCTCTTCCAGGACTGATTGCCCGCGGCGCTGGTGCCCTGGTATTTGCAGCGCAGTTCCGGTTCTCCGCTGGACGAGTCCAGCGCGACATAGAAAACGCTCCAGCCGCGATCGAGATCTAAATCAAGCGGTTCGCCAACCCCGAACCCGGCACAGTTGACAGTGCTGCCGTCGCCGCTGGTCCCCCCACCGCTGCCGGCATACCGTAACAGGAGGACATCGCTGCCGTTGACGGCCTGCGCAGTCGACAGCGCAGACAACAATGCCGAGGACGATGCTGTCAGGCCGCGCGCGTCGAACCCAAGCACGTCGGGCAAGCGCGACGCCACATCGGCGTGGCCGGCATCCTTCTGTGCCAGGTTCAGCCAACCGGCTTGCCGCACTGCCCTGCTTAGCACCTCGATCGCAATACGGCCCGTGTCCTGGACCCGGGCGTCATCGTTCTGAAAGGCGTAGCCGCTGCGGGCCGACATGAAGAGCGCCGTCGCCACCAGCGCAAGCGTGAGGCCAATCGCGGTAGCTACCATCAATTCCACCATGCCGAGGCCGCGCATGCGGCGTATGTCGCACCGGCCGCGCATCTGGGTGTTGCCGCACTTGCCGCACCTGTCATACATACCGCGCCTGCCGCGATTCATTCCAGGTCCTCAGGCGTTGCCACGGCAACTACGAGCGAGGGAGGCGGATCATTCTGCGTAGTGCCCGAGAGTGCCTCGGCCGCGCCGCGCCAACCCAGCTTGATTACCAGAGGATCAGACTTGCCGTCAGTGCATTCCCATGCGTAAGCACCCAAGTGGATTTGCCACGGTGCGCCATCGCGGCAGATGAGCACATGAGCTTGCGGCAATGACCGGTCTATCTTCCCCTGCAACTCTGCCAGATCGACTTGCGCCCGCTGCTGCACAGTGCAGTCCGACTGGAAGCATGTGTCCGCCGCAGCGGCCTGTTTGCCGCCCTGAGACCGGTAATCCATTTGCATGAGCAGTTCCCGTCCAGCGACCTTTGTCGCTCCCGCCCTCAAATGCTCGGCGATATCCGCCGCGAGATGGACCGCTGCTGTTTGCATGGCCGACTGCTGCGCGGTCCGCAGGGCAGCAAGCTGGAGCGCAACGCAGCCGATTACGCCGATCGACAATACGAAGATGGACGCGAAGACTTCGATCATCATGAAGCCTGCTGCGTGCCGCCTTCGCGCTCCTGTCGCCTGCCAAATCCCCAGTCCTGTCGCCGCTCTACTGCCCGAGCCCTGCTTCATTGCCGCTCCCGAAAGTAAATATCAACGCTCATACCCGCCTCGATGGGCACCGATATCCTTGGTTGCACGCCCCGGTCGATTATCGTTTTGACAACAAATCGCATAACAAAAAGCCGCGCACAGCGCGGCTTAAATCAATCGACCGATTTGGTACTTGTTCTTTTGCGCTCGCGACCTACTTCGGCAATCGCATCTTCGAATTCGGCAACGTCTTCGAAGCTTCTGTAGACGGAGGCAAAGCGGACATAAGCGATCTTGTCGAGTCGCTTCAATTCGCGCATCACCAGCTCGCCAATTTGGCCAGACATCACTTCCCGCTCGCCACTCGACAGCAGCTTCTCTTCGATGCGATGGATGGCAGCATCCACTGCATCGGCCGAGACCGGACGCTTGCGTAGCGCAAGCATCAGACTCGCGCGCAGCTTGGGCGCCTCGAATTCGGTACGGCTGCCGTTCTTCTTGACGATGACCGGCATCGCCAGCTCAATCCGTTCGTAAGTAGTGAAGCGCTTCTCGCAGCTATTGCAGCGGCGCCGCCGCCGGATGCTGTCGCCCTCCTCCGACACACGGGTGTCCAGGACCTGGGTTTCTTCATGCTGGCAGAACGGACATTTCATGAGGGGACTTGTGAAGAAAACCGTTATGGGCGACCGGTCGGCCGGACCACCGACTTACCCCGAAAATAGATGAGTCGTTATGAGAATATTGTGCGGTGGTTCCAGTCAATCAAGTTGGAAAAGTATAGGGGCCAACACCACGTTTGCAACCTGCATTTTGAGCGACCGCAATCGCACCGACCAATTCACAACAGTGCGCCAACAAAGACCGACTTCACGGACTGACTTCCGCGCGGACGTTCACTCGCTCGCGGCCACTCGGTTCATACCGGTAACCGCGAACGAAAAACGCCCGATGTTCGAACTGCCTCAGGCGCCGTAGACCGGAAATGCGTCCGTCATTTTTTTCACTTCCGCCTTAACGCGCTCAATGGTTGCGGCGTCATGCGGATTGTCGAGCACGTCGGCAATCAGGTTGCCGACCTTGACTGATTCAGCCTCTTTGAAGCCGCGTGTAGTCATGGCCGGGCTACCAAGGCGAATGCCCGATGTGACGAATGGTTTCTCGGGATCGTTCGGTATTGCGTTCTTGTTGCACGTCATGTGGGCCGAACCGAGGATGGCTTCCGCTTCCTTGCCAGTGATTTTCTTGGCACGCAAATCGACCAGCATGACGTGCGATTCAGTGCGACCCGAAACGATGCGCAGGCCGCGTGAAATAAGAGTCTTTGCAAGAGCGTCGGCGTTCTTCACTACCTGCTGCTGATAGGCCTTGAATTCGGGGCCAAGCGCTTCCTTGAAGGCTACTGCCTTTGCCGCAATAACATGCATTAGCGGACCGCCCTGGATGCCCGGGAAAATCGCCGAATTGATGGCTTTCTCGTACTCGGCCTTCATCAAGATTACGCCACCGCGCGGACCGCGCAGCGATTTGTGCGTGGTGGAGGTGACGAAGTCGGCATGCGGCACCGG
The DNA here is from genome assembly GCA_028292265.1 of Herminiimonas sp. Lineage (GTDB taxonomy): Bacteria > Pseudomonadota > Gammaproteobacteria > Burkholderiales > Burkholderiaceae_D > JAQGMR01. The sequence continues at coordinate 25,018 of JAQGMR010000055.1, forward strand.
ATTCGGATAAACGCCTGCGGCGATCAGCCCGGCGTAGTGCGCCATGTCGACCATGAAATAAGCGCCGACTGCTTTCGCCACTTTGGCGAAGCGCTCGAAATCAATCTTCAACGAATAGGCCGAGGCACCGGCGATGATCAGCTTCGGCTTCTTTTCGTGGGCCAGGCGTTCCATCGCGTCGTAGTCGATTTCTTCCTTCTCGTTCAAGCCGTAGGAGACGACGTTGAACCACTTTCCCGACATGTTCAGCGCCATGCCGTGCGTAAGGTGGCCGCCTTCAGCAAGCGACATGCCCATAATGGTGTCGCCCGGCTTTAGCATCGCGAAGAACACGCCCTGATTAGCCTGCGAGCCGGAGTTTGGCTGCACGTTTGCGGCTTCTGCGCCGAACAGCTTCTTGAGGCGATCAATGGCAAGCGTCTCGGCCATGTCGACATATTCGCAACCGCCGTAATAGCGCTTGCCGGGGTATCCCTCGGCATACTTGTTGGTGAGTTGGGTGCCCTGCGCTTCCATCACGGCCGGCGAGGTGTAGTTCTCGGACGCGATCAGTTCGATATGCTCCTGCTGGCGCTTGTTTTCAAGCTGGATCGCGGACCACAGTTCCGGATCGACTTTTGCAATGGTTTGGTCTTTGCTAAACATGGAAACTCCAGTCGGTAGAGTGGATTTCAAGCCAGAACGGAATGTGCGTCGGAAGGCCAGACAAGGATTGCGCGGACAGCCTCAGACACACATACCATCAGGGCTGCCCAGGCGCACGGCGTTGAAATCTCACGCTTCCCGGTGGGTGCCCACCTATTGCCGACGCTGAAGAGCGACGGTTTTTTCGCCAGTCACGTGAGACGAAATGGTCAGACATTGTAATTTATGGCCGGGAATTCGGCAACGAGCGGGACAGTTGATGGCGCGACCGTGGATAACGGGCCGGTGCGGCACGCGCAGCCGGTTCCAACGGGTCGGGCGACCAGTCGGCCCCAGCCGGGCGACCGCGGGAACGATCAAGGATGCGTCGACCAAAGGGTAGGCGAGCAATCGAACGATCACAGGCAAGCGGCGGGCGAGCGGTTGAGGCAAGCGGCGGGTAAGCAATCGGACAACTAGTGGCACTCGGGCTGTGCCGGCTTGTTCCAGCGCTCAATCAGCTACAATTTGTCCTTTCCAAACAGACAGCACAAGGGCACAAGCATGATTGTTTTCATTACTGGTGCGACTGCGGGCTTCGGCGCCGCCATGGCGCGCAAATTCGTACAGCATGGCCATCGGGTCATTGCGACCGGCCGACGCAAGGAAAGGCTTGACGCTTTGGCGAGCGAACTCGGTCAGGCGCTCCTGCCGGTTGAACTGGACGTCACAAGCAAGGATTCGATCAAGCACGCCCTGGACGCCCTTCCTGCGGATTGGCGCAGCATTGACGTGCTGATCAACAATGCCGGCCTTGCACTGGGAACCGAGCCTGCTTTCAAGGCTTCGCTCGAGGATTGGGAAACCATGATCGAGACCAACTGCAAGGGACTGGTCACCATGACGCGCGTGCTGCTGCCCACCATGATCGAGCGCAACAGCGGCCTGATCATCAACCTCGGCTCGGTCGCCGGAGCCCACCCGTACCCCGGCGGGAATGTTTATGGGGCGACGAAGGCCTTTGTCGACCAGTTCACGCTCAACCTGCGCGCGGACCTTGTAGGCACAGGCGTGCGGGCAACCAATATTGCGCCCGGTCTGTGTGGCGGCACTGAGTTCTCCAACGTCCGTTTCAAGGGTAACGACGCGGCCGCCGCCAAGATCTATGAAGGCACCGTCCCGCTGACCGCTGAGGACATCGCGAACACTGCCTACTGGATCGCAACGCTTCCGCCACACGTGAACGTCAACATCATCGAAATGATGCCGACTTGCCAGGGCTTCTCACCGTTTACCGTCAAGCGGTCGACACAGTAATCGATGTCCCACACGAACGATCCAGGCCCGGAACCGTCGGGCCGGCGCGATTTTACCTGGGCCGTCCGTGTGTACTATGAAGATACCGACACGGGCGGCATTGTTTTTTATGCCAACTACTTGAAGTTCTTCGAGCGCGCCCGAACCGAATGGCTTCGCGCCGCTGGTGTCACGCAGCAGGCGCTTGCAGAAACGGCGCGCATCATGTTTGTCGTTCGTAGCACAGCCGTGGACTACCAAGCCCCAGCGAAACTGGATGACGAACTGAAACTGAGTGTCGTAGTCGAAAGACTCGGTCGTGCCTCGGTAGACTTCTATCAGGAAGCCTGGGTGGAAGATGCCGGCCTGGTGCGACTGGTGGCGAGCGGACGGATTCGCGTTGGATGCATCGGCATTGACGACATGAGGCCGACTGCACTGCCAGACCACATTCTTTCCCGACTCCGACTGGCACTTGCGCCTCTATAGGTTGCCGACGCGGCTTGCACCCGGCGATCCCCTTCCTGCGACTTGACTGATTCGCAAGAAAGCCTGCCCAAGAATATTTTTCGCATACAATTAATCTGACAAGCAACTGTCAGCCTACCGAACGGACTCCCAAGAAAACATATGAGCGTTACCCAGGACCTTTCATTTCTTTCCCTGATTGTGCAGGCGTCATTGCTGGTGCAGTTCGTCATCGCCCTGCTGCTCCTGGTGTCGATCATGAGCTGGACTTACATCTTCCGAAAAATGTTTGCCATCCGTAGCGCCGGCAAACAAACGGAAGAGTTCGAGCGCATCTTTTGGTCAGGCGGCAATCTCGACATTCTGTACGAAGACGCCACGTCGATACGACGGCAGCGCAGCGCGCACGGTGGCGCGCTGGAGCGCATTTTCCAGTCTGGCATGGCGGAATTCAACAAGGTGCGGGCCAGCATAAGCGGCAAGGCCGGGGCCGATTCTGGTGCCGGCCTTGACGGTGCGCGCCGCGCGATGCGTGCGGCCTACCAGCGCGAAATGGATGCGCTCGATTCCCACCTCGCCTTCCTGGCCTCGGTCGGGTCCGTGTCGCCGTATGTGGGCCTTTTTGGCACAGTGTGGGGCATCATGAATGCGTTTCGCGGGCTGGCCAATGTGCAGCAGGCTACGCTTGCGTCGGTCGCGCCAGGCATCGCAGAAGCGCTGATCACGACTGCTATCGGCCTGTTCGCCGCGATCCCAGCAGTCGTGGCCTACAATCGTTACACACATGATGTTGACCGCCTTTCGATCCGCTTCGAAACGTTCATCGAGGAATTCTCGAACATCCTGCAAAGGCAAGGCCACTGATGTCGAACTACTCGTCGATGCGGGGCGGCCGTGGCCGCAAGTTGAAGGCCGAAATCAATGTAGTGCCCTACATCGACGTGATGCTGGTGCTGCTGATTATCTTCATGGTGTCGGCGCCGCTCACTAACCCCAGCGTGATTAACCTGCCGACGGCCGGCAAGTCGGCATTGCCACCGACTGAATATATCCAGGTCTCGCTCAAGCTGGACCCGTCGGGCACCGGCGTCATATCGACGATCGGCATCAACGGGCAAAAGCGTGGCGCTGCAACGCCGGAAACGGCGCGCGACCGTGCCGACCTGATTGGCAAACTCGATGCGCTCGAGAAAGCCAATCCCGACACGCCGGTCTTGATAGCGGCAGACAAGGACATTAAATATGATGAAGTTATCCAGACCATATCGGAAGCGAAAAAGCTCGGTATCAGCCGGGTAGGCCTTTCGACCCGATGACTCAGGCTTCATGAGCGACTCGACGCCTTACTCGGTACCCAAAGACCCAGGCCGCTGGCGCGCCATCTTCCTTGCGGCCGCGGTTCACGCCGCGCTGGTTGCTTTCCTGTGGATCGGAATCCGGTGGCAAAATGAAACGCCGGTTTCGGTCGATGCGGAAGTATGGAACCTGACGCCGCAGGAAGCGGCGCCAGTGCCGAGAGTCGTGCCGCCTCCAAGTCCTCCGGCGCCGACGCCGACACCTGTCCCGAAGGAAGAGCCGAAGCCGGTCGTCAAGGCGCCGCCACCACAGGTTGTGACGCCACCGGTTGTGACGCCGCCGGTTGTCAACCCGGAGATCGCGATCGAGCGCGAGAAAAAACGCAAGCAGGAAATCGCGCGGCAACATGAACTGGAGCGCCAGGAACAACTGGCAGAAGACCGGCGCGAAAAGTTGCAAGCCGAAAAACTGCGTGAGAAAAAACTGGAGCAACGACGGGAACAGCAGGCCGACGCCCGCGCCGCTGAGGCAAAAGCGGCTGAAGAAAAACGCAGAGACGAGCAGCGAAAAAAACAGCTGGTTGAGGAACAACACAAGAAGCAACTTGCTGACGAACAGCACAAGAAACAGCTCGCTGACGAACAGCGGAAGAAGCAAATCGCTGATGAACAGCGCAAGAGGCAGCTGGCCGAGCAGCAGCAAAAGAAGCAGGCAGCCGCTGAAGAGAAAGCCGCGGATGATCGCCGCAATCAGGATCTGAGCCGCCTGCAGCACCAGGCCAACGCTGGCTCGGGCGGCAGCGGCACCGCGGCCCGTTCTCAGGGTGCGCGCGCGGATCCAAGCTATGTACAGCGGGTTGGCGCGAAGATCAAATCCAATACTGCTTACAACGTGCCGGATGATCTGTCGAATAACAGCCCTGTAGAATACTCTGTGGAATTGCTGCCGGACGGCTCAGTGCGAGGGGTGGCCAAGCAGAAGAGTTCGGGCGTCCCTGGCTTCGACGAGGCCGTCGCTCGCGCCATCCAGAAATCGGCGCCGTTCCCACCCGACAAAACGGGGTCCGTGCCCTCCGGCTTTACTCTCGTACACAGACCGAAAGATAGCAGGCCATGATAAGAAACCAACTCTTGAAGTCTTTTACCGTTATCGCCGCCCTCGCCAGCCTAGTCTTGGCGAATAGCGCGCAAGCGCAGCTTCGCGTGGAAATCTCTGGTGTCGGCGCGAACCAAATACCGGTCGCGATCGCCCACTTCGCCGACGAGGGCAGCGCGCCGCAGCAGATCACGGCCATCATCAAGGCCGACCTCGCCCGCAGCGGCTTCTTCCGTGTGATGGATACGCCGGACGTCGTTTCCGAAACATCGTCGATCAACCCCTCGGACTGGAAAGCCCGCGGCGCCGATGCACTGGTTGGTGGCAGCGTACAGCGCCTGGCCGACGGCCGCTTTGACGTTCGCTACAAGCTTATCGACACCGTTAAATCTGCTCAGTTGTCCGCGTTCGCCCTGGCCGCCCAACCGCAATTTTTGCGCGTTACTGCCCACAAGATCGCCGACGATATTTACGAAAAACTTCTTGGCGTCAAAGGTTCGTTTGCGACGCGTATTGCGTATGTGACGAAGAGCGGCGGTGAATACCGTCTTGAAGTCGCGGACGCGGACGGCGAAGGTGTGAACGTTGCGCTGCGTTCTACGCAGCCAATCATTTCGCCGGCGTGGTCGCCGGATGGCACCCGTGTCGCCTACGTCTCGTTTGAGAACAAGAAGCCGGTCGTGTATGTGCAGAATCTCGTGACACGGCAACGCACGGTTGTGGCCAACTTCAAGGGCAGCAACTCGGCGCCATCCTGGTCACCGGACGGCACCCGTATCGCGGTTGCACTGTCACGCGGCGGCCTCACACAGGTCTACATGGTCAATGCAGACGGCAGCGACCTGCGTCGACTTACAGAGACCGACGGCATCGACACCGAGCCGCAATTTGCTCCGGATGGCCGCACCGTCTACTTCACCAGCGATCGCAGCGGTGGCCCGCAAATCTACAAAATGGGCATTGGCGGCGGCGGCGCGCAACGCGTTACTTTCAATGGCGCCTACAACATCAGCCCGCGTATTTCGCCGGATGGCAAGACGCTGGCTTATATCGGCCGGCGCGACGGCAAGTTCCAGCTGTTCGCACTCGACTTGGCAAACGGCCAGGAGCTGCGACTTTCCGATACGACGCATGATGAGTCGCCCAGCTTCTCGCCGAACGGCCAGTACATCATGTATGCCAGCGAAGGCGGCGGCCGCGGCTCACTTGCCGTCGTCTCGATCGACGGCCGCGTCCGTCAACGCTTGACTACCCAGGCCGGTGATGTCCGTGAACCGACCTGGGGCCCGTTCATGAAGTAAATCAGATTTGTTCTTACCAACACCAGGAGAATCCATGCGCAGCACTTCCATTTCCACCCTCGTCATCACGTGCACGCTGCTGCTTGCGGCATGCTCGTCCACCGTTCCTCTTGAGAACAAGGTTCCGGTTGAAGACCGTACCGGTACAGCACCGAACGCCGGCGGCGGCGCGGTCGACCCGCGCTCTGTCAGCACAGTCACGACAAACACAACCGACCCGCTGAACGACCCGAAAGGCATCCTTGCCCAGCGCAGCATCTATTTCGATCTCGACAGCTATATCGTCAAGGATGAATTCAAGCCGGTGCTCGAGGCCCACGCCAAATTCTTGAACGCAAACCGGACCCGCAAGATTGTCATTCAAGGTAATACCGACGAGCGCGGCGGCCGCGAATACAACCTCGCGCTCGGTCAGAAACGCGCCGAAGCAGTACGCCGGGCGCTGGCCCTGCTTGGTGTGCCCGATGCGCAAATGGAAGCGGTTTCCTTTGGCAAGGAAAAGCCGAAGGCCTTGGGTAGCGACGACGCGGCTTATGCCGAAAATCGCCGCTCCGACATAGCCTACTAAGACCATCATGAAAACTTCCCTTCGTTTCGCGCTGGCCAGCTTCGGTCTGGCCGCTTCGGTGGCTTGCTGCATGGTCCCGCTGCAGGCCAACGCAGCCCTGTTCGAGGATGACGAAGCGCGACGTGCCATTCTCGACCTGCGTGCCCGCATCGATGCGGTCAATGCACGCGTCGACGGCAAGGCGGACAAGGCCGCCAGCATCGACAGCGCCAACCAGGCTGAACAGCTGCGCGCAGAGATTGCCAGGCTGCGCGGTCAGGTTGAAGTGCTGACGAATGAACTGGCCAACGAGCAGCGCCGCCAAAAGGATTTCTACACTGATCTCGACGGCCGGATCCGCAAGATGGAACCGCAAAGGGCCAACGTGGACGGAAGGGAAGTATCGATAGAGCCTGGCGAGCAGAAGGCCTATGAAGCCTCGCTGGCGGCGTTCAAGAGCGGAGACTACAAAGCGGCCGCAGGCGCCTTTTCCGGCTTCCTGCAACGCTATCCGCAGTCGGGCTATGCTGGCTCAGCCTACTACTGGCTCGGCAATGCGCAGTACGCACTGCGGGATTACCGCAGCGCTATCCCGACCTTGCAGACTGTGGCCCGAACCTATGCCGACAATCCGAAGGCGCCAGATGCGCTCCTGACCATTGCCAGTTGCTTCACCGAGCTCAAGGACAAGGTCGCTGCGAGACGAACGCTCGACGCGCTGGTCTCGCAATATCCCGACTCGGACGCCGCAAAAACGGCACGGGAACGCATCGCCTCGCTGCGATAAAGGGTTGACGCGGAGGTGAAACTCCGAGCGGATTTTTCGGAGAACAAGGCACGGCAGAATAATTGCTTTTCGCACCGCAGTTTGTTTGACACCCCGCGCGGTAGTTGCTTATAATTGCGGTCTTTCGGGTCGTTAGCTCAGCTGGTAGAGCAGCGGACTTTTAATCCGTTGGTCGCAGGTTCGAATCCCGCACGGCCTACCAGAAAATTCAAGGGTCTAGGTGAAAGCCTAGGCCCTTTCCTTTTCTGATCGTGACGAAAACGTGGACAACTTGTTGCCGTTGCCCACTTTCGCCACCACCCCGCTCAACTCTTGTCGCTGCTGTGGACGGAACGCCAGGCACGCTCAATTCATTAAGCAGTGTCACGTCAATCCCCAAGTACACGCGAGATAAACAGACAGATCGACTCAAACTAACGCTGAGGCCGCCTCAACTCTGTTCAGTACGCTAAAGGCTACAAAAGCAGTGTCACGCTCAGGTGAGCCTATCCGACTCGATTCGGAAGCCGCCTAGTCGTTCAGCTTTTTATTTTAAAAGTCGTTTTGCAGCGCGGATAATTCTCGCATCCGAAGAACGGACCGCGTTTGCTATCGCGTTTTATCGTCTTGATTCCGCAAGATGGGCACGTCGGTGTTTTGTAATCTCCCTTGAACGCCGTCTCAAGGAGCGTATCTTGGTGCTGATGGGACAGCTCCCGAAGCTTGGTCACAAATGCTGCGCCGTCAATTAGTTGGATCGGGTTTGCAGCGCCAAAATTGAGTGCGTCCTGCGTATAGTTTGCGGTGGTGATGAACACCCCGCGGCCGACTTTTTCATGTGCCATGACGCCCAACAGCTCTCGAATTTCCTTCACGCCGACGGAGTAGACATTCCAGGCCTTGCACTGGACTACGGCTATTGGCTTGTGAGGGTCCACCCTGAACAACTTCACGTCGATGCCACCGTCTGCCCCACATCGCAAAGTTGTAGATTGAAATCCCACCGCTTCATAGTAGCCGGCGCAGAGCAGCTCGAAACGTTTCCATTCCATAGCGCGGAGAGCTTCCAGGGTCCATGTACTGAACTCCTTAAGGACCGGCTCAGACCTGCCAAAGCCGCTAATGCCTGGTCTGATCGCAGGTTCGACACGAGATGGTGTCGCGTCAGCTTTTTGTGCCCCACGGTTCCCAAATGCGTGGCTTGAGCGGGTCGGCCTTGCCTCAGATGCGGTTCGGCCTCGAATGTATGCGACTACACTGAGAAGGCCGAAACCTGCCAGAGAAAGCCAAGCCAGAGACCGAGAGACCGAAGCGAGGCCGATTAAAAACGGATTGTGCGCGAACAGAGAAGGCAGAAGCCAGCTCATTGCGACGTAGCCACCAAACGCTAGGCAAGCACTAACCTGCCAGGGCAAGGCTATGAGAACGTCCGACAAGTCTTCTTTACGTCGTCTGCGCGCCATAGCCGTCCCATAGTTTCTGGCGGGAAACAATGGTACCGCAGAAAGAGCAGCTATGTCCTGCACAGCTCATCAGGCACGACCCGCGCATAGCTATCTCATGGACGCGCCCACCGCCTGCCGAGTCGCCGAGCGGCCAGGTTGCAGTGCCCCACCGTTAAACGCCATCCAACAGCGGCTGGGACGTCGAACGCTCACCGGAATACGGAAAAAACCGCTCTGGCCTGGTCGTGAGAAGGGGAGCCCAGTGCTTTGTCCTGGAAATCAAGACGTTCGCAGAAGGCCGCGCGGACCGAGTCATTCCGCTACTGTCGCAGGCAATGCTACAAGCGCAAGCATATGCTCTCGATTCAGGCAGTACACAACAGCCCCTTGCAGTGATATCCGTAGACAACGCATCGCGCTCTCTATCGAAGCAAGTCAGTTCGTTTGTGGAGCAATACGCACCCAATGTGGCTGTGGGCCTCGTCTCCCAAAACGGGCTCAGATACTTTAGGGGAGCTGGACTCGAGGATTTGAATGCCGAGTTGGAAGAGCCGCGGTGGCATGGAAGCACGTCATCGAATCAACACGTCAACCTCTTCTCCGATCTCAACCAGTGGATGTTGAAGGTTTTATTGGCCCCTGAAATATCCGACCACCTGTTGCACGCACCAAGACAAGAATATCGAAGCGGTTTCGAGTTCGCCGAGGCGGCCAAGGTGTCCACCATGAGCGCTTCTCGGTTCTTGCAACAGCTACGCCGGGAAGGTTATTTGGACGAATCGTCGCGACACCTTGTTCTCGTACGTCGTGCAGAGCTATTCCGCCGTTGGCGGTCGGCGGCCATGCGCCCTTCACCGGAAATGCGAATGAGGTTCCACATTCGAGGCTCTGCCCAACAGCAAATTGACGGGCTACTTGCAGAGCAAGAAGCAGAGGCTTGTCTTGGCCTGTTCGCCGCCGCCGACGCATTAGGACTCGGACACGTTAGCGGTGTTCCACCTTATATTTACGTGCCAAAGCTCCCTCGACCTGACGACAAAAAATGGAGAGCACTGGCAGTTGTTGCCGCGTCCGAGATTCCGGATCTAATCGTCCGGCAAGCGCCCTCGCCTAGATCCACGTTCCGAGGCGCTGTACGCCATGATGGCCTGGTAGTCTCGGATGTTATCCAAGCTTGGCTAGATGTGGCCAATCACCCATCTCGCGGTGAAGAGCAGGCCAACCTGATCTATGAAAAAGCCCTTCGCTCAATTGTGGAAAACCAAAACTAAATGAAGGACTTCGACGCACTCGTAAAACTGGCCCAGGCGCTCTCTTCATGGCAAACCCACCTTGTTCCTGCTCGTCGATCCCTGGGTGATACCCCTGGACCCCCGAAACGGTGTGCCACTACCATCCCCCATGGACCTTCGAGTGAGCAACCCGCTTTGCTTTATGATCCAAAAATTCTTGATCCAAAAAGATCGGCCTGCAGCAAAACAGGCCCAAGACGTGCTGTATATCTACGACACGATCGAGCTATTCGGGGCGTTGCTGAATGAGTTCCATGAAACGTGGACGAGGCGCATCAGTCTGGATCTGGGAGAGAAGTTGAGCAACACAGTGCTTACTTCAAGCAAGGCCACATTCTCAAACGTCAATGACGTGATTCGAAATGCCGCGCGCATCCCACAGGACCGCAAACTTTCACCTGAAAAGGATACAACAGACCTGTGAATGCGCTTTTGCGGAAATTCTTGGTGCATAGAATAATCATTCACCGTCGATGATGATTGGCCTCAGCAGCCTGAGCAATAACGAACCCCTCTTCGACGTGACGAATCCGACGACTCGTGGTGAAACATGACTAGTGGGGCGAGCCCAATCAACTCCGAAGTCATCGACTCGGGGACGGCGTTCTGCCGCCAACAGGCCTATCGTACAGGGCGACAGCAACACTTGGATAACCAACATAGGAGAGCGCCCAAGTCGAACCGCCATCAAAGGTCTCAGCAGCCCCGAACGTTTGAACGCCTCGACTTAGATAATTCTGTTTGGTTGTCGTCACTGCTTGAACGGCGAGATAATACGTACCGGGGGCTAGGGAAACTGAAGTCAAATCGAAAAAATGCTGGTCGATCGTATAACGCGGACCATTACTGAGATTTTCAGTACTTAGTATTGGAGCGCCGCTCCCTGACGCTAAGAGAACGCCGGGCAAACCCCTGCTGTCGACCCCTAGAATCTTCCAGTTTGCTGCGGTTGGCCGTGTATCACTATAGTTGTATATGGTAAAGCTGGCCGAGTGCGCTGTCGTAGCGGCGCTAACGGTAAATTTTTGCGCAGCATAGTCGTTTACTTTGGCGACAGCGGCGCAAGAAGTATTGAAGTTGCATTTTCCGCCCGAGCCATTGTACGGGTTGCTATATATGGTTGCGGCACCAGCGCGGCTCGCAAGCAAGCTGGCCGCAACGGCCGCCGCAAGCGCGAGGAATTTCAAGGAACGTTGCATGTGCATCCAGACGTTATAAATTCTACTGGCGATTCGACAAATTTTCTAAAGCGTATTGGCACGAGTTATACAAAGTGTGCTTCGCGTCCGACCGACGTATAAAAACTCTACCGAGATATTCCTGAGCCAGGCCAGCGTACCAACTGATTAAGCTGATTCTAAACGAGCGCCTGGATAACCGGGCAACCTTTTCGCGAATCCATATGGGGGTTATGGGACGACTCCCGTCGTTCGCCGCGTACAAATCACAACATCCCATCGCCCGGATTTGTATTACTCCTGGGCGTCTGGAATCTGAGGATTCTTGCGATGCACGGCAAAACGCCGTGAGTATGGGCGAACCATAATTAATGCAAGCAATGGGTTAATCACACTTTTAACCCGGTGGTCGCACGTTCCAACCGCAGCCCCGTATTTGCTCAAGGAATATACGCAAGGGTCGGCGGCAGGGCGAAGCTTGCGCAAAGTCTAATCGCCTGCTCTTACCGGGAATTGCGAGTGCGTAGTGCTTGCGCGACCAAAGTCCGTGTACTAAATCTAAAAGGACTCAGTGTCGGACGGCAGATGACTCGAGGAGAGATTCATGAACGCCAAGAGTTTCACTGTGTCCCGCAGCGGAAGACGCTGGTTGGCAGGTTTATCGGCAGTGTGTTTGGCAGCCTTGCCGGGTTGTTCTCCTGTTACATCGGATGAGCTTGCGCCGATAGCATCGCGCCACCCACCCCCGCCGTCTTCATACCCGGAGCAGCCAGTTGTGAGTGCACCACCAGACGACGGTGCGCTGAAACGCGTTCCCGGCAGTGCTGCCGCCATGACAATGACCCAGATTCGCAATCTCAATCTAGCGCCTGATTGGTATCCTTCAGATCATCCGCCAATGCCCTCAGTGGTGTCTCAAGGTAGAAAGCCGGACACGTTCGCATGCGGTTACTGCCATTACCCGAATGGCCAGGGCCGTCCAGAGAACGCCAGCCTCGCAGGTCTGAGCGCCAGTTATATCTCTCAACAGATGGCTGACTTCAAAAGCGGGCAGCGAAAGAGTTCGGAGCCCAAGATGAGGGCCGTTGCTCTCATGGTCGCCAACGCAAAGGCGGTAACAGACGAAGAGGTCATGATTTCGGCGAACTACTTTGCCAGCATACCGTTCAAGCCTTGGGTAAGAGTTGTGGAAACTGACACCGTGCCGAAGACCTCAGTGTCCGGTTTTATGCTTGTTCCTGTGGCGGGTGGTGGCATGGAACCGATCGGGCAGCGCGTCATAGAGGTTGCCGAAGATCTGGCACGGACCTCGGTGCGTGATTCCCGATCTGGATTTGTGGCGTACGTACCCATTGGGAGTATCAGGAAAGGCGAAAAGCTGGTTAATGCTAATGCTCGCGGGGCGACGACAAGCTGCGTCACATGCCACGGCATTGGTTTGAAAGGTCAAGGTGATATTCCACCACTTGCGGGCAGGTCACCGAGTTATTCACTGCGCCAGTTGTACGACTTCCAAAGCGGGGCTCGAGCAGGAAAGTCAAGTGCAGCGATGCGGGAAGCGGTTTCCACGCTGACCATGGATGACATGGTTTCAATCGTGGCCTACTCGGCGTCCCTAGCGCCATGAGATGGCATGGATACGGCTGATTTCCGCTGTTAGTAAGCAGTTCGCTTGGTGAGACAACAGACGGGTTCAGAACGGCATCGCGCAAGTGGCAATCGACATTAGCGTCACGCGAACGACTCAACCCGCTTTCGACAAATCTCCAGCATCCTGGCCGCCAGTGCCTCACCATCCGATCCATAGTTCGGCAACGTCGGTAGCGCAATTTCCTTCGTAGCCATTTTCATGCGATCGACCATGTCGTCAATCGCCGCATCAACATCCCCTGCCCGCATGCCAGCCGTGCTTGCCAACGCCCGAAAATCCACTCGGCGCAACTGGTCGTCCTTGCCGTTCAGCTTGAGCGCCATGCGGTCGAGTTTCAGACGCGGAAAAACGCGCGTGGTCACCGCATCGTAAAGTGGGGCCATGCGCACGGTACTGAACTGCCTGCCTCCCGGTTCAACAGTCTTCAATAGCGACATATTCTTGAGATGCATATCGCCGTCCGCGGTCAGCCAGGCGAAGAGCGCTCGCCTGAGGACGACGAGCACATCTTGTTCCGGCGCAGTCGACAATGAACGGACCGCACGGGCGACCCGCTCCATCGTTCCATCATATTTCGCCTTGGTGGGAAGATTGAGAACTGAGCAGAAGTCTTCCAACGCGAATTTGCGCTTGTCCGCGGCGCTGTCCCGAATGTCGAAGCGCTCGACTAGCAAGGCCGGTGGCATACCGTCAGGCATGGCAATCAGTGCCGTTGCTGGCACCACAAATCCTGCTGCCCGGCCAAGGGCAAGGGCCATCCACTCCACTAACGGCAAAGCCTCAAAGCCCCCCAACCCTGCGGGCTTGAGGATATGCGTAAACGGTGTGTCCATGCTAGGCGACAGCACGCCGTTTGCGTCAAGGTGCATCGGTGCCTTGATCTGGATACCGGATAGCCTCGGCGTATCCGCATGCTCGTAGATGTGGGCCAGATTGCGCTCGAAGCTTCGGTCTATAACGCTACGTTCCGGGCCGGCATAGGTGCCGGTAAATACACCGTCCCGGGTATACCGATCGAGGCGCGTGAGCAGCACATCGAGCGGTAGCCCCGCAAGTTCAGACTTTTTAGCGACAATGGTGATGTTCGACATGTACCGCTTGCCCGAGCGTAGCGTTGCCCGCTCGTCACGATCGTGCAGTACCGCTTCAAGCCAGCCTTCCGGGAGCAGGGACACAATGAAGGGGGGCAGCTTGCCGGGTGTCGTCTGGCGCACCGGCGCTGGCCCGTTCCCGACCGGCTGCCATCGCCATTCGAATCCGTCATGAATCAGATTACCGATGGGCGCGCCATGCCACGCGACGATCAGGTCGAGTGTCGCTTCGTTACGAACATGAGCTGTTGTCAGACGGCGGAGCAGGAAACGCTCGGAGTGCTCGCCTTCCCGATACCATTCATTTTCACGCGCCAGTGCCCAAATGGCATCGGCGGCCCCTTTCGCGTCCCCATACTCAGCAATAAGTCGTGCGGCGATGAGCTCCCGCGAAGTCTCGTCGATCGAAGCTGCGTGCTCGCTACGCAATCGAAACGCCTCAAGAAAGCGTTGCCGGATGGATGATACGTTGACGTGAAATTCCCCCATGCCGTCATCCACGACAGCGGTCCCGAGCGACGGGTGTTGCGGCGCTCCGTTCTGAATGATTTCAAGCGAGCGAATGCGGGTCCGCTGGCTACGGCGCCCGCTGAGGAAAAGCCGTCCATCCGATGTTGGCCCCAGGAGAATCGCGCTTACAGCCGACAAATAGGCATTGGGGTACAGGTACCTTGCAATGCGGACCGCATGTTTTCGCACTGTTGCGTCTGCGTCATCATCGGCATCAACGTAGATGCCGCGCATCAGCTGCACCAGATCCCCGGCCTCCGCCATATGGTGGCTGCGCGCCTTGGACATGTTGTCGCCGACAAGGTAGAGACCCATCATTCGAACTTTCTCGTATTTGAACTACGGGAAAGTTATCATCTTAGGCCATGGCCAGCAAGCGATGGTTTAACTTTCCCGTATTTCATCTACGGGAAAGTTAAGACCGATGGTTCGGCAGGCCTCCATAAAAATTTCCCTTACGGGTACGCATCCAGCAATGAATTGGAAAAAAGGCCGGCACATTCCTGTGCCGGCCCTTCCTGTTATTCCCTTCGAAGCCGTACTGCCAAACGGCGCAGCGTTAAGGAATCAGCGAAAAATTCACCCCTGTTTGGCTTGCTGTCGTTAAATCTACGGAAGCATTGGCCTGTGACGTGTAGCCGTTGGCAGTTGCGGCCAAGGCGTACTTGCCTGTCCCTGGCGTGGTAACCGTCTGTGCAGCAAACGCTATCGGCAAGGTGGCACTGTACTTCCCGAGCAGCGGTGCTGTTGTAGGCAGGCTTGCCAGCGTGTAGGCGCCAGTACTGGCATCAGCGCCCTGGTACTTGACCGTCACCGTGGGGCCTGCGCTAAAGCTCTGCTTTGCCGCGACGGTGCCCACTTCGGTGGCACTTGCCGGTGTCAACGTTACAGTGCCGCTTATTGAACGCGTCGTGCCACCCGTTTGCAGGGCAATCGGTGCCGTGGCGGTGCTGATCGCTACGGTGCTTGTCGTATCCGCGACAGGCACTGCGGCGACGACGGTCGTGGCGCTGGTGTCGGCCGTGATGACGACGTCGTAACTGGCCGGCGCAAGGCGCGCGAGGAAGAATTCTCCGGTCGTTGCGTTAGGGGTCGTGGAGCGAATGATCGTGCCATTCTGCTGCGCGGTGACATTGACGTGTGTGCCGAGCAGCGCCGGATCGACGAAGCCCCGAATACCATTGAGAACCGTTGGAATGACGGTGACGACCGGCTTCAGCGCATAAACGCCGTTGCCCCGTTTCACGATAGATTTGCATGCGTCAAAGTCGAGGACGAGGTCGGCGCGTTGGCCCGCGACCACGTCAAATTCATTGACGAGTTTGATGCCGCTCTGAACAGCGCTTGGCGTCGTCAGGCCGACTTCATTATTTGTACCGCTCACAATCACAGAATTGGCCGTGCCGGCACCAGTATTAGCGTCCAGTACCAGCCGCAGCTGCGTGTAGTGGCCTGCTGCAAGGGGTGTCTGCCCCAAGTCTTCCAGAACGCCATTGGTCAGGTTAAGCAAGTTGATCTTGCGAGCGGGGTTGAGTGTGATATCGGTCCAGCCGGAATCCGTGTCCGAGGCGCTGCTGCTCTGATGCACGCGAACCTTGTTGACGGTTACATTGACCGCGTCGTAGCCACAGGAGGGTGCGTCCGTCATCGCTACACCGAGAGTGCCAGTGCCGCCGGCACTTGCTCCACTGCTACCGCCACCGCCACAACCGGCGAGGAGCACTGCGACCGAAGCAAATGTAAGCAGCGAAATTTTCTGAACTGTCGTTTTCATTGATGCCTTTCTGATTGTTCATGGAAGCCAGCCGGTCTTGTCGAATCGGCACTCGGACCATCCTAAACTGGTTAGCTCGCCACTTTCTTTATAGAAACATCCGGTGTCGCTTGTTACAGTTCGTTACCGGTGCTGTGTAGAAGCGTCAAGGAAAAGAAAGTGGGGGAAGAATTCAGGGAGAAGCAAGAGTAGAAGCGGCATCCTGACCCGTACTCGCTTTCCACTGGGCGAAGCTGTATGCAGCGCCGTTGAAGTTCGCGAAGATGCTTGAGCTACTCGTGTAGGTATTGTTGTTGTAACTGCCGAACAGCGCGACCGAGGCGGTGCCGATGTCGCTGCTAACGCGGTACGTCTCCTCTGCATTCCGTGTGACGAAGCTGTTACCTGTGAAGGAATTGTTGCGAACGCTGGGTGTCGCGCCGGATTCGGCCATCTGGATATGTGCCTGAGTGCTGGCGCCGAACCGGTTTCCGGTGATGGCGTTGCCAAAGCCATTGAAGATCATCATGCCATTCGCATTGCCAGTAAATGTGTTGCCGCTGACAGTGACACCGTTCGCATGGTCGTCCATCTGCAAGCCCCACGACAACCGCTGCGCAGGGCTGGTATTGCTGATGGTGTTGCCAGTAATGCGCGTGGAGAGCGGCAGATTGTCCGGCGCCGCAAGGTACAAGGCGCCGCAATCGCTTAGCACCTGACACGCGGCGTCGACCGTGTTGTCAGTAATCGTGGCATTACGGAAAAATCGAATGCCGATATAGCCCGAGTTGGTCACGCGGTTTCCGGCCACAGTAGCGCCGCTCCCCAAGGTCAGGTTGATGGCGCCGCGCGCGTTGGTCGGCATGCCGAGGACGCCGGAGGAATCGATCGTGGAACCAGTAATCGACTCATTTCCACCGCCCCATTTCACAACGATGCCGTCGTGGCGCGAGTTGCGAATGGTGCTCGCCTCCACGATCAGTCCAGATCCGCCAGTGTTGACGATGCCGTTCTCCGAGCTGTTGACGATCTCGGTGTTGGACACCTTCAAATTCACCGCATTATTGGCATTGATGCCGTTGGCAGCGCCGAACAGGCGAACGTTGTTGACCACTACGCCACTCGAATTCGAAGCCTCAATCGCATGGCTGTCGGGAGATGCCCATATACGTCCCTCAGGCGACTTGCCGTCGGCGGCCCAAACATAGAGTCGACCACCGCTCACGGCCCACTCGCCGGGTTCGTCGAGCATCCACAACTTGCCCTCGACGTAAAAACTCGGCGCCCCGCCCAATGCATAACCGCCGAAGCTGGGATTGCCTGGGTCCGTCACGGTCATGACACCATTCGACGAGGCCGTAATATTGCGTCGCTCGATCGCCCAGTCGAAGGCCTTGAACACCAGTTTCGCTCCGACGAGGTCTGCGTTCGGCATTGCGTAAGTGAGACTGGTCGGAGTGCTGGAAGTAGCGGTGGCCCAGGCTTCCGCCCGGTTCGGCCAATGCGCCATCGATGCGGGTTGGCCGTCGACAATGATCTGCGCCGCATCGAACGTGATCGGCGCAGAGTACACATTCCCCTGGTATTGCGTCCAGCCGGTGATGGCTTGGCCGGGCGTTATAACGGCCTTGCCGCATGCACCCGCGGTATCCACGGTGACGTTTGATTTGCTAGAGAGATCCAGCGTGCCCTGGTAAGTGCGGCCGCAGAGCAACGAGACCACGCTTCCGTTTGTAATGTTGGTGGGCAGGGTTAATACCGGCTGGGAGGCATCCGGCATTGCGGGTGCCGCGCTCAGCGCGTTTTTAGGAGGTGGTGCCGTTACCACCGTGTCGACCGATGCGACTTGCTCGCCCGTGGCAACGGTATCGCCCGAGGAACCGCCTCCTCCCCCGCCACATGCGGCCAGGGTGAAGACCATTACACTTGAGACAGCAACGTATTTGTGGAGAAGGGTCGAACGAAGAGGTCTGAACATTTTGCCTACCGCGTGTGATGGATGAAAGTTCGCCGACGCGGTTTGTTGTAAAAAGGCCGTCCATTTCAACATCAGCATTTCCCGACAGCAATGACCGAACTTGCAATAAAAGCCGGTTTATTCGTGGATTGATTAGCTTCCATGCAATGGATGAAAGCGGAATGGCAACTGAACGGTCTGCTGAGGTTGGATGACGCCTGTTCCGGGCGTGTTATTTGTTGAAGCGTTCAATACCCTTTTGACCCCATAGCTGCCCAAGTTCGTCAACCGCCTTGTGAGAAAGCTTTATGGGGATGTCGCACCGATATACCAGTGCGTGCTGGCGGCGCCGACGAGGCTGCAAAGGTTTCAGCGTCCGGACAATAGGCCGGATCAAACCTTGCCCTGCTTGCTAAAGCGGTCCAGAACAGAACGCATTTGCCAGAACTTCACTGGCTTGGTGAGGACCAGATCAAAGCCGGCCGCAACTGCCTTCTCGCGTGCGTCGACATCGGTTGAGCCCGTCACGGCAACAAGGTAGGTATCGACCAGGCTGGAATCGGCCTTGACCTCTCGCGCGACGTCATAGCCATTTTTTTCGCCCGGCATGCCAAGGTCACAGAACACAATGTGATGTTTCCGCTCCTGCACCATGTCGAGCCCTGAGCGGCCGTTCCAAGCAACATCCGCAGCGAAGCCCATAACGCCGACAAGGTCGCTGAAAAGGCGTGCCAGGTCTTGATTGTCTTCAATGATCAATACACGCAAGCCAGGCTGAAATGACATGTGCTCAAATTCCAGAGGGGCCAAACCGCGGCGATTCGGGTGGTTTCGGGTCGACTTGTGATTTTTGTCGCGGTTTTGCAAGGTGCCAGCCACACCAACTACAGCGGCTTCCCTGCGATCGCCACACTCGAACCCGCTTCCAGAGACTAAAGCTTTAGGTCCGAGAGCAAGTCGATAAAACGCAAACCGTGCGGCTACAACTTTAGGGTCGCCGTTTTGATTTCGTCACGCCTTGATTTTTTCCGGGTCGACGGCGTGTTCGCCTGCTGCCCGATCGCTGACCCAATCAATCCAGCCATGAGCCTCAAGGTCTGGACGTCGCGTTCACCAAAGGCATTTTTTTCGCGAGATACGATCTTCACTACGCCGACCGAACGGCCCCGGCAGAACAGCGGTGCCACCACCATCGACCCCGTCTCAGGTTGCTGAGCAGGTCCTGCCTTGATTCGAGCGTCAGCCCCGATATCGCCGCTAATCAAAACGCCGCGGGAGTTCAGACATAGCCCGCTCAATGTGCCTTGCAGCTCGAATCGCATGCCAATCTGGCGGGCCAGCAAGTCGCTCGCGGCCAGAGTGACTAATTGGTCGCCTTCAAGCAGTTCGAACGCGGCGCCAGCGGCCTCGGTAAGGTGCTCTATCTTCTGAACGGCGAGGTTGAGAAATGCGTCAAAATCAACTGTCGCTTCAGTCAAGAGCGATTGGGTCGAAATGATTTCGTTCAAGCGTTGCGCGTCCCGTTCGTAAACCGACATGGCGCGGCGGCGCTGGGAGATCGCATCGATCAATTCCATGTTTGTACGCAGCAGTTCGGCGGTACGCTCCTTCACCTGACGCTCAACCTCATTGACCGTATCCTGCAAGGAAATCTGCGACTGCTTGGTCATGTGGATGTCGCTGGCGCTGCCGACGTACTTGATAATGTCGCCCGAGCCGTCCTTCAGTGGCAAGGAGCGGACGGTATGCCAACGATACTCGCCATCGGCCCGGCGCAGCCGAAGCTCAACGTCGATCGGCAGTCCATGGCAATAGCGCTGCCGGCGAATTTTCAGGAAAGCATCCAGGTTCTCGGGGTCTACGACCGAGGTCCACCCTGTCCCCAGCGACTCAGAAACCGTTAGGCCGGTATACGCGACCCAAGGCTGGTTCAAGTACTCGACCTGTCCCAGAAGGTCGGTCGTCCATACCATATGCGGCATCGCGTCTGCCATGCGGCGAAAGTACTCGTCTCTTTCGTCACGTTTGGTGTTGACTAGCATCTTGTTGCTCCTTCTGTTGCCCAATGAGTGGGCTGAGGCAATGTAATTGCAACATTGCAACCGACGCAAACGGCAGCGTTGACACAAGTCAAGATAGCGTCCGATACGCTGAACTGTTTGCACCAGTACAACACCGCTTGTCGTACCGCAGCTAATCGTTAATGGATAACCACAAGTGGGAATGCCTGTAGTTCGGGCGGGAGGACGACTGAAATCGTTGAACAGCTTCGTCGGTCATGCCGACTTTGGGTCGGCCGCCATTTGCTCTTCCTGCTCAGCAGAGAGGGCGTGTGAGAGATAAAGAGAGTCGGCGTCCCCAGCGGAGGTGGCCCCACAGTTAGGGCAAGTGATGACGCCTAGCTGGTAAGACGTCGACACGGGAGGTCCGAAGGTGTTCACCTGGAAAGGCCTTCCGCATTCCGCTACACCGCACCTTGAAGTTTGCATTGAAACGCCTTTATTCTTGTAAGAACGATGGCGAATTGTAGATACTTTGACGTGCATGAAATCAGATACCGCACTGGCATTGACGATAATCAAAGCCGGTTCGCAGGTGGTCGTGTTGGCCGCTAATCCATACGCATGGCTCGAGCGTCTTCTTAAAGATATGCAGGCCCTTTATCCGGCCTTAAGGACCAGGGCCACACCGCCAATCGTCAGGCACATGGCCAGCACTTCAGCCACCCCGAGAGGCTCCCCAAGCGCAAACGCCGCGGCGACGACCCCGACCACGGGGGTTAGCAGCGTCGCGACCGATGCCGTAGCAGGCGGCAGGCGGCGCAAGGCCGCAAACCAGCTTATGTAACACACGCCCATGGGGATAATGGTCATGTATGCCATCACGGTCCATCCGGTGGACGTCAGGGCCGACAGCACCGGCCGTTCCACCAGAAGCCCATAGGCCACCATGGGGCTGCAGCCGATCGCAAGTTGCCATGCGAGTCCGGCGAATGGCGGCAGTCCAAGCGGCTTCATGATTATGGTGCCCAGGGCAAAAAGAAACGCAGCTGCCAAGGCCAGCGCAACCCCTGGCAATCGATCGGCGGTGAGGGCAAGGTCGCCTCCGCCGAACAGGATGGCAAGTCCAACCACACACATGGAAAGACCTGCGACGCCACGCGCCGTGGGCCTTCGCCCTAGCAGCGGCCAGGCCAGCAATGTGGCCCAGCCCGGCATGGTGTAGACCAGCAAGGCGCCCTGCCCCGCACTTAACCATTGCATGGCCAGTGTCGAAAAGCCCATCCACGCAAAGACATTGAAGAACGCCGCCAGCACCAGTCGCGGAATAAGTTTGCGCGGAACCGTCAGCCGTTCGCCCAGTGACATTGCGATGAACGCTATCAGCAATGCAGCGGTCAAGCCGGCACAGCCGCGCGAAAACAGCGCAGGCCACTCGCGCAGCAGCAGTTTCATGGCTGGCCAGTTCAATCCCCACCCCACCGAGGTGACGACAAGGAAGAGCAGGCCCGCGGTACGTGATGACAGTCCATTCATGGCCGGGGCATTATGCCTCAGGTCGCCCGGCACAAAGGGCTGTTCGCAGCTACCAGGACAATCCGAGAAGCAGTTCAGCCATGCGCGGCCAGCACATGCCGCCGATTTCGTCCCTTGCGGCCCAGCGAAAAGCGTCCACCTCGGGCGTCGGCTTGCCGGAACGGCGGTGTGGAAAATGACTGGTGCAAACAAGATGGTCCAGCGTTTCAAATCCCTCAGGGACCGTCAATTTGTAGAGGAAAAGGTCCTTGTCCCGGCGGTAGGCGAAGCGACCAAGCTCGGTAAAAAGCGCCGGATCAAAGCACAAGCCGGTTTCCTCGGCCATTTCCCGCATGGCCGCGTCCAGTGTGGTTTCACCCGGCTCCTGCATCCCCTTGGGAATGTCCCAGTGGCGTGTGCCCGTCACATGGCACAGAAGTAGCAGCCCGGTCCGGCTGACGATAAGGGTGCCGCAGGAGGTTGCGCGGGGCATGTCGGAGGTCCTTGCTCGCTGAATTTGAACTACCATAACAGGCATGTGTGGACGCATCAGCCAATACCGCTCGCAACAAGCCTATGCCACAGAAATCGGCTGGCGCGAATATGCCGAATCGCTGCAACTGCCGCCGATCGACGTTCCGGCAAAACCGCAATTTAACGTGCCACCGGGCATACCTGTTTGGCTCATGCACTGTCTTGGGGAAGGCGCACGGATTGACCCTGTGTTCTGGGGATATCGCGCCGCCTGGGCAAAAGAAAAAGGCCTCCCGCTCGCCATCAATGCAACCATCGAGAAAGCGTCAAGCCCGTACTGGCGCGCGCTGTGGCGCAAGGGCCGAGCGATTGTACCGGCCGACGGCTGGTTCGAGTGGACGGGGGAAAAAGGCCGCAAGCAGCCGTGGCATATCCAGCTCAAAACCGGAGGCCCCATGTTCCTTGCCGCGCTCACGAATTTTCGGCCGGATGCGGAAACGCAGGATGAAGGAAGCGGATTCACCATCGTCACGACGCAGGCGGCCGGCGGCATGGTGGACCTTCATGACCGCCGCCCGATTGTGCTGAGTCCGGAGGACGCCCTGCTGTGGCTGGACCACGAATTCCCCGCCGAGCAGGCGCAACAGCTGGCTCGCAACATGTCTCTGCCGGCGAGCATGTTCGAGTGGTTTGCGGTCAATCCCGCGGTCAACAAGGCGGGTAACGACAGCCCCGACTTTATAACGCCAGCCCCGACTGCCGCCTCAGCCGCGCCAACCCCGACATCAAGCGATTCACCCGGCCTGTTTGACGGGGAGTCTGATTGCAATAATCAGCCGACCTGAACAAGCTTTTCCTTGTAGGTCGCACTGCGCTCGACGTAGCCGTCGGCTGCGCGCTTGAGATTGGCGATTGCTTCGTCAGTCAATTCCCTTACCACTTTTGCAGGCGCCCCCAAGATCAGCGAGCGATCCGGGAAGACCTTTCCTTCGGTCACGACAGCACCAGCGCCAACCAGGCAATCCTTGCCGATCACGGCCCCATTAAGGATCACGGCCTGGATGCCAATCAGGGCACCCTCGCCGATGGTGCAACCATGCACCATGGCTTGATGGCCAATGGTCACGCCGTTGGCAATCAGGAGCGGGAATCCAGGGTCGGCATGCAGCACCGCGCCCTCCTGCACATTGGTGTTGTCCCCGAGGCTGATCGCTTCATTGTCGCCGCGAATAACGGCGCCCGGCCACACGCTGACACGTTCGCCGAGGCGCACGTTGCCGATCACGGTTGCTTCCTTCGCTACATACGCCGAAGCGGCGACATCGGGCATCAAGTCCCCAAGGCGGTAGATCGTCATGCTTCTTCCTTTTTTCAGTTGTTATGTGGCTGGTCGCGGGCCAGCGCACGCTCCCGCGTTTCGGCAAAGCCGGCCGGCGGCGGATGCAGCCGGTCGGACGCTCCGGCCTTCAGCACCTGGCCCGGGACTTCGTGCTGCACCAGTGTCGGCAGCCGTGCCGCGCAAGCCAGCAACGCAGCAAGGTCGACGCCAGTGTCACATCCCATCTGCTCCAGCATGTGGACCAGATCTTCAGTGCACACATTGCCGGTCGCGCCGGGCGCATAGGGGCAGCCGCCAAGGCCCCCGAGGGAAGCATCATACCGGTCAATGCCACTGGCAAGGCCAGCCAGCACATTGGGCAGACCCATGGCGCGCGTATTATGAAAATGCAGTGTCAGCGCGGTGCCCCGCCAGCGCTGCGAAAGCCCCTCGCACAGCGCAGCCACCTGCACCGGATGGGCCATGCCAGTCGTGTCGCAAAGCGTAATGCCGCTTGCCCCTTGATCACGGAACCAGTCGCCGAGTTTCAGCACTTCTTCCATCGGCACCTCGCCTTCCATCGGACAGCCAAATGCGGTGGATAGCGAAATGTTGATGGCAGCGGCATTGCCGACCTGCCGGATGATCGTGCCCAGCACATCGCGCGACTGCTGCCGCGTCATGCGCAGGTTGGCGAGGTTATGGGTTTCGCTGACGGACATGACGAGATTGATTTCATCCACCGCGCATTCGAGCGCGCGTTCCGCCCCACGCAGGTTCGGTACAAGTGCGACGTAGGTAACGCCAGCGACACGGTCGATCTGCTTCATAACGGCTTCTGCATCGCGCAGCGCCGGGATCGCCTTGGGTGAGGTGAAGGACGTGACTTCGATCTTGGCCAGGCCGGTGCGAGACAACGCATTCACCATGGCGACCTTGTCTTCGGTAGGCACGAAGACTGGCTCGATCTGCAGACCGTCCCGCATCGCGACGTCATTAATGTAGAGCCTGCGGCCAGCCAGCGTACGAAAAACCAGTGCATTGGAAACAAGCGACGAGGATGACGAGGACATCAGATCACTCCTTTTTCGCGCAGGCTTTGCAGCGCCGCATTACCAACACCGAGTGTGGCGAGAACTTCCTCCGTATGCTGGCCCAAATCAGGGCCACCGCCGACGAAGTCACCCGGTGTACCCGAAAGCTTGGGCACCACGCCTGGCACCATGAGCTTGCTGCCATCGTTCAGTTGCACCGTGCGCAGCATGTCGCGGGCCGCGTACTGTTCGTCTTCAACGATATCCTTGACGGTATAGATTTTGCCGGCCGGTACACCAGCGCGAGCCAGCCCGTCGAGGCACTCTTCCAGGGGGCGCTGCGAACTCCACGCGGCGATAGCTTCGTCAATGCGGGCCATTTGGGCCACGCGGCCGGGATTGCGCGAGAGCGCCGGATCGTTGCCAAGGTCTTCCCGCCCGATCAAGCTCATGAGCCGGCGATAGATGCTGTCCCCATTCCCGGCGACCAGCACATAACGGCCGTCCGCGGTGGGGTAGGCATTGGTCGGCGCAATGCCCTGCAATGCGCTTCCCGCAGGCTGTCGGACCGTGCCGTGACGGTCGTATTCCGGCACTGCGCCTTCCATCATGTTGAACACCGATTCGTACAGGGCAACGTCAATCATCTGTCCCTTCCCACCGTTGGCAACGCGATGGTAGAGCGCCATCATGACGCCGATTACGCCATGCAGCGCCGACAGTGAATCGCCGATGCTGATGCCCGGACGCACGGGCGCCTTGCCCGGCTCACCGGTAATGTGACGCAGGCCGCCCATGGCTTCCGCCACCACGCCGAAGCCGGCCAGGTCGCGCATGGGGCCGCTCTGGCCGTAACCGGAAATGCGCAGCATGATGATGCGGGGATTGATGGCCGACAGCGTGTCATAGTCGAGGCCCCATTTTTCGAGCGTACCGGGCCGAAAATTTTCGATGATGACATCGGCTTCCAGCGCCAGCTTGCGCACCAGGTCCTGCCCTTCCTCTTGCCGCAGGTCGATTGCGACCGATTTCTTGTTGCGGGCCTGGACATGCCACCACACTGATGTGGTGCCTTCCTCGGTGCGCCAGGAACGTAAAGGGTCACCGACCTTCGGCGGCTCGATCTTGATGACATCCGCGCCGAAGTCGCCGAGAGTCCTCGCGGCGAAGGGGCCTGCGATCAGGCTGCCCATTTCAAGTACCCGCAGGCCGGAGAGAGGTCGATTTGTCATGGTGTTCCGTTCGGTGGCATCGATTGGGTTGGCATTGGAAGCTGGGCTTTACAGCTTGTCCGGGCTAAAGCCGGTTTCCTTGTAGATCGACTGCAGCAGGTCCTTGCCGACCAGGCCTTCCATGTCACGGTGCGTTTTCATCAGGACCTTTTTCCAGGACTTCCTTTCTTCTGGAGTAAGTTGAATGATTTGCGTCTTGCCCGACTTGCGGATCGCTTCCAGCGCCATATCGTTTTCCTGCTGGGCGATCTTGTCGAAGTAGGTCGTGGTGTCCTTCATCGTCGTCTCCAGAATGGCCCGTATATCAGCCGGCAAGCCGTCGACGAAGCGCTTGTTCATGACAACGACATAGCCGTGGTAGCCATGATCCGACATGGTCATGTATTTCTGCACTTCATGCATTTTCTGCGTGTAGATGTTCGAGGTCGGATTTTCCTGCCCGTCCACGACACCGGTCTGCAGCGCCTGGTACAACTCCGAAAAACCCATCATCTGCGGCAAGGCGCCGAGCGCGCGCATTTGCGAATCCAGGACCTTGGAGGACTGAATGCGCATCTTCAGGCCACGAAAATCTTCAGGCTTGTGCAGAGGACGGTTCGCGGTCATTTCCTTGAATCCGTTATTCCAGAACGCCATGCCGGACAGCCCCTTGATCTCCAGTCGCTTGAGCATGCCGTGCCCGATCTGGCCGTTGGTAACCTTGCGCGCTTCCTCCACATTGTCGAAGAGGTAGGGCAGATCGAAGACTTCAAATTCGCGCACGCCCATGGGGCCAAATTTGCCCGGCGCCGGCGCCAGGATCTGCACCGATCCAAGCTGCAGCGCGTCCAACTCTTCCTTGTCCTTGTACAGCGTGCCGTTGGCATACACCTCCACCTTGACCCGGCCCTTCGTCCGCTCTTCCATCAGTTTCTTGAAGTAATCGCTCGCCTTGCCCTTGGGCGAATCGCTCGCCGTGACATGGCTGAACTTCATGACAATTGGCTGCTGCGCCAATGCGCTGCTGAAGCCTGAAGTGGCGAGGCCGGTTACGGCGACTGCGGCCAGCACAGTGAATAGACGGCGGGTAATCATGCGGTGTCTCCTGACTTTATTGGAATGGATCTGTCGGCCATGCCAACAGAGTGCTCGAAATGGTAATCCGGCATGCCGCGCAAGAAAATGCGTATTCTGCGACGGCGCCATCGCGAAATACGACGGCAAGATTGGGTGGCAAAACCTAGTCGCGCTGCTGCAGATGGCGCACCAGCATCTGCGCTGCCACGGGCAATGCCGCAAACGAGCGGACGCAAATCTTCAGTTCCCGCGCGGCCCAGTTTTCGTTGAGGGTTACGATGCGAATGCCGAGCGTGCGGGTATACGGTTCCGCCACGGCGCGCGGCATGATGCCGATACCAAGGCCGGTTTGCACCATTAAACACAGGGCGTCATAGCTGGTGACGTGGATCGCGATGCGGACCGTTTTTTCCAGCTCGCCGGCGGCCTTGATAAGTTGCAGGTCGATTGCGCTACCGGTGCGCAAGCCCACGTAGTCAAAGGCGAGCGTTTCCATGAACTTGACAGAGCGGCGCCGTGCGAGAGCATGGCTGTGTGGCGTGATCAGGACCAGTTCGTCTTCCCGGTATGGGAGCACTTCAAGCTGGTCGCCATGCGGCATCATGGTGAAGATGCCGATGTCGGCGACATTTTCAGCCACGGCGCGAGTAATGACGGTGCTGATGTTTTCTTCGAGGTGGATCTGGACGTCGGGATGCCGGGCGAGGAAAGTCTTGATCGCCACGGGCAGGAATTGTGTGATTGCAGAGATGTTGGCGGTGACCCTGACATGACCCCGTACGCCGCTCGCGTACTCGCTCATTTGCGCGTAGATTTCATCGATCTCGTGCAGCAGTCCACGCGCCATATTGGCTAGCGCAATGCCGGCCGAGGTCGGCTCCACGCCCTTGTTGTTACGCGCGAGGAGCTTTGTCTTAAGGCTGTATTCGAGATCGCTGATGCGCTTGCTGACGGCGGACGGAGCAATATGGTCGCGCTCCGCCGCGGCGGCGATGGAGCCGTGTTCCACGACATGGACAAAGAGCTGCAGCGAGACTGGATCAAGCTTCATGTTTTCCTGGGGTTGCCGCAGAGGTGATAGTCCTGCTCGTTGAGCGGGACAGATCCTCGAGCGGATAGCGGCCGCCGGACCGTTCAGCCTTATGGTGCCCCCGAGGGATCGGATGAAGGGGCATTGGGTCAATGGATGGACGGATGGACGGATGGACGGATTGTATCGTCTGTCGCCATCGCGTGACACGAGGGCGGCGGAAGGTACAATGAAGGCATGCAAGCTTTCACTGTTCCGTGCGCGCCCCGCGCATCCCGCCGTATGCTCATTGCTCTTGCCATGGCGCTGCTCGGCGCGCTCGCCTCACTGCCTTCGGTGGCCGCCACTGGCGACGATAGCGATTCCGACACCACGCGCTTCAAATTCACGCCGTCGTGGTACAGCTCATCCGACGGCAACGACGCAGTGGACCTCAACCTGCGCGGCAAGCGTGGACCGCATACGGCCTGGGTTGGCTACTATCAGGACCGCAGCGGCTATCGCCAGCCGCGCACCGGTTATGAGTACACCATGGAGCGCGACTGGCTTCATGTCGTCGGCTCAGTGCAGGCGGCCAATCGCGGCTTCCTCGGCGGTTCCATCAATGCCCAGCTGGGCTACGATTATTACGCGATTGCCGGCTTCGGACGGACGAACACGCGTCCCTATGTGAACCTGAATTTCGATCCCAATGACGCTATCACGCTTGGCATCGGCACCAAGGCGATCAAGGACACGGAAATTTCGCTCTATCACATCCGTGACGACCGCCTGGACACGCAGCAGCGGGTAACCCACTTTCTTGTGCACCGTGACCTGTCTGACCGGCGCAAAGTGTCCCTGGACACCGCATGGAAAAGCGGCCTGAACAGCGACAACGTCCTGGTTCACGGCTATCAGATCACCGCGACCTATATGGCAGGCGACGTATTCTTCCGGCTGGCACGAGATCAGTTCGCCAACTTCGGCAACGCCACGCAAACCAGATTCTCACTTGGCAGGTACTTCTGAACGCTGGCACTGGCGCTGCCGAAACGACACACCGTCACACCGACAGACACATTGACAACCCTTGGGGCTTTGCGCTCCGCGACTCTTGGCAATTGGATAAAAGGAACGCTCTGGCGAGTTCCGTGTCCCACACCTGTTCCCCTCGTTTGGCCTGATTCGCAAAATAAAACGCGCGAATTGCCCAATTTCAAGAACCGATTCCCCACTTCCTAGTCCTACTGCCTGTAAGAAACGTTGCGCCCCGTACAGTTGTGCATTTCGGGGTGGATCGCTTTCACCTGCTGGACTCTGAACCGGGATCACTTCATGCCAAGTTTCGAAAAAATGCTCCAACTCTACAAGAACGTTTATGTGCGCATCTCGTCGCTCATCATCATCGTGCTCGCCATCGGCTTGGCGATTTTATACAAGCCCGGCGTGACCCAGGACACTAACCCGGTGATCCATTCGCAAAGCATTTCCGACATCACCGCGCTGGCCGCCAGCAAGGACAGGCTCGAATATGTACTGCTTGCCAACCCGCTGGCGGATTTTCCCCGTTATGTTTTCAAGTACGCTAATGAAGTTGGCATTCATGTGGTCAAGGTGCCGAGCATCTCGCATGTGAATCTGGAACGCGAAGTACTGCTCAAGAATGCAATCCCCTACGCGATCGCCAGCGACGATTATCTGGCCAGCCACAAGGCCGTTCTGGAAGACGGGGGACGCCGCAACAGTGTGCTTGAAAGCGTATCGTCCTTCCTGCTGCGCAATGCGCTTGGTATTGTCATGCTGATCCTGCTGGGCGTGATGGCGAAGAAAGGCTTGCCGACCATGGGCGGTGTATCGCTCCTGAAACCGGAAAACCTTAAAGGCAGCATGGACGACTTGATCGGTATGGAAGACATCAAGAAGGAGGTTGCGCACCTCGAAGAGATGATCCGCAATCGCAGCGTGTATCGCTCGCATAACATCGACAAGCCATTTAACGTCATGCTGACCGGTCCTGCGGGCACCGGCAAGACCAAGCTGGCAGGCTATCTCGCCAAGCAACTCGACATGCCTCTGATCTCCGCCTCGGGTTCTGGCCTGGAGTCTGGCTTTGTTGGCGGCGGCTCCAAGGCACTAAACGCGATCTACAAGAAGGCATGCAAGCAAGGCAACTGCCTTATTTTCCTGGATGAGGCCCAAAGCCTTTTCATGCCGCGTGGCCGCGGCGACAAGAAGTGGGAAGACGACACGGCCAACACGCTGCTTGGCCTGCTTGACGGCATCAAGAGCGATGAAGGCGCCGGCGTAATCTGGGTGGTCGCCTCGAACTTCGACGACGCCTCCAGCGATATGGACGAAGCAATGCTGCGTCGCTTTTCGGTCAAGATCAATTTCCGGGTACCCAACAAGGCTGAGCGGCGCGAATTGATCAAGGTGTTCCTGTCGAAAAAGGATGACGGCTGCGTTGACTGGACCGACCTCAACCTCGACTACGTTGCCAGCATTACCGCCAACCTGAGTCCCGCCCTGCTGGAAACCGTGGTTGACCGCGCCAGCATGATCGCGATCCAGGAAAAGATCATGATCACAACCGACGTTCTTTTCCGCGCTTTCGAGCGCGCCTCGATCGGCCTGACCGATCGCGCCACCACGGCGGAGAAGGACAAGCAGCGCGAGCGCGTCGCCTTGCATGAACTCGGCCACTTCTTCATGCAGATCGATCCGCATCTGCGCAGCGGCATGCCACTGTCGGAAGTAAAAGAGAAATCGAACCTCCTGAAAATCAGCACGGAATCCGTCTCCAAGCTTGGCGCCCTCGGCTATGTTTTATCCTCCAACGACGACGTATCGTTGCGCACGGTGGAAGAACTTGAGCAGGATGTCATGCAGCTATACGGCGGCGTGGCGGCGGAAGAACTGTTCTACGGTGCGCGCGGCATTTCGGTTGGCAGTCAGAACGATATTCAGAAGGCGACCGGCCTGCTGGACATGATGGTGAACCGTCTGTCGATGTACTCGCGATCGAAGCTGGACTACACCCAGTTGAAGCGTGAAGGCGCCGGCGAGGAATCGGTGCATCAGGTTGAAGCCAAGGCGGATGAGCTGTACACCATGACGCTGCAGGCCATGACGGGTTACCAAAGCACTATCGCTTCCATCAAGGACACGCTGCTGGAACGTTATGTGTTGTCGAAGGACGAAGTTTTTGAATTGCTTGAGCAGTTGGCCGAACCGCAACGCGAAGCTGCCTGATCGATCGATTGCAGCAAGTTTTGAAGTGATGTAAAAAAGCGGCGACCCGCCTACACGGGTCGCCGCTTTTTTGTCGACTGCGATCTCTACTTCTTCGGAATGTAGAGGTCGGTAATGGTGCCCAGACCCATTTCAGCCGCGAACATTGGCGTCTCGGACAAGGTTGGATGGGAATGGATCGTGAGTGCAAGATCTTCCAGATCCGCGCCCATTTCCATCGCCAGCACCGTCTCTGCCAGAAGCTCTCCGGCATTCACGCCGACGATTCCCGCGCCGATGATGCGTTTGGTCTCCGGGTCCCACAGCAGCTTGGTGACGCCGTCATCGCGGCCCATTGCCAGTGCCCGACCTGATGCGGCCCAGGGGAAGCTGGCCTTCCCATAGGGGATGCCCTTTGCCTTCGCCTCGGTTTCAGTCAAGCCCATCCATGCGATTTCAGGATCGGTGTAGGCAACCGACGGTATGGTGAGTGCATCGAATTCCACCTTGTGCCCGCCGATGACTTCCGCTGCCACCTTCGCTTCATTGGTCGCCTTGTGCGCGAGCATTGGGTCGCCAACGATATCGCCGATGGCGAAGATGTGGCCGACGTTAGTCCGTTGCTGCCGGTCGACCGGGATGAAGCCGCGCTCGTTCACGACCACGCCCGCTTTCTCGGCGGCGATTTCCTTGCCATTGGGCCGACGACCCACGGCCATCAGCACGGCGTCGTAGGTTTGAGCTTCCTTCGGCGCGTTTTCGCCTTCGAAGGTGGCGATCAGCCCGTTCGGGCGCGCCTCCAGCTTTGTGACTTTCGTTTTCAGATAGATCGCTTCATACCGCTTCTCAATGCGTTTCTGCAGCGGCTTCACAATGTCCCGGTCCGCTGATGGAATGAGCCCGTCAAGGAATTCAACCACCGAAACCTTCGTGCCAAGCGCATCGTAGACGCATGCCATTTCCAGCCCGATAATGCCGCCACCAATAACCAGCATGCGCTTCGGTATGGTGTCCAGCTGCAGCGCGCCGGTGGAATCGATCAGGCGCGGATCGTCGTAGGGGAAGCCCGGAATGCGCGCCACGGATGAGCCGGCGGCGATGATCGCGTTGCGGAAGGCGATTGTCTTGCTGCCCTCGGCGGTTTCAACTGTCAATGTATTGGCCGAAGAAAAAGCGCCCTTGCCGTGCACGACCTGCACCTTGCGTGCGCGAGCCAGCCCGGTCAACCCGCCGGTCAGTTTCTTGACGATGCCTTCCTTCCACCCACGCAAGGCGTTGACATCCACCTCGGGCTTCGACATTTTCACGCCGAAGTGCGACATCTCTTCCGCTTCGGTAATCACCTTGGCGGCATGCAGCAGCGCCTTGGAGGGAATGCATCCGACATTAAGGCAGACCCCGCCCAGCGCCGCGTAGCGTTCGACCAGCACAACCTTCTGCCCGAGGTCCGCAGCGCGGAAGGCCGCGGTGTAGCCACCGGGGCCGGCACCAAGCACCAGCGTGTCGCATTCAATGTCGGCCTTGCCGCTGAAGCTGGCTGGCGCTGGTGCGGGGGAAGCTGGAGGGGACGCAGGAGAAGCAGCTGGTTTTGCAGAGGCGCTTGCCTGGGCCGATGCAGCTGGCGCCGCCGCAGCCGGTGCGGCCGCTGGTGCAGCCGCCGGCGAAACTCCCGGCGCAGCGCCTCCCGCTTCCGCGTCAGCTTCCAGCGTCAAAACGACCGAGCCCATTGCCACCTTGTCGCCCAACTTGATCTTTAGTTCCTTAACCACGCCGGCCCGGTCCGAGGGGATCTCCATGCTGGCCTTGTCGGACTCGACCGTGATCAAGGACTGGTCAACCTTCACCGTGTCGCCTGGCTTGACCAGCAGTTCAATAACCTCGACTTCCTTGAAGTCGCCGATGTCGGGGACTTTAACTTCCGTGACTGCCATGGTTCGCGCTCCGTTCCGTCCCCGCACGGGCGCGGGGAACGTTCAATATTTAGTGCATGGGAAAACTGAAAATCCGGAATGGACCGGACGAACTTTTGTCGAATTCGGCGCCTGCTTCAGCGCCGACAAGCGCGATTTCTCGAGCGCTGCTTATCTTCTCGTACACCGCGTACATTGCCCCGAGTGCGAAATTGCGCCCGCTGCCGATTCCCCAGAAGCGCTCAAAACTGAAAACCTCGCGATACGAATAGACGCCGAATATGCCGTACGGATTTGCGATGAGCGAGGTGATCTGGGATGACTCGTAGGGATCGTCCTCGTCTTCCTTGGTGTTGAGGAAGTACTTGTCTTTCAGGATGTTGTGTACGGCGGTGTAGGTCTCGAACACCTCTTCCCGGCTGCCGAGTTTGCATTCGCCGGCCGCCTGCATCTCTGTCAGCAGCTTGCGCATGACCGGGAAGTGCGCGGCGGTCCCGGCCAGCGTGACGAAAGAATCGCCAACCTGAAAAATTTTCTCGTTCGCCTCATACGCGTGCGAGAGGCGGGTGTCGCCGAACGTGACCAGGGAATCCGACGCGATGGCGACTTCATTGTTCTTCCTTACTACGACGCAGGTAGTCATGAAACACCCTCCGTCTTAAAGCAATGTCTTGCGCATGTCGGCCAGGACGTCGGCCAGATACACGGTGAAGCGAGCTGCCATGGCGCCGTCAATCACGCGATGGTCGTACGACAGTGACAGCGGCATCATGAGCCTTGGCTGGAATTGCTTGCCGTCCCACACCGGCTTGATGGCGGAGCGCGACAGCCCGAGTATGGCAACCTCCGGCGCATTGATGATGGGCGTAAACGCAGTGCCGCCGATGCCGCCGAGCGACGAAATGGTGAAGCTTGCGCCCTGCATGTCGACAGGTTTCAGTTTGCCGTCGCGCGCCTGGGCAGAGAGCTCTCCCATTTCTTTTGCGATCTGAGCCATGCCCTTCTTGTCCGCGTCCTTCACCACCGGCACGACAAGCCCGTTCGGCGTGTCGGCCGCAAAGCCGATATGCCAGTACTGCTTGACGATGAGGTTCTCGCCCTTCGCATCGAGCGAGGCATTAAACGCCGGGAACTGCTTGAGCGCTGCGACGCATGCCTTGATAACGAAGGCCAGCATGGTCAGCTTGAGGCCCGACTTGGCCATGGCCGCGTTGGTGCTTTTGCGGAATTCTTCCAGCTCGGTGACGTCGGCTTCGTCAAACTGCGTCACGTGTGGAATCATGACCCAGTTGCGATGCAGATTCGGGCCGCTGATCTTCTTGATGCGCGACATCGGCACCAGTTCACTAGCGCCAAACTTTGAAAAGTCGAGCGACGGCCACGGCAGCAGGTCGAGCCCAACACCGCTGCCCTTCGCGGCTCCGGCCTTCGCTGGCGCGGCGCCGCCCGCGATAACGGACTTCACGTAAGCCTGAACATCCTCGTGTGTGATCCGTCCCTTTGGCCCGCTGCCCGAGAGACGTGCCAGATCCACGCCAAGCTCCCGTGCAAATTTGCGAATGGAGGGCGAGGCATGCGGCTTTTGCCCATCGGACAGGCCGGCTGCGGGCGCGGGCGCTGCCGCCTGCGCGGTAGCGGCGGGTTGTGATTGTGCTGGCTGCGGCTTCGACTCAACCAGCGAGAGCGCGGGCTGCGCCGGGGTGTTTGCTGCCGCGGGTGCCGCCGCAGGAGCGGAAGCAGCCGCCGCGCTTGCTGCCGGCGCAGGGGCCGCCGCGGCGTCCGAAGCCGGTTCCAGCGTCAGGAGTACCGAGCCTTCCGCTATCTTGTCGCCCAGCTTCACCTTTAGCTCTTTCACGACCCCGGCCTGGCTGGATGGAATCTCCATGCTGGCCTTGTCGGACTCGACCGTAATCAAGGACTGATCAACTTTGACCGTGTCACCGGGCTTCACCAGCATTTCAATCACTTCAACTTCCTTGAAGTCGCCGATGTCGGGTACTTTAACTTCCATCAATGCCATGTCTAGGGCTCCGTTCTATACGTCGCCCGGGCAGGGCGAAAATGCGATGCAGTGTGTTTGCGCTGGGTTGCAGGTGATTGCAGAGCATGCAGCTTTATTCTTGATTGTACTAACCGCTTTGCGCGAAGCAGCGCCAGCCAGGCGGTCGACGCTGCCGCAAAAATGCGCATCCAAAATTGAACCGGTCACACCGTCACCGGGTTGGGCTTTTCCTGGTCTATCCCGTATTTCGCGATGGCCTTGGCGACAGTTGCCATCTCCAGCACGCCGTCGTCGGCCAGCGCCTTGAGCGCGGCGACCGTGACGAAGTACCGGTTGACCTCGAAAAATTCACGCAGGGAGGCTCGGGAATCCGAACGACCGAAGCCGTCCGTTCCCAGCACCTTGTACGTACGACCCTTCGGAATAAAGGCGCGCACCTGCTCCGCAAACAGCCGCATGTAATCGGTGGACACGATGATTGGCCCGGCCGTTTTTTCCAGTGACTGCGTAATGTGCGCCACCTTCGGCTTGTCGGTTGGATGCAGCATGTTCCAGCGATCCACGGCCTGCCCGTCGCGCGCCAGCAGCGTGAAGGAAGGGGCGGACCAGACATCGGCTGCGATGCCCCAGTCTGACTTCAACAGATCGGCAGCCGCAATGGCTTCGCGCAGGATGGTGCCGGAGCCCATCAGCTGCACCCGCTGCTTTGCTTTCTTGTCGCCTTCCTGCAGCAAATACAGGCCCTTGAGGATGTTCTCTTCCTGGCCGGGCTTCAGGCCGGGGTGAGCGTAGTTCTCGTTCATCAGGGTGATGTAATAGAACACATCTTCCTGGCGCTCTATCATGCGCTTCAAGCCATCGTGCATGATGACTGCTACTTCATGCGCAAAGGTCGGGTCGTACGGTATGCAGTTGGGTATGGTGGCGGCCAGCACATGGCTATGGCCGTCTTCATGCTGCAGGCCTTCACCGTTCAGGGTTGTGCGCCCCGCCGTGCCGCCCAACAGGAAGCCGCGGGAACGCATGTCACCGGCTGCCCATGCAAGGTCGCCGAAGCGCTGGAAGCCAAACATCGAGTAGAAGGTATAGAACGGAATCATGATTCGGTTGTTGGTGGAATAGGACGTTGCCGCCGCAATCCACGAACTCATCGCACCCGCTTCATTGATACCTTCCTGCAGGATCTGCCCGGCCTTGTCTTCGCGGTAGTAGCTGACCTGATCCTTGTCGACCGGCTCGTACAACTGACCTTGCTGATTAAAGATGCCGATCTGGCGGAACAGACCTTCCATGCCGAAGGTACGCGCCTCGTCCACCAAAATGGGGACCACGCGCTTGCCAAGGTTCGGGTCGCGCAGCAGCAGCGAAATCATGCGCACATAGGCCTGTGTCGTCGAGATCTCGCGACCTTCTGCAGTTGCATCGAGCACGGCCTTGAAGGCGGACAAATCCGGTACCGGCAACTTCTCGTCGGCCTGCATCCGTCGCTGCGGCAGGTAGCCGCCGAGCGCCTTCCGGCGCTCATGCAGGTACTTCATTTCCGGCGCATCCGGTGACGGCATGAAGAACGGCACGTCCGGCAGGTGCTCGTCTGCCACCGGAATCCCGAAGCGGTCGCGCATTTCGCGAATGGCTTCGTCATCCAGTTTCTTGGTCTGGTGCGCGGTGTTACGCGCCTCACCGGATTTGCCCATGCCATAGCCCTTGACGGTCTTCACCAGCAGGACGGTAGGCTGGCCCTTGTGCTCCTGGGCCACCTTGAATGCAGCGTAAATCTTGTGCGGATCGTGGCCGCCACGGGTCAGCCGCCAGATATCGTCGTCGGTCATGTTGGCGACCATCTCCAGCAGCTTGGGGTGCTTGCCGAAGAAATTCTTGCGCACATAGGCGCCGTCTTTTGACTTGTAGTTCTGGTACTCGCCGTCGACCGTTTCCATCATCACGCGCTGCAGGACGCCCTCCTTGTCGCGCGCGAGCAAATCGTCCCAGCCAGGGCCCCAGATGACCTTGACGACGTTCCAGCCGGCGCCGCGGAAATCGGCTTCAAGCTCCTGAATGATCTTGCCGTTGCCGCGCACCGGGCCGTCGAGGCGCTGCAGGTTGCAGTTGACAACCATGACCAGGTTGTCGAGCGTTTCACGGCCGGCCATGCCAATGGCGCCCATCGACTCCGGCTCGTCCATCTCGCCGTCGCCGCAAAACACCCATACCTTGCGGTTGGCCGTGTCGGCGATGCTGCGCGCATGGAGATACTTGAGAAAACGCGCCTGATAAATGGCCATGAGCGGACCGAGGCCCATCGACACCGTCGGGAACTGCCAGAACTCGGGCATCAGCTTGGGATGGGGATAGGAAGAGAGCCCCTTGCCTTTCACTTCGCGCCGGAAGTTCAGCATCTGCTCTTCGGTCAGGCGGCCTTCAAGGAAAGCGCGGGCATAAATGCCGGGAGAAGAATGGCCCTGAATGTAGATGAGATCGCCGCCGTGGCCTTCGCTTGGAGCGTGCCAGAAGTGATTGAAGCCGATGCCAAGCATGTTGGCCAAAGAGGCGAAACTTGAAATGTGGCCGCCGAGATCGCCGTCGGCGCGATTGGTCTTGACCACCATTGCCATGGCGTTCCAGCGCATCCACGAACGCAGCCGCTCTTCAAATTCCAGATTCCCCGGGCAGTGTTCACCGAGGTGCGCAGGTATCGTGTTGACGTAGGCGGTATTGCTCGAAAACGGTATGTGGGAGCCGCGCCGACGGGCCAGGTCGACCATGCGCTCCATCAGATAGTGTGCGCGTTCGGGCCCTTCAGCCTCGATCACAGCTTCCAGCGCGTCGAGCCATTCCTGGGTTTCAATGACATCCGGGTCGTTGGCGGCTTGCGCCATGACCTGGTCTAGTTGGGCTGACATGATTCGTGTCTCCTTGAGAGGGTCCAGCTCGGTATGACATCGAACGGCTCATTTTGGGCCAATTCGCAAGTCTTGTCTTTTTAACTGGTCCGCATTTTACCAGCAGGGTGGGCGCCTTTCAAAATGCGGTATTGAATTTCATAATGCGGGAAGCCGGAGACTGCTTCGCGCATGGTCGACCCGAGCGTTTCGAACCAAATGGAGCCCTGAATCTTGTCAATCGTTCCCTAACCCTGCATCAATTGTTTCCGGCCGGGCGCCGCAACGAAGACGCTGCAGCGCAGCGAAGATTTATAATCGCAGCGATCCACGCAACATGCCGCGTCCACCCATGCTTTTGCCTTCCCACTTCCTTCTCATTTCATGACAGCCCAGATCATCAACGGAACCCTGCTCTCACAACAACTGCGCGCGGACGTCAGCAGGCGCGCCGCCGCACTTGCCGCCGAGGGAGCCCAACCAGGACTTGCCGTTATTTTGGTCGGCAGCAGCCCTGCTTCCCAAGTCTATGTACGCAACAAGGTCAAAGCCTGCGAAGACAACGGCGTCTATTCGGTGCTCGAAAAATACGATGCTGACATGAGCGAAGCGGCTCTGCTCGAACGCATCGCGGTGCTTAATCGCGATGCGCGCATCCACGGAATTTTAGTGCAGCTGCCGCTGCCGCCGCAGATCGATGCACACAAGGTGATCGAGGCAATCGCTGCGGAGAAAGACGTCGATGGCTTCCACGTCAGTAATGCGGGTTTGCTCATGACTGGCCAACCGCTGTTCCGTCCCTGCACGCCGTATGGGGTCATGAAGATGCTGGAGTCGATCGACTACCGGGTACGCGGCGCCCACGCGGTGGTGGTGGGCGCGTCCAACATCGTCGGCAAGCCGCAGGCGATGTTGCTCTTGCAGGCCGGCGCGACCGTCACCATTTGCAACTCGAAGACCCGCGATCTCGGCCACCATACCCGGCAGGCGGACATCCTGGTCGTGGCAACCGGGAAACGGAACATTGTTACCGCGGACATGATCAAACCGGGAGCGGTCGTTATCGACGTCGGCATGAACCGCGACGACAACGACAAGCTTTGCGGCGATGTCGACTTCGCCAACGCGAAGGAAGTCGCCGGCTTCATCACCCCGGTTCCCGGTGGCGTAGGCCCCATGACCATTACCATGCTGCTGGTGAATACGCTGGAAGCCGCCGAGCGGAAAGCCGCCAGCCAACCTGAAAGAGCATCCAAACAATGAACGCCTCCTCTGCCAATCCACCTAATCCGCTTCTCGACTTTTCAGACCTGCCGCGCTTTGATGCCATCAAGCCCGAACACGTCACCCTGGCGATCAGCACATTGCTTGACGAATGCCGCGACGTGGTGCGTCGCCTCGAAACCGAAACCGGGACGGTCACCTGGGACAATTTCGTCGAGCCGCTCGAACAGTCGACCGAGCGCCTCGGTCGCGCATGGGGCATCGTCAGCCACCTGAACTCAGTCGCGGATACGCCGGAATTGCGGGCGGCCTATAACGAAAACCTGCCAATGGTTACCGAGTTCTGGACCGAGCTGGCCCAGAACCTGGCGCTGTTTGGCAAGTACCGCGCGCTGAACGAGAGCCCGATTTACGCAAGCCTGCCACCTGCACGCAAGAAGATTATCGACAATGCGCTGCGCGACTTCCGTCTCGGCGGCGCTGAGCTCCCGGACGACAAGAAGGCGCGCTTCGCTGCGATACAGGAAAACCATGCCGAACTTACCACCCGCTTCTCCGAGAACGTACTGGACGCCACCAATGCGTGGGAACTGTTGATCGAGAATGAGACCGAACTCGCCGGCCTGCCGGACGATGCCGTTCGCGCAGCGCGGGCTGCGGCGGAGAAGGCAGGCAAGCCGGGTTTCCGCTTCACGCTGCATTTCCCTTCCTACTTCCCGATCCTCCAATATGCCGACAGCCGCGCGCTGCGCGAAACCGTGTACCGCGCTAATGTGACCAAGGCTTCAGAACTCGGCGCGAAGCCGGAGTGGGACAACAGCACAATCATCAATGAAATCCTGTCCTTGCGCGACGAGGAGGCCAAATTGCTTGGTTATCGGAATTTCGCCGAAGTGTCGCTGGTGCCCAAGATGGCGGAAACGCCGCAACAGGTGATTGAATTTCTCGAAGACCTGGCGCAACGTGCACGGCCTTTCGCAGAAAAAGATCTCGCTCAGCTACGCGACTTCGCGAAGGAATCGCTCGGACTGAACACGCTCGAAGCATGGGACATGACCTATGCTGCCGAAAAACTTCGTGAACAGCGATACGCATTCTCCGAAAATGAAGTGAAGCAGTACTTCCCCGAGCCAAAGGTGGTTGATGGCCTGTTTCGCCTCGTCCAAAAACTCTTCACGGTGCAGATCAAGCCGGACAATGCAACGACCTGGCACCCAGACGTAAAATTCTTTCGCATCGAGCGTGGTGGCCAGCTGATCGGCCAGTTTTATCTCGACCTTTACGCCCGTCCCGGCAAGCGTGGCGGCGCGTGGATGGACGACGCACGCGGCCGCCGACTCGCCGCCGAAGCGTTGCAAACTCCGGTCGCCTACCTGACCTGCAACTTCTCTGAACCATCCGTGGTCCATGGCA
Source organism: Herminiimonas sp. (assembly GCA_028292265.1). GTDB lineage: Bacteria > Pseudomonadota > Gammaproteobacteria > Burkholderiales > Burkholderiaceae_D > JAQGMR01. The sequence goes on from JAQGMR010000055.1 coordinate 65,588, forward strand.
AGCCGCGTCCCGCGCTCTTCACGCATGACGAAGTGAGTACGCTGTTCCATGAGTTCGGGCATGGCCTGCACCACATGCTCACCCAGGTTGACGAGCTTGGCGTCTCCGGCATCTCGGGCGTGGAGTGGGATGCGGTGGAACTGCCCTCCCAGTTCATGGAAAACTTTTGCTGGGAATGGGATGTGCTGCGTGACATGACTTCGCATGTTGAAACCGGCGAGCCGCTGCCGCGCGAACTGTTCGACAAGATGACCGCCGCAAAGAATTTCCAGTCCGGCCTGCAGACGCTGCGACAGGTAGAGTTTTCGCTGTTCGACATGCATCTGCATTTCGACTTCGACCCGGCGGGAACCCGTACCGTGCAAGACGTACTGGCGAGCGTGCGGGAACGCTTTGCGGTCCTAACGCCTCCGCCATTCAACCGCTTCCAGCACTCGTTCGGACACATCTTTGCTGGCGGTTATGCCGCCGGCTACTATAGCTACAAGTGGGCCGAGGTGCTGTCGGCAGATGCGTACAGCGCGTTCGAGGAAGCGGCAACCGACAGCAATCTGCTGGCTGAAATCGGCTTGCGCTTTCATCGCGAAATTCTCGCTGTCGGTGGCTCCCGCTCCGCGCTCGAGTCCTTTAAAGCTTTTCGCGGACGGGAACCGAGCATTGACGCCTTGCTGCGGCATAATGGCATGGCAGTCTGAATCGGCGCCTCCTCAGCGGATCGTGTGCAAGGATGCGCGGGTTCCAGCGCAAGCGTCGAGAAGAACGCAGGAACCACCGGAAAGCCGCCCGGCCGTCAGGGTGGCTTGCCACAAGTTCATGACCAAACAGGGGACGGCAGATGAAGCGATCTTTTACATTAGCTCTATGGCTGGCGTTGGCATGCATTGCGACCGTAGACGCCCATGCGGAACTCTACAAATGGGTGGGAGAAGACGGCAAGGTCACCTATAGCGACATGCCGCCGCCGCGCTCAGCCAGAAAGGTTGAAAAGAAAGCGATTGAAATCTCCAGCGGTGACGCGACCGACCTTCCCTTCGAGCTGGCGGACGCCAAAAAGAAAAATCCTGTCACCCTCTATACGGCGGCCAATTGTGTCCCGTGCGAAGAGGGCCGTGCACTGCTGAGCGCACGGGGCATTCCGTTCTCGGAAAAAACCGTCACCAGCACGCAGGACGTGGCGCGCCTCAAGCAGGTGAGCGGCGATGCGCAACTTCCGGTGCTGGTTGTTGGAGGCCAGCACCGACTTGGCTATGACGCCGAGCGCTGGAATACCGCGCTGACCACTGCTGGGTATCCGGCGAACAGCATGCTGCCCAAAGCCTGGAGCAATCCTGCGCCGCAAGCCGCTGCACCGGTCGCGCCGCGGGCCACAGCGAGCGCTCGCGTGCCGGAACCGACGACGGCGCCGGCTTCGGGGCGGCAAAAGGCAGATGACGTTCCCGCCGCGGCCGGCAATGCGCCGCCTGGCTTCCGTTTCTGAGCATTCATTACCCATGACGCGTATCGATTTTCACAGCAGTGTTCCAAACAAGCTCGCCTATGCATGTCGGCTGGTCCGTAAGGCTCGCGCAAGCGGCTGCAACATCGTCCTTTTTGCCAGTGACGCACGGCAGATGGCAGAGCTCGACGATGCGCTCTGGACGGTGTCGGAACAAGACTTCCTGCCGCATGTCATCGCCGGCGATCCGCTCGCGGCACGCACACCGATCATCCTTGTGCAGGACGCGCAAACGGAAGTGCCGCACCACCAGGTGCTGATCAATCTGTCGAACCAGACGCCGGATTATTTTGCCCGGTTCGAGCGCCTGATCGAGGTTGTGTCGGCCGATACGGCGGATGCCCAGGCCGGTCGCGACCGTTATCGACATTACAAACAGCGCGGCTATCCGGTGACGCATCATCCGGCGGACAAGGCGGAAAAGGAATGACAAGCACTCCGCGGGATATCGGCATTCCAGTTCTCACCGAGGTTATCGATCTGGTCGCGCCTTCACCCGCCAGCGCCGAACGGGCAGTGACTGAGGTGCCGACGGTTCCTGAAGTGACCGACGTGCCTACGCTCTCTGAAGTTGCCGAGGTGCCGACGCTTTCTGAAGTTGCCGAGGTGCCGACGCTTTCTGAAGTGCCCGAGGTGCCCACGCTTTCGGAAGTTGCCGAGGGTCCGACGTATTCGGAAGTGACCGACGTGCCGACGCTTTCCGACGTGGCCGAGGTGCCGACGCTTTCTGAAGTGCCCGAGGTTCCCTCCCCTCCCGAAGTTGCCGGCGTGCCGACGCTCTCCGAACTGCCCGAGCTGTCCACGCCTTCTGAAACGCCGCAGGTTTCAACCTTGTCGGCTCTGCCCTCCGCTCCAACAGTGCACAGCCACGGGGAGGCGGCACCGCCCTCGTCGTCGATGCAAGTGCCTGCTAATGTTTTGGCCCGCCGCGCGAAGCCACTGTTTCCAACGCGGGCAAACCAGGCGCCGCCCGCGGTACGCGTGCCGACGCTGCAGTCCGCGGAAGAGGCGGAGGCGGAGGCGGTCGCGACCTGGACCCCCGAGCAATGGAACCGCATGGAACTGGCGCTGCGTGAGCGAATCCTGAATCAAATATTGCTGCATGTGGATGCGGTTCTCGACGCCAAGGTGCGTGATGCGCTGGCGGATGTTCTGCAAGCATCGGTTACGCGGATGGCGGACGACCTGCGAGCCAGTTTAAGAGTGTCACTTGCCGACACAATAGAGCGCGCCGTGGAGCAGGAAATCTCTCGTCTGCAGAATTCGAAATAAATCGGTTATCCGTATATTCCTTCGCTTTACAAACGTGAACCGAGCTTTTTCTTTCAAAACTAAAAGATATCTGCCTCCGGTTGCCTACTCCATTCGACGAATCCTTTCTAAAATTCCGGTATTGGAAACGGAGAAATTCAAATGAAAGTGATCGTCCTTGGATCCGGCATTGTCGGCACTGCATCAGCATGGTTTCTAAACAAGGCCGGCCACGATGTGACCGTTGTCGAGCGGCAGCCCGGCGCTGCCCAGGAAACCAGTTTTGCCAATGGTTGCCAGATATCCGTGTCGCATGCGGAACCTTGGGCAAATCCCGCGGCGCCGATGAAGGTGTTGAAGTGGCTTGGCAAGGAAGACGCTCCACTTTTGTATCGCTTCCGCCCCGAATGGCTGCAGTGGAAATGGGGCATGCATTTCCTGCGCGAATGCACTCCCGCCCGCACCAACCACAACATCCGCCAGATTGTTGCCATTGCGGAGTACAGCCGCCAGACCTTGCAGTCGGTGCGCGCGGAAACAGGTATCGATTACGACCATCTCACCCGCGGCATCCTCCACTTTTATACCGACCAGAAAGACTTCGAGGAATCACTGCCGGCAGCGAAGCTGATGCGCGACCTCGGCTGCCCACGCGACACGATCAGTGCCGAGGATGTGGTGCGGATTGAACCGGCGCTGGCCCGCATGCGCAACAAGATCGTTGGCGGCGACTTTACTGCGACCGACGAATCTGGCGATGTCTACAAATTCACTTCGGGTCTTGCCAAACGCGCCGCCGATAAAGGCGTCGAGTTCCGCTTCGACACCACCGTTACGCGCCTGCTGACCGAAGGCACAGGAGCGGCCTCCCGTATCACCGGTGTTGAAGTTATTGACGCGGCAGGCAGGCACCAGACCCTGCGCGCGGATGCGTTCGTGATGGCGATGGGAAGCTTCTCGGTCCCGGTGCTCAAGCCGCTTGGCATCGACCTGATGATTTATCCAGGCAAGGGCTATTCGGCCACCTACAAGGTGCTTGATCCGACTCTGGCGCCAAGCGTCTCACTCACCGACGACGGCTACAAGCTGGTGCTGTCGCGACTGGGCGACCGGCTGCGTGTTGCGGGGACCTGTGAGCTGAACGGCTATACGCGGGAATTGAACCCGACTCGATGCGCGGCGATCACGCGTCGCACCAAGGAGCTTTTTCCCGGCGCCTGTGACTATGAGAATCCGGATTACTGGACCGGGCTTCGTCCGCTGACTCCATCCAACGTACCCTACATCGGCAAAACGAAGTTCAGCAATCTGTTCCTGAACACGGGACACGGCACGCTCGGCTGGACCATGGGTTGCGGCTCAGGCCGGGCGATCTCGGACATCGTCTCGGGAAGGCAGCCGGAGGTGGACTTCGAATTCACCGGGATGCCACGTCGGCGTGCAGCAAAGCCTGTGGCAGTCCGGGAGGCGCGCGCCTGAAACAGGGGCTGGACCTCTAGCAGGGCATGGCAGAGCGCGGGAAATCGGCCATGCGATCGAACGGCGCCATAGTGAAACTCTGGCGCCGTTTTTTTTTGCCCTATTTTGGCGTGCGAACCTGCACGGCGGCGATCTTCTCGTCGAACGCAATACGCGTAACAAACTTCGCGCGCTTCATTGGAAAGCGCGACTGGAAATGGCGCACGTTGCCAGACCCCGAAATGACGCGCCGGACGAACTGGTAGTAGGCATCCATATCGAGAACATGCACCACCAGGAAGTAGTCGAAATCGCCCGACACAAAATAGCATTGCAGTACTTCCGCTTCCTTCCCCATGCGTGCCTCGAAGGCTTGCATCTGTTCGTCCGCCTGGTTTGACAGGGACACTTCCAGGAACGCCAGCATGCCGTAGCCAAGAGCGAACGGATCGACCATGGCGACTTCGGCGCTGATCACACCGGACTCGCGCAGTTCGCGCAGGCGGCGCAGGCAGGTGGGCTGTGAAATGTGCAGCTTTTCGGCCAGGATCCGGGTCGGTATCTGGTTATCCTTCTGCAGCAGGTTCAGCAGCTTGCGGTCGACTTTGTCGAGCGTATGGGTTTTGGGCATGAAATAGATGGAAGATTCTGGCAATCCGCATAATAATTGCGCGGCGAGCCTGAGTTTTACAGCAAGCAGGCAAATTTACAATCACCCTTGGGAGATCGACCATGCAGTTCAAGAGCACCCTGATTCCGATTTCCGCGGCGCTGGCACTCGCCGGACTGTCAACCTGCAGCCTGTCCATGGCGCAGGAGATGGTAGTAAAGCTTGGCCACGTTGCGCCGATGTCAGGGGGCCAGGCGCATTACGGTCGTGACAATGCGAACGGCGCCATCATGGCGGTCGAGGACCTCAACGCCAAGGGCATGACCATCGGTGGCAAGAAGGTGAAGTTTGAACTGGTCAATGAGGACGATGCGGCCGACCCCAAGCAGGGCACCGCTGCCGCGCAGAAGCTGGTGGACGCCAAGGTCAATGGCGTGATTGGCCACCTGAACTCCGGTACCACCATACCCGCCTCCAAAATCTATCACGACGCCGGCATCGTCCAGATTTCGCCTTCCTCCACCAACCCGAAATATACGCAACAAGGCTTTGCGAATGCCTTCCGCGTGGTCGCCAACGACAGCCAGCTTGGCGGCACGCTCGGCAAGTATGCGGTTGACACGCTGAAGGGCAAACAGATCGCGGTGATCGACGACCGCAGTGCCTACGGCCAGGGCGTGGCGGACGAATTCATCAAAGGTGCCAAGGGACGCGGTGCGACCCAGATCACGCGCGAATACACCAACGACAAGGCAACCGACTTCAACGCCATCCTGACGACCATCAAGGGCAAAAAGCCGGACATCGTCTTCTTCGGCGGCATGGACAACGTGGCCGGCCCGATGCTGCGCCAGATGAAGCAACTCGGCATTAACGCCAAGTACATGGGCGGTGATGGCGTGTGCACGACTGAACTGCCGAAGCTGGCGGGCGACGGCCTTGGTGACAATCAGGTGGTGTGCGCCGAAGCGGGTGGCGTGAGCGGTCCCAAGGAAAAGGACATGGACCAGTTCGTGGCGCGCTACAAGAAGCGCTTCGGTATCGATGTCCAGCTGTATGCGCCCTATGTGTACGACGCGGTCATGGTAATGGCCACGGCAATGCAAAAGGCGAATTCGGCTGAGTCGGCGAAGTACTTGCCGGTGCTGGCGAAGTTGAAGTACGACGGTGTGACCGGCCCGATCGCGTTTGACTCGAAGGGCGACCTGCTGGACGGCACCCTGACGCTCTATACGTACAAGGGCGGCAAGAAGGAAAAGATGGCGGTTGTTAAATAGGGTTTCGTCCCGTGGTTCGGGTCATGCCCGAACCACTGATCGGCATAGGGGGCGGTCCTGACGGGCCGCTCCCCTGCCACACCACCCGGCGTGCGGGTCCGCACCGGGCGGTTCGAGCAGTTGAGGTCAAGACAGGCGTGGCACTCCAAGTCGGTCGAAATAGT
>JAQGMR010000001.1 GCA_028292265.1 Herminiimonas sp.
CCTCTGCGGCGCCGCTCGTTCGCTGCTTACAGTGCGTGGGCGATTCGCCTTGCCGGCATAGTCGCTTGCTACAACGGCTTCCGCGACCCCGCGCTCTTCCCCTTGCTCTACAAGCCAGCGTGTTACCAGCGCCGCCAGGCGTTCGAGTGCGATCCTGTGCGTGGCATCGGTCTGCCCGAAGATCCAGTCTGAGAGCGACATGAAGCGGGCGAAGGGATCGCCTCCCAATATCAGTTTCAGGCTGTGCGCAAAGCGGCCAGAGTTGGCGATCAAGTCCCAGTAGCGCGAAAACCGCACCAGCCTTTGCATGGTGCCAAAGTCTATCCGGTCAGTCGCAAGGATGGAGTAGGGTGGCTGCGGATCGAAGACAAGACCATAGTCGGAGGTGTGACGAATGATCGGCGTGCCGCGCAAGCGCTTGAGGATGCCAAACTGGATCTCATGCGGGCCAAGCGCAACCAGCCGGTTGAAGCCACTGGCGAAACTCGCGATATCTTCTCCGGGTAAACCGGCAATCAAGTCCACATGCAGGTGCGCCTGTGACTGCGACATGAGCCAGCGGATGTTTTCGGCTGCCTTGTCGTTGTCCTGGCGCCGGCTGACCAGCGCCTGCACTTCCGGGTTGAAGGACTGGATGCCGATCTCGAACTGCAGCGTGCCGGCCGGGAAGCGGCGTATGCCTTCTTTCAGCGCGTCCGGCAGATGGTCCGGTACCACTTCAAAGTGCGCGAAGACGGGGTCATCCGGAGCGGCTTCGAGCTTGTCGAGGAAGAACTGCATGATCCTCAAACTGGATTTCACATTCAGGTTGAAGGTGCGGTCCACAAACTTGAACAGCCGCGCGCCGCGCGCATGCAAGGCTTCAAGCTGCACGAGAAAATTGTCCAGATTAAACGGCCACGCCGTCTTGTCGAGCGACGAAAGGCAGAACTCGCATTTGAACGGACAACCGCGCGACGCCTCCACATACAAGGTACGGTGCGCAATGTCTTCATCACTGTAGAGCGAATACGGCAGCACGATTTCATCGATCTCTGGCTGCACGCCGGCATGAATTTTCATCAACGGCTTTGGACCATTAAGTATGGCGCGGCAAAGCTGCGGGAAAGTTACGTCGCCCCATCCGGTGACGACATAGTCGGCGAGGCGCACGATCTCCTGTTCCCCACATTCATGCGAAACCTCGGGCCCACCGAGCACGATGATGATCGATGGCGCGACCCGCCTGAGCATCGCAACGACACGTGTCGTTTCCTCGACATTCCAGATGTAGACGCCGAAGCCAACGATATGCGGGCCGCCTTCCAGCAGCTTTTCGACAATGTCGGCGGCGCGGGTACCGATGACGAATTCCCGCAAGCTGGTCTTGTCCTGCAGCGAGCCCATGTTGGCGAGCAGATAGCGCAGCCCGAGCGACGCATGCGCATAGCGGGCATTGAGTGTGGAAAGGACAATGGTCATTGGTGGCATGCTGGCGAAAACGCCATTCTACGCTGGCCGGCTCGAGGGCTCTTGAGGTCCGGAGCCAGGGGCGGTCGGCAGAGTCGGCGCGGTGGCCGGTCAGCTTGAAGTTGCGTGAAGGCGTGGCCGCCTGGGTGCGCCGATACCGGATTTCGGCGGCGTGGCGGTCTGGATTCCAACGGAAAATTCGCAGTGATTGATATCGCGGGGCCCGAAAGTTGCGTGCCGATTTATCCGAATGGCGTTCCAAAAAAAGACTGGCACCGCCGATAACGACCGCCTCGGGCGATCGCACCGGCAGTGCCAGTCAGGTTAGTACTTGTCGTGCTACTGCGATTCGCCTTTGCACTTCAATGGCGGCGAATTGCCTCCCGCACAGAGGTGACGCGCGGGAGGAACTTGCTGACCCGCTTACTTCATCGTTCCAGGGCTGGCAGGGGTTGATGATGAACCCATGCTTGATGGCGACGATGTCGATGAAGAGCCCGAGGTGCCCCCCATGGTCGACGAAGAGCCCGAGGTGCCGCCCGATGTCGACGAGTCAGAACCAGAGCTGCTTCCCGTGCCCGAAGTTCCGGAGCTACCCAGGCCAGAGGACGATGATGAAGATCCTGGCAAGGTCGACGACGATGACGACCCTGGCAGGGTTGAAGTCGTGCCTGGCATTGAACTTGACGAGCCTGGCATGGTGCTTGAGCTAGATGAACCGGGCATGCTCGAGCTGCCGGATGACGAACCTGTGCCAGTTGTGCCTGAAGCGCCCGACGATCCGGACATGCCGCTGCCGGAAGATCCCGACATGCCGCTGCTGGAGGACCCTGACATGCCACTGCTCGATGTGCTCGAAGGTGTGTCGCTACTGGACGAACCGCTGCCAGTCGTTGCGCCCGCAGACGGGCTTGCAGAGGTTCCACCCAATGCCGAGTTGCCGCCCGCGCCCGAGGTCGAGCCGGTCGATTGCGCCATGGCGACACCAGCAGACAGGGACAGGAGAACCGCGATCGTTGTAAGTTTCTTCATCTTCCACTCCTCAATTTGTTTAACGACTTTCCACCATAGGGCGTGGACCCTGAAGGTGGTTGAGAATTGTCAAAGTGACGGAGATTTGACGCGCTTCGATTCCGTGCGGCATGCACGCGCTACCTACTTTATGGGAGCGAAGTAGGTCTTATCCCACAGCGATGACAGTGGAGTCGCACAACGCAATGCAGGACAAGGTGCTGCCTATTTTTTATACATCGTCTGCTGCCTATTTTTTAGACAGCTCGTTTTCCTGCAGCGTGCGCCACATGACCTTGCCCGTTGCCGATTTGGGAAGGGTGTCAACGAACTCGACCAGGCGCGGCGCCTTGTATGCGGACATCTTCTCGTGAGCCCACGACATGATCTCCTCGGCAGTGACTTCGATGCCAGGCTTCCTTACCACCACCGCCTTGACAGTCTCGCCACGATACGGATCGCGCGAAGCGATGACGCAGCATTCCTGTATGGCCGGGTGCTGGTACATCGTTGCCTCAACTTCCGCAGGCCATACCTTGAAGCCGCTCGCATTGATCATGCGCTTGAGCCGGTCTGTGAAAAAGAAAAAGCCTTCACTGTCCATGTAGCCAAGGTCGCCGGTTCTAAAAAACGGCTTGCCGTCAATCTCGATAAAGGCTTCCTTCGTCTTGACCGGATCGTTCCAATAGCCTTTGAAAACCTGCGGACCGTTTGAAACGATTTCGCCGACCTCATTGGGCGGCAGTTCTTTCAATGTCTGCGGATCGACGATGCGCGAGTCGACGTTGAAGACTGGTATGCCCAGACATTGCTTCTTCAGCTTTTGCGCTGGATTGGTGTGGGTTGCGGCCATGGTTTCAGACAGCCCGTAGCCTTCCATGTACTGCAGGCCGGTGAGGTCCAACAGCTTCTGCGCAATCGCTGCCGGCATGGCGGCGCCGCCACCTGACACCCGCCGCAGCCCGGAGATGTTGTATTCGCCGAGTCGCGGATTCGAGAGGAAATCGATCATGACTGTTGGTATGCTGGTCCAGGTCGACACCCCGTAACGCGTAATCAACTGCCCAGCAACGTCGCGGTCCCAGCGGGGCAGAATCGCCACCGCGCCACCACCGAATATCGTTGCGTTCATGCTGACCTGCATGCCAGTCACATGGAAGAACGGCAGCACCGCAAGCGTTACCTGGTCCGGTACTGACGCGATCGACCAGCTTGGACTTGCCACTGCGGTGAACATGACGGACCGATGAGTATGGATACATCCCTTCGGATGGCCGGTCGTTCCCGAGGTGTACGGCATGCATGCAAGGTCGTCTGGACCGGCTTCATGCGGCCGCGGACGCAGACCCTTGTCGATTGCTTCCTGCCAGGGAGTCACGCCCTCCATCGCGGGCACGGCTCTCGCAGCACGAATGAAATCAGGAACCGCCAGGTCGGTCGGTGCGAGCAGGTAGTCGGAGTAGGTCGCGACGATGGCATGCCTTACCCCGTGTTCTCCAACCAGTGGCGACAGCCTTCCGAAAATTTCCTGTGAGGTGATCGCGACGGTCGCACCGCTATCGTCGATGTAGTGGCGCAGTTCCTCAGTCACCAGCATCGGGTTGAGCGGCACCACCATCGCGTCGGCCCGTAATATCGCGTAATAGGCAATGATGAACTGCGGCGAGTTCTGCATGTTGAGCAGCACCCGGTCGCCTCGCTTGACACCGCAGGCCTGTTGCAAAAAGCCAGCCATGGACTCAACCGCGGCATTCAGCTGGGCATAGCTCAACACCGTGTCGTAGAAAATGACGGCCTGCTTGTCGGGATATCGACGCGCTGAAATTTCCAGGTTGACGTAAACGCTGGTCTGCGGCGCAGTGATGAAATGGGGAAGCCCGACCGGCCATGAGGAATAGTGCGTGGTATTCATGTCTCGCCCTGTTTTCTGGTTTATTGGGTGGCAGTGAACATTATAGTGTTGGACTGCGGCGGCGCCCGCTGCAGGTCGCTGGACACGTGCGGTTCTCCTCGCGGCGCTCGCTGCAGCTTGCAGGTTGCGGGACATGTATGGTTTTCCCCATTAGTTGTTGGCTACGCCCGGGCGAACCATTAGCGCAGTCTTCTCGACTGCTGCGGCGCTTTCGCGCCGGATGCCGTCCTGCTGCGGCGAGGCGCCACGATCGGCTCCGGCAGGCCCCCTCAGCGACGGCGCTCACACGAATAAGACTGGACTGGGCAGTTCCCTGCATCAAGGGAAGTTGCGAGCTGGGAAAAGGCCGTTTGCATGTCCAAAACCGGCTTGAGAAATATTATTGTGCGGCGCACCAAAAAGCCTTGACATGAAGCGGGACATCCGTAAAATAGCATTTGTTGCGTCGCACAATGCGATGCCAAAAATCCGACAGCTACGGATCCAATCTACCCAGGAGAAACATCATGTTTGCGACGCAAGAACAGTTCTCATCCGCCGCCAAGGCGAACCTCGAAGCCCAATTCACCGCTGCCAGCGATTTGGCCAGCAAGGCTTTCGCTACTATCACCCAATTGATCGACTTGAACATCAGCACCGCCAAGGCTTCGCTCGAGCATTCGACCGCGACAGCCCAGCAGTTGCTGAGCGCCCGTGACCCGAAAGAGTTCTTCACGCTTTCCGCTGCCCAGACTCAACCGGCTGCAGAAAAGCTGCTGGCCTACTCCCGCAGTGTCGCAACGATCGCTTCGGCAACTCAGGCTGAAATGGTCAAGTCGGCTGAAGCACAAGTTGCTGACGCAAGCCGCAAGGTCAACACGCTGATCGACGACCTCGTTAAGAATGCGCCGGCCGGTTCGGAAAACGCTGTAGCAATGCTGAAGTCGGCGCTCAACAACGCCAGCTCCGGCTACGAGCAACTGACCCGCTCGGTGAAACAGGCTACCGAAACCATTGAAGACAACTTCAGCAAGGCTTCGAAGCAGTTCACGCAGCCAGTCGAAAAAACTGCATCACGCAAGAAGTAAGCTCCAGCCCGATCGGAGATTTGAAATCGGACCGCAATGCGGTCCGATTTTTTTTGTGCCATACGGATTAGCGCTGGAAGCGCTGTGAACCTGGCTAGTTAACCGAAGCCGCTCTTGTTCCGGCTCACAGGCTCCCGACTAACGCGAGGCGGGCATTGGCTTTCCAACCATGCTGAGCGCCACCGCCTCGGCCACCCGAATACCGTCAATCGCCGCCGACATGATGCCGCCGGCATAGCCTGCCCCTTCTCCAGCCGGATACAGCCCCTGCGTATTCATGCTTTGGTACCCATCGTTGCGGCGGATTCGAATTGGTGAGGAGGTGCGCGTTTCGACCCCGGTCAACACGGCATCCTCCATGGCGAAACCCTTGATCTGCCGCTCAAACGCCGGCAGGGCCTCGCGGATCGCCGCAATGGCATAGGGCGGCAGCGCGGTATCAAGATTGCATGGCGTGACACCCGGCGTATAGGAGGGCTGCACGCTATTGAACTGGGTGGACGGACGGTTTGCCAGAAAGTCGCCGACGCGCTGACCCGGCGCATTGTAATTGGCGCCACCAAGCACGAAGGCACGCGATTCCCATTCACGCTGGAATGCGATGCCGGCCATGGCATGCCCTGGATAATCTTGCGGAGTGATACCTACCACGATGCCGCTATTGGCATTGCGCTCGTTGCGGGAATACTGGCTCATGCCGTTGGTTACCACGCGCCCTGGTTCCGATGTCGCCGCGACGACGGTACCGCCAGGACACATGCAAAAACTGTAGACCGACCGGCCGTTGGCGCAGTGATGAACCAGCTTGTAATCTGCCGCGCCCAATATCTTGTTCCCGGCATTGGGGCCGAATCGGCATTGATCGATAAGGGATTGCGGATGCTCGATTCGAAATCCAATCGAGAACGGCTTCGGCTCTATATACACGCCGCGATCAAACAGCATCTGGAAGGTGTCGCGCGCACTGTGCCCGATGGCGAGCACCACATGCTCCGCCTCCAGATAACTTCCATCCGCCAAGGTCATGCCGCGCATCTTGCCGTCGTGCACGTCGAGGTCCTCGACCTTGCTCTCGAATCGGAACTCACCGCCGAGCGCTTCGATGGTGGCGCGAATTTGCTCGACCATTTTGACGAGCCGGAACGTGCCGATGTGCGGCTTGCTCACATACAGAATCTCGGGTGGTGCGTCAGCCTTGACGAATTCGGTCAATACCTTGCGACCGTAATGATGTGGGTCCTTCACCTGCGACCACAACTTGCCATCGGAAAAAGTACCGGCGCCGCCTTCCCCAAACTGGACGTTGGATTCCGGGACCAGTACCCGCTTCCGCCACAAGCCGAAGGTGTCGACAGTTCTCTCGCGCACCGATTTTCCACGCTCCAGGATAATCGGTCGAAATCCCATCTGGGCAAGTATCAGTCCGGCGAATATGCCGCATGGCCCCGTACCAATAACCACCGGTCGCCGCGACATGCCTTCCGGCGCACGCGCTACGAACCGATAACTGGTGTCCGGCGTGGGTTGCACATCGCGCCTTTTGCGCAATGCTTCCTTAACCTTGATCTCATCGCGCACCTCAACGTCAACGCTGTAGACCAGCATGATCGCCGACCTCTCGCGCGCATCATAGGCACGGCGCCAAACGGTAAATTGCAGGAGGTCTGCTTCGTCAATGCCAAGCCGCTCCAGAACGGCTGCCTTTAGCGCAGACTCGGCATGGTCAAGTGGAAGTTGCAGTTCGGTGAGTCGGAGCATGCGTCGTGGTTGGGAATGTGCCCGGGAGGGCGGCGCCACGCGCGGGAAGGACGTGGCCGATGAGGCGCGTATTTTACCCCATCGGCCTGCTTTCAAAGGGAGCGAGCCGCGTCAGGCTTCGTCCCTGATGCGACTTGGTTAGCCAGGAGTATTCGTGCCGCTCTGGCCACCCAGGTTCTTCGCCGTGCGGGCACGGTCCCTGAGCGCCTTGACCTGGTCATGATTACGCAGCGCACCCTGGTATTGCTGCTCCACCATGCTGCGCAAAGCTGGCGGAAGTTCCTTCTCCAGAGCCGTACGATAGCTTTTCACCGCAACATCTTCGCCACGCTCGCACTCGTTAAGAATGGCCTCGTCATTCTTTCCGGTGACGGCTGACTTGATGTCGACCCAGCGCCGATGCAGGCCCGCGCTGACACTGCTGCTGGTTTCTGGCTTGCCGCCAAGCGCCAGCACCTGCTCCTGTAATTTTGAAGCCGCCTGGCCGCAGGACGCGGCACGATCCATGAAGAAGGACTTTAACTGCTGGTCGCTGATGTTTTCCGCGCAGGAGCGGAAGCCGTCCTCACCATCCTTGCTGGTTTCTATCAGGTCGTTCAAGGTAGAAATGACGTCGTCGTTATTCATGGGTTTCCCTTTCATCAGTTGTGGTGGATACGCCGAGAAATCCGTCCGGGTAAATGTTGCAAGAACCCGTGGACAACCCAGCCTTAACGCAAGCCGCATGCCTGCGCCGGTATCCAACGATGAGCGGATCAAGAATGGAAGGAAGATGAGGACGACTGACCTGTGCCCGGAGCAAGGTGCCTATGGCTTGCTGTGCCAATTGCAACCGCAATAAGGAAGCAACACTCGGCAGCTCCGGTGACTTGCGGCAAGTTGGAGCGTTGGTGGCCGAGGCCGCTCTCTGTCATGTCATGCGGCGCTGCCTGTAATACCGGTAAAAAACGCTTACCTTCCTCGGGAGCGCTGCTCGCCTTTGCATTCCATTGACTCGAGCACTTCACCTGACGGGTTGACGGTTTCAAGCACCACGTCAAATCCCCAAAGCCGCGACACATGCTTCAAAACTTCTTCTGTCTGGCTGTTGAGGGGTCGCCTTTGATATTGCGTATGGCGCAACGTCAGCGACCTGTCGTCACGCGTGTTGACCGACCACACCTGAATGTTGGGCTCGCGGTTATGCAGGTTGTACTGGCTTGCCAGCTGCTGGCGCACGTAGCGGTAACCGTCCTCATCGTGGATTGCGGAGATGGATAGCTTGTCTTCGTTGTCGTCATCCAGCACTGCAAAAAAGTGAAAGTCGCGGATGAGCTTGGGCGAGAGGTATTGCGCGATAAAGCTCTCGTCCTTGAAATTGCGCATCGCGAAGTCGAGGCTCTTGCGCCAATCGCTGCCCGCAATGTCTGGAAACCAGTAGCGGTCCTCCGCCGTTGGCTCTTCGCAGATGCGGCGAATGTCGCGCATCATCGCGAACCCGAGCGCATACGGGTTGATGCCGCTGTAGTACGAACTCGAAATCGGCGGCTGATACACCACATTGGTGTGGCTTTGCAGGAACTCCATCATGAATCCCTCGCCGACGATGCCATCGTCATAGAGCTGGTTCAGGATCGTGTAATGCCAGAATGTAGCCCAGCCTTCATTCATTACCTGGGTCTGGCGCTGCGGATAAAAGTACTGCGAAATCTTGCGCGTGATACGGACAAGTTCGCGCTGCCAGGGCTCAAGCAGGGGCGCCGATTTCTCGATGAAGTACAACAGGTTTTCCTGAGGCTCGGACGGAAAACGCGGCACACCGCCTTCATCCGGCGACATTGACGCGCCGTTCAGGCTCCCTTTCCTCGGCAGGGTCCGCCACATGTCATTGATCTGGGTTTGCAGGTAGGCTTCACGCTCGTTCTGACGGTGCGTTTCCTCCTGCAGCGACAACCGGGCGGGGCGCTTGTAGCGGTCGACGCCATAGTTTTGCAAGGCATGGCAGGAATCAAGGATCAGTTCCACCGCTTCCACCCCATGCCGCCGCTCGCATTCCGCTACATAGCCTTTAGCAAACAGCATGTAATCGATGATGGCTTCCGCATCGGTCCAGGTGCGGAACAGATAATTGCCCTTGAAGAAAGAGTTGTGGCCATACGCCGCATGCGCGATGACCAGCGTTTGCATCATCAGGCTGTTTTCTTCCATCAGGTAGGCGATGCACGGATTCGAATTGATGACGATCTCGTACGCCAGCCCCATCTGCCCGCGCTTGTAGCTTTTTTCGGTCGACAGAAACTGCTTACCGAAAGACCAGTGATTGTACGAAACCGGCATGCCGACCGAAGCATAGGCATCCATCATCTGCTCGGCTGTAATAATTTCCAGCTGGTTGGGATAGGTGTCCAGGCCAAAGCTCTTCGCCACCCGCGCGATTTCCTCATGGGCTTGCTCGATCAGCTCGAACGTCCACTCGGATTGCTCGGGAAGGCGATTCGCCGGCGCGGTTTTCTTTTCGCTGGTTGTCTTCATTTGGCTTGCTGCTTCTTGAACAATTCGCGGAAAACCGGATAGATGTCGGCCGGACCCTCAATCTTCTGCATGGCGAAGCTGTCGTACTGCTCCGCCACGGCGCAATATTCCTGCCACAGGTTCTGCGTGTCGCCGTCCGTGATCTCGACGTAGGCAAAATACTGCACCATCGGCATGATGGTATTAATCAGCAATTGCCGGCAGCTCACCGAATCCTTGTCCCAGTTGTCGCCATCCGAAGCCTGTGCGACATACACGTTCCAGTCGCCCGACGGATACCGCGTTTGCAGGATATCGTTGAGCATCAGCAGGGCGGACGAAACGACCGTGCCGCCAGACTCGCGCGAATTGAAGAATTCCTGCTCATCGACTTCGGACGCGGCCGTGTGATGACGAATAAAGACCACGTCTATCTTTTCATAGGCCCGCGACAGGAACATATAAAGCAAAATGAAGAAGCGCTTGGCCGTATCCTTCTTCTGCTGGTCCATGGAACCGGACACGTCCATCAGGCAGAACATGACAGCCCTGGCCGATGGCTTCGGCACCTTGATGCGATTGCTGTAGCGAAGGTCGAACGGGTCGATGAAGGGAATCGCGGCTATCCGCTGTTTCAGGGTGGCGATTTCGCCCTTGAGGGAACTCACCTTCGGATCATCTTCACCGACGATTAGAAGCAGTTGCGACAATTCCTGCTCCGCCTGCGCCAGCAGCTTGGCAGGCTTGCCGCCGACTGCTATGCGCCGGCCGAGCGCACCGCGCAACGAGCGCAGTACGTGGATGTTGGTCGGCGTTCCCGACACGGTATAGCCCGCGCGCTGGTTCCGGAATTCGTCGATCGACGCCAGCTTCTTCTTGACCATGTTGGGCAACTCAAGGTCTTCGAAGAAGTAATTCATGAACTCTTCACGCGACAACTCGAAAACGAAATCGTCTTCACTCATTTCATCGCTATTGCCAGCCTTGCCCTTGCCTTTGCCACCGCCCTTTGGACGGTCTACCTTGTCGCCCTTGACGAATTCCCGGTTGCCCGGATTCACGGTTTCCCACACGCCGCCGCGCGCATGCCCAAACACCGGTTCATTCACATCTTTCGACGGGATCGACACTTTTTCGCCGCTGTCGAAGTCCGTGATTGAACGGCCCTTGATTGCCCGCTCAACCGCCTTCTTGATCTGGCCCTTGTACCGCTGCAGAAACCGCTCGCGATTGACCGCGGACTTGTTCTTGCTTTGCAAACGCCGATCGATTAGGTAAGTCATTCGCTCTCCTGCTGTGTCGGGGTCCGACCCGCCGGCCTTCACGATCGGCCTCGGGATTTCTGACTACCTGGGCCAGCACGCGCATACAACACCTCGCTGTAGCGCAGCGCCAGGCGCCACGCTACGGCACTGCTTAAGACGACTTGCGAACCCGCAGATACCATTCGCATAACAGGCGAACCTGTTTGGCGGTGTATCCCTTCTCCACCATGCGTGAGACAAACTCCTTGTGCTTGTTCGCATCGTCGGCGCTGGCCTTGGCATTAAACGAAATGACCGGCAGCAGCTCCTCCGTATTCGAGAACATTTTCTTCTCGATGACCGAGCGGAATTTCTCATACCCGGTCCAGGCCGGATTTTTCCCGTGGTTCTGGGCCCGTGTTCGCAGAACGAAGTTGACGATCTCGTTGCGGAAGTCCTTTGGATTGGAAATTCCGGCCGGCTTCTCTATCTTTTCCAGCTCGTTATTCAAGGCGTCGCGATTGAAGCTTTCGCCGGTGTCCGGATCGCGGAACTCCTGGTCTTGAATCCAGAAATCCGCGAAGGAGACATAGCGGTCGAATATGTTTTGTCCATATTCGGAATAACTTTCCAGATACGCGGTCTGGATCTCCTTGCCGATAAACTCGACGTAGCGCTGCGCCAGGTATTCCTTGATATAGGAAAAATACTTTTGCTCGGTCTCGGATGGAAACTGCTCCCGGCTAACCTGCTGCTCCAGCACGTAGAGCAGATGCACCGGGTTTGCGGCAACTTCGGTACTGTCAAAGTTGAAAACCTTGGACAATATCTTGAAGGCGAAACGGGTCGATAACCCGCTCATGCCTTCGTCCACGCCGGCATAGTCGCTGTACTCGGATTTTGACTTCGCCTTCGGATCGGTGTCCTTCAGGTTGTCGCCGTCATAGACCTGCATCTTGCTGTAGATGCTGGAATTTTCCGGGTCCTTCAGGCGTGACAGAATCGCGAACTGGGCCATCATCTTCAGCGTGCCAGGGGCGCATGGCGCATTTGTCAGCGATGAATTTCGAACCAGCTTTTCATAGATGCGGATCTCGTCTGACACGCGCAGGCAGTAGGGCACCTTCACGATGTAGATCCGGTCAAGGAACGCCTCGTTGTTCTTGTTGTTCTTGAACGTCTTCCATTCCGATTCATTTGAGTGCGCAAGCACCACGCCGTCGAATGGAATTGCGCCGAAGCCTTCGGTGCCCTTGTAATTGCCTTCCTGCGTTGCCGTCAGCAGCGGATGCAGCACCTTGATGGGTGCCTTGAACATTTCCACGAATTCCAGCAGGCCCTGATTGGCAAGACACAGTCCGCCGGAGTAGCTGTACGCGTCCGGGTCATCCTGCGAATACTCTTCGAGCTTGCGGATATCCACTTTCCCGACAAGGGAGGAAATGTCCTGGTTGTTTTCGTCGCCCGGCTCGGTCTTGGCGACCGCCAGTTGCTTGAGCACTGACGGATAGCGCTTTACGATCCGGAATTTGTTGATGTCGCCATTGAACTCATGAAGGCGCTTGACCGCCCACGGGCTCGGAATGGTGCGCAGGTAACGGCGTGGAATGCCGTAGTCTTCTTCCAGGATGGCGCCGTCTTCATCTTCATTGAACAGCCCAAGCGGCGACTCGTTGACGGGCGAGCCCTTGATGCAATAGAAAGGCACGGTCTCCATCAGCGACTTCAGCTTCTCAGCGATAGAGGATTTGCCACCGCCCACAGGCCCGAGCAGGTAGAGAATCTGCTTGCGCTCTTCCAGTCCCTGCGCAGCGTGGCGGAAATAGGCAACAACCTGTTCGACGACTTCTTCCGTGCCATAGAACTCGCGGAAGGCCGGATATATCTTGATGACCTTGTTGGCGAAAATGCGCGAGAGGCGAGGATCGTGGCGGGTGTCGAGCAATTCCGCCTCACCGATCGCTTTCAGCATGCGCTCGGACGCGCTTGCATAGGTATTTCGATCGCGCTTGCAGAGTTCCAGATACTCCTGGAGGGAATACTCTTCTTCCCTGGTGCGCTCGTATCGCGATGCGTAGTTGTCGAAGATTTTCATTGATGGCGTCCTTTGAATAATTCAGCCGGTGGTCCTGCCGAAACTGCAAATTCATTACCCTGTCGCAATTCATCATACGCGCCAAAAAATTGCATTTGGGTGTTTGTTGCGCGGAAAAAACAATGATATTTGGGAAGAATCAAAGAGCGTTTCCAAAGCCCGGTTTTGTCCTGTTCAAACGGGCATGTCATGCTCATATCATTGGCCATGAAAGGTGACGGAAACGGCATGCCGAATCGGTATTGCAAGTGAATCGCTGGTTGTTCGACGCGCATGCAAGCGAGATGAAAAAATCAATTTCGCCACGCCCCGCGGTGCACAAGTTATCATTTCAACCTTTATCCGCTGCGTGCCGATCCTGTTGATTCAACGACCCAGACCGTTGGCGGGTTTACCGGTCGGCCTCTGGATTTACATTTTGAAATACACCCGTCAAACCACAACGAAAAGATGAAGCAACCCAACACGCCAATAGACGGACTAACCAACGACTTCTGCATTCCCGCCCTCGCAGTACGCCATTCGAAAGTGCACGGCAACGGTGTCTTCGCGACTAAAAAAATCGCGGCTGAAACCTGTATTGCGGAGTATCGCGGAGAGCGCATCACGCAAAGAGAGGCCGACAAGCGCAAGGCCGCCGACCCAGACAATCCGTTCCACACTTTTTTCTTTAGTCTTGAAGGCGGCCGCATGATTGATGGCGACAGCGAAGGCAACGCTTCGCGCTGGATCAATCACTGCTGTGAACCCAACTGCGAAGCACGCGAAGACAAAGGCCGCGTGTTTATTTACGCTCTGCGCGACATCAAGCGCGGCGAGGAATTGAACTACGACTACGGGTTGGTGGTGGAAGAGCGGCATACCGCCAAGGTCAAGGCAGCATATGAATGTCGTTGTGGTGCAGCGGGGTGCAGGCACACGATGCTCGCGCTGCGGGGTCGGCGCAAGGCCTGAGATCGCAGGGACGCAGCCGTGCACAGGCCAGCGAGGGCGCCGGCAGGAACGCGGCTGCATACCGGCCAGAGAGGGTGTCAGCAGGGACGCCGGCTTGCCCGTCGTCTTGGGCGGGGGACGGCATTCACGACATGCATAACAGGTATCAGCAAAGACAATTGGAAGGGCGCGGACGGGCTACCTATACTCGTTCCTGTCTCCTCTATATCTCCTCCTTTGATATAGATTTCAGCCCGCTCTTCTCGAGCGGGCTTTTTTTTGGCTTTTCCCCGGAAAGTGGTCGGCCGGGCATGCCGGCGATGGCTGGCAACCCGGCACGGCGAGCTTAGTCGGCCCTGTGCAAGAAGCAGCCCTGGACATGATCGTCGACCATGCCAGTAGCCTGCATATAGGCATACACGATGGTTGACCCTACAAACTTGAAGCCGCGGGCGGCAAGGTCTTTCGAGAGCCGGTCAGATAGCGGTGTTTTGGCGGGGACGTCCGCAGCAACCGTCCGGCGGGTCCGCAGCGGAGCGTTATCGACGAAGGCCCACAAGTAAGAATCGAGTCCGCCGCACTCCTCGCATAGACGCAGATAGGCTTGGGCGTTGGTGATGGTTGAGGCGATTTTCAGCCGGTTGCGGATAATGCCTGGATTGGCCAGCAGCGACGCCACCTTTGCGCCGTCATAAATTGCGATCTTGCTGGCATCCCATCCGTCAAACGCGCTCCGGTAGTTGTCCCGCTTGTTCAACACGGTTTCCCAGCTCAGCCCGGCCTGCGCGCCTTCCAGGTTCAA
Organism: Herminiimonas sp.; assembly: GCA_028292265.1. Lineage (GTDB taxonomy): Bacteria > Pseudomonadota > Gammaproteobacteria > Burkholderiales > Burkholderiaceae_D > JAQGMR01. Next base: position 14,762 of record JAQGMR010000001.1, read on the forward strand.
CATCTCGAACAGGCGCACCTCGTCATGGCATGGCACGCCCCATTCGGTGTCGTGGTAATGCAGGTAGCGTGGATTGGCGACGTTGGCCCATCCGCAGCGTTGCAGTTCCACGGGTTCAGTCAGCACGATTTGTAAGGGCTGCGATTTTTGCCAGCAATTCCGCTGCGTGGACCGGTTTGCTGATGAACTCGGTAGCACCCTGGCGCAGGCCCCAGATGCGATCCGTCTCCATGTCCTTGCCGGTCACCATTAACACGGGAATATGCGACGTCGATTCATTGCGCGTAATGGCCCGTGTGGCCTGGAACCCGTTCATGCCCGGCATCACGACGTCCATGAGAACCAGGTCCGGCATCTCAGCCTGCGACTTGGTGACCGCTTCGTCTCCGGTGGAAGCCATGATGACTTCATAACCGCCCTTCAGCAGCAAATCCAGCATGAACCGTCGGACGGTGGCGGAGTCATCCACTACAAGAATTTTTTTAATGGTCACTGGAAGATTTCCACCCTGTTTTTGCACATCATGCCGTTCCAGGCGGCAAATTGCACGTCATTTCCGGCAAGTGCCGCGGGGCGGCAACGCCGCTGGCTCGTGGCGCGCTGTTACACTCCATTCGGTTCTTTAAACAGAGAGAGGCAGGCAACCGATGGCCGTACAACCCGACACAACCAACATGGCGCTTTTTTGCGACTTCGAGAATATTGCGCTCGGGGTGCGCGACGCGAAATACGCTCAATTCGATATCAGGCGGATCCTCGAGCGTCTTCTTCTCAAAGGCAGCATCGTGGTCAAGAAAGCCTACTGCGACTGGGATCGCTACAAGGACTTCAAGGCAACGATGCATGAAGCGGCTTTCGAGTTGATAGAAATCCCCCATGTTCGACAGAGCGGAAAGAACTCGGCCGACATCCGGATGGTCGTCGACGCGCTGGACCTTTGCTATACCAAGTCACACGTCGACACCTTCGTCATCATCAGCGGCGACTCGGATTTTTCACCGCTCGTCTCCAAGCTTCGCGAAAATAACAAGCGGGTTATCGGCATTGGGGTGCGCAACTCCACGTCCGACCTCCTGAGCGCGAATTGTGACGAATTCATTTTCTACGACGACCTGGTGCGCGACCAGAAGCCGCGACGCCGGCCGGCCGAAAAGAAAGCGCCGGCGACCAAGGCTAATGCGGCCAGCGGTGCCACTGCCGGTGGTGCGGGGAGCGCGCCAAAGACAGCCTTGCCGCCCGCGCTGGACGACCGCCGCCAGGAGGGTTTCGACCTGATCCTGGAAACCATCGAAGCGCTGGTGGACGAACGTGGCGAGGACGAAAAAATGTGGGGTTCCATGGTCAAGCAGACCATGAAACGAAGACGTCCCGGATTCACCGAATCTGCCTACGGCTATCGTTCGTTCCGCGAAATGCTCGAAGATGCGCAGCGACAGCACTTGTTGACGCTGGTGCGTGACGAAAAGACCGGCCAGTACGCCGTCAAACTGCCCGCGAGCGACGACCCCGCATGAAACCGATCGGCGCGACCGGCCCGGCCGTCGTCATCGGCGCCGGCCCCGCCGGCTTGATGGCTGCCGAGACTTTGGCGCAACGCGGATATGAGGTCGACGTTTACGACGCCATGGCCTCGGTCGGTCGCAAGTTCCTGCTCGCTGGCAAAGGCGGCATGAACCTGACACATGCCGAGCCACTCAGCCGCTTCATGGATCGCTACGGCGCGCGCCGCACTGAGATAGCACCCTGGATCAACGCATTCGGACCGCAGGCGCTGCGTGATTGGGCAGCCGACTTGGGCGTCCAAACCTTCGTCGGCAGTTCCGGTCGGGTATTCCCGACTGACATGAAGGCCGCGCCACTGCTCCGAGCCTGGCTGCATCGGCTGCGCGGAATGGGTGTTCGATTCCACATGCGACATCGCTGGATCGGCTGGGACGACGCGCCGCCGGACGCGCCAGGACACGACCTGCCGGCTTCTCCGCCGGCGCTGCGCCTGGCAACGCCGCAAGGGGATATCACGCTGCATCCCAGCGCCGTGGTGCTGGCCTTGGGCGGCGCGAGTTGGCCGCAACTCGGCTCCGATGGCGCCTGGGTCGCGCTGCTGCGGCAAAAAGCTTTGGAGGTTGCGCCGCTGCGGCCGGCAAACTGCGGATTCGACGTGGCATGGAGCGCGCGCTTTCGCGACCGCTTTAGCGGCCACCCAGTAAAAAGCGTCGCGCTGCGCACTGGGCCTGAAGAGCAGGGACGCCCGCCCCGGCCTGGCGAATTCATGATCACGGATGGCGGTATAGAAGGCAGCCTGGTGTATGCGGTGTCGGCGGAACTGCGCGATGAAATTGAAGTGCAGGGTAGCGCCCTGGTTCATATCGACCTGTTACCCGGCAAGGATGCGCAACGCGTGCTGGCGGAGGTGGCACATCCGCGAGGCTCGCGCTCGATGTCCAGCCACCTGCAGGGTCGGGTCGGCCTCACCGGCGTCAAGGCCGGCCTGCTGCGCGAGCTTGCTGAGGTGGCCGACTACGCCGATGCGACGCGCCTCGCCGCACGCATCAAGAATTTGCCACTGAAGCTGCTCGCAACCCGCCCGATTGCCGAAGCCATTAGCACCGCCGGCGGCGTCCCCCTGGGTTCACTCGACGCAAACCTGATGACGCGTACCCTGCCCGGCATGTTCTTCGCGGGGGAGATGCTGGATTGGGAAGCGCCGACCGGGGGCTACTTGCTGACCGCCTGTTTCAGCAGCGGTCGTTGCGCCGGCCTGGGCGCGGCAGATTGGCTGGAAGGCCGCGCCGTCCTGGGCGCGGCAAATCGGTTGGAAGGCGGCGCCGGCCTGGGCACGGCAAATCGGCTGGAAGGCCGCGACTTCCCCGGCGCGACCGAAGCATAGACATCGGGCCTTAGATTGGCGCACCGCCCCGAACGATGCGGCCAGGATTTATTGTGAAAGGCGATCAGGAAAGAGCCGCCTTGCGTGAGCGGACTACCCGCTAGTCCTATGTCTCACGCGCCAGCGCCAGAAATTCGGTGCGCATGCCCAGGTTCGGCTGCAATTCGCCCAACATCGCCGACGTAACGGTCTCTTCACCCGGCGATCGAATGCCGCGGCTTTCCATACAGAGGTGCCGGCAGCGTATCACCACGCCGACCGCCTTTGGCTCCAGTACCGACATCAGCGCGTTGGCGATCTGGCTTGTCATGCGTTCCTGCACCTGCAGGCGTTTCGCAAAGCAATCGACCAGCCGCGTCAACTTCGACAGTCCCACAATTTTTCCGCTTGGTACATAGCCAATGGTCGCCTTGCCGAAGAACGGAGCAAGGTGATGCTCGCAATGGCTGTAAACCGGAATGCCTTTTACGACAATCAGCTCGTTGTATTCCTCCGCCCCATCCTCGAACGCCTTCAACACCTCGGTCGGGTCCTGCCCATAGCCCGAGGTCCAGTGTTTCCACGCCTTTGAGACGCGAACCGGCGTTTCAATCAGCCCGGCCCGGTTCGGGTCCTCGCCTAAACTCGTCAGGAACCGACGCCAGTCGTTTTCGCTGAAACCGCGATCAGTCATACCATTTCCCCTGTCTCAACCAACCCGCCTCGAGGCAAGTTCGCCACGACGGGTGCGAAATGCTAACCCATTTCGCGTGCGGACCACAGGCCTGAAGGGCTCCAGGGAAAGGCAGACGTAACAAGGCCGTGGCATTACGCTTGTCGCGATGCCACGGCCTCGCCGGAAAATTATCGCTACTCAGTCCAACTTTACTGGCGAGCGGAAGGCCGTCCGGCGCCCTTGCCACCGGTGGGCGGCGCCGCGCGCGAATCCTTCATCTCCTGCATCTGTTGGCCGAGGGCTTCGAGGTCAAGCTTGGCCTTTTTCACCTTCGGGAACATCTCCTTCTCTTCTTCTTCTACATGGTGTTCGATCTGCTCGGAAAGAACGGTAATTTTGGCGTCGTACAGTTCGTCGGACGGATCCATGCCGCGAATCTGCTCGATCAAGTCCTTGGCCGCCGCATGTTCTACTTCCGCTTCATTCAACATGTCGTCGTCCCTGATTGCTTCGCGGGCAGCCGGGTAGAAAACCTGCTCTTCAATTTCAGAATGCAATTCGAGCGCATCGCAAATGTCGCCGGCCAGTTCTTCCTTGTCGGCCGCTTCGGCGGTGTCCTTGTTCTTGTCGTATTCCTTGAACATGCGCTTAACCATCTTGTGATCCTCCATCAAAAGGTCAATCGCGTTGCTCGTGTCTGCTTTTTTGGCTGTCATGGAAACCTCCGTTAAATGGAAAACTCCGGGCAACGTCACCGGTCTTGTTGCAATGTCACCAGCGGAGATTAGCCGTGGGCTCGGCGGACGGGTATAGGAGCGCACCTTGACGCTCTGTAGGAAAGGAGGAATCCGAACGCGCGATCCAGAACGGAACAAACGATGCAATTTTCCTCGGGGCGCCGGGAAACTTCAGTCAGTGAGGACAGTCTTTTTTCAAGGAACTCATGTGATGACCATCGAACGCAGACAAAAGTGGCCGCAGCGAATCTGGATCGTGCGGCACGGGAAAAGCGCCGGAAACGTCGCTCGTGATCAGGCCGAGCTGGCGGGCCTGCCCATGATAGATATCGACACGCGCGACGTCGACGTGCCGCTATCGGAATTGGGCGAGCAACAATCGCTTGCGCTTGGAAAATGGTTTTCGGCGTTGTCCGAGGAGGAGCGGCCGTCCGTCGTCCTGGTTTCGCCTTACCTGCGCGCCCGCGCCACGGCGCAAACCATCATGGATCAGTTGCGGGCTACTACCGCCGATCTGACTCTCGTGGTTGACGAGCGTCTACGCGAAAAAGAATTCGGCATCCTCGACCGCCTGACGCGCGTCGGCATTGAAAGGAAATACCCCGATATCGGGGAGCAGCGCTCCCACATTGGCAAATTTTATTTTCGTCCCCCGGGCGGCGAAAGCTGGTGTGACGTCATCCTGCGGCTGCGCAGCGTACTCGACACGATCGTTCGAGAATACTGCGGGGAAAACGTCCTTATTGTGGGTCATCAGGTCATCGTCAACTGCTTCCGCTACCTGCTGGACCGCCTGAACGAGCAGCAAATCCTGGACCTCGACACCACCGGCGACATTCCAAATTGCTCCGTCAATTCATGGGAGTTCAATCCCGCGCTCGGCAAGCACGGCAAGCTGACCCCACGCCTTGTCAATTTCGTCGTGCCGCTGCAGGAACAGGGTGCACCGGTCACTGCGGAGCCCGCAGTCAATCTCCAGGCCGGCCGCTAGTTCCCGCGCGGCTGCCACCTTGGGAACCTTGTCACCATCATGCCTTCAGAAGCACAACCGCCACATCGCCGGCAAGTAACCAACGAAAGCCTGCGCGCATGGCCGCTGCCCATGCCGAGCCAGGACGGCGACAAGGAGCAGCGCGGACGGATACTCATTATTGGAGGATCACGTGAAATACCGGGCGCCATCCTCCTTGCCGCCACCGCGGCCTTGCGCGCCGGCGCCGGCAAACTTGCCATCGCGACCGGCGCCAGCGTTGCGCAGCTGGTCGCCATCGCCATACCGGAAGCGCGGGTCATCGGCCTTCCGGAAAGCGACGATGGCGGCTTCCTTGAGCATGCCGCAGCCACAGTGGCGCCGCTAATGAAGTCCAGCGATGCGGTTCTGATCGGCCCCGGCATGCAGGATGAAGCCTCCGCCGGGGCTTTTATCATGGGCCTGCTTGCTTCGCCCGAACTACAGAACCTCGCATCACCGCCTCGGCTGCTGCTTGACGCCTGCGCCATGTGCGTCGCAGGTGAGAGCGGGACGGGTTCAGACGGACGGGGGTTTCTTGGGAAGTTCAATGCCGACGCCCTGTTCACCCCGCACGCCGGTGAAGTTGCCCATCTGACGGGCATGGACAAGGATGAGGTCCTGCAGCATCCGCAACTCATTGCGCTCGAAGCGGCCCGGCGCTGGGGCGCGGCGGTCGCTCTCAAGGGAGCCACCACCTGTATCGCGATGCCGGACGGTCGCCTCTGGGAGCACTGCGGCGGCAACGTTGGACTGGCTATTTCCGGATCGGGCGACGCTCTCTCCGGCATCATCGCCGGACTTATGGCGCGAGGCGCGCCCACCGAACAGGCCGCAGCCTGGGGCGTGGCCCTGCATGCGCGCGCCGGAGACCAGTTGGCGCGGCGAATGGGCCCACTCGGCTTCCTCGCCCGGGAAATAGCAGACGAAGTACCGCGGCTGATGGTCCGCCTTGCCGACGGCGAGGAACTCGATGAACTGGGCGGAAATCCGCTTCGACGCGATTGATTTTCTCCGCGCTTGGCCGAAACAAAAAAACAGGTCTATAGTCCAAAGGGCACGCTTAACTTTGGTGAGGAGCCAATTATGAGGTTGGACATTTATCGACGCGCCGAAAACGGCGGACGCTTTTCCTATCTGGCCGTGCCTGAAGGAAAGGAAATTCCGGAGGAAGCGACCAATATCGACTGGGAAACCGCGGAGCGCAGCGTAGACTTCGACGATGCGGCTGACCAGCTTCCACAGTTTGCGATTGAAGAGCCGATGGAGCAGATCACATCCAAGGGGTACGCCATCACCAGCTCAAGAAACCTGATCGACATCAGCCACGACGTCGTATAAGACGGTACCGGATGCGCTGCGTCGACACCGGGGTAGCGCGCCAGCCGCATCGGTGTGCACGTAATTCACATCGGGGGGCAGCACGGCCGAAAGCCGGTCGGCATGCCCTCCAGGCACGCAACGGGCTTACACCAGGCGACTCTCCGCCAACTCGCGCTTCAAATAGGCGTAAAACACCGGCGCAGCGACCACGCCGGGCAACCCAAAGATCGACTCCATTGCCAGCATCGTGGCCAGCAATTCCCACGCGTGGGCATTAATATGCGAGCCGATAATCTTCGCATTCAGGAAGTATTCGAACTTGTGGATCACCACCAGGAAAACCAGCGCCGCGATTGCTATATTCAAGGACACTGACAGTGCAATAATCACCAGCACTGTGTTCGAGATCAGGTTTCCTACGACCGGCAGCAGGCCGGCGAAGAAGGTTAGCACCACCATGGTCTTGGACAAAGGCAGACGCACCCCTGCCAGGGGCAAGGCGACGAACAGGAACACCGCGGTAAACACGGCGTTGATCGCGGCGATGCGGACCTGCGCGAAGACAACGCTTTCAAAAGCCAGGTTGAAATTCACAACCCGTTCGTGGAGCGCCTGCGCCAAGGGCAAATACTGGCGCACGGTCGTGGTGTCATAGAGAGCAGCCATGGCGCCGATAACCATCCCGAGCAGAAGGTGCACCACCACGCGTCCGGCTTCTTCTCCGACGACCTTGGCTTCAGTGGCGTGCTCCCGCATCCAGCCCGTGATCATCTCCCGAAGCGACTCGACGCTGTCGGGCAGGCGCTGTCTCAGCCAGTCGGGAATCTGGCCGCGGGATGACTCCAGAATGTCCGCCATCCGCTGCAACAGGGCGGGCACGCCATGTGCATCTTTCTGAAACCATGACGCGGTGGCCCATATTGCGGCCGTCAGCGCGACCACAATAAGCGTTCCGAGCAGCGCGACAGCCAAGGCGCGGGATCGCTCGCTTCCGAGCCGCCGGCCTAGCGCCGGCGCCATCATGTGCACCAGCGAGTAGACGAGGAATCCGGCAAACAGGGCTGCCAGCATTCCCTTCAAGAGGACGAGAAGCAGCGCACATCCGGTCAGCACGCAAGAGGTAATTTTTGGAATGTCGAGTTTCGCCTGGCTCATCATGAATCTGTCTGGATTTGTCTAACTGGGCCGGGTGAGGAACGGTCTAAATCGGGCACGAACAACTTTCAGCCCGCATCATAGACCAGATAGCGCGGGGGCCGTCACAACGGGTGCTTGTTTTCAGCTGGCTACCTGTGCCCGCCACTGCAGTTGATATTCGATGCGGTTGCAAGGATCGGCCCATGTACTTCGCGCCGCAGACCTTGCGCGGTACTGCGGGACTCTCAAGATATCTGGTGCTTTCCGGGTGAGCAGGCCGCGCCATCTGCCGGCTGCAACAAGCCGGGGAATCAACAACTCTCAAAGAAGGTGGCGGCAACTCTGGCTACACTTTTGCTTCCATATCGCACAAGGAGTTGTTAATGGCCGACCTGGCGGCAGACTGGTCCCGCACGATGCAATTGATGTTAACGCCATGGATGGCGCTATTGCAGCATGCGCCCTGGGTGGAACTTGTAGTCCAGGCCTTCCTTTTGCTGATTGCGGTGCTGATCCTGCATCACGTCGTCATCGGCGCGCTGCAACGCATCGCGCGGCATCTTCCGTTCTCGCGCCGCGTCGTCTGGTATGGCGACCGTGCCGGCAGTATGGTTGTGTACTTGCTGCTGCTGCAGATCCTGCTTCGAAATTACCAGCCAGCGGCGCCGGGACTGCTGCTACTGCAGCATTTGTGCGCGCTATCACTCGTCACCGCGCTGACCTGGCTCGCGGTGCGCTGTGTCTCTGCAGTCGCCGATACGATTATTGAACTCAACCCAGCGGATGCCGCAGACAACCTGCGAGCCCGGCGCATACAGACGCAAACCAAGGTTCTGGCGCGGACTGTCATGGTAGTCATAATTTTGGTGGGGTCGGGCATGGCGCTCATGACCTTGCCTTTGCTGCGCCAGATCGGCACCAGCCTTCTCGCCTCGGCGGGCGTCGCAGGTCTTGTGGTGGGCTTCGCCGCCAAACCGGTGGTCGGGAACCTGCTTGCCGGACTGCAGCTTGCATTGACCCAGCCCATCCGGCTCGAAGACGTTGTTATCATCGAGAACGAATGGGGTCAGGTAGAAGAGATCACAGGTTCCTACGTGGTCGTTCGCATTTGGGACCAGCGACGCATGGTCGTTCCGCTGCAGTGGTTTATCGAGCATCCATTCCAGAACTGGACCAGAACCAACTCGGAGCTTCTTGGGACCGTTATTATCTGGGTCGATTTCCGCATGCCGGCAGCAGCAGTTCGGGCTGAACTCGAGCGGCTGGTACGCAAGGCCCCCGAATGGGATGGTCGCGTCTGCCTGATGCAAGTGACAGACGCCGACCAGAGGGCCATGCAACTGCGCATGCTTGTCAGCGCCGGCGATGCGGGTCGATGCTGGGACCTGCGTTGCCGGCTGCGGGAAGGACTAATCGACTTCATGCAACGCGAGTATCCACAATACCTGCCGCAGCTGCGGACTCGGGTCCCCGCGGACGACGCGGTAAGCAAGGGGCCGCCCCGCCCGATGTAGCGCAACGCAAATCTGTCCGACCAGCGGTCTCATCACGGTACGGTGTCCGGGCCATGCGCCTCGGCGACCAGCACAGTGCTGTGAAACCTCAAATCTTGCCAAATGCATTGGAACCACATGGGTTTCAGCCACTCGAAAGGCCAAGTATTTGAAACGCAAGGAGACGACCATGCCGACCGGCGACAAGACGGCCTATACCGACAAGCAAAAGCGACAGGCTGAGCATATCGAAAAGGGTTACGAGAAACGTGGCGTGCCGGAAGAAGAAGCGAAGCGGCGCGCATGGGCGACGGAAAACAAGGTATCCGGTGGCGGACGCAAGTCCGGCTCGGGACGGTCGCACAAGACCTGAGCCCCATGAGACACCTTGTGGTCAGAGACGAGCGCAGGCCGGCAGGCGACACATGGGCACGACAGCGGGCTCGGTGCCAGTGCCGTAACGTCGATCATGCGAGGCGGTCGAAATCCGCCAGCAAGTCTACGACTGCCAGCAAGATCCCGGAGACGACCGCGCCAACGCCAACCATGAGCACTGTAATAAGCAAAGAAATCATCCTGTCCTCCGAGCAAGCGGCTTTCGTTGGCCGACAGATTCATTATCGTTGCAAGGAAAAATCACCCATTGCGAACACTCAATTTCAGCAAGGGAAAAATTTTTCGCCGAAGCTTGTTTTAAATCAAATTTTTGCGTGGTGAGGGGAAATTATGTGCGACCCGGCATGTCCCTCAGTAGAGCAGAAGCAACGTTGTACCCACTTAACCAGCTTTTTGAAAGCGAGACGCCATGTCCTCTGAGAACCTCGTCAGCCAGGAAACATACAACCCGAATCATCTGCTGGATATCCTGATAGAGAGGCTGAATTTGAAGAACGACGCCGCTCTCTCACGTGCGCTCGAAGTGGCGCCACCCGTCATCAGCAAGATTCGCCATCGCCGCTTGCCAGTTGGGGCATCAATGCTCATCCGCATGCATGAAGTGAGCACCATGAGCGTTCGCGAATTGCGTGACCTGATGGGTGACCGCCGCACAAAATATCGCCTGTCCGATGCGCAGGGAAAACCCAAGCCAGTTCCCGGACAGCCAATGGACTTGAGCCCGCAGCAGCCGTCGTCGTCCCAGCCACTCGCAAAGTAGACCGGCGGGAAGGTCATCGATAGGGTGGGGAGATGCCGTCAACCTCCGCCCGAACACGGCGCAAGGCCGCGTCATCGACTGCACGGATGAAAGCAGGAGACTGGACTGTCTGATGGAGGCCTGAGGTGAGGATGAACGATCCGTCAGCGGCGCGTAGTTCGCTCGCAGTCGCGCCGATATACCGGAGGCGAAGCGCGAGCCTCGCTGCCTTAATATGCTGCATGTCACTGCCCGGATGCGGCGGGGGCGAAGCGGGTGGTGGTGCCGGCGGCCCGGTCATTACTACGGCGGCGGTGCCATCGGCGTCCACCAATGGCACCGGTGTAACTGGCAGCATCAACCCTGCGACTTCTGCCACCCAAACGACACCAACGACACCAACGACGATAACTACAACCAATCAGCCGGTGGTCACCACCGGCATATTGCCTCCTTCCGGCGCCGCTATTTCGGTCCCCACCGGCGCGGCGGCGCTTGTTACAACGCCCAGCACGGGCGGCACGGTTAACCCGAGCGGCAGTACCGCGACAACGCAAGGCAACACCATCACCTCCGGTGGAAGCACCGCATCACCGGCATTTTAGGAGAAGCGGGGAAAAATCCGATAACATCATTGGTGCATTGGTGCTGGTAGCACCGCTTCGAGCCCGCTTCATTTCCTGCAGGACCCATACCGTGAAGACCCGTAGCATTCGCCGCATCCACGCGGCACAACAGGAAGACATCGCCGACCTGACTACGTGGCGCGCTCTGCCAACCTCACAGGTCGACATGATCGACCCGTTCCTCTTCCTGAACCATCACGGCCCCCAGGTTTACGCCCCGCGCAATCACGGACTGCCTTTTGGACCGCACCCGCATCGCGGGTTTGAAACAGTGACCTTCATTCTGGATGGCGACATTGCGCATCGCGACAGCGGCGGCCACGAAAGCGTCATCAGGCCAGACGGCATTCAGTGGATGACAGCGGGGCGGGGACTAGTTCATTCGGAAACCTCGTCCGCGGAATTCATGCGTGACGGCGGTCCGCTCGAAATACTGCAGCTGTGGATCAACCTGCCAGCCCGGCTAAAGATGACTACCCCGCGCTACGTTGGACTGCAGGCTGATGCGCTTCCGATGTTTGACGCCGACGGAGGCAAGGCCCGCATTCAGCTTGCGTCCGGTAGCTGGGACGGTCACCGCGGACCGATCGAAACCTTGATTGACGTCACCGTGATGACGTTGCGCATGCAGGCAACCGCAGTACTGACGCTACCGGTGGCTGCAGAGCGGAATGTCTTTTTCTATGTGGTGCGCGGCGTTGTGCGGGTCAATGGAAGCCAGGTGGAACGGCGCCATCTGGTCGAGTTCGACAACAACGGCGAGGGCCTGGAGATTCGGGCCGAACAGGATGCGCTGGTCCTGCTATGCCACGCGCTGCCGCTCGGCGAACCCGTGGTGTCGTATGGCCCCTTCGTGATGAATACGCGGGAAGAAATCCAGCAAGCCGTGCACGATTACCAGGCGGGCCTTTTCACCGCATAGCGCAGCTGTGCGAGGTGCGGGGTCGATCTCATGAGACCCGCAGCCTCGGCGCCGTTTGCGTGCAAAGCGCATGGTGGCTGCGTCCTGGTCTCTGGCCGCTTCCGGTCGACTTTACCGGGTCGCCCTGAAGCCCACGCCAGTTTGGCCCTCATGCGTGATCCGAGCTCAGCATGGGTACCATGCGCGTGGTTTACTTCAAGGATGAAAATGCGGTCGGCGCCAGCAGGCTGTTCTCAATTCGCTGCACGATGATGCCCTCCGCTTCGGTCTCCGTGCGCTTCGCCAGCCAGCCGGCATCACTGGAGAATGCATTCCACTTTTTTTCGCGTTCGGCCAGGCTTTCCCATTGCAGGAGATAGGTTAAGGCCTGGTTGCTCTCGCCAACCAGCGTGGTCCAGAACCCGACTTGGCGGATGCCATATTTTTCCCAGAATTCAAGGGTAATGGTGTCGAAGCGGTTCAGCAGCGCTGGCAGGCGGCCTGGGGCACAGTGATAGATGCGCATCTCGTAGATCATCGGTTCTCTTCCTGATTTTGGTAATTGGCGGGCACCTGCTCGCGAGCGCGAAACAGGTGCTGCATGGACCTGGTGAATGCCCTGCAGGAAGTGTATCCGGAAAGCGGGTCGGTCTGCCTCAGGCCCTGATACTGACCTGAGGCCGCGTGCATCGCGCAGTGAGAAAGGTGTGCCGGAAAGGTGCGCTAGAGGACCCGATTGAACCAGGCCATCGACAGCAAGGCCGACAGCAATGCCAGCACCGCCGCAATGGCCGACACGAGTGCGGTGATTTCAGTTGGCTTGCGTTCCAGCACCAGCCGGGAATTGAGCGTCTCATACACGCGGGTCAAGTCGACCGCTGAGCCGGCATAAAAATATTCGGCGTTAGTCACCTTCGCTATCTGCTTCAGCGATTCTTCGTCGAGTCGCACCCGCATGGACCAACCCTCCGCGGCGAGGATTTCACCGTTGGCCGTGCCGATGCCTACTGTATAGACCCGAACGCCGCGATCCGCCGCCATCTTCGCGGCTTCGAGCGGATCCGGTCCAGTGGTCGCCTGCCCGTCTGTCAAAAGGATGATGGCGGCTGATGTGTAGGAACCGGGCGGCACCGGTTTCGTCTCAGCCGCGGCCGGCTTTTGCGCCTGCTCGAGCGGCGTCCCGCGGGCAGCGTCCGCCGCACTGGAATGTGTGCGCCCACGCGGATTGGACGAACGAAGGTCGATCTCCATGTCAGGGAAAATCGTCTTCAATGAGACCAGGATTCCGCTGCCGACCGCAGTCGCCGGTTGGAGCTGGAAACGTTCGAGCGCGGCGATCACTTCGTCCTTGTCCAGCGTCGGCGGCTGCACTAGCGACGCGGTGCCGGCAAAGGACACTACGCCCACCTTCGCGTTGCTCGGCTGCTTGGCTACAAAATTGCGGGCTGCCGCCTGTGCCGCTTCCAGCCGGCTCGGCGCAATGTCGGTGGCGCGCATGCTACCCGACACGTCAATGGCCAGGATGATCGTTTCATATTGCGACGGCAGGGTTACCACTGCTGCCGGCCTTGCAACCGCGAGCAGCATGGCGCTTAGCGCAAGCAGAAACAGCGCCGGCGGCACATGACGACGCCACCCTGGACCGTTTCCGATCGCCTCGCGAATAATGGACAGGCTGGCATAGCGGACCGCGTTCTTTTTCCGGCGCCGCAGAAACCAGACATAGGCAAACACCACGAGCGGCAAGATGCCCAGCAGGGCAAGCATGCGAGGCCACAGGAATGTCATGATTTCTCCAGATGCTGGGGCAGGCCGCCGCCGCTCGCCAACCTGGAAAAGCGGCGGCGCATGTCGGCGAAACGGAGGATCGCATCCAGCACGTCGTCATCGGTTGCAAGCTCCAGCGCATCAACGCCGGCGGCGCTGAAGGCGTCACGTAGCGCGGTTTCGCGGCGCGCCGCGGCAGCGGCGAAACGGCTGCGGAAGGCTCGATCATGGGTGTCCACGAAAAGCTGCTCACCGGTTTCGGCATCCTGAACCACCAGAAGTCCGAGATCCGGCATCGACATTTCCAGTTCGTCATACAGGCGGATTGCAACTACCTCGTGGCGCATCGCCAGGCGCGCCAGGTCGCGCTCCCAGCCTGGCTCACTGATGAAGTCCGAAACGACGAATACCAGCGATCGACGCTTGATGGTTTCACTGGCCGTGCGCAACAGATCATGAAGGCGGGTCGGCGACGTAACAGTCTGCGATGGCCGGTGCAGTATGCGGTGCAGCAGGTGCAACACCTGATTGCGTCCGGACTTGGCGCTAATGACGGTATCTACCTTGCTGCCATACAGCAGCGCCCCGACCCGATTCCCGTGGCGTGAAAGAAGGCGCGCAAGGACAGCGACCACCTCCGTCGCCACGCCGGTCTTCTGGGTGCCGGAGCCAAAGTTGAGTGAGGGTGACAAGTCCATCAGGAACCACGCAGTAACGTCCCGCTCCTCATTGTAGACGCGGACATAGGGCGTATCCATGCGGGCGCTCACGTTCCAGTCTATGTGACGCACGTCATCTTGCCAGGCGTATTCGCGCAAGTCGGCGAGGTCCACGCCGAAGCCTCGAAACAGCGAACGGTAATCACCATAGAGCAGGCCGTCCAGTCTACGGATGACAGTCCATTCCAGCCGCCGCAGGATGGACTCAGACGTTGATGTTGGTGTTGGTGTTGACATGGTCCTGCAGGCGTACATGAGTTTCGAGAGGGCGCTCCGGCGGCGGCAGATGCTGCATGATGCGGCGGATCAATGCGTCCGAGGTCAAGCCGTCGGAGAGCGCTTCATACGAGAGCGAGAGTCGATGTCGCAAAATGTCCGGCGCGATGTCGGTCAGGTCTTCGGGCAGTACATAGGTCCGTCCGCGCAAAAAGGCCAGCGCTCTTGCACCCTCGACAATCTGGATGGTGGCGCGCGGACTGGCGCCGTAGGTGAGGTACTGCGCGACGTTCGGGACGCCATGTCGGTCCGGAAAGCGCGTGGCCGAAACCAGACGCACGGCGTATTGGACCAGTGAGGGATCCACATAGCCGGCGCGACACTCCCGTTGCAGCCCCGCCAGTTCTTCTGGAGTGGTGACAGCCGCCACGGTGTTGGCCACGCCAGTTACGCGGTTGACGATAACGAATTCTTCTTCCTCCGTCGGATATCCAACCAGCACCTTCATCATGAAGCGATCGACTTGCGCTTCCGGCAAGGGATAGGTGCCTTCGGTCTCAATGGGGTTTTGCGTCGCCATGACAAGAAAAGGACGCGGCACGGGATGGCTGACACCGGCGATCGTGACCTGGTATTCCTGCATGACTTCCAGAAGGGCGCTCTGCACCTTGGCTGGCGCGCGGTTAATCTCGTCAGCGAGTAGCAGGTTTGCGAACACCGGCCCGAACGAGGTGGCGAACTCGCCCGTCCTCTGGTTATAGATGCGGGTTCCGACCAGATCGGCTGGCACGAGGTCCGGCGTAAACTGGATACGCCGGAACGTGCCGCGAACCGTCTTTGCCAGCGTGTTAATGGTGAGCGTCTTCGCTAAGCCGGGCACGCCCTCAACCAGTAAGTGTCCCTGCGCCAGCATGGCGACCAACACCCGTTCCAGGAAGTGGTCCTGACCGACCACAACCTTTTTCACCTCATAGAGGATCTGCTCCATCTGCAGCGCAACGTCCGTTCTTCCATTGGGTCTGTCGTTCATGAGTGGTCCAGGTTGACTGCATTCAAAATGGCGATGTGCCAGCGGCCGCGGCAGCATTTTCAATCGGGACGGCAAAGCCGATACCGATAAAAACACCCTGGTCGGTCGGGTTCAGAATGGCGGTGACAATGCCCACCACTTCACCGTCCATCGTCGCTAGCGGACCGCCGGAGTTGCCCGGATTGGCCGCCGCATCGAACTGAATAAGATTCGAGAGCACCTGTCCACGGTCCGGCGATCTGTACTCGCGTCCCAGGCCGGAGACCACACCAGCCGACACGGACGGCCCGATATCGAAGGGATAGCCGACGGCAATGACACGATCCCCTGGCGCCAGGTATTGGGTAGAACGCATGGTCGCGGCCACGAGGTCGTCCGGCAGGGTTTTGGCTTGCAGTACCGCCAGGTCGTTTTCAGGTTGGGTCCTGGTGACGATCGCTTCCGAAACCGTGCCATCATCGAAAACCACTTGCACCTTTTCCGAACCGGCAACCACGTGCAGGCTCGTAAGGATGACGCCCTTGTCGACGATCACGACACCGGTGCCGACACCCTTGACCTGATCCTTGTCGCTCAGCTTGTCATGGCCAAGCTGGCGCACCCGAACCACGGAACGCCGCAGTTGCCGGTAAGCCCTCGCTTCTGGCGAGGGCAGCACCGTGTGGTCGAGCGTGTGGGTGACGGACGCATCGATGTCCTTCTGCGTCAGGACAACCGACGGCGGCTGCACGGCGGCGTAACCCATCAGAAGGGCAATCAGCAATAGCGCAGCGAAGACCGAGATGGTGCGGTCGTGCCGGGCCAGGAAACTTGGGCGACGGTCAAGCGAAGGAACTGGCACAACAGGCGCAACCGGAACCCGGGTCGACCGGCCGGTGGCTTTGCGGCTATTGAAGTCGCTTGGGGAGGACGCCGGAGCTGGACCTGAGGCCGGACCGTGGTGTGCGCCCTGGTCTGTAGTGGAGGCGGCCCTCTGCACCAGGGAAGGCGGCACGGCGGAACGCGGCGTGGCCGACCGATCCATCTTGCGATTTGACCTGCTGTAAAGCGCAACTTTCTTCATGATGGGCACGCCTGGAAGGAGAATCCGCGGGAGCCCCGGCGATGCGGGCACAGGTTGGACAGCGGGTTTCGTCCGATGCTCCGTCTCCCCGATCATTCTTTCGCTTTGTTGATGCGTCGCAAAAAGGCCGGGGGGCGTGCGCCTGCCATTCACATACATCCTTTGCCTGCGCGGGGTCCGACGCATCAGGCGCGGTACCCGGTCTGCCCCGAGGTCTGCGGTACCAGCCGGCCAGGTTTAAACTTTGTGGCTCGGCCCCCTTCGCGGAGATGCACCATGTCAAACACAAGAATGCCCGTCCTTTTCATCTCGCATGGCGGCGGTCCGTGGCCATGGGTCGACGGACTGCGGGAGCAGTTTGCCGTAACAGAGAACGCATTACGCCAATTGCCGGCGCAGCTGCCGGCCGCCCCCACCGCAATTCTGGTCATCACGGGACACTGGGAAGAACGCAACTTCACGGTCTCCACCTCGGAGCATCCAGGCATGGAATACGATTATTCCGGCTTTCCTCCGCACACCTACCAGTTGCGCTATCCGGCCCCCGGTTCACCCGCGCTGGCAGCGCGCGTGCAAGAGTTGCTGCGAGCGGCCGGCATGCCGGTCGAAGCCAATCCGCGGCGCGGCTTCGACCATGGGACTTTCGTGCCGCTTGCGCTGATGTATCCCGACGCAAAGGTGCCGGTGGTCTTGCTGTCGCTGAAGTCCGGCTATGATCCGGCCGCCCATATCGCCGTGGGCCAGGCAATCGAACCGCTGCGCGAGGAGGGCGTTTTGATCCTGGGCAGCGGCCTGACCTATCACAACATGCGAGGCTTTCGTCGGCCCGAGTCGATGCCAGTGTCACGCCAGTTCGAGGACTATCTGAACGACGCAGTCACCCGGCCCGACCCGCGCGAGCGCAATCTCCAGTTGC
This sequence comes from Herminiimonas sp., assembly GCA_028292265.1. Classification (GTDB taxonomy): domain Bacteria; phylum Pseudomonadota; class Gammaproteobacteria; order Burkholderiales; family Burkholderiaceae_D; genus JAQGMR01. The sequence goes on from JAQGMR010000001.1 coordinate 32,376, forward strand.
TGCACTGGGACCAGGCGCCTGCCGCCCGGCTAGCACATCCGCGCGAAGACCATTTGCTGCCGCTGATGGTAGTGGCTGGCGCGGCAGGCAACAGTATCGGGTCCCGATTGTTCGTAGACGAAGCGCTCGACGTCGTAATGGCGAGTTACCGCTTCGATGACCCCACAGCAAGCGAAGGCTAACCGACCAGGCTGATGTCATCACCACAGAGTGATGATGCGGGGCCGCGGCCTGCCCTGTTGCATTCCGCCGCTGTTACTGTAATGTCCGGCTTACAAAACCAAAAGGGAGACTTCCACCGTGACACTGTTACGTTCCTTCAGCCTGTCCGCCGCCTTGCTTGCGCCATTGCTTCTTTGCAGTCAGGCCAATGCGCGCATTACCTCGCTGCACATAGATCGCATTGAACCCTTTGCTGCCGGCATGGCGTTTGGGGAAACCGGCGCGTACGAACGCGTTATCGGCGTGGCCCGGGGCGAACTCGATCCCGCCGACCCGCGCAACCGCGTGATCGTCAACCTTGACCAGGCACCCCGCAATGCGCGCGGCAAGGTCGAATACGAGACCGATTTTTTCATGCTTCGGCCAGCCGATGCCGCGCGCGGCAATCACAAGATTCTTTATGAGGTTAACAACCGGGGCCGCAAATTCCTGATGCACTGGATGATGGATGCCTCGCCCCAGGCAGCCAGCGCCAACAACGATCCCAAAGATGCGAAGGATGCCGGCAATGGCCTGTTTCTGCGTCAGGGTTACACCATCGCGTGGAGCGGCTGGGATGCCGATGCGCCACGCACCGGCCACGGTATGGCGATGAAGGTGCCGGTTGCAACCGACGCCGGCAAGCCACTGGTGCGCCGCATCCGCGAGGAAATTGTCAATGGCACGCGCGGCGCGCTGGCGGATGTGCTTCGCCTGTCTTATGAGACCGCGAGCCAGGACCAGGGCCGGGCGCAGTTGACGGAGCGCCGCCGCGAGGTAGACAAGCCGCGTGAAATCCCCGCAAGCGGTTGGCAGTGGATTGATGCACGCAGCATCCGCCTGCTTCCCGAGGGGACGAAGCCGCAGCCGGGCACACTTTATGAGCTCCGCTATGAAGCGCAGAATCCGAAGGTGCTCGGCATCGGCTTTGCCGCGACCCGGGACTTCGTTTCGTTCCTGCGACATGCGGCGAGTGACGACAACCTGTTGCCCAATCCCGCCGGCCGCGGCATGCGGGCCGCGCTGGCCGTTGGCATCTCGCAAAGCGGACGCTACTTGCGCGACCACATTTCCCAGGGCTTCAATCAGGATGAAAGCGGACAGCGCGTTTTCGATGGTGTGCTGGCGCATATCTCAGGTGTGGGTCGCGTCTTCCTGAATGATGAATTTGCGGAGCCAGCCCGAACCAACACGCAGCATGAAGACCACACCTACCCGGAAAACGCTTTCCCATTTTCCACGGCGACGATGAAAGACCCGGTGACCGGGAAATCCGGCTCGCTGTTCCGGCACGACGGCTTTGACCCGCTGCTAATGGAGGTCAATACCTCGACCGAATACTGGCAGAAGGGCGCCTCGCTGCTCGCCACCGACCCGCTCGGCAAGCACGACGTGGCGCTCCCCGCCAACAGTCGTGCCTACCTGGTGGCGGGTACACAGCACGGCGGTCGAACCGGCCTTGATACGGCTGTGGGGCCGTGTGTCAATCCACGCAACCCGCACAGTCCGGCACCGGCATTGCGTGCCCTGCTGGTCGCCCTGGACGAATGGGTTACCCAGGACAAGGCACCGCCGCCAAGCCGGGTGCCAAGCCTGGCGCGCAACCAATTGGTGGCGCCTGAAGCCGCAGGATTCCCGGCGATCCCTGGCGCGCAGATCGTCCGCACAAGCAACCGCATTACGCTGTTCGGCGACTGGACAGCGCCTACGCCAGATCCGGCGAAAGCCTACCGCGCCCTTGTCTCGCGCGTCGATGCAGACGGCAATGAAGTGGCGGGCATTAGATTGCCCGACATTGCCGTGCCGCTCGCCACCTACACCGGATGGAACCTGTATCGTGCGCCGTTTCCTGAAGGCGAGGTATGCGACCGCGACGGAAGCTATTTTCCGTTCGCAAAAACAAAAGCCGAGCGCCTGGCGAGTGGCGATCCGCGGCACTCAATCGAAGAGCGCTACAACGGAAGGACCGACTACGCTAGCCGAGTGCGGCAAGCCAGTGAGACGCTGGTGAGGGAGCGGCTGTTGTTGAAGGAAGATGCGCAGGCCTACCTGCAGCGATCCGAATCGGCGATTCAGTCGCAATAGCGCAGCATCAGGCGCGGCTGGCATAGCCAATGCAGTTAATCGAATCGAGCAGAACAGGTGCGAAAAGCCCACGGACTAACGTTCGTGGGCTTTTCGCTGTGGCAGTGCGCCGCCTGATCGCCAGAGCAAGAACCCTTAGAGTTAGCGTGGCAGAGGCCCGCGCGGTTCTCCGGGCCCGCAGGCTCCCGCTATGCGGCCGGCTGCAGCGACCGTTGCATCAGTCGGAGAAGGATTGCCGTGCCAAGTCCCCATGCTGCATTAACGCACAAGCCGGTAGCCATGCCATTGATTGCATAGCCCGCGGCCACGGGCAACCCCTTTAAAGGCGCGACCACATACCACGCGACGAGGGTGGGGGCGATCATGCCAAACAGGAGCGCCTTGATATAGAAAGACCCATCGATTTGCCAGCGGCGTCCGACCACAAACATCACGATGCCCCATACGCCACCCCAGAACGAAAGCGAGATGACCTTGGGGATGGCCAGAACGCCGACCGGATTGAGCGCATAGGCCGGGCTGTGGGTGACGCCAAGTTTGGCGAGAAGCATCAACATCGGCTGGTGAAACGCAAGCACGGCGATGAACCCGGCGACAAAGGCCAGCAAGGCGTGTCGCGGCGTGGACGGACGTGTCGAAATACCCTGCGATACAGTAAAAGCTTCCATCCGCATGCTCCCTATATTGTTTGGCTCACGGCCTGGTGCCGCGTCCTCAAGTGACGCTTGAATGCGCCAGAGGTTGCCGTTTGCGCAAGCTTATCGTGCCTGCTCAAGTTGTGCCATGACTCATCAAACCAAAACGGGTTCGAGGACAGTGCGGCGCCCTCGTTCTGCCTCGACTGGTTAACCGCCTTATGCAGCCTCAAGGGCTCGCTGCAACTCGGTAACGTTATAGGGCTTGCGTAAAAAAATCTGCGCTGGGTCCCCGCCATGCCTGGAAAGGTCGTTATAGCCGCTTGCGAAGACCACTCGAATCCCGGGCCGCAGCAGGACGGCCTGTCGCGCAAGCGCGATTCCGCTTGCTCCCGGCAGGGACACATCGGTGAATAGAACTTCGTAGGATTGGTCTTGTAGAAGTTGGACTGCGCGCTCGGCGTCTGTACAAGGCGTAGGGGCCCAGCCCAGCATTGTCAACATCTCGCAGGCGAGTTCCAGCAGGTCGGCGTTGTCGTCCACGACCAGTATCTTCTGTCCCGCGGCGGAGGACCGATCCATTTCTTGGGCGGAGGTGTCGCCAACCTTAGCGAACACGGGTGCCGGCTGTTCTTGCGACGAGCGGCCAGTCTGTCGCGAATGGCGCGCCTTCGCCAGCAACTCCCGCAGCCTGCGGGCGAGCTGCTCTGACCGATACGGCTTTCCGATAAGGTTGACGCCTGGCTCGAGCTTCCCATCCTGCATTACGGCATTGCGCGTATAGCCCGATGTGAACAACACTTCGATGCCGGGATTTATTTCCTTGGCGCGCCGGGCAAGGTCGCGACTTGTGACCGGCCCTGGCATGACGACATCGGTAAAGAGCAGGTCGATTGATTCGTCGCGCTTGAGAATCGCCAGCGCCGCTTCGCCATCCGCCGCGGCCAGTACCTGGTATCCCAGACCCGTCAGTAGCGCGACCACGGTTTCCCGAACGCCGTTGTCATCCTCCACGACCAGCAGGGTTTCGTTGCCTCGCTCTGTAGAGGCCTCCGTTCGGGCGGGCTCCGCCCTGGCCTCTGGCTCAAGCGAACGCGGCAGGTAAACGCTCACCGTAGTCCCATGCCCTACGATGCTGTCGATGCGGATATAACCACCGCTCTGCATGACGAACCCATGCGCCATTGACAGGCCGAGGCCCGTGCCCTTGCCCTCTTCCTTGGTCGTAAAGAAGGGTTCAAAAGCCTGCTCGACGACCTCGCGGCTCATACCGGAACCGGTGTCGCTCATTGCCAAAATGACGTACTGGCCAGCCGGCACCGCATCCGTTGAGCCATCCATGGAACTGGCCGACTCGCCGACAAATTCGGCGTTGCGCAAACTGATACCCAGTATGCCGCCACCGCTCATTGCATCACGTGCGTTAAGCGCGAGATTGAGAATGACGTTTTCAAGTCTCGACGGGTCGACCAGCGTGTTCCACAGACCGCTTCGCGTTTCGCGTTGGATCTCTATCGATTCGCCCAGCGCGCGCTGCAGTAACTCCGCCATGTTGTCCAGCAAGCGGTTGAGGTTGACCACAACCGGTTGTAGCGGCTGCCGCCGGGCGAAGGCAAGCAATTGCGACGACAGTTTCGCGCCACGCTCCACGGCGTCCAGGGCACTGCCAATCAGGCGCTGGCCGCGCTCCCTGTCACCGCCGCTTGCCTGCAGCAATTGCAGGTTGCCGGAAATTATCTGCAAGGTGTTATTGAAATCATGCGCAACGCCGCCGGTCAGCTTGCCAACCGCCTCCAGCCGTTGCGCATGGGCCAGCGCCGCACGCGTCTGGTCAAGCGCCTGCATGCGCTGTGCCTCGCGCCTCTCCGCATCCTTGCGGCTGCTAATGTCAGAGTGGGTTCCGATCATGCGCAGCGCTGCGCCGTTGCTGTCGCGGCTAACCACCATGCCGCGTGCCAGCACCCACTTCCAGCTTCCGTCCTTGCACAGGATGCGGTATTCGCATTCATAAGCTTTGGTGACGCCCGCTATACAGGCCTCGGCGGCCTGCAGCGTCGCAGCCCTGTCGTCGGCATGGATGCGGTCTTCCCAGGCACTGCGGTGCGGCGGAATTTCCTGATCAGAGTACCCCAGCATTGCCTTCCAGCGCCGCGAGTACAGCACCTCGCCGGTCTGAAGATTCGCATCCCAGACGCCCTCGGCAGCGCCTTCCAGCGCGTATTTCCAGCGGAACTCGCTGGCGCGCAATTTGCGAGTCATGTCGACGGCCAGCGTCACCGCGCGGCGGCGACCGGTCGCGAGCACCCAGACCAGCGTCGACAGCAATAGTCCCGCGACTGTGCCGGTGAACCCGATCGCATAGAGCTTCTCGGTGCCCAGACGTGCTTCAAAGTCTGGCCGGGACGCGATTTCCACGGTCCACAGCCGACCAGACACTGCGGCGCGCCGGACGCTGTGGTATGCCGGCCGCTCTTCTGACGGAGATGCGCTGCGATGCGAGTCATACATCAAGGATTGCGGATCTAGCCCGGTGCCATCGAAGACACGCACACGCAAATCGTTCGAACGCTCGCCGCCCACGCCGGCCATCAGATCATTCATGCGGAACGGCGCGGCGACCCAGCCCAGCAGCGCTGATTCGCGCCGAGCCGGGGTATCAACCGGCATGCCATGCCGGTATACCGGCAGGTACATGACAAAACCCGCCTGGGTTTCCAGTCCCGATTCCTGGATCAATTGCACCTTGCCAGACATGGCCGGACGACCGGTTTCACCAGCCCGAACCATGGCGGCACGCCGGAACGGCTCAGTCAGCATGTCGAAGCCGAGCGCACGCAGGTTCATCCCCACAAACGGTTCGATTCGAACCACAGCGCTGAAGCGGTCGCGCTTGCCCGACGGGTTGACTTGATATGCGGCATGTCCCTCCCGCCGCATTGATGTCACATGCTCTTCCAGTTGGGTCGGCGCTATCAGGGCAGCAACCGCCAGGGCCTGGATGCCGGGAAAGTGCTCCGGCAGTGCAAGGTTGGCCACGAAGTCCCGGAAGTCATTGGCATCGACGTCGATCGATCCCCGCATGAACCCTTGCGTGCCACGCAAAACTTCTTCGTACGTAGCCATGCGCTGCTCAAGCCGTTCCGCGGTTTCGCGTACGCGGAAATCAAACTCGGTATGCAGATCCTGGTAGTCCGACTCGCGCGCGGCGCGCACGGTAACCAGAGTAACCGCCAACACTGTCAGCAGCAGCGAGCCGGCCAGCAGTATGGGGAATAAATGCTCGCGCAGACTGCGCGCTGGTTTCGCAGTGGCTTCGTCGCTTTCGGGGAGTGGCGGTCGTTGCGATTCCATTAATGAAACTTGTCGGCAGGCAGAGCGTGAATTCTACCGCGGCAGTGCTAGCCCAACCACCGGCCTCGCTGATGCCGGTTCAGGCGAGAGCGAGGGCATCCCTGGTCGCGAGTATGTGTCGTTCGCAACGGTCAAGCGGCATCGGGCGTCCGAACAGGTATCCCTGGAAGGCGTAACAGCCATTCTCAGCGAGGAATTCCCGCATTCCCTCCGTCTCCACCCCTTCAGCGATGACGGCCAGTCCGAGGCTTTGTCCTAGCGCTATGATGGTTCGAACAATCGCCGCGTCGTTCGGGTCGGAGAGCACGTCCCGGATGAAAGACTGATCAATCTTCAGCTGGTCGAGCGGCAAACTCTTCAGGTAAAAGAGTGAAGAATAGCCAGTCCCAAAGTCATCAAGAGAAAACTGCACACCGCGACTTTTGAGGGCGGTCATCTTGACGATGGTGGAATCCATGTTGTCGACCAAAAGGCTTTCGGTCAATTCCAGTTTGAGCCGGTAAGCATTGGCGCCGGACCGGTCCAGCGCGGCGAGAGTCTGGTCCACGAATGCTGGATGGCGGAACTGGTAAGCGCTGACGTTCACGGCAATGGAAAGATGCGCAAATTCGGGCTGCGTGCTCCATGCCGCCAGCTGTATGCAGGCGGTTTGTAGAACCATCTGCCCCAGCAGCAAAATCAGATCCGTTTCTTCAGCAACCGGAATGAATTCCGACGGCGGTACCATGCCCCGCTCGGGATGCTGCCAGCGCACCAGCGCCTCAACGCCGGTGACTTGGCCCTCACGGTTGACCTGAGGCTGGTAATGCAGGGTGATCTGGTCCGACTGCAACGCGTGCCGCAACTCGTGTTCCAGCGCAACCCGGCGGGTGATCGCGGCTTGCATGGTGGGGTCGAAAAAGCGCAGCGTGTTCCGCCCGGCGGCCTTCGCCTGGTACATCGCCAGGTCGGCCCGCTTAAGCAGTTCCGCGACATCGTCCCGATGGTCCCCAAAAAGCGTGATGCCGATACTGGGCGTGCTGCGGTGTTCATAGCCGGCGAATTGAAAAGGCTGGTTCAATGCCAGCAAGACCTTCTCGCCAACTTCCCTCGCCTGCTGAGACGCATCGGTCGCATCCTCGCTCAGGTTCTCCAGCATCACAACGAATTCGTCGCCGCCGAGTCGGGCGACCGTGTCGACCTCCCGCACACTGGACGAGAGTCGCGTTGCGACCTGTTGCAGAAGCAGGTCGCCAACATGGTGGCCGAGCGTATCGTTCAGCGTCTTGAAGTTGTCGAGGTCAATGAACAGCAACGCGCCTTCCCGCCCGGTGCGCGCAGTGGCCGCCAGCGCATGGCGCAGGCGGTCCATTAACAGAAGCCTGTTGGGCAGCAACGTCAGGGCATCGTAAAAGGCAAGCTGCTTGATTTCCAGCTCGGCCGCCTTGCGCTGCGTGATGTCGGTCTTGATAGCGAAGATCGATTCCGGCCGCCCTTCACTGTCGAGCACCAGGGTCCAGTTTGCCTCTACCGTCAGGAAACTCCCGCTCTTGTGCCGCTCACGAATTTCGCCGCTCCATTCGCCGCGCTGCATCACGGCATGGGTTGCCGCCTCCAATAGCGCAGGATCGTCGTGAAGCAAGTCATTAATCGAGCGTCCGATTGCTTCGGCCTGAGTCCAGCCATACAGCCGTTCGGCACCCTTGTTCCAGAACCGCACCCGTTGGTCTATACCGCGAACGATAATTGCGTCCTTAGCATTGTCGAGAAGCGAAGCCTGTTCGCGAATGCGTGCATCCGACGCCTGTCGCTCAAGTTCTGCCGCGGCGCGCGCTGCGAAAATCTTGAGCGTGGAACTGATGAATTCCTTCTGGCGCGGCATTTCGGCAAACAGCACGAACAGCACACCCAAAGGCTCACCGGTGGAGCTGTCCAGCCGATGGCCGCCACAAGCGCGCACGCTCAATTGCCGCAGCGTCCCCGACTTCGCATAGCAGGCTGCAGCAGCGTCATTGACCAGCCAATGGATCGATGCCACCAGTTCGTTACACCCGTCATCGGCAACGTTAAAGTCGAAATTTTCATGCGGCTCCTTGCCCACCACGACCGCCACCGTTCTTCCGGTCGAAGCCATGCCCGGCGTGAGGCGCACCATGAAACCGGCGGTCGCGCCAAGTGCGTCAACCATATTGTCGGTCAGCTGGCTGAAAAACTCGGTACCGGTCGCCGCGGACACCGCCGTGGCAACCTTGAGGGCAGAGGCCTGCAGTCGGAGACGTTCCTGCTGCAGGCGCAAGTTATCGATCCCGTAGGCGAGGTTGTCGGCGAGCGACTGCAAGAATTTCACCTCGTCCTGCCCGAGATGCGCCACTTCGGCGGCAAACATGCTCAGCAGGCCAAATGTCCTTTCCCGGTTGCGCAGCGGTAGCCACACGCCGCTGCGGTACGCGCCATCCGTTGTCGGCTTGCCGTTAGCATCCGCGCCCCAGACGAGCGGCTGCCATGGAACCAGCCCAACTTCCTTCAGGCTGTCCGACATCAAGCTTACCGTGCCGGTTCGGATGGTCCGACCAGCCGGCCCCCGGCCGGCCGGATTTGACTCGTCCCACGACAACTGAACCGCTGGGATCGGCGCGTTGTCTGATCCGAAATGCGAGACGATCTCGATAGTGCGGGATTCGTCTTCCTTCGCAAAGCCGACCCATGCCATGCGGTAGCCACCGATCTCCACGGCGACGCGGCAGATTTCTCTCAATAGCGATTCTTCGGCCTCGCCGCGAATCAGCGCCTGGTTGCAGGCCGCCAGCATTTCCTTGGCCCGACTCACCCGCAGCAGGTCCCGCTCCGCCCGCCGACGCTCGGTGACATCGCTGGCCAGCACCACACGCGCGGCCCGGCCGTCGAACTCGATCACATCCGAGAAAATTTCGACTTCGATTGCGGTGCCGTCCTTCTTGCGATGACGCCAGATCCGCTTGCGGCTGATCAGGCTATTCGCGCGCACCGCACTTTTCAGTTCGGGAACGTCTTCGAGAGGGTGCAGCTCGCACAATGTCAGGGATCGGAACTCCGCATCACTGTAGCCATAGTGCGCAATGGCGGCGCGATTGGCTGCCAATATGCGCAAGCCGGCCACCTCATAAACCCACATTGGTTGCGGAAGATTGTCAAACAGGAACCGGTATTGCAACTCAGACGCGCGCAACCGCTCGGCAGCGTGATGGCGCAGGATTACCGCCCCAAGGGAATCCACCAGCAATTGCAGATTGTTGACGTCGGCCTGTGCAAACGCCGCGGGTTTCGTCGACATGACCTTCACTACGCCTATCAGCCGGTCGCCTTCGCGCAGCGGTGCCGCAATAATCGAGCGCACTCCCATCCGGCGCGACGCCGCCTGGTCTGTTCTTGGATCGGACCAGGCGTCCTCGGCATATACGGCAAGACCGCTTTGCAGCGCATGGCCCGCGAGGCTGTCTTCCAGCTTTAGTGGTGGCGAAATGTCCCGGACTGCGCTGCCGGCCACGGCGTTGCGCACCATGTCGTCTTCCTCGACCAGTTCAATCACGCTGCCCGACGCAGACGTAATTTCCATGGCACGTTGTGCCATCAGATTCATCACTTCAGTCAAGGCCAGGCTTGATGAAGCGATTTCACGCTGGACCTCGATAATGCGCCGCTGCATGGCCTCGGCCCGTTGCGCTTCATGTTGCGCCTGCTTGCGCTCGGACAGGTCGGTCATGCCGCCCACAATGCGGGTGACGCGCTGCCTCGCATTGCGGATTACATAGGCGCGGTCTTCCACATTTGCCCAGGAACCGTCACCGCGCATAAAGCGATATTCCCCGGTCCAGCTATGGCCACTGCCGCGAATGGCAGCTCGCATCGATTGGGTCACGCGTTCCCGATCCTCGGGATGTATCCGCAGGGTCCACGAGTTTGTGTTTGAATTGGCCGCATCCCGGCCGTGGCCGAAGCGAGCCGAGTAGCCTTCGTTCCACCACAGCCGGCCTGCTTCCAGGTCCCAGTCCCACACTGCGTCGGTGGTTGCTTTCACCACACTCTTGAAGCGCTCCTCGCTCTCTCGCAGCGTCTGTTCGGCACGCCTGCTTTCGGTAATGTCGGTGACATAGCCTTCGAGGGCCTGGGTGATGCCATCGGCGGCAAGCACGGCATGGCCCTGTTCCGAGACCCATTTCTCGCTGCCGTCTTTCGACCGCAACCGATAGCAGAGCTGGAACGGCTGCCCAGCCGCCAGAGCCGCACCGACCTCTTCCTGCACGCGCTCGCGATCATCCGGATGGATCAGTGAGCCGTAACTCACGACCCGGTCGCCGATCAGCTCGTCGGGGTCGTGACCCGTCAGGGATCGTGCCCCGCTGCTGACATATTCCATGGTCCAGTCGGCGCAGTTCACGCAACGGTAGACCATGCCCGGGAGATTTCCGAGCAGGGTATCCAGTGATAGTGAGCTTGTGGCGTCTTGCATGTTTGCTGAGTTCCCGCATGTCCTTGAAGCCGGTTGCAGGCGGGCAGCGGAAGCAACGCTTCGGCCCTCGCCACGCGATTGGCTTACCGGATCGCGCCTTTCGAGAAGTCCATGATCAGTCGCGTGGTCATGTAGAGACGTGGCTCAATGGAGTCCACCAGCACGTATTCATCCGAGTTCGAATGTGCCCCGAAGCCGAGCAACCCGAAACGTTCGAGAACGGGCGATTTGGTATTAAGCGCCGCGAATGCTGCGTCGGTGCCGCCTCCCGAGACGGTGTCGACCGCCTTGATGGACTTGCCGATTTCCTGATAAATGGCCTGCGCGTGCCGGCCCACCACGAGCGCAGCCGGACTCGGTTGCAGCGGCGGACGGCGACGCTCAAAAGTGAGGTCGACTCTGGTTCCGGGAATAAGCTGCTTCTTGATTGTCTCGCGCAGCTTCGCTTCGAGGCCGTCGTAGTCCGCAACCCGCTCTACCCGCACGTCGGCCGCGCCGGTAGCTTCCGCCGGAATGACGTTGCGGTTGGATCCGCCCGATACCATGGTCCAGTTCATTTTCAGGCCATGCGCCGGATCGGAGAAGTCTTTGGTTTGCAGCATCTGGTGCGACAGTTCATAGATGGCATTGAGGCCGCGCTCCGGCGCGGCGCCCGCGTGCGACGCGCGCCCTGTAACTTTCAACGTGACCGCGGCGATGCCCGCGGTGGCAAGCGACAGGTGGTCGTTATCGGCGGGCGAGCCCTCGTGCGACATGGTCAAATCGTTCTCTGCGCCGAGCTTTGCAAATACAGAACGCGAAGCCGGCGAACTGATTTCCTCGTCACCGTTGATCAGCACCGTTATCTGTCCGTAGCCCTGGAAACCTAATGCCTTGAGCATTGCGATCGTGTGCAGGATCACCGCAACGCCGGCCTTGTCGTCGCTGATGCCGAGACCAAAGGCGCGATTTCCTTCGACGCGGAACGGCTGCTTCGCGAGCATTCCCTTGAGGTAAACCGTGTCCATGTGGGCAATGAGAAGGATTCTGCTTTTCCCGTTGCCTTTAAAAACAGCCTTTACCATCCTGCCTGGCTTTGCAGGGGTGTCGTGCATCCGATAGGTGTCGACGCCCGGCTCAATGAATTCCACCTTGCCGCCCAGCGCCTCCAGGCGATCGTGAATCAATTGGGAAATGCGGTCGAGGCCATCGCGGTCGCCGCTGCCAGATTCTATCGACACCAGCTCTTTCAATGTTTCGAGCAGCGCGCTTTTCTGGTTTTGCGCCTGTTGCAGTACAGCGGCGTCTGGCGCCGCCATTACAGGCGTGACGACCGCTAGTGACAGGGCAGCGCAGACGGCTAGCGTAAGACGGGTGAGGGCAGGTGGGCGCATGGGAACCGGTGAAATTGAAGCGGGGGATCGTTAAAAAGGGCGGTATTACTTATAGGAAATGGAAGTTTTATATCAGAGATGCTTGAGTTCGTCCATTTTGGTGCCGTGCGGCAAATGCAATTGGCGTGCTCCGTGTTGCCCAGCCGCGACGCCTGCTTCAAATAGAGTGAACTGAAGCACAATGACGAAGGTCTTTTTAGAAAGATCGGCGTTCCATGTCGGCTTCACAGCCATGGGTCTGTTCTTGCCAAGGTTGGCTGCCCTCGTCACAGTAATACGCCGACTTCTTTGCTCGCGCCTGGCTCGATTTGTGCTCAGGTTTTTCCCGGATTTTCACCTTTTTGTTGCTGCTATTCGCAATTCAGTTGCCGCCGAAAATCAGTTCGTCGACCACCCTACCTCTGAGGAAAGGCACTTTGCGATTTTCGTCCCGCCATGGCTTCAGCATTGTCGTCCTGGCCCAATTTTTCAGTTCACTCGCGGACAACGCGCTCTTGATTGCGGCGATCGCACTGTTGGCGGAACTGAAGTACGCCTCGTGGACAACGCCGCTCCTCAAGGTCGGGTTTAACGGTGCCTATGTCCTGCTTGCAGTTGCGGCGGGGGTCCTGGCCGACAGTCTGCCCAAGGGTCGCGTCATGCTCGGTTCGAATCTGATCAAGATTGCCGGCTGCCTGCTGCTCTTTTCCGATATCCAGCCGCTGCTGGGCTACGCACTGGTCGGGGTCGGCGCTGCGTTTTTCTCGCCCGCCAAGTTTGGCATCCTGAGTGAAATGATGCCGCCTGCAAAGCTGGTCAGGGCCAATGGCTGGATGGAAGGATCGACCGTGTTTTCAATCATTGCCGGCACGGTATTGGGCGGCTTGCTTATCAGTCCCCGTACACTGTCCACAATTATGGATATTGACTTGCCGTCGCTCCTGCGGGAGGTCGACACGCCGGCCGAGGCGGCGATTCTGGTAGTGAGCGCGATGTATGTCTTTGCGGCACTGTTGTGCCTGATGATTCCCGGGACCGGTGCACGTTATCCTGGCAGGGCAGGCACCGGCCTGACGCGTCATTTCCTGGCGCAGTGCCGTTGCCTGTGGCATGACCCGCAGGGTCGCATTTCGCTGGGAGTCACCACGCTTTTCTGGGGGGCCGCAGCGACACTGCAGTTCATCGTCCTCAAGTGGGCCGGCTCCGCGCTCGGCCTGCCGCTCGGGAAGGCTGCGATCCTGCAAGGGGTGGTCGCGGTGGGCGTTGTATGTGGAGCGATGGCAGCGGCCAAACTGGTCACGCTGCAGCAGTCCTTTCGGGTGCTTCCGGTTGGCATAGGGCTGGGTGTGCTCGTAGCACTCATGACATTGGTGACGCACCTGTGGCTCGCTGTGCCCCTGTTATTCGCTGTTGGCGCACTGGGAGGCTATTTTGTGGTCCCCATGAACGCAATACTTCAATACCGCGGCCAAATGTTGATGAGCGCCGGGCAGTCAATCGCAGTCCAGAACTTCAGTGAAAACATCGCGGTGCTGGCGATGTTGGGCATGTACGCCTTGTTGATGCGCGTCGAGGTCTCCGTCAATGCAGTGATAATGCTGTTCGGCGCCATGCTCTCGGGCACCATGCTGATTTTAATGCGACAGCAACGGCGTTACCCGCGTCGTGCAATAAATCCACGCTGAAGCGAGCGGGCCGATTTGAGAGCAAGCGCCGACGCTTGTTCCATTTGCAGCGCAAAAGCGGTGACTTGAATGCACCAGGTTCGATCGCATATAGTGGGACGAGACGCAGTCGTGGCGCGTCTCGCGCAGTAGCCTGAACCGGAACTCACCCCATAACTCTACGGAGAAGCACAACATGAGCCCACAGGAAAACCAGTTGCTGCAAGACTTCCTGAACCAGCTGGTGCAGGTTCGCGGCGTTGCGCGCGACCCGGAGGCCGACGCCATGATTCGGCAGGCGGTTTCCAGCCAGCCGGACGCCTCGTATCTCCTGGTGCAGCGCGCCTTGATCCAGGAGCAGGCGCTTAATAACGCCAAGGCCCAGATCGCCGCGCTGCAACAACAAATCGCGACACTGCAACGAACCGGCGGAAACAGTGCCGGTGGATCGTTCCTGAATGATGCGAACGCGTGGGGCAACAACTCCCGCAGCGCGCCGCTCAATGCGTACGGCAATCCACTCTCGGGTTCGTCCTCGCAGGCTGCTCCCGCGGCACAACCAACGGCGCAACAAGCTGGTTATGCGCAGCCGGCCGGCGTTCCACAAGCTGTTGCGGCCCGTCCCTCGCCGTTTGGTGGCGGCAGTTTTCTCGGCACCATGGCGGCAACCGCGGCGGGCGTGGCAGGCGGCGCCTTTCTGTTTCAGGGAATCGGAAACCTCATGGGGCATCACAACAACCCGGGTCTGGACGGGTCGCACGGCATGGCCGACATCTCGCAGCAGAACGGCGGCCTTGGTCGGGACAACAGTCTTGCGTCGAGCGCCGGCGTCAATGATATCGGCCCCGAGGACGGTCGGGTCGAGAGCGCCGACGACAACAACCTTCTAAGCGACTCCGGCGGCAGCGACGACTTTCTCAGCGATGCAGGCGGCAGCGATGACTTCCTGAGCGACGCCGGCGGCGGTGACGACTCTTCTGTAATCTGATTGCGGGCCGGTTGTCGCCGGACCGTGGCCGGACCGCGACCGGCCCGCTCGTGGCAGTACTTCAGGTAACGAAGCTGTAGAACATTGCCAGTACCGCGCAACCCATCAACACCGTCGCCAGCCAGCCGAACGCCTTCAGGCGGCGACGGATGACGAAGCGTCCCATAACGCGGCTGTCGGATGCCATCAGCATTGTGATCACCATGATGGGCGCGGCAATCACGGCATTGATGACGGCACTCCAGAACAGCGCCTTGATCGGGTTGATGGGCGTGAATCCGATTGCTACGCCGCCCAGCGTGGCCAGGGCGATGATGCCGTAGAACTCGCGGGCCAGCGCAGGCTTAAGTTCCAGACTGTGGCGCCATCGGAAGGTGCCCGCCGCCGCATACGCCGCCGAGCCGGCAAGCACCGGCAGCCCAAGCAGGCCGGTGCCGATGATCCCGATGGCGAACAGCGCGAACGCAAGATTGCCTGCGATCGGCCGTAGCGCTTCGGCCGCCTGGTCCGAACTGTCCACTGACGTGATGCCATGCGCGTGCAAAGTCAGCGCGGCTGTCAGGATAATGAAAAAACCGACCAGATTGGAAAACCCCATACCGACGTAGGTGTCGATCTGAATCCGCGACAAGTGGAAGCGCGCCTGCGACGGCGCATGCTTGATCGGCGCGGCTTCCGGGTCGCTCTGCAATTGCTCGACTTCCTCGGACGCCTGCCAGAAAAAAAGGTAAGGACTTATGGTGGTGCCAAGCACCGCCACCACCGTGGTGATGTACTCCTTCTCAAGCCGCAGGTGCGGCATCACGAGGCTTCTTGCTACTTCGGCCCACGGAATATGCAGCATGAAAATCGTACTGACATAGGCGAGCAACGCGAGGCTCAGCCACTTCAGCACCCGGACATAGCGGGTATAGGGAACGAATACCTGCAGCACAAGGGACAGCAGGCCGAATCCTGCCGCATACCAGCGTGCCGACCCGCCAATCAGCAGCCGAAGGGCGTCGCCCATGGCAGACAGGTCGGCCGCGATGTTGATGGTGTTGGCAATCCCGAGCAAGACCACGACGGAATACAGCAGCCATGGTGGATAGAAGCGCCGCATGTTGGGTGCCAGTCCACGTCCGCTCACTCGCCCGATGCGCGCGCTGATGATCTGGATCGCCACCATCAGCGGATAGCTCAGCAGCATGCTCCAGAGCGTCTCAAGGCCAAACTTGGCGCCGGCTTGCGTGTAGGTGGCAATGCCGCTCGGATCGTCGTCCGCGGCACCGGTCACCAGGCCCGGACCAAGTTTGGCGAACCAGGATTCTTCAGCCTGCTCGACGGCGGCAGGCTGGGCGCTGTGGTCGCTAGAGTCTTGTTTCATGAAGAGACTGACATAACGATCAAGGGTCAAGGGTGCCTAGAGTAATAGCACCGCTTCACCGGTCGAGGATTGCCTCGGCTCAACCGGCATGGATTTCCCTCGTCTTCTCCCGCATGAAACTAAGAGTCGACTTCCTTTGTGTTGCAGTGCATGAATGACGCGCAGGGCTCGCACCAGACCGACAGGACGTGCTTCACCGCGAGCACTAATTTTTGCCGCCGGTCCGTTAACCGTCGAAAGGCGTTGTCATAACTGATGAAGTGCGGGAGTGCAGTGCAGTGGAGTGGACTGGCGATTCTCGGGGACGGCGGCGCGTTCCTTGTCTTCGCTGCTGCTGCGCCCCAACGCCTTATAACGTTGCGATTTCTTCCAACAGTTCTGGGTGCCGGTCGACCAGCCTCACCAGAATCGCGGCCTGGGCGTTCGGCTTTGACCTGCCCTGCTCCCAATTCTTGATGGTCTTCACTTCCGTCCGAAGTCTGCGGGCGAAAACCGGTTGAGAAATGTTGAGCTTTGTACGGACCCGCACCAGTTCAGCAGGCGTTAATTCCGGCGCCGGATTGTATTCGACCTCGATCTTTCTCAGCGTTGCCTTGCCTGTCCTCTCCGCCTCCAGGGCTTCCATTCCTTCCATCAAATCAGCGAACAAGTTTCGTTTTTTCATTTTCGGGCGCTCCTGTCCATTATTTGCATATCCAACGCTTCCTTGAGAGCTTTACGCTCGTTTGCGGTCAAATCGACAGCTTCGTCTTTGTCGTAAAGCGTGAACAGCCAAAACTGGTCGCTCACCATATTCCAGTAGCAGATCACCCTAAGCCCCCCACGCTTGCCTTTGCCGCGAGTAGCGTCGGCATAGCGCAGCTTTCGAAGGCCGCCAGTGCCCTTGATTACATCGCCGGCTTCGGGGTCTTTCATCAAATTGGCCTGGATCTAAGGCGCTTAAACGACGGGAGCTCCCAAAATACAGCCTTCATAGTGTACCCATGTTGGGTACGATGTTCAATCGATTTGCGTTCATATCGGATCAGCATTAGGTGGAAGCAGCGTGGCGTTCAATCGTCACACACCAACGATTTATCCCTCCGTGGTGTTAGTGGAACGATGCTGCTTCAAACGACGGCCGCAAAATCAGGCGAACAACTGATCCACCCGCAGATCCCGGCTTCCCTATTCGCCCGTGGGAATGCTTGGCTTTCGAACAGTCCCTGCAGCGGATTAACCTACAATGCGCATTCCTTCATCCTCCCCCTCCCCACCCAATGGACGGCGAACGCAGTAGCGAAGACAAGGAGTACGTCGCCGGCCTCGAAAAGGGGCTCGCCGTGATTGAAGCTTTCGGCATCCTGAATCGCCCCATGACCTTGACCCAGGCGGCCGAGGTGACGGGGCACAGCCGCGCTTCCGCCCGTCGCTCACTGCTTACGCTGGAGCGACTTGGCTACGTCGAGCGCGAGGGCAAGCAGTTCCGGCTGGCTCCGCGTGTGCTGCGCCTCGGCCATGCCTATGTGACTTCAAACTCTCTCTCGAAAGCCGTGCAGCCGATGCTGGAAGCCATTAGCGAGCGGACTCGCGAATCGACCTCCCTTGCCGTACTGGACGGCGCCGACGTGGTGTTTGTGGCGCGTGCCGCCACGCGTCGGAGTCTTGCGAACGGGCTCGGGCTTGGCTCGCGCCTGCCGTCGTCGGCCGCCGCCACTGGCCGCGTGCTGCTGGCCGCCCTACCGGCGCAAGAGGCCGAGACGCTTTTGCGCCGCATGAAGCGGCTGCCGCTGACGCCACATACCATAACGGATTTGCACGCGCTTCTGGCCAAGCTCGATGAAGTGCGAAAGCGCGGCTATGCGGTGTGCGACGAAGAACTGGAACTCGGGCTACGCTCGCTAGCCGTTCCAATCCGCGACGGCGAAGGCAAGACCATCGCTTCCATGAGCATCGTCGCCGGCACCTCGCGCCACAGTTTGCAGAGCATGCTGGACGTCCTGCTGCCGGAACTTGAGTCGGCACGCCGCATGCTCGAATCGATCCTCTGATCCGCGAAGTTCGCAATGCGGACGGATGCCAGCCAGCTTTTGACAGGCTAAGTGGCAGGCATTACATTTTCCCAAAACCCATGGTCCTGCCCAGTCCGGCATCGCGACCCATAACAAGACCAGGAGACATTTAAATGACGTTTTCCACGACAGCGGCACGGCTGTTCGCGACCGCTACTCTCACGTTCGCCTCGCTTTCCACCTCCATCGCCCAGGCCGCTGACCCGATCAGAATCGGCATGGTCGCGCCCTTTTCCGGACCGCTTGCCGAATACGGGCAGCGCATGAACAACGGCATCAAGGCCTATATCGATTTGCACGGCGACACGGTGGCAGGCCGCAAGGTGGAAATCATCACGCGTGACACCACCGGCCCGCTGCCGGATGTGGCCAAGCGCCTTGCGCAGGAACTGCTGACCCGCGACAAGGTGGATTTTCTGGTCGGCTTCGGCTTCACGCCTGAAGCACTCGCGGTCGCGCCGCTCGCAACCCAGGCGAAAAAGCCGATGCTCATCATCAACGCGGCTGCTTCCAACATCACCACCAAGTCACCCTACATTGCGCGCGTATCCTTCACGCTGGCGCAGATTTCCGCGCCGCTGGGCGAGTGGGCCGCGAAGAATGGCATCAAGACCGCTTACACCGTGGTGTCGGATTACGCGCCGGGCATTGACGCCGAATCCGCTTTCAAGAAAGCCTTCACCGCGCACGGCGGACAGATTATTGACTCGGTTCGGGTGCCACTGCAGGGGCCAGAACTGGCGCCCTTCGTCCAGCGCATCAAGAATGCCAAACCGGGCGCGGTTTTCGTGTTCGTGCCGGGTGGCGAGCAAATCATCGCCTTCATGAAGGCATTTGAGGAACGAGGACTCAAGGCCGATGGCATCAAGGTCCTGCTCGCCAGCGAATTGCCGAACGAGGTGCTACAGGCGATGGGCGAAGCCGCCTTGAGCGTCACTGTTTCAAGCCAGTACCTCGAGAGCCGCAAGAGCCCGGAAAACGCGGCGTTCCGCAAGGCCTATGAAAAGGTCAGTGGCGGACAGCCTCCCGCCGCCTATTCGGTGGCCGCCTATGACGGCATGGCCGCAATTTACAACGTGGCAAAGAAGCTGAACGGCAAGCTCGATGGCGATCAGGCGATGGAGGTGCTAAAGGGCATGAAGCTGGAAAGCCCGCGTGGCCCGATCACTATTGATCCGGAAACGCGTGACATCATCCAGACCATGCACATCGGCGCGGTGCGTCGCACCGGGAACCACAATGCAATCGTCGAAATCGACAAGTTTGTGGACTTGAAGGATCCGGGCAAGCAGCCTTAGGGAGAAGGGCGCCGAGCCAGATCGCCTCTCGGCCGACGGATGGCTCAGATCCGTCCTGGCGGCCAGGCACCTCTTAGCTTACCGCCTCGCCCGGCACAAACGCATCGCAGTGGAAGTCATCCGGGTCCAGGCCACACTCCCGCGTGAAGTCAAGGCGGGCGGCGTTGATCATGGCTGGCACGCCGCAGGCATAAACTTCATGCCCCGCCAGAGAGGGGAAATCCTGCATCACTGCCTTGTGCACCAGGCCGCTCCGGACGCCCTCCACCACTTCCTCCGATAAAACAGGAACGAAGCGAAACAGCGCGTGTTGCTGTGCCCATTTTTCAGGCAAGTCCTTCATGTACAGGTCTTGCAGCATGCGCCCGCCCCAGTAGAGCGCCATCGGGCGCGTCGGCGTGCCGCGCCGGAACAGGTCTTCCAGAATTGACTTGATCGGTGCGAACCCGGTGCCGCTGGCAATAAGGACCGCCGGCCGCGCGTGGGCCAAATTTTGCGCGCCCTCGACCGCCGCATCTTCCTGTATGCGGAAATCGCCGAAGGGCAATTCTACTTTCAGCTTGTCGCCAACCGCTGCCTGCGAAGCAAGCCAACCAGAAAACTTCCCCTCCTTCATGTGCCGCACGTGCAGCATCGCGCCATCGCTTTGCTGCGGCGGATTAGCCATGGAAAAGCTGCGTCGGCTGCCATCGTCCAGCAGCACATGCAAGTATTGGCCTGCCTTGAATTTCACGCGTACACCGGCTGGAAAGCGCAGTTGCAGCAGCGTGATGTCTTCGGTAACACGCGTCATGCGGTAGATTTTCGCTTCAACGGTCTTGCGTGCATTTGGGTCGATGCGCTCGATCGAATGCACGGCAATGTCGATATCGGACTGCGGCCTGGCTTGGCAAAACAACGCGTGGCCCGAAGCCAGCTCTTCCGGCGTAAGCGCCTCGCCGGCACCGGCGTTGTGCAGGCTGCCGGACAGCACCTTGCCCTTGCAGCTTCCACAAATGCCGCTGCGGCAGGAATAGGGCAACTCGTAGCCAGCCGCTTTGGCGGCCTGCAACACGGTGTCGCCTTCCACGCAGTCGAACTGGATATCGGTTTGGGCGACGCGAATAGTGTGGTTCATGGCTGCAGTCGCTGACGAAACGGACGACTTCTGGAAGTTTAGCGCTCGATCGGTCGCGCCGCATGGCCCAACAGCGCGATAGTCTCTATTACGGACACCGGATCGGCCAGGTCGCGTCCGGCAATGTCGAATGCGCAGCCGTGGCCCACGCTGCTGAACAAAACGTCGGTGCCGATGGTTAGCGCGCTGGCACGCAGCGGGCTGAGCAGCTTGATTGGAATATGACCCTGATCGTGGAATATGGCGAGGTAGACATCGCATCGACGCTGGCCGAGCAAAAGGTCGGCGCCGACCGGACCTTCGACTGTCACGCCCGCAGCGCGCAGCAGTTGCGCGGCGGGCCCGGTAATGCGTTCGTCTTCGTCGCCAAACAGCCCGCCTTCGCCTGCGTGTGGATTGATGCCGAACAGTCCCAGGCGCGGCGCGGCCACGCCCAGTCGACGTGTCGCTTCCACCGCGGCCAGCCCGGCGTTGACCACCAGTTCAGGCGTGAGCCGCCCGAGCGCGCAGGCGACGCTTTCGTGCAGCGTTACATGCGCGATCCGCAGGCCGTTTGCGACCAGCATCAGGAATACCCGCTCGGCGGGCGTGCCGGTCAGTTCCGCCACCAGGGGCGGATAGCCAGAGAATGCGATGCCGGCATTGTTGATGGCGGTTTCGGAATGGGGACATCCCACCACTGCCTGAACCATGCCGCGGCGGGCAAGGTCGACTGCGGCGCCTGCATAGGCGATCGTGGCCTTGCCGGCGCGCGCATCGAGCGTGCCAGGACGAAATGCATCAGCCGCCAGGGCCGCAACCGGCCACACAAGGAGGGCCGGGCGGGCATGATCAATCGTTTCCCATGAGCTCGCGGCGTCGAGGTATTCAAGCGGCAGGCCAGCGCCGTGCTTGGCCGCGTAATGCGCAATAACATGGGCATCCCCGACCAGCACCGTTCGCACCCGGTCACGTTGGTTGCGAGCCTGCTTTTCAACCTGGTTTTCAAGCTGATTGTCGAGCTGCCTCTCACCCTGCACCGCAGCCTTCACGGCAATTTCAGGTCCAATGCCGTTCGGGTCTCCAATGGCGATCGCTATGCCGACCGGCATGGAAAGGGACGCGTGCGCCGCGGTCGCCGAAACCATGCTCAAAGCGGAATCGCCAGCAGCGTATCGATGCTGCTGCTGTCGCATACGACGACACGCTCGACAAAGCGCGCTTGCCCAGAAACGTCCGGAGCGACGACGTCGATATATTTACCCGTAACGAACAGCGTTGTCTCACCGCGGCGAACGATACGGGCTACCAGGAACGGCGTTTCCGACACGGTCCCCCGCGCCTCCTGCGCAAGTATGGTTGGCACACTGAGGATGTGACGATAGCGCTGCCGCTCGTAGATGTTTGCTTCACGCAGGGCAGTCACCCGGTCCTGCAGCATACCGCGGCTGTCGGCATAGACCAGGCCGGCCTGCATTCCCTGCCGGTAGTTTTCGGCCGTCGTTATCTTGTAAAGACAGTCCTCAAGGAAGAAATCCGGCCATGCTTCCAGCTGGTCTTCGTCGATGCAGCGCGCATAAGCTGCGTTGAGCGCGATCAGTGCTTCGTATCCGGTATCCATCGCCATGATCACAGTCCCATGTAGCCGCGCCAGGCTTTCCAGAAGCCCCGCACGGACGCTTCGGTGGCACGATAACTTACGCTTTCGACCGCCACGCCACCCATCTGCACGATGCCCTTCTCCTCACCAGCACAGGCCACGCCGCGTTGTACGAACCCGCCCACCGCGCCGTCTTCCATCGACACGAAACCAGAGGCACCAATCAGGTTGGCCTGCTTCAGGCGCATCTTCAGCAACTCGGGCGTGTCGTCCTCAAAGCCGATGTAGGTCCAGTTCAGTTCGGTGGTTTCCTGCCCCTTGGGCAAAACCTGACGCACCGCGAGACTGTTCTGTATCTGCTGCAGCACGAAGCCCGGGAACACCGACAGGATTTGCAGCGTAACGCCATCACCGAATTCGTCGATGCCGTCGAGCAGGGACGGGTCGACCAGCCGATAACCTTCCTTTTCCGAGCGCAGCTTTTCGGAGCTGTAATCGTTTTTAAGTTCAGCCGCCTTGGCGGCCGCGTCCTTCGCGGCCTCTGCCTTGTCGATCGCCGAAAAACTCACATGATGTGCGCCGCTTTCGCTGACGATCACGCCGCCGCGCTGCGACAGACGGTTGAGTCGGAACGTTGTGAAGAACACGTGCAGGAGGCTGGCATGGTAGCTGTCCTTTACGTTCTCGATGTACAGCTTCCAGTTGTTGGGCAGCTTCTGCGTGAAGCGGCCAATGACCTTGACCGGCTTGTGCAATACCCGCTCCATGCGCTGCAGTATTTCATCGCCGAGATATTCCTCGATCGACGGCACGTCGTCGTCCAGGCTGCCGAAAACCAGTCCGCTCACGGTTGCCACCCGAAGCTTGCGGGGACCGTGCTGATCCATGCAGAACGAGGCGGGCATGCCGCCCTGCCCATTCACGCCGTTCTGGAATGCCACGCCCTTCAAGTTCCCTTCGAGGTCGTAACGCCAGGCGTGGTAGACGCAGGCGAATTCCTCGGCATTGCCGCCGTCGTCCAGCGCAATCAGCGCGCCGCGATGGGCGCAGCGGTTTTCAAAAGCGTAGATTTCTTCATCCGGCCCGCGCACCACGATCACCGGCATTTCGCCAAGGAAGGTGGTACGAAAATCTCCCTTCTTCGGCAACTCGGCTGCAAGGCACAGATAGTTCCAGGTGGGCCCGCCGAAGACCTTGCTTTGCTCAGCCTGACGTACTTCTGCATTCTGATAGACCCAGTACGGAATGCGGCTGATGTCGTCGGTCCACTGCGGCATGGGGCGCTCGCGCAGATCGTGCAATGTTTCGGTGCTCATGGGCGATTTGATTTGGGCGGGGAGTGGGAGGGACGGGCCGCCTCAACGGCGCGTCGGCTTTGGGCTTGGGGCAAGTGTAGGAACACGCCTCTGCAGCGTCAATCAAACGCCCCGCATTGTTCGGATTGCGAACTGGTGCCGCGTAACTGTGCCGGGCCGGCCGCTACAACTTCCTGGCGTTCATAAAAAAGGGAAGGGCACTGTGACGAAAAGCTCGGTATCGTCTGAAGCGCAGTCACGCAAGCTGGGAACCTGGACGCGCGCAGTTACGCTCGATTCTGATTGCTGCAAGGACCAGTGCACGGTGGCGCGGCGTCGGCGGCCGGCACTGAACTACGCTCCGCCGGATGACCATCAGACTACGGCAACTGGATGCGGCACCAATTTTCTGGTGCGCATATACAACCACGAAACTATGCAAAGATTAAGCAGATTCCATCCAATGCCGTTAATGAATGCCGCTTGATACGACCCGGTGACATCGAATATCTTCCCTGAGAGCCAGCCTCCGAGGGCCATCCCGATTAGCGTTCCAAATATTACAGTCCCGACTCTCGCGCCCGCTTCTTCAGCGGGAAAATGCTCGCGGACGATAATGGCGTAAGAAGGCACGATGCCTCCCTGAAAAAGGCCGAACAAGGCCGAGATGAGGTATAGGGAGACGAGTCCGTCGAATGGCAGAAACAAAAACAGCGCCAGGCATTGCAACGCCGAGCCGAGGATGAGCGTGCGCAGTCCACCGATATGGTCACAAATCCAGCCCGAAGCGAGACGGCTCACAATGCCGAACCCGAGCATCAGCGACAACATCGTGGCACCGCGTGCCGCGCCAAATCCCAGGTCGCTGCAATAGGCAACGATATGAACCTGCGGCATGGCCATTGCGACGCAACACCCTGCTCCTGCTATGGAAAGTAGCAGTTGCGCATGCCCTGGGCTTAGATTGAATGGCCGCGAACCAGAACGAAGCGTTGCCGCGGCAGACGCATCGACAGGTGTACTCACTATGGGAGGTCGCAGGCGCAATCGCGTGCTGAGCAGGGCCATCCCGACGCTGCAAACGAGCCCAAGCGCCACATAAGTTGGTCTCCATCCATAGTGTTCGATGCCCCATTGCGCCAATGGCGGCCAGACTGCGCCCGCCAGATAATTGCCACTTGCGCAGATAGCCACGGCAATGCCGCGGCGCTTGTTCCACCACAGGGCAGTGTCAGCGATCATTGGCACGAATGAACTGCCGATGCCAAATATCCCTATTAGCAAACCGTGCGCCAGTGCGAACACGTAGATGTTGGGAGATAGCGCACAAAGGATATAGCCCAGGACCACACCGATTGAACCCAGGAGCAGCACGCGCGACACGCCGTAGCGGTCGGCCCAGCGTCCGCAGAATATGCCGCCAAGTCCTAGTCCAATCATCGTCAACGTATAAGGCAGCGAGGCACTGGCGCGGTTAATACCGAATTCCTGCTGGATTGCCGGCAGAACCACCGACAACACATACATGCCGCTACTACCAAAACTAACTATCCCCAAGGTGGCAAGCAAGCGCCAGGCGGCGTAGGGGGAATCAATCAGGTCGTTGGCTGCAGTCGTGGGTTTCATTGGCGCATTCTAATTCGGTTGAGGCATCGAAGGGACATCGATATATACCGACTGGCTGGACACCAGACGCACAAGCATGGCATCGCGCCTCTATCGCCGAAGATTCCGGAGGCGTGAGGACAGGTACAGGTCGGCGGAGTAATGCGTTAGGATGTCCGCG
The DNA here is from genome assembly GCA_028292265.1 of Herminiimonas sp. Taxonomy (GTDB): domain Bacteria; phylum Pseudomonadota; class Gammaproteobacteria; order Burkholderiales; family Burkholderiaceae_D; genus JAQGMR01. The sequence continues at coordinate 57,609 of JAQGMR010000001.1, forward strand.
AATTGAACCCGACGAAGTTTGGCCCATTAACCAAGTACGCTTCGATGCACTTTGATCTCGCTGATCTCCGACTATTCGTAAGTATCGCTGAGGCCGGTACGCTCACCCTCGGTGCGCGCCGTGCGTTCTTGTCGCCCGCCGCCGGCAGCGCGAGACTCAAGTCGCTCGAGAAGCAGATCGGCCAACAGCTTCTATACCGGGGCAATCAAGGCGTGGCGCTCACGCTGGCCGGCGACAAGCTGCTGCGCCATGCGCGCATAATTTTGCGCCAGGTTGAACACGCCAAGAGCGACTTTTCGGATAGCTTGAACGACCTTTCGGGCCATATCCGCATCTTCGCCAATACGACGGCAGTGACCGAATTCATGCCTGAGGTCCTCGGCCGTTTCATGTCGGATCGCCCGCGCGTGACCGTCGAGCTGTTGGAACGGCCAGCGCGGGATGTGGTGAGGGGCGTGGCGGATGGGGCGGTTGATCTCGGCATCATTGCCGGCCCCACACCGATCGAGCAACTTCAAGCCATCCCGTTCAGTACCGATCGGATGGTCCTTGTTACGCCTCTCGATCACCCTCTCGCCCACGAGGGCGCAATCGCGTTCTCCGAAACCCTGCCATATGAACATGTGACCCTGCATGAGGGAAGCTCGCTCAACTCCTTCTTGCAGGAGATCGTCGCGCAACAGGGTCGACCGCTTGTGACGCGCATACAGCTACGCAGCTTCGAGGTAATGTGCCGCATGATCGAAGCTGGAGTGGGTGTCGGCATGCTGCCGGAATCGGCGGCAATACGGTACAGCAAGAGCATGAGGCTGACGATCCGGCCTCTCTCCGACAACTGGGCAATTCGGGAACGCAAGATTCTGGTTCGTGATCCGGACGCGCTCCCTGCCAGCGCGCAGGCATTGGTCGGCGCAATCGTTTCGCATTTCGGCGCGCCTCAGTGATACTCCCGTCAACTGACGTACTGCCCAACTGACGTACTGCGCAGCTGGCGTTCGGCAATAGCGAATGCCAGCCTTCAAAAAACTGAATTCCGTAATGCTTTCCACCGTGTGAAACTCGCCGAGCACCCGGTTCAATCCGAGGCCAAGTAACTAACCAGGAAACGGTCGCACGAGACGATCCGCTTACCACTATAAGAACGGAGACACGATGAGACTTTCCCTGAAATCCTTAATTCTCGTATTCACGCTGACCGCCGGGGCAATAGCATCTGCCTTTGCGGCGGATACCACCGGTTACCCAAAGAGACCGGTGACCATCATTGTGACCATGGCGCCCGGCGGCTCGACCGACATTGTTGGCCGGCTGCTGGCGCAACGACTGGCGGAAAGTTTCGGCCAACCGTTTATTGTCGAAAATCGGCCCGGTGCCGGAGGCAATATCGGGTCGCAGGTGGTTGCCAGAGCGCCGCATGACGGCTACACACTGATGGTTCAGCTCAGTAGCACGCAGGTTATTAACCCATCGCTGTATGCAAAGCCTGGCTTTGATCCCATCAAGGATTTCGAACCAATTACGACCATCGTAAAGGTTCCCTATGTACTGGTTGTGCCGCCATCTTCACCGCTCCACTCGGTAAAAGATCTTCTCAATGCTGCAAAAGCGAAGCCGATGCAGTATGGCTCAGCCGGAAACGGAACACCGAACCATCTGCTTGCAGAGATGCTTGCAACAATGGAGGGCCTAAAGCTTGAGCACGTACCCTACAAAGGCGCCGCCTTTGCGACTACGGCCACCGCGTCTGGCGAAGTGCCTTTTTCTTTTGGTGCGGTACCGACCGTGATGGGCCAGGTCAAGGGGAACATGGTGCGCCCAATCGGCATCAGTTCAATCGAAAGATCGCCAGCATTACCAGACGTGCCGCCAATCGCCGACACGGTCCCCGGCTTTTCGGGCGACGCATGGGTCGGATTGTTTGCGCCAGCGGGTACACCGAAAGACATCATAGAAAAAATTTATGCTGAGGTCTTAAAGGTTTTGCGCACCACGGATTTGAAGGAGAAGCTAACCGCGCAAGGCGCAACAGTTTCGACCCTGACACCGGCGCAGTTTTCCGCGCTGATCAAGGACGACCTTGTCCAGTGGGCGAAGATCGTGAAGAGCTCGGGCGCAACGGTAAATTAATGCGCAACCAGCGCGAACTGAACCACATATGAAAATTACGAGAATCGAGGTCTATACGCTGCGGGACAAGAGCGCCGGCAAGCCACACTGGGTTAGCCATTTCGTCGTCCCCCACGCCAACGAGATACTCGTCCGGCTGTACACGGATGAAGGTATCGATGGGTTCGGCCTGGCGACCAGCTATACGTCCACCGACCCTATTGTGCATGCATTCAAAAGCGGCATCGACGAATTGATAGTTGGTGCCGATCCGCTAGCACCTGAGCAGATTTACCAAAAACTGTTTGCCTTGACCTGGCAGCGCATGGCGCATGAAAAGGGCTGGTCGCGCGAAGCGCTGGTTCGGATCTCGGCTGCGGTTGATATCGCGTGCTGGGACATCATCGGGAAATACGCGAGGTTGCCGTTGTACCGCCTGCTCGGTGGCTTCCGGAGCGAGGTGCCCTACTATGTTACCTGCGCCTATTACCAGGACGGGAAGGGGATACCGCAGCTACGCGACGAGATGCGCAAGCTATTGTCCCAGGGGCATACGCGCTTCAAGGCAAAGGTCGGCGGCTTGTCGCTTGCGGAGGACATCGAGCGACTCGAAGCGATTCGCGAAGAGATCGGCTTTGGCCACGACCTGATGGTTGACGTGAATCGGGCCTGGGATCTCGAAACGGCCACTGAGGCCGTACGGTTGCTTGAACCGCTGCGACCCCGCTGGCTGGAAGAACCCTTGCATTGGAATGACGACCGCTACGAGACCACGTTATTGGCGCAGCGCACGCATATTCCTATCAGCGGCGGCGAAAGCGAGATGACCGCCACCGGGTGCCGGGCATTCATCGACCAGCGGGCGATCCGCATCTTGCAGTTCGACGTGACAATGATGGGTGGCTTTACCGAAGGTCGCAAGCTTTCGGCACTATGCGAATTGAACCATGTCAGTATCGCTCCACACCATGACGCATTTATCCATGCCCACATCGTTGCAGGCAGTCCTGCAGGGCTGATTGTGGAGTCGTTCCCCGACCCGGCACGCGACCCACTGCAGGCAGAGCTGTTTGAAAACCCGCCGGCAACGCGCAACGGCACGATGACGCTCAATGAAGAACCTGGTCTGGGGCTACGCTTGTCACCTGTGGCACTGAAGAAGTTTGGGGAGCGCATTCTGTGAAGACCAATTGTTTATTTGCGGCCAGGAGTTTGCCATGACTATCGGATTTCGCATTCAGACCATGCCCGCGCGGCTGGCGGCATCCTTGATTGAGGCCTTTGCCCAGCAAGCTGTTTCGCACCTGTCCGATAGCATGGGCCGCACACAGACCGCGGCAGCGGCCATCCGGCCGATGCATGGCGGAGCCACAGTCTTGTGCGGACCGGCACTTACGGTTCGCGTGCCGCCTGGCGACCATCTCATGGTGCAGAAAGCGCTAGACCTTGCGGAACCAGGCGACGTAATCGTCGTTGACGCCGGCGGACTGGTGGAAGTGGCGATGATCGGGGACATCATGACAACGTATGCGACACAGCGTGGCATCGCCGGATTCGTGATCGACGGCGCGATTCGCGACGCTGCCGAAATCGCCGGGCGTAACCTGCCCGTATATGCGCGCGGTGTAAGTCCCCGCGGGCCCTCGCGTCTTGGTCCCGGCGAGATTCATGCGGTTGTTTCGGTTGGCGGGATGGTCGTGCACCCTGGAGACATCATTGTTGGCGACGCTGATGGCGTTGTAGCAGTGCCTCGTGCGGATGTCGAGGAAGTGTTGGCTGCTGCCCGCGCCTTGCGGGTGAAGGAAGAAAACACGTTTCGCGCAATCGCGGAAGGAAGACTCGATCGTGCCTGGATCGACGAGGTATTGCGGGCAAGGGGATGCGGTTCTCCGCTGTGAACCTTAGTCCTGGTCAAGCAAAGCTGTCTTGACCAGGCGATTGATCCCGCCCACAACAGTCGTAAGGCGGCGTGGGTCGGTGCCGGTGGGCGGAGGGCGACTTAGCCCTTCGCAATGACCGCGTTCGACATTCTTTCCACGGCCTGGCAAAGAGCGGAGTGGTCGAGCGCCTTCATGCCGTTGGCAGAGCAGGAACTCATCAGCTGTTGCACGTTGGCGGTATTCGGCAAGGACAGGCCCATGGCGCGCGCGCCTTCCAGCGCAAGGTTAAGGTCCTTTTGATGGAGTTCGATTCGGAAGCCGGGGTTGAAAGTACGCTTGATCATGCGCTCGCCATGCACTTCCAGGATGCGCGATGCCGCGAAGCCGCCCATCAAGGCCTGACGCACCTTTGCCGGATCGGCACCCGCACTGGCGGCGAACAGCAAGGCTTCCGAGACGGCTTCTATGTTAAGCGCAACGATGATCTGATTTGCTACCTTGGTGGTCTGGCCATCGCCATTGCCGCCGACCAGGGTGATGTTCTTGCCCATAAGGTCAAACAGCGGCTTGACCTTGTCGAAGGTCTCCTGCGCCGCTCCAACCATGATGGTTAGCGTAGCAGCCTTGGCCCCTACTTCACCGCCCGATACAGGCGCGTCGACATACTCGCAGCCGAGGGCATTGATCCGCGTGGCGAATTCCTTGGTCGCCATCGGCGAGATCGAACTCATGTCGATCACGGTCTTGCCTTGCGCCAGGCCACTTGCCACGCCATTGGCGCCGAACAGAACGGCTTCAACATCGGGCGTATCTGGCAGCATCATGATGATGATGTCGGCCTGCTTCGCCACCTCGGCGGCTGAGGCGCACACCACACCGCCCTTCTCGACCAGTTCTCCGGTTGGCGTTGTCCTGCTGTGCAGATAGAGCGCATGTCCGCCTGCCTGAAGGTTTGTCGCCATGGGTTTGCCCATGATGCCCAGTCCGATAAATCCGATTTTCGCCATGATGTCTTCCTGAAAAAGTGAACGTTCGCGCGGCCGTGCCGCCGTGTTGCCGTCGATGCTCGATTGTTATTGGTCGCCGCTCGCGGCTATTGCTAGGGGTCGGGATTGCGGTCGAATTTGTAGTCGTTCTTTTTGATTGCGCGGCTGCAAGCCCAGATTTGCCCGCCCCGCGCCGGACACTGTACCGGAGATCGGCTCGCTTTACAGCACCGGGCAATGACACTTGGCCGGACCACCTTCGCGACGCGTGAAAAGAGCCAGGTAAGGGCTACGGTGCCCGAGAATCGGGCTTTTCGCACATTCAGGCATGCCAATTGCTTCTACGAGGAAACACTTACTAGAGGCAATGCCACCATGCGCTACTTGCTCACCCCCCTTGCTTTCGTTCTGCTCGCCGGCCCCGCATTCGGCGGGCTTCCTCCTTCCCATCCAGTGACAAGCTTGGGCAGCTCCGGAGGGAACACCATGGACGAAAACACTAACAATTTTGGTCACATCCTGGCTTTAAGGGACACTGGCGGTACTTCCGCTTCCTCGCCATCGTTGAATGGGCGTGGCGAAACCAGCGCATCCGGACAAACGGAGGGCAGAAGCTTCAACTCCGCCTTCTGGCTCGACGGTGCGGGGCAGGTGGCCGCTTACGGCGGTCGTCCAGGCTCCCACGCCTGCCTGTACGCAGACAGCCTGGCGCTTGATTTTGAAGCGCTGGGAGGAAACAGTAACGCCGCCTATGGCATCAGTGATGGCGGTCAGGTGGCGGGCCACAAGACACGGAGCGGCAAGTCGGCGTCGGACGCTGACTCGTACGGGAATGGCAGCATGGGCGGGCCGGGAGCATCCCGCGATACGGACAACTTCGGCACCGGTGCCATCCTGGCCAACGGCGCCAACTCGGGCAACGGCGGCAACTTCGGCAACTTCGGCAACGGCGCTAACGTCGGCAGCGGCGGCAACCTCAATTCCGGCACGAACAACGGGGAACAGGCGGGGGGCTCGAATGACTCAGGCAGCAGTCCAGGTTCGCACGCCTCGCCGTTTGCAAATGGCAGCGGCGGCGGCATCGGGGCATCCGGTGGAAACTACGGCGGCGGTGGTGGTGGTGGTGGCGGTACCAATGGGGGTCAGACGGGCGGCAATGGAGGCAATGGCGGCGGACCCGGCAATGCACCTCCCCATGACCTCCTGACGGATGGCGGCGTGCTGAAAGACTTCAATGCCCTGCTCCATCCGACGTCCGGCTTTACACCAGAAGGAACGACCGGCACCGACGGCAATGGGCAGCTGGCTGCCGTCGACTGCACCGGTCAATGCGACACAGCCTTGCCAAGCCGGTCCGAGCCTACTGCGGTTCCCGAACCCGGATCCCTCGCGCTTTTCACGTTGGCACTGGCGGCCCTGGCTGCATCGGGATGGATTCGCAGGAAAAGGGTGGTTCCCGCAACGTCTCGCGGTCCGCAGCCAGCGCGGTAGAACGCCCTCTGCCGCGCAGTTAGTCCATCCTGGGAGTCAGCCGAACGTGCGCGACCTTTTCTTCCATAGACTTCGCCATCAGCTTGACCAGCGCGTACACCGTATCGATATGCGGCGTGGGCGTCTCAGTCAAACGGCCAAGCTCGATGATGGCGCCAACCAAAGCCTCGACCTCCGGCGCACGGCCGGCTTCAATATCCTGAAGCATCGATGTCTTGTGCCTGCCCACTTTTTCAGCACCGGCAATGCGCTTTTCCAGCGGAACGCGGAAGCTAATGCCGAGTTTAGCCGCGACGGCCTGCGCCTCCAGCATCATGTCGGTCGCAAGCTGGCGGGTCAGCGGGTACTGGCAGATGTCGACCAGTGTTGAATGAGACAGCGCGCTGATGGGATTGAACGTCAGGTTGCCCCACAACTTCAGCCACATTTCGGCACGGATGTTGTCCAGCACCGGCGCCTTGAAGCCGGCGCGGGTCAGCGCTTCCGAAACGCGGGTCACCCTCTCAGTGGTGGACCCATCCAGTTCGCCGACAGGAAAGCGGTCGCCCTCGATGTGCAGCACCACGCCCGGCTCGATAAGCTCTGACGCCGGATATACCACGCAGCCGATAACGCGGCGCGCAGGAAGCGCTTCGGCCAGGGTGCCGTCTGGATCAACGCTCTCCACCCGCCGCCCATCCCATTGACCGCCAATGCCGTGGAAGTACCAGTACGGAATACCGTTCTGCATGGTGACTACCGACGTCTCGGGGCCGAACAGCTTGGGCACATCATTGGCGACCGACCGGACCTGATGCGACTTGAGCGCCAGAATCACCACGTCCTGGATGCCTGCTTCATCGTAATTGTCGGTCGCTCGTACATTGGTCGCTACTTCTTCCTTGCCATCCTGCGAGATCAGCTTGAGGCCATTCTTGCGAATGGCTGTCAGGTTGGCCCCGCGCACAATAAACGTGACATCCTCGCCGGCAAGGGCCAGCCTTGCGCCGACGTAGCCGCCGATGCCTCCCGCTCCTACTATCGCGATCTTCATGGTTTGCTCCGGTTTACTCAAAGCGGTTGATGAGTCGTCCGATGCCATCGATTTCCACTTCGACGGTGCTGCCCGGCTTCATGGATCCAACGCCGACTGAAGTGCCGCACAGGATGATGTCGCCAGGAAGAAGGGTGAGGTCACGGGAGATCGCGCTTACCAGCCGTGCGACTGGGCACAGCATGTCGCTAACCGCGTAGTCCTGCCGCACGTCGCCGTTCAAGATCGTGCGCACGCGCAGGGTTGCCGGGTCAAGGCCGGTGGCTACCACCGGGCCAAACGGGCAGAACGTGTCGAAGCCCTTGGCACGCACCCATTGCGTGAAGGAGGGATCGCGATTCAGTATGTCGGCATGCGTGACGTCGTTGGCGCAGGTATAGCCAAATACGACCTGCATCGCGTCTTCTTCGCTAACTCCTGTGCACTTCTTTCCGATGACGATGCCAAGCTCACCCTCATAGACAATTTTCCCCTCCGCCAGCGGCTTGCGAATGGTGTCCCCAGGGTCAAGGTAGGAGTTCGGCGACTTGATGAAGTACAGCGGTTCGGGAGGGATTTGCAGCCCCAGCTTCTGCCCAAGTGCGCCGAAGTTGTTCCAGAGCGCCACGATCTTGCTCGGCTGCGTGGGGGCCAGCACCTTGACGTCCGAAAGCAGGAAGTCCTTGCCGGTATCGAGCGGGCGCTCGAACATGTTGCCTTCGTACAGGCGAATCAGTTCATGGTCGAGCGTGCCAATCCGCACCGTGTCCTGGTACATGAATCGAATCCATCGCTGTTGCATCGAGAACCTCTCGTTTCATGTTGGGTGGCGGCGTGCCTTCAGTAGAAGCTAATGGACGCGACCCATTACGCATAGTGAATGTTTTTAATGGTAAGCATTTAGAGTCGGTTATGTGAGCGACCTAAAGGGCCGTCGTCAGAGTGACCACCGGGGCGTGTGGCTCGCCATGCTGCGCAAAGTTTAGGCAGCGGCAAAAATCAGGAAACTTGAGCTAGGTCAGGCCAACCAGCACTTCGACGCTGCGCACCAGCGCTATCAATCGCGGCGCGATGTCGCGGTCGATCTCGGCGAAGCGCCCGGTCTGGGCACTTGTGCCGCAATTGAATACGAACAAGGCGCCGTCCAGCGGCTTTGCCAGCGGCACCGCAAAGCCGAACACGTCGCCGCGCCACTCGCCGCGATTTACGCAGTAGCCGCTCTGCTCAAATGCCTTACGCGCCTCCTGCGCAGGCGTTGCAAACTCCCGGTATTGCACCGGATCGCTGACCCGCAACTGGTTGAGTACCATCTCGCGCTCCGCCGCCGGAGCGCGAGACAACCACGCGCGGCCCATCGCGGTGGAAAGCAGCGGTATGGAAGCGCCAATGTCAGGCGTCATCACCAGGCTATCGGTCGAACGCGCGGTTTCAACGTAGACCATCCGGGTGCGGTCGCGAATGCCGAGCGACACCGCACCACTCACATGATCGGCAAGATTCTTCATGAGGGGCCGCGCGATCTGGCGGATCTGCATGCTGGCCAGCAGCGGGTAGCCCATCGCCAGAACCGAAGCCCCAAGGCGGTACTTGCCGCGCTGCGCATCGTGTCGCAGGTAGCCAAGCACCACAAGGGTGTGTGTCAGGCGAGATACGGTACTGGTCGACAACCCGGTGCGCTGCGCGAAGTCGCGATTGCCAAGCACCGATTCGCCCGCGTGGAAACACAGTAGCAGGTCGATTCCGCTTGAAAGGGTGCTGGCAAACTGTGAATCGCGCTCCGCATTAGCGAACCTGGCCGGCACGCCGGTGCTGCGCTTCGCCACGCGGGTCGACATGGATGCCGTCGCTGAATTTGGGGTGCGCTTATGGGCAAGCCCGGTGTTGGGCTTGAGCTTGAGCTTGGGCTCGTCCTTGTGAATCATCCCGTTTTCCCATCCGCTTCGATACGTCGCACAAGGCGCAGCAGCTTTGGCGCCAGCACGCTTTCAAGCTGGCGCGCCCCCGCCCGGATTGCGGGAACGCCGCAGTTAAACACCAGTATTTCGCCTTCGACAGGCACTCGCATCGGCACCGCGACTGCGTACACGTCGGTCTGCCAGTCGCCGCGGGAAACGCAATACCCTTTTTGGGCGAAATCGCTGCAAGCCTGTTCAACTGCTTCGCTCCAGCGCTCCGATTCCTGTGGGAAGCTCTGCCGCAGATCACCGAGAATGGCGTCGCGCAAGGCCGGGGCGGCTTGCGCCAGCCAGGCGCGCCCCATCGCTGATTGCATGATGGGCAGGGAGGCGCCGATATCTGGCCGGAACGCGATACCGTGGTGGCCGCGCACCGTCTCGAGGTACACCATGCTCATGCGGTCCCGCATTCCGAGAGACACGGAGCCTCCAGCATCGTCAGCGAGTTGACGCATGCGCGGCCGCGCGGTTTGCCGTATTGCCAGGTTTGCCAGCAGCGGATAGCCAAGCGAGAGCGTGGTTGAACCAAGCCGATAGCGCCGCAGTTGCGGGTCGAAGTTGACCATGCCGCGCGCGGCGAGTGTGTAGGTCAACCGAGAGATCGTTGCCTTTGACAACCCGGTGCGCTCGGACAGTTGCTTGTTGCTGAGGGCCGACTCACCGACCTTAAAGCATTCGAGCACGGCAAGGCCATGCGCCAGCGTCGTGGCGAAATTTGGGTCGGGGTGACGCTGGCGCGCGGGGTCAGGTTTACGGCTCACGGTGGGGCGGCTGAGAGTTCCGGCGAAGGTGGAAACGGCTACGATCATAGCGCCAGCGCGCGTGCCGGTGCGCGGCTTCAAATTCAGAGCAGTGCATTCGGTCATTCAATATCTTGAAACGCGGCCTGTAAAACGGGGTTTCCGATTGGCAGCCATCGACGAAGGTAGTTGACGCGTGCCGGGGGTTACGCAGTTCTTGATAACTGAAATCCCGGGTCTCTGCTCACCAAGATATCAAAACAGACGTTTCGTTAGCGGCGGCTTGTTGCTAATCTGGATTCTGACAATACTGCCGTCGTGCCCGTAGCGACGGCCAAAATAACGAGACGAGACATGATCCGCGACCCGGATGGATTCAAGCAATTCCTGGATGAACTGGGGAAGTTCGTGCGCGAGCAACTCGTGCCGCATGAGCGGACCGTCATTGAGCAGGACTGCATTCCGGAACAAGTGGTGCTGCAGATGGCCCGCAAAGGGCTGTTTGGCTATTCGATTCCGGAACAGTACGGTGGCGCTGGCATGACCACGGAAGAACTGGCGATGGCGGCGATAGCGCTGTCCCAGTGCTCAGTGGCGTTTCGCGCACGCGTCGGCACCAACACTGGTATTGGTTCCGAGGCGCTGGTGGCGGACGGCACGCCGGGACAAAAGCTTAAATACCTGCCGCGCCTTGCCAGCGGCGAGCTCACCGGCGCGTTCGCCCTGACTGAATCAGAAGCCGGGTCCGACGCGACATCGCTCAAGACCAGCGCCCGGCGCGAAGGCGACGCCTACATTCTCAATGGCAGCAAATGCTTCATCACCAACGCGCCAATCGCAAGCCTCTTTACGGTCCTGGCGCGTACCGATCCTGCCAAACCGGGTGCCTCCGGAATTTCAGCTTTCATTGTGGAACGCGACATGCCGGGTCTCTCTACCGGCGCTCCCTATCGCAAGATGGGCCAGGAAGGTTCGCCCGTGGGCGAAGTTTATTTCAGCGATTGCCGGGTGCCCGCCGCCAACCTCATTGGCGGAGAAGAAGGTGTCGGGTTTCGCACCGCCATGAAGGTCCTGAACAAGCAGCGCATCCATCTGGCGGCGCTGTGCATTGGCCCGGCGATTCGCATGCTGGACGAGGCCATTCGTTTTGTGACGACGCGCAAGCAATTCGGCCAGTTCATCGCCGACTTCCAGTTGGTCCAGGCCATGATCGCTGACTGCCAGACTGAAATTCACGCGGCGCGAGCGCTGGTGCTGCAAACCGCCCGGGAGCGGGACAACGGCGAGGATGTGGCCCTGGCCGCCTCCATCTGCAAATATTTTGCTTCTGAAATGTGCGGCCGGGTGGCGGACCGCTGTGTGCAAATGTTTGGCGGCTATGGCTACATCGCTGACTTCGGCATTGAGCACTTCTATCGCGACGTTCGGCTGTTCCGGCTGTACGAAGGCACCAGTCAGATTCACCAACTTAACATAGCCAAACGCACGCTTGCAGAGAGCGGCTATCCCGGCGCAGAAAGTATCCGGAGTCAAAAATAAGGCGCCAAGAGACCGGCCCGCGTGCCGGCCAGGAGCCCATTCATCAGGAGACAGCATGTTCAAGACCGTATCCGCCCTCGCTCTATCCCTTGTCGCCTTAAGCCAGCCCGCGCTGGCCGACACCGCCTACCCCAACAAGCCGATCCACCTGGTAGTGCCGTTTGCACCGGGTGGCTCGACCGATATCGTGGCACGCCTGCTTGGCCAGCAACTTACCGCCGAACTCGGCCAAACCGTCATCGTGGAAAACCGCCCCGGCGCAGGCGGCAACATCGGTGGCGACTATGTGGCCAAGGCCGCGCCGGATGGCTACACCCTGGTGATTGCGGCCGCCGGCCCGACCGTTATCAACCCAAGTCTTTACACAAAAATGCCGTATAACCCGGCCAAGGATCTTGCCCCGATCACCATGATCGTAAGCGAGTACAACCTGATGGTCATCAACCCGAAGATTCCAGCCAAAACGCTGCAGGAATTTATTGCCTACGCGAAGACGCAGCCGGGAAAAATCAACTTCGGTTCGCCCGGCAATGGCAGCCCGGCGCATCTTGGCGGAGAACTGCTGAACCAGATGGCGGGCCTGAAGATGCAGCATATTCCCTACAAGGGCACCGGTCCCGCTGCGACCGACCTGATAGGTGGCCAGATCAGCATGATGATCGACAACATGCCTGCGCTGCTTCCCTATGTGCAGTCGGGCAGCCTGCGCGCGCTGGCTGTGGCGGGAGACAAGCGGGCGAGCGCCGCGCCGGACGTGCCAACCTTTGCCGAGGCAGGATTGAAGGACTACAAATTGACTGCATGGAAGGGGCTGATGGCGCCGGCCGGCACGCCGCCAGAAATCATTAACAAGCTGCAGGCTACAGTGGTCAAGGTGCTGGCGAAGCCCGATCTGCGAAAACGCCTGGTTGATCTGGGCGCCGACCCGGTCGGCAACACGCCACAGGAGTTCGCCGCACAGATCAAATCCGAAACGGCGTGGTGGGCCAATCTCGTCAAGTCAACCGGCACGAAGCTCGACTAACCATGATGCTCTCCCGCAAAACACGGATCGCCCGAGGATCCTCATGGATGCCATAAGCAGCCAGACCTCTGGGAGCGAACGCCTTGCCAACTTGCGCAAGGCCGTGCGCGACTTCGTAGAACAGGAAGCGATCCCGCGCGAAGACCCCGCCCTCGCACATGACGTTGTCCGGCTCGATGCTGTTGTCCGCGAGCTCCAGCAATTGGCAAGGGCGGCGGGCATCTATGCCCCGCATCTGCCGGTTGCGCTCGGCGGCCTCGGCCTCTCGTGGAGTGAACGTTGCGACATTCTTGAAGAAGCCGGCCGCAGTTTCCTGGGAGGTGGCGCCCTCAATTGCGCGCCGCCAGACCAGCCGAACATGATCAACCTTCTGGAGCAAGGGACGCCCGCGCAGCAGGCAAAATACCTTATGCCATTGATCCGGGGCGAAACCCGTTCATGCTTCGCCATGACAGAGCCAGCACCGGGCGCCGGCTCAGACCCCCGCATGCTGAAGACCAGTGCTATCCGACGCGACGGCAAGTGGATATTGAACGGCCGCAAGTGGTTCATCAGTGGCGCCGTGGGCGCCGACTTTGCCATCGTGCTGGCACGCACCGACAAGGGTGCAACCATGTTCCTGGTCGACTTCGACTGCCCCGGTTACGAGGTAGTACGCAACATCGGCAGCATGGATGGCTACCAGATTGGTGGCCACGGCGAGATCACACTCAACGACGTCGAGCTCGATGACGGCGCCGTGCTTGGCGAGGTGGAGCACGGCTTCCAGTATGCGCAGGACCGGCTGGAGCCGGCGCGGCTTTCGCATTGCATGCGCTTCATCGGCCGGGCTTCACGCGCCATGCAGCTCGCTCAGGAATATGCGGCCAGCCGCGAGTCCTTCGGCGAGAAACTTTCATCGCTGCAGCAGGTGCAGGCGATGGTGGTGGATTCCCATATCGACCTGCATGCAAGCAGACTGATGACGCGCGAATGCGCCCGCAAGATGGACGCCGGTGAATCGGTCAAGCACGAGTCGGCCATGACCAAGATCTTTGTGTCGGAAGCCGTGTACCGCGTGGCGGACCGGGCAGTGCAGATCATGGGCGCGCTTGGCATCTCTCATGACACGCCGGCGTCCATGATTCTCTCCGAGCTCCGACCTTTCCGCATTTACGATGGCGCCACAGAGTTGCATCGCGCAACCCTCGCGCGCCGGATTTTCCAACACGGCATGCGCCCCTGAAAAGACATCACCATGAAAAAATCCTTCACGGCCTACAGGCTTTTCGCGGGGGAAAACGGCACGCCGCAGGGCCGCTTTGTCGAGCTTGGCGTGAACGACCTGTCTCCCGGCGAAGTCGTGATTCGCGTGGCATTCACCAGCATCAACTACAAGGATGCGCTGGCGGCGGTTGGCACCAACCGCATCATCCGCGAGTTTCCGCGCATCGGTGGCATTGACCTGACCGGCGAGGTCGCCGCATCGACCGATGCGCGCTTTCGCGAAGGCGATCCAGTGGTGGTGCACGGCTTCGGCATTGGGGTCGAATTCGACGGTGGCCATACGCAATATGCCCGCGTCGCAGCCGACTCGGTGATGCCACTTCCGGCCGGGCTTGACCTGCTGGAGGCCAGCATTCTCGGCGCGGCCGGCTATACCGCTGGCCTCTGCCTGCACTGGATGGAACACAACGGCTTGCGACCGGAGTCTGGCGCGGTGCTGGTGACTGGCGCCACCGGTGGCGTTGGCAGTGTTGCGGTCGACATGCTGGCCCAACGCGGCTACACAGTGGCCGCCATGACTGGCAAGGCAGACGCGGCCGATTACCTCAAATCGCTGGGTGCAGACCATATCGTTGTGGCCAGCACGGCGCAGGCCAGTGGCAAGCCGCTGGAGAAGCCGCTGTGGTCGGGCGCCATCGATGCCGTGGGCGGCGAAGTACTCGGATGGCTGCTGCGAACGACGCAGTCGGACGGTGTGGTGACCAGTTTCGGCAATGCTGGCGGCGCTGAGTTCCATGCGACAGTGCTACCCTTCATTTTGCGCGGCGTGAAGCTTATTGGAATCAATGCGAATAGCCCGATGGCGCTGCGGCACGAAGTCTGGGCAAAAATCGCCGGTGCATATCGGCCGAAGCACCTTGAGCGTATCGCCAACGTGATCGACTTCGCGCAACTGCCACAGGCAATGGCCCAACTGCGAGACCGCGCAAGCCGCGGTCGGACCGTTATACGCATGCAGCATTAATCACGTCCCCCACCAGCGAGTCTCACGTCATGAGTGACCAGTCAAGCCTCCGCAGCCTCTTCTGCCCGTCCAGTATCGCCGTCGTGGGCGCGTCTGCCACGCCCCAGAAAATTGGCGCGGTGCCGGTGAGTTTGTTGCGCAAGTTCGGCTACGCCGGTGACATCTATCCGGTCAATCCCAATGCCCCGGAAGTCCAGGGACTGAAGTGCTATCCCAGCCTGCAATCGATCGGCAAGCCGGTCGACATGGTGGTACTCGCGGTGCCCGCATCGCTGGCGCAGGCGGCGCTGGAAGACGCCGCGGCGGCTGGCGCAAAGAGTGCCGTCATGTTCACCTCGGGCTACGCGGAAACCGGGCCTGATGGCGTCTTGCAGCAGCAACGCCTGGCAGCGCTCGCGACGCAAAACGGCATACGGCTGCTCGGCCCGAACTGCCTTGGCTTCATGAACGTGCGGCAGAGCATTTACGCAACCTTTTCGCCTGCGCCCAATGCCGGCCTGGTGCGGGCCGGACCGGTCGGGATGGTGTCGCAAAGCGGCGCTTTTGGGGCCTACGCCTACAGCATGGCGCGCGAGCGCGGCCTTGGCCTGTCGTACTGGATCACGACCGGCAATGAAGCCGATCTCGACGTTGCCGATTGCATCATGTGGCTGGTTGCGGATGAAGATACGCGCGTCATTATGGTGTACCTCGAAGGCTGCCGTGATGGCGACAAGTTGAAGCACGCGCTGTCGGCGGCGCGCGCCGCCGGCAAGCCGGTTGTTGTGACCAAGGTCGGGCGCACCGGGTCCGGCGCAGAGGCCGCCGCCTCGCATACTGCCGCACTTGCCGGAAACGATGCGGTGTATGACGCCCTGTTCCAGCAATACGGCGCATTGCGCGCCCTCACAATCGACTCGTTTTTCAATATCGGCTATGCTCTTTGCATCTGGGCCAAACCGCCGAAGAACCGCAACCTTGGCATCATCACCGTTTCCGGCGGCGTCGGCGCGTTGATGGCCGACGATGCGGAAGAAGCCGGCCTGCAACTGCCTGCGCTCGGGCTGGAAGCACAGCAAGAAATTCTCAAGCGTGTGCCCTTTGCCGGCCCGCGTAATCCGGTCGACGTCACTGGCCAGGCAACCTCCGACCCGCAATTGCTCGAGCAGGCCGCGACCTTGATGCTGAAAGACGGCGCCTACGGCAGCCTGCTGGTATTCCTGGCCGCGGCCGGCACCTCGGACGCGCTGTGGCCGCATTTCAAGGCGTTTGCGCAGAAGCTGCGCGCTGGTTTTCCTGATACGCCGCTTGCGCTGTGCTCGCTGTTCTCGCCTGAGCGGCGGGCGGAGCTCGAAGGGCTCGGCTGCCTTGTCTTCGCCGACCCAAGCGCGGCGGTGCGCGCCATTGCAGCCATCTCGCCGCGCCCGGCAGTCTCTGAAGCAGTCTCTGAAGCGGACGCCTCGGCACCGGCGGATGCCAGGACGCCGCTGCCGCACGGGCCTCTCAATGAAGCCTCCGCGCTCGTGGTGCTGCAAGAGGCCGGCATTCCAACAATGCAGTTCCAGATCGTCAGGGGTGCCGAAGCCGCCGCGGCCGCGGCTGAGTCGCTCGGCTATCCGGTGGTTTTGAAAATCGTTTCGCCGGACATCACCCACAAGAGCGATGTTGGCGGTGTGCGGCTTGCTCTGGCGGACGCCGCAGCGGTACGCGATGCCTTCGATGCCATCATGCAGTCGGTGCGGGACAACGCGCCAGGTGCAACACTCGACGGCATGCTGGTCGCGCCGATGATCCGCGATGGCGTCGAATGCATTTTGGGGGTGCAGCGCGACCCGGTATTCGGGCCAATCGTGATGTTCGGGCTCGGCGGAATTTTCGTGGAAACAATGAAGGATGTGAGCTTCCGGCTGGCCCCGTTCGGCCGCGAAGAAGCCTTGCGCATGATTGACGAAGTGCAGGCCCGCTCACTACTGCAAGGAGCGCGTGGCCGACCGGTGGCCGACGTCGGCGCGCTGGCCGATGCGCTGGCGCGTTTGTCACGCTTCGCCGTGGCGATGCAGGACGAGATTGATTCCATCGACATAAATCCCTTCACCGTATTGCCCAACGGCCGCGGTGCGCTCGCGCTGGATGCAGTAATCATTCGACGCCATGACCAGCTCGCAACCGGACCAGGCCTGACATGACCGCACTCCCTCCTGACTACGGCAGCGATACGGGGTCTGACGACTCGCTAGAGGAAGAAGCGCATTCGCTTGCGTTGCTGGCGGCGGTCTATACCTTTCCGCTACATGAAACAATGCGCCTGCGTGCGGCAACCTCCCCGCGCCGAAACAGCGGCGGCGAGTTTGCCGGCGATAGCGCCGGGAGCCCACTGCGCTGGTGCAATTGCTATCACCACGCGCGCCAGTTGCTGGGCGCCGGCAAGAGCCGGGTCGTGACGCCCAACAACGACACGCTGTACAGCACGGCATGGCTTAACCTCACTGGCGAAGCCCTGGTGTTAAGCGTGCCGGACACCGCTGGTCGATACTATGTACTCGGACTCCTGGATTTTTTTACCAATCCTTTTGCGCACATCGGGCGGCGCACCACCGGCACCAATGCCGGCCGCTTCCTCGTCACCGGGCCGCAGTGGCGCGGCACGGTACCAGATGGCATGAGCCATGTGCCGAGTCCGACTAACTGGGTGTGGCTTATCGGCCGCATCCTGATCGACGGGCCGGCCGAGATTCCGACCGTGACGGCGCTTCAGGACGCCTTCACGATTCACCCACTGTCGGTGTGGCACGCCGGCACGGCCGCGCAGGCCGCATATCAAGGCGAGCGCTTCGACTGCCGATTTGATTTCGATGCAACACAGGCCTTGTCGACCCCGCACTTCGTGCGAACCGTCAACCGCGCCCTGGCTGAAAATCCACCGCCCCGGCGCGAGCAGGAACTGGTCGATCAATTCCGACGGATCGGCATCGGTGCGGGGCTTGAAACCACGGTCCTTGACGCGCTCCCCGCGCCTCAGCGCCGTGGCGTCGAGCAGGCGATTGAAAATCTTCCAGCGAGCCTGCGTGACGCGGCCGGAAAATCCATGTCGGGTCCCGGCGCAAAACCAGGTGAAAGTGGCAGCTGGAATCGGCCAGAAATTCTCGGCCCTTCCTTTGGCGAAGACTACCTGCGGCGCGCGATCGTGGCCCAAAAATACATCGGCGCCCTGGCCAGCGTGGAAGCCATGTACCCGATGGCTGATACCGATTCCGCTGGGCGGCCCCTTGAGGGATCGCGCCGCTACCGCATGCATTTCGCACCCGGCCAGCTGCCACCGGTCGATGCGTTCTGGTCAATGACGATGTACAGTGCGGCCGACTACATGCTGGTGCAAAATCCGATCGATCGCTATGCCATTGGCGACCGAACCGCCGGCCTGAAATACGACGCCGATGGCGGGCTGACCATCTGGATTGCATACGCAGCGCCAACGCCGGATCGCATCTCCAATTGGCTGCCCGCGCCGCCCGACCGGTTCTACCTGACCTTTCGTGCCTATCAGCCGAAGGATGAATTCCTGAACGGCAGCTATCGCCTGCCAGCGATAGAATCCGTCGATTGAAAATACCGCAATGCCAAACCATTCCATTTCACCGCCTGAAGGAAGCGCAATGAACAGCGTCCATATTCACAGCGACGTGCGCCACGCGCGCATCAGACTCGATGTTTCCGCTGCAAGGCACGGCCGCAAGATCCGCGGCCTCTTGCCTGGCCTTATTCTGGCCGCTGCAACGCTCAGCACCGCTATCGACGCCGGAGCACAAATCGCGGCGCCGACCTACCCGACGCAGCCGATTCACATGGTGGTGCCCTTCACCCCCGGCGGCAGCACCGACGTGATGGCCCGGGTGATTGGCAACGAGGTGTCGAAGACGCTGGGCCAGCCTGTCATCGTGGACAACAAGCCGGGCGCCAATTCGAATCTTGGCGCCTCGTATGTGGCGCACGCCGCGCCGGATGGCTACACCCTGCTGGTCGGCACGACAGCACTAACCACCAACCCCAGCCTGTACAAGTCGCTGAGCTATAGCATCGTCAACGACCTGGTTGGCGTAGCCAATATTGCGGCCGTGCCGCTGGTGCTGGTGGTGCCGGCCTCACTGCCCGCCAACAATCTGAAGGAGCTGGTGGACTACGCGAAGAAATCCACCACACCGCTGAACTTCGCCTCCACGGGCAGCGGATCGGTCGCCCATCTCGCGGGGGAGCTGCTGAAGCGCCAGGCCGGTATCGACATGGCCCATATTCCCTACAAGGGCGCCGCGCCGGCGGTGGCCGCCTTGCTCGGCGGCCAGGTGCAGATGATGTTCGACACGCCAACCAGTTCGCTGCCGTTCATTACATCCGGCAAACTGAAGGCGATCGTTACGACCGGACTGGAACGCTCGGCCGTGCTGAAAGACGTACAGACGGTGAAGGAAAGCGGAGTTGCCGATTTCGATATCATGGCGTGGACCGGCGTGCTGGCGCCAAAAGGCACGCCGCCAGCCGTGGTGGCCAAACTGCATGCGCAGGTAGAGAAGGCGCTTGAATTGCCGGACGTTGTGAGCCGCTTCAACAACCTGGGCCTGGTCATCGTGAAGGAATCTCAACCAGCGTTTGCGGCCCGCATTCGCAGTGATGTCGACAAATGGGCGCCCATTGTGAAGGCATCGGGCGCACGACTCGACTAGACTTCGGCATCGCCATTGACAAGGATCTGCAAGATGAAATCTGACAACCCCAGCTCGGCCCGCAGCGGGCCAGGCAACCGGTTTTCCGCCAGCGAATGGCAAGCCCGGGTGGAACTCGCCGCGGCTTATCGAATCGTCCATCATTACGGCTGGACCGACCTGATCTACAACCATATTTCCTACGAGCTGCCGGACAACCCCGGCACCTACCTGATCAATCCCTTCGGCCTCGCCTACAACGAAGTCACGGCCTCCAACCTGGTGCGCATTGATATCGACGGCAACCTGCTGAGCGACACGATGTATCGCATCAACCGCGCAGGGTTTGTCATCCACAGCGCGATACATCGGGTTCGCCCCGATGCGCGCTGCGTGCTCCACACCCATAGCCGGGCTGGCGCCGCGGTGTCCTGCCTTGCCGAGGGATTCGTACCCATGACGCAGGGTGGAATGCAGTTCTACAACCGCGTCTCGTACCATGATTTCGAGGGCTTTAACGTCAACCTCGACGAGCAGGAGCGGCTCGCGAAAAACATGGGCACGAACCACGCTTTTGTCCTGCGCAACCATGGCCTGCTGACAGTTGGTCCCACCATCCACAAGGCGCTGCAAAGGATGATCTATCTGGAGCAGGCTTGCGAGATTCAGATCGACGCCTGGCAAACGGGCCATCGCATTAACCTGCCGCCGCCCGAGGTGTGCGAAGCAACCGCCGCAGCGTGGGCCGCCCGTGCGGCTGGGAAAGATTCCAACGCCAGCGATGATATTGAATGGGCGGCGCTACTACGTCTGGCGGACCGGCTTTATCCGGATTACCGCTATTGAGTCAGCGCGGGGAAACGCCGCGTTGGCGACAAGCTGGCAGCGCCCGAAAACGGCTTGCCGCGACGCGGAAGGGGCTCGCCGGCCGCGTCGGCAGTCTGGCTACTCCACCTTGACGCCGGCTTCACGGATCACGGTCGCCCACAACGCCTGTTCGGCCTTAATGTACTTTGCGGCTTGCTCGGGGCTTCCTCCCATCGGCGTGCTGCCTTCCGCCGACAAGGTTGCAAGCATGGCAGGCTGGGTCAAGGCCTTTTCGACGGCGGCATTCATGCGCTTGACGATATCGGGCGGCGTGCCGGCTGGCGCCATGATGACTTTCCAGTCCACTGCCGAGAAATCCTTGTAGCCGGATTCGGCAATGGTCGGCACCGAGGGCAGGATCGGCAGCCGCTTCTGTGAAGTGACCGCGATAGCCCGCATGCGGCCGCCCTTGATCATGCCGAGCACCGACTGCGGTGTGGCAAACATATAGTCCGTCTGCCCGCCAAGCATGTCAGTGATGGCCGGTGCGGCGCCCTTGTAAGGCACGTTCAATACCTTGATGCCGGCGCGGCGTGCCAGCATTTCACCCGCGAGATGGCCGACGGTGCCAGTTCCTGCCAACGCCTGCTTGATCTCGCCTGGCCTGGCCTTGGCCGCCTTGATCGCGTCGGCCAATGACTTCCATGGCGATTCGGTTCGCACCACCATCACCATCGGCTGTTCCGCCACCAGCGCCACGGCGACAAGGTCCTTTGAGGGATCGAATGGCATGTTTGGCAGCAGGGCCGGATTGATCGCGATGTTGGAAGTCTGTCCCATCCCGATCGTGTAGCCGTCCGGCTTTGCCTTGGCTACCGTGTCGATACCAATGTTGCCGCCCGCGCCTGGCTTGTTTTCAACAACGAAATTCCATTTGGTGTCAGCCGCCATTTTTTCGGCGATGTGGCGTGTGACGGTATCCGTGCCGCCGCCCGGAGTGTAGGGGACGACGAAGCGGATGGGACGATCCGGCCAGGAATCGGCGATCACGACGGTGCTGTTGAGCAGCCCGCCGCCGAGCGCGGCGAGGCAAGCCAGGAATACGAAATTTCGACGTGGGGTCATGGTGGTGTGTCCTGGTTTTTTTGATTTGTTAGCGGGTAACGTGTCTGGCACGTAGCGCCTGGATCGCTTCATCGCTGTAGCCGAGTTCGTGCAGCAGTGTGTCGCTGTGCTCACCAAGCTTCGGCGGATTGAGACGGATTCCTGGTCGGTGGCCATCAAGGGTTAATGGCAGAAGGACTGTCTTTGTCTCGCGGCCATCCGGCAGCGTGATTGGCGCCAGCCCGCCGGTGGCGTTCAGGTGCGGATCGTCCAGCAAGTCATGCGGGCGGGTGATCGGTGCGAAGGGCAATCCATGCTGCTCAAAAACCGCCGACAACTCTTCTGCGCTGTGTTCGCCGAGCGCCTGTCGCAGTATCGGCATCAGCCATGGTCGCGCATTGACGCGGTCGTTGTTCGTCGTCAGGCGCGGGTCGGCCTTGAGCTCCGCGAACCCGAAGGCGTCGCAAAAGATCGCCCACTGCGTGTCACTGACAACGGCAAGAAAAATCTGCGCGTTGTCCTTGACGCTGAATACGTCGTAGATGGCCCAGGCGGCGATGCGACTTGGCATCGGGGCGGCCGCCTTGCCTGTCACCGCGTACTGCATCATGTGCTGCGCTACCAGGAACACGTTGTTTTCAAACAGCGCGCTTTGCACTTCCTGCCCGCGCCCGGTCTGCTCGCGTGCTGCAAGTGCGGCCATGGCGCCGAGCGCGCCGAACACCCCGCCCATGATGTCATTGACGCTGGTGCCTGCGCGCAGCGGATCGCCCGGGCGACCCGTCATGTAGGCCAGGCCACCCATCATTTGCACTACTTCATCGAGCGCGGTGCGATGGTCATACGGCCCCGGCAGAAACCCCTTGTGACTTACGTACACCAGGCGCGGATTGCGTTGTGAAAGCGAGGCATAGTCGAGCCCCAATTTTTTCATGGTGCGCGGCTTGAAGTTTTCGCTGACGATATCGGCGCTGTCGATCAGCTTCAGCGCCACTTCCATCCCCTCTGGCGTGTGCAGGTCGATCGCGATGCTCTTCTTGTTGCGATTGAACATCGAGAAGAAGCCCGCGCCGGAGCCGATCAGCTTGCGGGTATTGTCGCCCGCGATCGGCTCGACCTTGATCACTTCCGCGCCGAGGTCGGCCAGCACCATGCCACAAGTCGGCCCCATTACCATGTGGGTAAATTCGACGACGCGTATACCTTGATAGGGCAGTTTGTTATCTGGCATGCGGGGCTCCGGACGGGAAAGTTTTTGCTGCCGTTTTGGATGCACTTTGGGCCGAGCCTTGCGATGTGTTCTGCGCCGAGGCGTGCACGAATCCCTTTGGCAGGCCCGCCTCTGGCGTCATGCCATACAGTGGCTCACCAGGCAGCCCTGCGCGCAGCGGTTCGCGCGCGGCAATCAGGCGCTCCAGGTCGATTGCGGTGCGTATGCCCATCGCCTCGAACATGAAGACGATGTCCTCGGTCACGACATTGCCCGATGCGCCCGGTGCATACGGACAGCCGCCCAGGCCGCCAAGTGACGAATCAAAAGTGCGGACGCCTTCCTCGTAGGCAGCAAGGCAGTTGGCCAGGCCAAGACCACGGGTGTTGTGCATGTGGGCCGCGCCAGTTCGGTCGCCAATTTCCGCGCGCACTCGGCGGAAAAGTCGGCGGACTTGCGCCGGGTTGGCATAGCCTGTTGTATCCGACAGGCCGGATTCGTCTGCGCCAGCCGCAATGCACAGGCCCGCCATGCGAACCACGTCGTCCTCTGGCACCAGGCCTTGCAAGGTGCAGCCAAAAGCCGTGGCGATGCCGGCCTCAACCTTGACTTGCGGCGCCAAGTCGTTGCGCAGCGCAATGATGCTGCCCACCGTCTCGATCATTTCCTCGCGGGTCTGGCGCACGTTGGCCAACGAATGCGCGGCGCTCGCCGAAACCGGAATCGTCAGCTTGTGAACACCCGCCGCAAGCGCTGCCTGCGCACCACGCAGATTGGGTACCAGGGCCATCACGGTCAGGCCTGGCAACGTCAGCGCGTGGCTTACCACTGCGGCGGCATCCGCCATTTGCGGCAGCAGCCTTGCCGGCACGAACGAGGCGACTTCTATTTCCCGCAGTCCGGCGTTATACAACGCGGTAATCCAGCGTTTCTTGTCCTCTGTCGGCATGATGCCTTTGACGGACTGCAAGCCGTCGCGCGGGCCGACTTCGCTGATCAGCACATCAGCGCCCGGTGGCAAGGGATTGTTCATGGGTGTCTCCATTGTTGGACAGGCCGTTAGCCGGTTTTGAAGCAATGACGGTCGGCACGACCTGACGCAAAAAAAGCAACCATCGTTGCATATTTAGACCGTAACGCTAATTTTATATGCCTGTCTAAAGCTTCCATCGCGAAAGTCATGATTTCGGCGTCGGTCGAGCGGAGTCTTCATCAACTTGGCGAGCACGTCAACGTCGGGCGCAAGCGACGGCACCCGTCGCTCGTTGCGTATGCCGAGCGGATGCACGTGTCGGTTTCAACGCTGCGCAAAGTAGAAGCAGGCCATCCAACCGTTTGCATGCGAACTTTATCAAAGTAGCGAACAGATGCTGCATCAATCTTCAGTGAGACCCGTGCTTGTAAGCCGAATGCATTAACGCCTGCTGATGGTGCGGCCTTAAAGCTTGCATTAATTTGGCGCATGGATAGTTGGTTTTGCTTATCCGCGGTGCGTTCTGTTCAAAGCTTCAAAAAAAATCTTCTTCTATGGTGACTTTTTCCAAGTCGATGTTACGAACTCTTCGAGCGGCTACTTGCGAGTCAATGGCCATTGATCATCCAGGCACTCACTCAGTTCATTCATCTAAAGGAAAACAAATCATGCCACGCGTATCCAGAAGTACATTTGCCGCTACCACCTCTGAATTGGTCAGCGTTTCTGACTCCGAATCGTCCAGCGATTCCAGTGCCCATTACGGTACTGGCGACGAAGGTTCTGCGATCCACTCAGAAAACTCGGACAGCATTCGCAGCACACCCCCGCCCGAGCCAAATTCGTATGGATTGCCTGCTCCGGTCAAAGCTATTATTGGCACGTTTTGCGCGGCGACTGCCGTGGCCGGCGGCATCATGCTTATCTATAGCGGAAACGCTTTGAACCACCCCTTCGTCCCCGTGGAAAGTGGAGACGGCTTTCACCGTGCACTATTTGCTGCTGGCGGGGCGATGTTAGGGATAGGTTCGCTAGTCACGATGTTGTGCCTTGTAAAACGTCCTGAAGCAACCGGTCAATTGCTGGTGATTCCAGCTTAACGATTAATAAGCAGACGCAGGTGTTGCCCGTGGGCGGCACCTGCCATCCGATTTTTACTGAATTTGGCATTCACTCATGAATCCCTTGCTTATTGAAGCCCGCTCCGCGGCAGCACATTTGCCCGACGCATTAAGCCGTGACCAGGTACAGCATGCTTTGAGCCAATTAGAAAACCTTCCCAATTGCGCTTCGAAATTGATGTCTGCACTGGAGCAGAATCAAACCATCGCCGCCTGTTTGGATATTCCGAACACGGAACTGGAAAACACCTACGAGCGCACATGCGCGCTCTTTCGGGAGGGTGAGTTTTTATCCGCTTTACCGTTGGCCCTGTATTGCTCTACGTTCCAAACAACCGAGCCTCGCTATGCCTTCATTGCAGCTTCCTGCCTTCAGCGACTACGAGCACCTGCAGAGGCCGCGCATCTGTACAAGACCGTGTTGCAATTGGACGAGACGCACATCGCCGCCGCCTACCGTTTGGGTGAGTGCCTGCTTGAGCTAGATGACAAAGAATCCGCGTCACAATTATTTGAATGGACGTTGACGCTATCGCGCGGCAATTTCGCACACCGTGAATTTCAGGATTGGGCCATGCAACGCCTGGCTGCCATTTGAAGATCAACGCAAGTTGTATTGGGCCTGTTTTGTCATCTGTCGCTCGGACGGGCGGCGCTCACACTGCGCCTGCATTACCGCGCCACAAAGATTGATTTCAATATAAGGGCGCGAGAATAAATCGGCGCGTGCGCATCGAAATGGCGTTGCTGCATGCCTTGCAAAAACAAGTGGAGAGGTAAGCCAGGGCCACGAAATGCATCCATCGCCCGAATCGAAGTGCCATCTAAACGCAGCACATGCCCGGCTGCACCTTACTGCGCCGACGGCACCACGTATTCATGCTTCGCGGTGTTCACATGCGATATGCGCCACTCGACCGGCTGCCTGTTATAGGAGTACGCCACGCGGCGCACTTCCAGCAGGGGCGCACCGGTTTTTATGCCCAGCAGTTTGGCCTGGGCGGCGGTTGCCGTCGCGGCGCGCAAGCGTTCGTCGGTGCGAATCACGTTGACGCCGAAGCTTGACTGGTACAGGTTGTAAAGCGTGTTGCTGCGGTTGCGAATCTGGGCTTCGGTAAGTCGGGGAAAAAGCGCCTCGGGAAGCGTTATGTCGTCCACGATCACCGGTTCGCCATGCAGGCTTAGCACGTTAGTGAACTCGAAGACCTTCGCATTGTTGCCGACGAGCCCAAGCTTTTCAGCAGTGAGCGGGTCCGGCTTTTTTTTCTCGAAGCCGATGAGTTCCAGAACCGGATAACTTTTGTCGCCGTCGTGCGCGACAACATTGAAGAAGCGGAAGGATTGCTGCTCGCGGTTGTGGGTTGCGACGAAGGTGCCACGCCCCTGATGCCGGATCAGGATGTTCTCCGCGGCCAGCTCATCAATGGCCTTGCGCAGCGTGCCGATCGAGACCGCGAAGCGCTCGCACAAACGCTTTTCCGCCGGTATGGCTTCGCCCGGATTCCATTCGCCGCCAGCCAGCGCGCGCAGCATTTGGCGCTTGACCTCTTTGTACAGCGTTGTTCCGATGACGGCGGACGGATCGAGTTCAGACATGATGTTGGTTGTGCGGAGCCGGGCCGGGAAATCCCTCCCAAGTTGGCCCAATGATACCATTTAAGCGCAGGTGATACATGTCATATAGTTGACATTGATGAGTGTTGGTTTTACAGTGGGCCGACATTCATACGTGGGCGCGTTAATGACGTTCGAATTAGCAGTTGTGTTGGCAGGCGCTACGCTCGCCGCCGTGGTATCCGGTAGCAGCGGCTTCGCCTTCGCTCTCATTGCGTCCGCCATCTGGCTTCACGTCCTGCCGCCGGCGCAGGTCGTCCCGCTGGCCATTTGCTGCTCGATGCTGGTTAACCTTTTCATGCTGTGGCGCCTGCGCGGCCTCGTGAAATTGCAGTTGCTCTGGCCATTCCTGGCCGGCGCCATGGTCGGCGTTCCGATCGGTGTCGCTGCCCTGCACCGGCTTGATGCGCATCTGGTGCGCCAGGGCGTTGGCGGTTTGCTGATTGCGTATAGTGGCTATATGTTCTTGAAGCCGACAATGCCGGTCGTGCGCCTGGGCGCAACCAGCGGCAAGTTGGCGGACAGCGCAGTGGGCGCCGTGGGGGGATTCATGGGCGGGGCGACAAGTCTGAATGGCATTTTCCCCACGCTCTGGTGCGGCCTGCGGGGCTGGCCCAAGGATGACCAGCGCGGCGTGTTCCAGCCTTACATTTTCATTGTGCATGTCATCACCCTGGCATGGATGGGTTCGGTCGGCGAGTTGAACGCCGACACCGGGCGCAATCTCCTGGTTTGCCTGCCGGCGCTGATCATTGGCAGCTGGCTCGGACTGCGCCTGTTTCACCATGTCAGCGAAAGCGGGTTCAGGAAGTTGATACTGGGTTTGTTTTTACTGTCTGGCGTGGCATTGTTGCGGTAGCGCGCTTTTGCAACGCGCTAAATGCGATCGGCCGGCACAAGGCCGACGCTGTAGTGAAACGGTGGACGACAGACGCGCGCAATCGGCGGCAAAAGCCAGATGCACGCGTCATTAAATCAATTACAAAGGAGATGAAATGCAACTGCGACAAGTCGGAATTCCCCTGCTGCTGGGTTCAAGCCTTCTGTTCGGCGGCATGGCCAGCGCCGCGGCTGAAGTCAGCACCGTCACCATTGCGGAGCAATACGGCATCAGCTACCTGCCACTAATGATGATGGAAGACAGCAAGCTGCTTGAGAAGGAAGCGAAGGCTGCGGGGCTGGGCGACATTACGGTGAAGTGGGCCAAGTTCGCCGGCGGCAATGTCATGAACGATGCAATTTTGTCAGGCGACCTGCAGTTCGCCTCGGGCGGCCTCGGCCCCTTTATTACGCTTTGGGCCAAGACGCGCGACAACATTGGCGTCAAGGCGGTTGCCTCCATGAATTCCATGCCGCTCCTGCTTAACACCCGCAACCCGGCCGTCAAGACCCTCAAGGATTTCGGTCCGAAGGACAAGATCGCGTTGCCGGCGGTGAAGGTGTCGATCCAGGCGATCACTTTGCAGATGGCGGCGGAGAAAGCCTTTGGCCCGGACCAGCAGAACAAGCTGGATTCCCTCACCGTGACCCAGTCGCACCCGGACGGCATGGCTGCCATGCTGTCAGGCAGCGAGATAAACAGCCACTTCACGTCGCCGCCGTTTCAGTACGTGGAATTGCAAAAGCCCGGCATCCATACCGTTCTCAATTCCTACGAGGTGACGGGAGGGCCGCATACCTTCAACGTGGTGTGGGCCAGCAAGAAGTTTGTCGATGCCAATCCGAAAACCTATGCCGCTTTCCTGAAAGCGTTCGACAGCGCGATCGCAACAATCAACAAGGACAAGAAGGCCGCGGCCGAGTATTACATCAAATCTTCCAAGTCAAAAGAGAGCGTCGAATCGGTCGAGAAAATGCTGAATGACCCGGATGTCAAGTTCACCACGACGCCAGAAAATTCGATGAAGTACGCGGATTTCATGTACCGCATCGGCATGGTGAAGGTTAAGCCGGCTTCATGGAAGGACATGTACTTTCAAAACGTGCATAACCTTCCGGGCAGCTGACCGGCTTCACCTCGGCGGCAGGCGTGGGCGGGTGCTTTCTCGCGAAGGCCGTCAGAGAGTACCTGACCGGGAGTCCGGCCGCCGTCGCGCCGGACAGCGACTTCGTACCGCAACCAGCATGAAGGTAGCAATGCAATGACAGGCAGTCTCAAAGTAAAAGTGTGGCGTGGCAAAGAGCAGGGCAGCTTTGCCAGCTACGAAGTGCCGCGGCGGGACAGCCAGACCGTCCTCGACGTCGTAACTTACATTCAGCGCCATCTCGACAATACCCTTAGCTACCGCTTCTCATGCCGCGTCGGCATGTGTGGCTCGTGCGCCATGACGGTCAATGGCGTGGCACGCTGGACTTGCCGTACCCATGTCAGCAAGGTGGCGGGCGACGGCGAGCTGGAAATCGCGCCGCTGTCGAACCTGCCGGTCATTAAGGACCTCGCGACCGACATGCGGGAGTTCTTCGACAAGTGGGCGCGCGCCAAAGGCCAGTTCAAGGGCACCAAAACCCGGCATGACGCGTTCGCAAAGGTTGACCCGGCATCGAAGGAGCGGCTCGCGGCCAATGCAGGCATCGAATGCATCGGCTGTGGCGTGTGCTATGCCTCCTGCGACGTGGTGACGTGGCGCCCAGCCTTCCTTGGCCCAGCCGCGCTAAACCGCGCCTGGACGCTCGCCAATGACGTGCGCGACGACCAGCAGGCGGAGCGCCTGCGCGCGGTGGCCGGCGATGCCGGCTGCCATGCCTGCCATACACAGGGCTCCTGTACTGAGCGCTGTCCGAAGCAGATCGCGCCGACCGCCGGCATTTCGGGCTTGAAGGTTCTTGCGGCCAGGGCGGCCATCCGGGGCAAGCTGTGAACGGCGCCATGGCACGCCAGGCGCGCGCCTGGTACCTGCAACGCATCAGCGCAATGGTGCTGGCGCTGTGCGTGCTGGTCCATATCGCCGTCATCATTTACGCCGTGCGCGGCGGATTGACCGGCGTCGAGATTCTCGCGCGCACCCGCGGCAACTGGGGCTTTGGCCTGTTCTACGTGGTGTTCGTGGTGGCGTGCGCGGTGCATGTGCCGGTCGGCCTCGCCAACATCGCAGCCGAATGGCTGCACTGGACCGAAAGCCAGACTCGGCTGCTGTCGATGCTGGCGGGCGCCATCATCCTGTTCATGGGCCTGCGTGCCGTGATGGGGGTGACTTTTTCATGATGCGCACGAACGACTTCCGCGCGCGTGCCCATCCGGCATATTGGGCGTTCCTGGTCCATCGCTTGTCCGGGCTGGCGCTGGCGCTATTCCTGCCAGTGCATTTCTGGGCTCTCGGCAAGGCGCTGCAGGGCGACGCCGCGCTCGATGGTTTCCTGCGCTTCGCCGACCAGCCGCTGTTCAAGTTTGGCGAATGGGGGCTGGTGGTGCTGCTGTCGCTGCACATGATGGGCGGCGTGCGCCTTCTCCTCATCGAATTCGGTGACTGGTCCGGGCCGCGCAAGAACTGGATCGCCGCCGCGGCGGCTTTTGGCCTTGCCGTTGGGCTCGCCTTCGCCATGGCGCTTATTTCGTAGACCCCGCCGCTCGCCACTGCGTCCTGGAGGGACCGAGGCGGGCAGCGCAACCAACATGGAAAAACGATCGTGAAAATTGACCTGGCCGCTGTTGAAGAATCCGCGCGAGATTTGTATATCCGCGCCCTTAAGGTTTTGCCGCCGGACATCAAGGATGGCATCGCTGACCTGGTGCGGCATGAAACCGTGCCAACCGCGCAGCGTGTCCTGGGCGCGATGATGACCAACATCAGCGTTGCCGAGGACCAGAACAACCTGCTGTGCCAGGACACCGGCATACCGATCTACAAGGTGCTGATCGGCAGCGGCGTGGAGGTTGACGGCCATGCGCTGAAGCAGGCGATACGCAAGGGTTGCGAGCGCGCCACGCGGGAGCATCCGCTGCGTTCATCGGTGGTGCATCCACTGACGCGCAAGAACGAGCACTCCTCATGCGGCATTGAGATACCCGCCATTAGCATCGACTTCACCGATTCGCCCGACGTGCTGCGCATCATGATGATTCCAAAGGGCAGCGGCTCGGAGAACAATTCATTTTTGAAGATGGCGATTCCGGCGGAAGGAATCGACGCCATCAAGAAGTTCACTATCGACTGCGTGCTGGCAGCGGGAGGCAAGACTTGTCCACCCACCATCGTCGGCGTCGGCATCGGCGGCACATCCGAACTGTGCGTGGCGTTGGCCAAGCGCGCCTCGACCCGTCCGTTGGGCACCCACTGCGCGGACCCGGACGGCGCGGCGCTTGAGCAGCAACTGTCGGCGGCAGTCAATCAGCTTGGCGTAGGCCCCCAGGGACTGGGTGGCGATTCCACTGCGTTTGCCGTGCACATTGAACTCGCGGCGACCCACATCACCATGAACCCGGTTGCAGTCAACATGCAATGCCACTCCGCGCGCCGCGCCAGCGCGACATTCACGCCCGCCGGCGTCACTTACGGATTCTGATCATGGCCCACTACGAACTCAGCATGCCCATCACGGAAGCGCAGGCCCGGCAATTGCGGATCAACGATACGGTGACCCTGGAAACCACTTTGTATGGCATTCGTGATGCAACGCAAATCCACATGTTTGACCGCGGTCGCACCACCCGCTTTGACCTCAACGGCCACGCGGTAATCCACACCGCACCGAACGTGAAGAAGGTGGAAAAGAGCGACGCCTACCCGGCCGGTTACATGCCGATTTGCATCGGCACTACCACGTCGGATCGCATGGAACGCTTTACCCGGCCCTTGATGGAGAAAAACGGTGTGCGCATTGTCATCGGCAAGGGCGGCCTGCGTGAAGATTCGCTGGCGGCGTTTCAGGAATTCGGCGGAGCCTACCTTGCCATTGTCGGCGGCACGGCGGCACTCGAAACAACCTGGATCACCCAGATCGAAGATGTGGATCTCGATGACTTGAACCCTGAATCGCTCTGGAAATTCCGCATCGAAAATTTCGGCCCGCTGCTGGTGGCGATGGACAGCCACGGCGGCAGCCTCTACAACACGGTCAACCATGACACGCAGGCGCGGCGCGCCAGCGTGCTTGCAAGCCTGGGAGTGAAAACCCCATGAAGCTCAGGCGCGAGCAAACCGACATACTCATTCTCGGCTCTGGCGGCGCCGGCCTGTTTGCCGCGCTACATGCGCACCAGGCCAATCCGGCATTGTCGATCACGGTCGCGGTCAAGGGCCTGCTCGGCAAATCTGGCTGCACCCGCATGGTCCAGGGCGGCTACAACGTTGCCCTGGCTGAAGGCGATTCGATCGAGCGTCATTTCATGGACACGATCGAAGGCAGCAAGTGGCTGTCAGACCAGGACCTGGCATGGACGCTGGTGACCAAGGCGGTCGAGCGCATCCACGAACTTGAAAACGAACTCGGCTGCTTTTTCGACCGCAATCCGGACGGCACCGTGCACCAGAAAGCGTTTGCGGGGCAGACCTTCGACCGCACCGTCCACAAGGGCGATCTGACCGGCATCGAGATCATCAACCGTCTGTCGGAGCAGGTATGGGAGCGCGGCATCCATCGCATGGAAGAGCACCGCGCGGTAGAGCTTATCCGGACCGCGGACGGCACGGCGCTGGCCGGCGTGCTGATGATAGACATGCGCACCGGCGACTTCGTTTTCGTGCAGGCCAAGGCGGTACTGCTCGCAACCGGGGGCGGCCCGACCATGTACAAGTACCACACACCCTCCGGTGAAAAAACCTGCGACGGCATGGCGATGGCGCTACGTGCCGGGCTCGCCCTGCGTGACATGGAGATGGTGCAGTTTCACCCTACCGGCCTGCTTGCCGGTACCCATACCCGCATGACGGGCACCGTGCTGGAGGAAGGCTTGCGCGGCGCGGGCGGCTATCTGTTGAACGGCGAGCGCGAACGCTTCATGCACAACTACGATGCGCGTGGCGAACGTGCCACCCGCGACATCGTTTCGCGCTCGATCTTCGCGGAAATGCGGGCCGGCCGCACCTCCCCCAATGGTGGCGGCTACATCCAGATGTCGCATCTCGGGCCGGAAAAGGTGAAGAAGCAATTCAAGGGTATGGTCGAGCGCTGTGCCGACTGCGGCTTCGACTTGGCCGGCGGCCTGGTGGAAGTGGTGCCGACCGCCCACTACATGATGGGCGGCGTGGTGTTCAAGCCAGATTGCACGACCACCCTGCGCGGCCTGTTCGCCGCAGGCGAGGACACTGGCGGCGTGCACGGCGCGAACCGCCTTGGCGGCAATGGCGTGGCCAACTCCACGGTGTTCGGCGGAATCGCTGGTGAAACCATGGCCGCCTGGCTTCAAACCAACAATGCCCTGCGCGCGCCGGACGACGCCGCGATCGAACGCAGCATCACTGCCCATCGCGCGCCCTTTGGTCTGCCGCCCGGGAATCTCGAAGCAATCCGGGAAGCGCTTTATGAATGCATGTGGGAAGACGTCGGCATTCTGCGCACCGCCGAGGGCTTGCGGCGCGGCATTGACACTCTGGCACGGCTGGACGGCGAACTGTCACGCATTGGCGTGGCGGATGACGACCCAGCGTTTAACATGACATGGCACGACTGGCTCAATCTCAAGAGCCTGATCGCGGTGAGCCGCGTGATCGCAACAGCGGCGTTGTCGCGCGAGGATTCGCGTGGCGCCCACTTCCGCGAAGACTTCCCTGAGACGATGAACCTGGAAGGCTCGACCTACACCGTGGTGCGCCAGACAGAGGCCGAGCTGACGGTATCGCGCGAGCCGGTACAGTTTGTCCGCGTCAAGCCGGGAGAAACCATCCTGGTTGAGGCGGTCCAATAAATTGCGCGAACAGACAGTAGCGGAGCGTAAGCAAACAATGCCAACTTCCCTGCGCGGCGCGGATCTGCTGGCCCAGTCACTGGAACGGCTTGGCGTGGGCAAGGTATTTTCGCTGTCCGGCAACCACATCATGCCGGTCTATGACGCGCTGCTCGATACCAACATCGAGCTGATCCATGCAAGACACGAAGCAGCCTGCGTCCACATGGCGGATGCCTATGCCCGACTGACCGGCACTGTCGGCATCGCCATGGTTACCGGTGGCCAGGGTCATACCAACGCCACTGCCGCACTGGTGACGGCGCTGGCCTCGGAAGCACCGATGATTTTGCTCTCGGGCCATGCCGGCCTGAACGAACTCGGCAAGGGCGGTTTCCAGGAAATGAAGCAGGCAGATTTCGCCGCCGAGGTGACCAAGGCATCGTGGACGGTGCAGCATGCCAACGACTTCGGGCACGACCTGGCCCGGGCCATGCAAATCGCGCAGAGCGGCCGGCCCGGGCCGGTTCATCTCAGCCTGCCGGTGGATTTGCTCGAGCAGAAAATGGAAAGCGTGGACAGCCTTTGGCCGCAACTGGAAGCGGCGGCCCGCACGCCAATGCCCATGGCGATGGAGAGCGCCGATCTCGTGCTGGCCGCCCTCAATTCCGCGGCACGGCCGCTGGTGCTGTGCGGCCCGTCGCTGTGCGGCGAAGCGGGACGGCGGCAGATGCGGCAACTGGAAACCGCAATTCGCATTCCCGTTATTGGCATGGAGAGCCCACGCGGCATCAATGACCCAAGCCTCGGCGCCTATGCAGAATTGCTGGGGCACGCCGACCTGATCGTCCTGCTCGGCAAGCCGCTTGATTTCACGCTGCGCTTCGGCAACGCGCCGCATGTTGCCCCCGACTGCAACTGGATCGTGCTCGATCCGGACCCGGCGCTGCAGGCGCGCGCCGCACAGGCGTTGGAAGACCGTATCGTGCTGGCCGCCCTGACCGCGCCGCTCGATGCCATGCAGGCCCTGCTGGAGAGGTCCAGTCCCAGTTCCGGCTCTGCACCTGAGCACGACGACACATGGCTTTTGCAAGTGCGGGATGCGCTGTCGTGGCGGCCCGAGGACTGGCGTCGCATGGTTTTCGACGAAGACGCGCCCGTGCACCCGGTCGCGCTGGGCCGTGTGCTTCAAAATTTCTTCGACCTGCATCCTGATGCGACTCTCGTTTGCGATGGCGGCGAAATTGGGCAATGGCCGCAAGCCACGGTGGCAGTGAAGCGGCGTCTCATTAATGGCGTTGCCGGATCGATCGGCCCGTCTTTGCCGTTCGCGCTGGCCGCCAGGGCAGCCAACCCTTCGCAGCCGGTGGTGGCGATCATGGGGGATGGCACCTTCGGTTTCCACATGGCCGAGTTCGACACCGCGGTGCGGCATGGCTTGCCTGTCATCGTAATCGTCGGTAACGATGCCCGCTGGAATGCCGAGTATCAAATTCAGTTGCGCGACTATGGCAAGGCCCGCACGAACGGTTGTGAACTGCTGGCCGCCCGTTATGAAAAAGTGGCGGAGGCGCTGGGCGGTCACGGCGAATATGTGCCACGACTTGGCGACCTGACGGGCGCGCTGGACCGCGCGCTGGCAAGCGGCAAGCCAGCCTGCCTGAATGTGATGATTGAATCGACCCCCGCGCCGGTGGTGCGGCGCAGAATGTAATTTGCCTGGTCTTTCCCCCCTCGGTCGCCGC
Organism: Herminiimonas sp.; assembly: GCA_028292265.1. GTDB lineage: Bacteria > Pseudomonadota > Gammaproteobacteria > Burkholderiales > Burkholderiaceae_D > JAQGMR01. Next base: position 92,639 of record JAQGMR010000001.1, read on the forward strand.
GTCTGGCTGTGGGGCGCCCCGCCTGCGTAATACCAGTCCGGGAAAATTCCGGTCTTGCCATTGCGCTTCGGACTGGGGCCTTCGCTGCCCGACAGCCCCTTGTTACGGCAAACCGGAAGGCACGAAGCAAAATAAAACCGATTCATATAAGTCATATAGTTGACCTACATGAGTTCTGCGCATAAGATTTGACCATTCGAATTTTGCCTTCGAATCCGAATTTCCCATTTCAAGGAGACAAAAATGATTCACGTTGTTTTGCACGACGCCAAGGACACGGTTGCAGTCGCGGTGGTAGAGGGTATCAAGGCCGGCACCGAACTTACTGCCTGGATCATGGATGACGACCGCACCATCACGGTGAAGGCGTTGCAGGACATTCCCATGGGCCACAAGATCGCCATGAAGCCGATGCAAGTTGGCGACACCGTCTACAAATACGGCGTCGACATCGGCAAGGTCGTCGCTGCTGCCAAGGCTGGCGAGCACGCCCACGTACACAACATCAAGACCAAGCGCTGGTAAGTCGCTAACGCGCGAATCGCACCGATTGCGATGCGCCTTGCAGTAGTTGAATACAACGATTGCACCCGATTTTCATCGCGGCCATGGCGCCGCCCGGTGCTTCATTCACCCTATCCAGAAAGTTAGAGGCTCAACATGATCAGTAAAGAAAGCACCTTCCTCGGCTATCGCCGCGAAAACGGCCGCGTCGGCGTCCGTAACCACGTCATCATCCTGCCGCTCGATGACCTTTCCAATGCCGCTTGCGAGGCCGTCGCCAACAACATCAAGGGCACGATGGCGATTCCGCATCCTTATGGCCGCCTGCAATTTGGCGCCGACCTTGACCTGCACTTCCGCACCCTGATCGGCACCGGTTCAAACCCGAACGTCGCTGCCGTCGTGGTAATCGGCATTGAAGATGGCTGGACCAAGAAAGTCGTGGATGGCATTGCCGCCACCGGCAAGCCGGTCATTGGCTTTGGCATTGAAGGCCATGGCGACCACGAAACCATCATGAATGCTTCGAAGAAGGCGCGCGAATTCATGCAGTGGGCTTCGACCAAACAACGCGAAGTCTGCGACATCAAGGAACTGTGGGTCTCGACCAAGTGCGGCGAGAGCGACACCACCTCCGGCTGCGGCGCCAACCCGACTGTCGGCAATGCCTTCGACAAGTTGCATGCGCTAGGCTCGACTCTGGTGTTTGGCGAGACCTCCGAAATAACCGGCGGTGAAAACGTGGTGGCCGAGCGCTGCGCCAACGGCAAGGTGCGTGAGCAGTTCATGATGATGTTCAACCGCTACCAGGACATGATCAACCGCCACAAGACTTCCGATCTTTCCGACTCGCAGCCAACCAAGGGCAACATTGCCGGCGGCCTGACCACGATCGAAGAAAAGGCGATGGGCAATATCCAGAAGATCGGCAAAAAATGCACGGTCGACGGCGTGATCGACAAGGCAGAAATGCCGACGCACCCGGGTCTGTGGTTCATGGACTCCTCGTCCGCCGCAGCGGAAATGGTGACGCTGTGCGCTGCCTCCGGTTATGTGGTCCACTTGTTCCCGACAGGCCAGGGCAATGTGATTGGCAATCCGATCCTGCCGGTCATCAAGATTTGCGCGAATCCAAAAACGGTTCGCCTGATGAGCGAGCATATTGACGTCGACTGCTCTGGCTTGCTGCAGCGCGAGTTGACTCTTGACCAGGCTGGCGACAAATTGCTGGAAGTGATGATTGAAACGGCGAATGGGCGACTGACTGACGCAGAGGTTCTGGGCCATCGCGAGTTCGTCCTGACCCGCCTGTACGAAAGTGCCTGACAACGTTGCGCTATTAACCTGAAAGACCAGCGAAGAGGTCCGGCGCCAGCGTCAATGGGTACCGGATCTCTGCGTGATTCACTGAAGGGAGGAAGCAGCTTGTAACAGGTAGGATCGCCGACGCGGCCAGGATGGCGACGGCAATGCGGGCAGCATCATCAAGCGTAATTTTCAAGGACTGGACGGGCGAGTCGACAAAGAACGACGCGGCATTAACGCACCACGAGGTCGGCTGAATAGAGGAATGACAATGAATGAATCGCCGCAACCCCTGCTGGATGTTCGGGGGGTGACCCTGCAATACAAGACCAAGGAGCATCTGGTCACTGCGACCTACCGGGTCGACTTCAAGGTGTTTCAATCCGACCGCTTCATCCTGCTCGGCCCCTCTGGTTGCGGCAAGTCGACCCTGCTCAAGGCAGTCGGCGGCTTCCTGACCCCGACCGAAGGCGAAATGCGGTTGCGCGACAAGAAGATCGTCAAGCCGGGGCATGACCGCATGATCGTGTTCCAGGAATTCGACCAGCTTCCTCCCTGGAAAACGGTCAAGGAAAACGTCATGTTCCCGCTGGTGGCCAGCCGCAAGCTCAAGGGCAAGGCCGCCGAGGAAAAGGCGATGCACTACATTGAAAAGGTCAACCTCACCAAGTTCGCCGATCACTACCCGCATATGCTTTCGGGTGGCATGAAACAGCGCGTCGCCATTGCACGCGGCATGGCGATGGAGCCCGACATTCTGCTGATGGACGAGCCCTACGCAGCGCTCGATGCGCTCACCCGTCGCAAGATGCAGGACGAACTGCTTCAACTGTGGGACGACACGCATTTCACCGTGCTTTTCGTGACGCACTCGATCGCGGAAGCCGTGAAGATCGGAAACCGGATCTTGCTGCTCTCCCCGCATCCCGGCCAGGTCACCGCTGAACTGAACAGTACCGGCGAAGACACGGTGGATGCAAGCGGGCAAAGCCTTTCCGAACGCATCAACGCCATGCTGTTCGCCGAACCAGTCGAGCCGGAGGAGACCACGCATGTCTGAGCCAGCGAAAATCCAGAAGATTGCGGTGCCGATTCAACGCAATATTGAACGTCCAGAGTTTCTTGCAACGCGAGCGCCAAGCACCGAATTTGGCGTGGTGGAGAAGCCGCTTACCACGTGGGAAAAGGTTTACAACAACGGCACTGCGCGCAAGATCGCGATTTTGATCCTGCTTGCCGTGGCGTGGGAAGTGTATGGGCGCCTGCTCAACAACTCCCTGCTGTTTCCTACATTCAGCTCCGTCATTGAATCGCTTGTCACGGGGATCGTCAGTGGTGGCCTGCTTGGAAAATGCCTGTTCTCCATAAAGGTACTGTTGATGGGCTACGCAGCCGGCCTTGCCCTGGCTGCGCTACTCACGGTGTTTGCGATCACCTCACGGATCGGCCGCGATTTCCTTGAAACGTTGACTTCGATGTTCAATCCGCTCCCGGCCATTGCGCTCCTGCCACTGGCGTTGCTGTGGTTCGGCCTCGGCACTGGCAGCCTGGTATTTGTGCTGATCCATTCCGTGGTCTGGGCGGTCGCGCTGAACACGCATTCCGGCTTTCAGTCAGTGAGTAATACGCTGCGCATGGTCGGCCAAAATTATGAACTGCGCGGCCTGCGCTATGTTTTTGCGATCCTTATTCCGGCCGCGTTTCCCAGCATCCTTACCGGGCTAAAGATTGGCTGGGCATTTGCCTGGCGTACCTTGATCGCAGCCGAACTGGTGTTCGGCGTGAGCTCGGGTACCGGCGGTCTGGGATGGTTCATCTACGAGAACAAGAACCAGCTGGAAATCCCGAGCGTTTTCGCGGGCCTGCTGACTGTAATCGTGATCGGCCTGCTGGTTGAAAACTTTATCTTCCGTCTGATCGAGCAAGCGACGGTGCAGAAATGGGGCATGCAAAACTAATGCAGGCCCTCCGCCGATTTGCGGGCCCGCTCGCACCTGCAACCGCTCATGCCCCTTACCATGCATCTGCACCTGAACCAGCACTAGCGGGTGCAACGGCACTTGCATCCGCACACCAAAGACCCGCATGAAAATCATTATTTCCGAATTCATGGACGAGGCTGCAGTCGAGGCCTTGCGCGCTGACTTTAGCGTCACCTATGAACCGACTCTGGTCGACAGGCGTGAAGCATTGTTCGCCTTGCTGGCGGACGCCGATGCGCTGATCGTGCGCAACCGGACCCAGGTTGATGCCGCACTGTTGAAGGCGGCCCCGAAATTGCGCGTGGTCGGTCGGCTTGGTGTTGGCCTCGACAACATCGATGTTGCGGCCTGCGAAGCGCGTGGCATCGGCGTCATACCGGCCACGGGCGCCAATGCCGTTGCAGTCGCTGAATATGTCATTGGCACCGCCATGGCATTGCTGCGGGAAGCTTATACCCGGAGCGCCGAAACGGCTGCCGGCAAGTGGCCGCGCGGCGCGCTTTCCAATGGACGCGAGATCGCGGGCAAGACGCTCGGGCTGGTCGGCTTCGGCGGCATTGGCCAGTTGACGGGAAAGCTGGCGCAAGGCCTGGGCGTGAAGGTTGTCGCACACGACCCAATGCTCGATGCGCAATCCGCGGTGTGGCGGTCGAGTGCCGTTGAACGCAAGTCGCTGGACGAACTGCTGGAAATGTCCGACATAGTGTCGCTGCATGTTCCGCTGACACCGGAGACCCGGAATCTTTTTAATGCAGAGACTTTGGCGAAAATGAAGCCGGCCTCGGTATTGATCAACAGCTCGCGCGGCGGCATCGTCGACGAGGCTGCGTTGGCGGCGGCATTGCGAAGCGGGCACCTTGCTGGCGCGGCGATCGACGTTTTTGACAATGAGCCACTGGCCGCCGGCAATGCGCTTGCCGACGCGCCGCACGCCATTCTCACGCCACACATTGCCGGCGTAACGACAGAGTCCAATACCCGCGTCAGCGCCTTGATTGCGGAACGGGTGGCCCAACACCTGCGACAGTCCAGGCCAGCCTGATTCGCGGGGGCCGCGCTATCGCTGCAGGCAGATTGGGTACGCCGTGGCGCTGCCCGGCACTAATATTTTTCACAAAGGACACGCTTCATGCCATCGGTACCCATCACTGAACTGACCCGGCTTGCCGCCGCCGCCTTCATGCGCGCCGGCGCCAGTGCGACCGCGGCAAATTCCGCAGCAAAAGCGCTTGTTGCAGCCGACGCACAGGGACTCGCTTCCCATGGCGTTTCGCGCGTCCCGCAGTACGTAACCTTCCTTGGCAACGGCCGTAGCGACCCTCATGCAGTACCTGAGATCACGCATTCCAAGGGTGGCGCCTTCCTGGTCGATGCGCACTCCGGCATGGCCTACGAGGCGTGCGCGCTGGCGATCCAGACCGCCATCGCCCGGGCGAAAGAATTTGGCGTTAGCTGCGCTGGCGTCACCAACAGCAATCACTTCGGCGCCGCAGCGGTCCACCTTGAAGCGCTCGGCAAGGCGGGGCTGGTTGGCCTCGCCTTCAGCAATTCGCCGGCCGCAATGCCGGCGTGGGGGGGTAAGACGCCACTGTTCGGGACCAATCCCATTGCGGCCATCTTCCCGCGCCGCGACAAACCGGCGCTGGTGGTGGATCTCGCCTTGAGTGAGGCCGCGCGCGGCAAGATCATGGTGGCGGCAAAGGAAGGCAAGCCGATCCCTCAGGGCTGGGCGCTGGACAAGGATGGGCGGCCCACAACCGACGCCAAGGCGGCGCTGGAAGGCAGCATGCTGCCTGCAGGTGGGGTCAAGGGCGCCATGCTCGCCCTCACGGTGGAACTGCTGGCCTGCGCCCTCACCGGCGCAGCATTCGGATTCGAAGCAGATTCATTCTTTGTAAGTGAAGGCAACCAGCCACGCCTGGGCCAATTGTTCCTCGCGATCGACCCCGGCGCACTGGCGGGTTCGGACGCCTACTTCAGCCGCACCGAACGACTGATCGAGATGATGCTGCAGGACGATGGCGTGCGGATTCCCGGCGATCGCCGGCGTGAACTTGCCGCTAAGGCTGCACGCGATGGCATTGCCGTCCCGGATGCGCTGCATGCACAAATCTTGAAGCTCGCCGGAGCTTAATCGTTGGCACCGCTGGCGCCGCCGGCATCACCTCAGGACGAGGGTGCGGGCGGTCTGGTGAATCCTGCGACGAAAGTCGCTTAAGCCCGGGTCTTCCTCCGCCATCCGATTGAACGCGAGCATGACCGGGTTTGCCGGCAAGGCCCGCCGCACTTTTACGATCCGAAGCAAGCCGAAGCCGACATGGCTGCGCGCGATCGATTCCGGCGCAATGGATATCAGGCGGGTTCCGGCTACAACCGCGAGGTTCGATTCAAAGGATCGGGTTTCCATCACGGGCCGAATCTGCGGCAAGCCATGCTCGCTCCAGAATGCGTCGAATGCCATGCGCGACGTCGTCTGGGCATCCGGCAACGCCCAGCCATGATTTACCAGACGGGACAGCGCAACTGGCGTGTCTGGGATGTCGGGGTGATCGGTGGCGCAGATAACAACGGTACGCTCGTCATAGAGGCGCTCGACGACAAGCTGATCGTCTCCACTTGCCGTACGCGCAGGACTGCGCAGGATCGCGAAATCCAGACTGCCGGCGCAGATCGCTTCGAACAGCATCTGGGAACTGCCCTCGACGACCTTGAAGCGAAATTCGGCATCCGTGGCGGGTTGCCGCGCATCGCCGGCTGCGGCCGGATAGAGGCTTGAGAGCAGCCCCGGCATCAGGGTGTGCATGGCACGTGGAATGCAGCCCAACTGAATCGTCGGCCGCGCTTCAGCGACAACAGCGTTAAGGCGCAAAATGGCACGCAGCACGAAACGCGCGTGCGACAGCACCTCTATTCCCCGCGCGGTCGGCTTGCTGCCATGGCTTGACCGCTCGAATAGCTGCGCGCCAAGCACCGCTTCTGCCTCTGCCAGCAAGCGGGACAACACCGGTTGCGGCACACCGAGGTCGCGCGCGGCGCGATGCACCGACAGTTTGTCCCCGACAGCCACCAGCGCTTCGATATGGCGACGCTGCAGCAGTTTTTTTGGCGTAACGGTCATTCGAGTGTCGCCGGTGCCGCCGATAAATGCGGCAGGAAAAGCGTTTCAGGCCGCATTACTTCCTTCTGACCTGGCACGCAGGCGAGCATGGCGGGGGATACGTTTTTGATATAACGATATGCCAACTATATATCATGTGCATCATCACAGCCGGCTGCTATATTTGTACAATACCGCTGACCGAAAAGGAAGTCGTCACCATGCCATCCATCACCATCACCCCGCTTGCGCCGGCCCTCGGCGCAGAAGTTTCCGGCGTCCATCTGCACAGCGCGCTTGATAACGCGATCATCACTGAAATCAAGCAAGCCTGGGACAAGTTTCTCGTGCTGCGATTTCGTGGGCAGAGCCTGACAGACCCGCAATTGCTTGCCTTCAGCCGGCTGTTTGGCGAGTTGGACCCACCGGGACCTAACCCCTATGGCAAACCCTTTCTCGAGGAATTTCCCGAAATCAATGTCATCTCCAATGTTAAGGTAGACGGCGTACCGATTGGAAACCTGGGAGACGGCGAAGCGGTGTGGCATTGCGACATGACGTACGTGGCCAATCCGCCGCGCGCCGCGATGCTGCATGCGCTTGATGTTCCGCCCTCTGGCGGCGACACCTTCTGGGCCAACATGTACCTCGCCTTTGAAACACTGCCGGCGAACCTGAAGGCGAAGATCGAAGGCCGTCGGGCCATCCACGACGCGACGTACAACAGCGCCGGCGTCATGCGCAAAGGCATGAAGGATGTGACCGACCCACGCGAAGCACCCGGCGCCCAACATCCGCTGGTGATCCGCCATCCCGACACCGGACGCGCCGCGCTCTTCCTTGGCCGACGTCGCAACAGTTACATCGTCGGCATGACGCTGGAAGAAAGCAATGCCCTTCTCGACGAACTCTGGGCGCACGCCACCAAGCCCGAATTTACCTTCCGCCAGGAATGGCGTTGCGACGACCTGATCCTGTGGGATAACCGCTGCACCCTGCATCGTCGCGATGCCTTCGATCCCACCGTGTCTCGCATAATGCATCGCACGCAGATCAAGGGCGGGCCGATCGAAGCGTTCCAGCCATCACCCCTTGCCGAGGCATCCTGAGCACATGGACGGCCTGCACCTGCCCATCAAGCGCGTCGAAATTTTTGGGGTTGCCATACCACTGGTTGGCCCGGGATTTCGCAACGCTTATTTGACCAAGACGACGCAGAAGAGCGCGCTGGTCCGCCTTACCGCCGAGGATGGGTCCATCGGCCTTGGCAACATCGATCCGTCGCCAGGCTATTCTGTCGAAACCATCGAGCAGTCCTTGATTGCCCTGCGCGACCAGCTTGCGCCAGCGGTGACAGGTCTCGACGCCGGCAACCCGCATCGACTGGTTCAGGTAATGGATGCAGCACGCTCCGGCTACCTCGACGCGAAGGCGGCCATTGAAATGGCTTGCGTTGATCTGCTTGCCCGCCGGCTCGGTATTCCGGTGCATCAATATCTGGGTGGCGCCATGGTCGATACCGTCCGCTTCAATGCGTGGATCGGCATTGTGTCGCCGGCCGAAGCCGCTGAAGAGGCGCGCAAATGGTTCGACCGCGGATTCCGCTCGGCCAAGGTCAAGGTGGGCGGCGGCATTGAGGCCGACCGTGATCGTTTGAAGGCGGTACGCGAAGCTGTCGGGCCGACCATGGCCTTGCGCGCTGACGCCAACGCGGGCTATAGCGTCGATGACGCCATTGCGCTCGGCCGACTGCTTGACCCTTTCAACATGCAGCTGCTGGAGCAGCCAGTGGCGGACGATGACCTGGCCGGCATGGCGAAGGTACGGCAGGCGATCGGCATTCCGGTCATGGCAGATGAATCAATCACCGATCACGAGAGTCTGATCAATGTCATCCGGGCGAACTGCGCCGACATCGTGAAGCTCAAGGTCATGAAGCAGGGCGGGTTCCTCAAATGCCGCCGGATGCTGGAGACCGCCACCGCGGCCGGCATGCGAATTGTGATCGGCCATGGCTTCGGACTTGGCGTTAACACGGTTGCCGAGATCATGCTTGCCTGCACCAGCGGCAATGTGCTCGAAGGCCTTGAATGCGTTGGCCCGTTGAAGACCAGCGACGACATCGTGACGAGGCGACTGGATATCAGCAACGGGCAGATCAGCGTCCCGGGCGGCATGGGCCTGGGGGTAGAACTCGACGATGCCAAGGTCACACAATACCAATTCGCGTTCTAGCGTTATCCATCATCGTTCAGTTTCAACGTTGTATCAGGAGACAGCATGCTCGTTCGTAGATTTTCTGCCCTTTGTGCCGGCATCGCCTTGTTCGCCGCCACCGCCGCGCAGCCTGTCTACGCAGAGGACTGGCCAACCAGGCCTGTCACGATTCTTGCGCCGTTCGCCGCAGGCGGCACGGTGGACTTTGTGGCGCGGGTGCTTGCGCCGAAGCTTGGCGCCGAACTGGGCCAAAGCGTTATTACGGAAAACCACGGCGGCGCCGGCGGCACCATCGCAACCGGCATGCTGGCCCGCGCCAAGCCAGACGGCTACACGCTCATGGTCCATCACATGGGAATGACATTCAGCGCCGCGCTGTATGATCGTTTGCCCTATGACACAGCGCGTGACATCATGCCAGTCGCCTACATCGGGGCAACACCCAACGTTCTGGTGGTCACCAAAAAACTTCCGGTCCAGTCGATGGAAGATTTCCTGAAACTCGCAAGATCCAAACCGGGCTCCGTAACCTACGGCTCGGGCGGCATTGGCAGCGCTGGGCACCTGCCCATGGTGGTGCTGGAAGCCGACACAAAAACAAAAATGACGCATGTACCGTACAAGGGCTCGGGACCTGCGATCAACGACCTGATCTCGGGCCAGATCCAGGCGATGCTATTGACGATACCCGCGGTCATTCCCTTCCTCAATTCCGGCATGGTGCGCCCCATAGCCACCTCTGGAAAGCAACGCTCGCCTGCGTTGCCGAATGTGCCCACCATCGCGGAATCTGGCGTGGCGAATTTCGACTATGCGCCGTGGTACGGTTTCTTCGCGCCAGTCGGTACGCCCCCAGCCGTGGTGCAGAAGCTGTACGCCGCTATCAACAAGGTACTGGCAGACCCCGATATCGTGGCGAAATTGAGCAAGCAGGGCATTGAAGTAAAGGCCATGCCACGCGAAGAGTTCGCCGGCATCGTCAATGCGGACGTTGCGAAGTGGGGCAAGACGATCAAGGCGTTGAATATTCGCGCGCAATAAGAGGTAAGGCGCCTTGAATCATGCAGCGCGGATGATTCGGCGCGCGGGCAGGGCAAGGCCGAGGTGCAGGTTTTACAACTCCCGTGCGGTTCGGCGAAAACCCGGGTCGTTACGAAGCCGGCAACAGCTCCACTACGGCTTGGGCGGCAACTTGCGGGGCAACTTCGGCGGCGGCCTGGAAGGCTTGTACGATGCCGACCTGGAAGTTGCGCTGGACGTTGCGCTAGACGGTGACTTAGGCGACGTTCTCACCTTTGCAACCATCTTCGGTGCAACGGCGACATGCCTCTGAAACTCTTCGGAGCGGCTGTCGAGAAAAGACCGGAATGCCGACAGGCCGCGCGTGGGGGCCTTGTTCCGGTGCAGCGCAATTGAAAACGAGCGGCGAATCGGCTTCAATTTCACCGCCACCTCTACCAGTCTTCCCTGCTTCAGGTCATCTGCCACGATGTGGCGCGACATGCAACTCACGCCGTAGCCGTCGAGAAGGGTGTGACGGATGGCTTCCAGTGTGCTGAGTTCCAGCGCTATCTTCAGGGGACCGATCTGGCTGACGAGCTGCTGCTCCAGCACTTCGCGCGTACCGGAACCCGGCTCGCGCAGCAACCAATCACCGTTGGCCAGATCGGCGCGCCGCGTGCTCGTTGCCAGTGGATGGCCGGGCGCCGTGACGATGGCCATTTCATCGACCATCCAATGTTCCACCTTGATGTTAGCGCCCTGGGAACTGCCTTCGATCAGTCCGATGTCGGCGTCGAACGCATCGACCGCGTCGAGCACGTCACGACTATTGGCGATCATCACCTCAAGCTTGACCGCCGATTGCAGGCCGAGGAATCGCGCCAGAATTCCGGGCAGGACGTAATTGCCAATTGTGTTGCTGGCGGCGACCCGAAGCGATCCGACGGTGGGTTCAAGGTCTCGCGCGAGATTCTCCGCCCCCTCAACCAACGCAATCGCATGCGGCCGCAAGACGCGGCCTGCGTCGTTGAGGACCAGACGCCGGCCGTGGCGGTCAAACAAACGGTCGTTGGCAATCGACTCGAGCTCCCCGATTGCGGCGCTCACGGCGGACTGCGACATCGAGAGCGCCTTGCTGGCGCCGGTTGCCGAGCCATGGCGGGCAACCTCGACGAAGATGGCAAGCTGGCGCAGGGTAAAGCGAATCGTCATATCGACACAGTAGCTGAACTTTAGAGGTTTTAATCGCTTTCAATTGTAGGTCGAACGGCTTATTCTTGTGGATGCGATTTTCGCTGAGTCTGCCCGGTCGATGCGCCTCTGCCGTGCCCAGCGGCTGCCGCGGCCACCATTCGGAAAAAATACACGATGCCTGAAGCGACAGATACGCCAAAGCAGGGCTCCGGGGAACGCCTCGAAGTCAAATGCACCACCTGCTACATGTGCGCATGTCGCTGCGGCGTGCGGGTCCATTTGCGCGACGGCGAAATCCGCTATATAGACGGCAACCCGGACCACCCACTCAACAAGGGCGTGATCTGCGCCAAGGGGGCGGCGGGCGCGATGAAGCAGTATTCGCCAGCGCGGTTGACCAAGCCGCTGTTGCGCAAGCCGGGCTCGGAACGCGGCGCCGCCGAGTTCGATGAGATCGAGTGGAGCCAAGCATTCGACATGCTCAGCGACCGGCTGGCACACATCCGCGCCACCGACCCGAAAAAATTCGCGCTCTTCACCGGCCGTGACCAGATGCAGGCCTTGACCGGCCTGTTTGCACGCCAGTTCGGCACACCCAATTACGCCGCACATGGCGGCTTCTGCTCGGTCAATATGGCGGCCGGCATGATCTACACCATCGGCGGCTCATTCTGGGAATTCGGCGGCCCGGATCTGGAGCGCGCCAAGCTGTTTATCATGCTTGGCACCGCGGAAGACCATCATTCCAATCCGATGAAAATCGCGCTGTCGAAGTTCAAGCGCGGCGGCGGCAAGTTCATCTCTATTAATCCCATCCGGACCGGCTACTCCGCCATCGCGGATGAATGGGTGCCCATCAAGCCCGGCACCGACGGCGCACTGCTGCTTGCGCTGATCCATGAAATCATCGCGCTGGGCCTGTACGACCGTGAATTCCTGGTGCGTTACACCAACTCGGGCCAGTTGGTAAACCAGGATGCGAAAAGCGATGACTTCGGCCTCTTTGTCGAGGACACAGCCACTGAAGTTATCAATCCGATGTTCCCGCAAAATAAGCTGTGGTGGGACCGGCTGACCAACCTGCCAGTGCCCACGCATACAGAAGGGGCGGACCCTTACCTGCTCGGCAATTTCACTCTGGACGACGGCATGCGGGTTGCGCCCGCCTTCCAGTTGCTGAAGGACCGCGTCAAGCGCTACACGCCGGAATGGGCAGCGGGCGTGACTGGCATCTCCGCTGAGTGCATTCGTCGCCTCGCCAATGAGATGGGCGTGATCGCACGCGACCAGAAAATTGAGCTGCAGATTCCCTGGACAGACAGTTGGGGCCGCGACCATGAAACTGTGACCGGCAACCCGGTCGCGTTTCATGCGATGCGCGGGCTTGCTGCGCATTCCAATGGGTTCCAGACCACGCGCGCCCTTGCTATTCTGATGTCGCTGCTGGGCACAATTGACCGACCCGGCGGCTTCCGTCACAAGTCGCCTTTCCCGCGCGCGATTCCGCCGAGCGCCAAGTCGCCAAACAGTCCAGACGCCGTAAAGCCGAACACGCCTCTTGGCGGATTGCCACTAGGCTGGCCGGGCGATCCGAACGACCTGTTTGTCGACGCCGAAGGCAACCCGGTTCGCATCGACAAGGGCTTCTCGTGGGAGCACCCGCTCTCGGTGCACGGATTGATGCACAACGTGATTACGAATGCCTGGCGCGGCGATCCATACCCGATCGACACGCTGATGATCTTCATGGCCAACATGGCATGGAACTCAAGCATGAATCCGGGCGAAGCACGGCGCATGTTGAATGACAAAAACGAGGATGGCGAATACAAGATTCCATTCCTCGTCGTGTGCGATGCCTTCCAGTCGGAAACCACCGCCTTTGCTGATTTAGTACTGCCAGATACCACCTATCTCGAACGGCACGATGTGATGTCGATGCTGGATCGACCGATATCGGAATTCGATGGCCCAATGGATTCGGTGCGCGTTCCTGTGCTGCCGCCGACCGGCGACTGCAAACCGTTCCAGGAAGTGTTGATCGAGCTTGCGGGCCGCCTCAAGCTGCCTGCCTTCACCAAGCCAGACGGCGCTCGCAAGTTCCGCGATTACCCCGATTTCATCGTCAACTATGAAACCGAGCCGGGCTCCGGCATTGGCTTCCTGGCTGGATGGCGTGGACTGGGCGGCGAAAAGTCGATGCAGGGCGAGCCGAATCCCCGACAGTGGGAGATGTACGCGAAAAACAACTGCGTGTTCCACCACAAGCTGCCGCCGTCTTACAGCTACATGCGCAACTGGAACAAGGGTTACATGGAGTGGGCGCAGCGCATGCGCATTCGCCGCTTTGCCGACCCGATCCTGATCCACATCTATTCCGACGTGATGCAAAAGTTTCGCCTCGCGGCTCAGGGCAAGCGGCCCGGCAAGCAACCACCGGAACGGCTGCGCGCGCGCATTGAAACCTACTTTGATCCGCTACCTTTTTACTTCGAGCCACTTGAAGCGCAGCACGCCGACACCGCTAAATATCCGCTCAATGCGGTGACCCAGAGGCCGATGGCGATGTACCACTCCTGGGATTCGCAAAACGCCTGGCTGCGGCAGATCCATACGCACAACTACCTTTACCTCAATCCACTGCTTGCGCGTGCTCACGGCATCGAGGATGGCGGCTGGATTTGGGTTGAATCGATGTGGGGCGAGGTGCGTTGCATGTGCCGCTTCAGCGAGGCGGTTGAGCCCGGCACGGTATGGACATGGAACGCAATTGGCAAGGCCAGCGGCGCATGGCGCCTGGAACCGGCGGCCAATGAATCGCAGCAGGGCTTTTTGCTTAACCACCTCATATCCGAAGAATTGCCGGCGGCTGCCGATGGCAGGCGCCTGTCCAATTCCGATCCGGTGACGGGGCAGGCCGGTTGGTACGACGTACGCGTCCGCATCTACAAGGCCGAAGCCGACGAGCCGAAGCAGACCTGGCCGCAGTTCGCGGCCATGCCGTCGGTGCCCGGTACTACGAAAATCAAACGCATATGGCTGGCGTACCGCGCCGGCCGGGGAGACGCGACATGACGCAGATGGCGCTCGTGATCGACTTGAATGTCTGCGTGGGATGCCATGCCTGCGTGACCAGCTGCAAGTCCTGGAACACCTCCGGCGAGGCCGGCACGCTTTCGGACCAGCAGCCTTATGGCAAAGACCCGAGCGGCACCTTTTTTAACCGCGTGCAGACCTTTGAAGTCGGCGAGTTTCCCGCTACCGAAACCGTGCACTTCCCGAAATCCTGCCTGCACTGTGAAGAGCCGCCGTGCGTGCCGGTTTGCCCGACCGGAGCAAGTTACAAGCGCAAGTCGGACGGCATTGTGCTGGTCGATTACGACAAGTGCATCGGCTGCAATTACTGTGCGTGGGCCTGCCCTTATGGCGCACGTGAACTTGACGAGCAGCGCCAGGAGATGAGCAAGTGCACGCTTTGCGCGGACCGCATCGAAAACCAGTCGCTGCCAGAGGCCGACCGGCAGCCCGCTTGCGTCCAGGCCTGCCCGACCAGTGCGCGTTTGTTTGGCGACATCCACGATCCGCAATCGACCGTGTCGGTGGCGATTCGAGAGCAGGGCGGCTATCAGTTGATGCCGGAATGGGGCACCAAGCCGTCCAACCATTATCTTCCCCGCCGCAAGGTGGAGATCAAGCTGCACGAAGACCAGCTGGCGCGCGTCGACAACCCGATCAAGATCGATCGCAAGCTGCCGCAACCGGGCATGAACGAGCCGTCGCTGGACGACGTGGCGTCGTGGTAGGTGCACATGCAGCAACGGCAACTCGAGGCCCGCCGATAGCACAACGTCAGCACCTCATGTTGTCAGCCGCTTGCTCATGGGCGCTTGTGCGATCCCTCCGTCCGGGCCCTCAAGCGCCTGTAACCGAGGCACCGTGTGATCGACTCCGTACCGCTCTTGATTGAACAGGACTGCCACCAATGAATCCCGCTTTTTCCGTCGTCTTCCTGACCACCCTTATTGGTGCCGGCCAGGGCCTGTTCCTGGCGCTCTACTCGAGTGAGGTGCTTGCCGCACTCGGCCTCGTTGCGGCGCCTGACGGACGTGGCTTCTTTGCGCTCGGCAGCTTCCTGTCACTTGTGTTTCTTGTCGCGGGACTGGCAGCCTCGTTCTTTCACCTCGGGCATCCCGAACGCGCATGGCGCGCCGCCGCCATGTGGCGCACCTCCTGGCTTTCACGTGAATGTATTGCGCTGCCCACCTTCATGCTCACAGTGCTGGTGTACGGCGTGCTGCATTTTCTGGGCTGGCATGGCACCGGGACCGACAGCCTGCGCACCGCTACTGCGGTGGCAGGCGGATTGGGCGTCGTAATTTGCCTGACGCTTTTTATCTGCACCGGCATGATTTACGTGTGCATCAAGTTCCTGCAGGAATGGGCCACGCCACTGACAGTCGTGAATTACATTTTGCTCGGCTGCGCTTCCGGCTTCACGCTGGCCGCGGCTTTTGCCTTCATCACCGCGCCCGCACTGGCGCCGATTTTTGGCGCAACCGCCATTGTGCTGGCCGTCGTGGGCTTGCTCTGTCGGGCCGCTTCGCTCATTCGCAATGCGCGGCTAAAACCGACCTCGACGCTTCAGACCGCGACCGGCATTCGTCATCCACGCATCGTGCAGAAGGCGCAGGGTGCGATGGGCGGATCCTTCAATACGCGCCACTACTTCCATCACAAAAGCGTTCAATTCATCCGCTCGGTGAAGTGGGTTTTTCTGGTGTTGGCATTTCCGGTGCCGGTGCTGCTGCTTTGCCTTGGCCTTTTACTGGCTTCCCTGCCCTTGCTGGTTCTGGCATTTGTGCTTCAATATATCGGCTTGATCGCCGAGCGGTGGTTCTTTTTCGCGCAGGCGAATCATCCGCAGAATTTGTACTACCAGCAGATTTCGTAGGCTTGCTGAATTCGGCTGGCAACATGGCTGGAATTGCACTTGCAACCCGACGGAAAACTGGTTGCTCAGCCGCGCAGCAATGGTTTTGATATTGAGAGCCACACCATAGACATCAAGCGGCTGTTTCCCTTCCTGCGCTGGCAGCGCCCAAGTGCCCTCTCGCTTCGACGAGACGCCTGGGCCGGCACCAGTGTCGGGCTGGTGCTCATCCCCCAGGCTCTGGCCTATGCGACCCTGGCCGGCATGCCGCCGGCAACGGGCCTGTATGCGGCAATGCTGCCAAGCGTGATCGGCCTGCTGTGGGGTTCCTCGGTTCTGCTGGCGGTCGGCCCGGTGGCGTTGACCAGCATTTTGGTGTTCGGCTCACTTTCCAGCATGGCGACGCCGGGCAGTGATCAATGGGTCGCCCTGGCGATTTGGCTGGCGCTGTATTCCGGCGCAATACAATTCCTGCTTGGCGCGTTCCAGTTGGGAAAAATCTCGCATCTGGTGTCGCAACCCGTGATCGTCGGCTTTATCAACGCGGCCTCGGTCATCATCATCCTGTCGCAGGTACCGGGGCTGCTTGGCCTGTCCTTTTATCCCTCCAATATCTTCAGCGCCAGCGGGCCGCCGTTTGGCGCGACACCCGCGTGGGTGCTGACCACCGCGTTCGGAGGCATGTCGTTGGCCTTGCTGATTGCACTGCGTCGCTTTGTTCCCCGCGCGCCCGGCATGCTTATCGTCACCATCCTTGGCATCGCCTGCAGTTGGGCACTTGGCTATGCGGGCCGCGGGGGCGCGGTGGTGGGCAAGCTGCCCCAAGGCCTGCCGGCGTTGTCGCTGCCTCCGGCCATACCGCTCTCGAGTCATGAGGACCTGTGGCTGGCAGCGCTCATCCTGGCCCTGATCAGCTTTACCGAAGCAATGTCGAGTTGTCGCATCTTGTCGCGTAAAACCAATGAACGGTGGGACGAAAACCAGGAGCTGATTGGCCAAGGTTTGGCGAAGGTCGCGAGCGGCTTGTCCGGCGCGTTTCCCGTTAGTGGATCGTTCTCGCGATCGGCACTCAACATCTATGCCGGGGCCACCAGCGCGTGGTCTTCACTGTTCGCCGCTGCCTGCGTCCTGTTGAGCCTGCTGTTCCTGACCGATTTCATCAGTTACCTGCCGTACTCGGTACTGGCGGCGATGATCATAGTGCCGGTTTCCAACCTGCTGGACTTTGGCGCCTTTCGCCGGCTGTTCCGCATTTCACGCGACGACGGCGTGGTGGCGCTGGTGACCTTTATCGTGACGCTGTCCTTTTCCCCGCGCCTGCACTTCGGTGTCTTCGCTGGCGTCGGTCTGACCATGGTGTCATTCCTGTATCGCCGCACGCATCCGCGTATCGTTGAAGTCGGACAGCACGAGGATGGCACCCTGCGCGACCGCAGCCGCTTCAACCTGCCACCGCTGGCGCCCGGCGTGCTCGCAGTGCGCATGGATTCCGCGCTTAATTTTTTAACGTCCGCAACGCTGGAGCGATTCATCAACGAGCGACGCGCGGCAGACGGCGCCATATCGCGCGTTCTGATTTGCGCCAGCGGCATCAACGACCTCGATGCGACCGGCGTGGAGGCCCTGCAGTCCCTGCTTAGATCGCTGCAGGCCGAAGGCGTTGATCTCTACTTCACCGCTGTAAAGAAGCAGGTTTGGGATGTGATGGAACGTGCCGGCATCGTGGCCGACGTTGGCGCGGCACGCTTGTTTGCGACGGACCGGGAAGCGATTGCGACACTCGCGTCGATGCCAGTCTCGCCGCTTGCCTTTGCCGAGCCGCCATTTTCCTGAGGTATTGCCCTCTGGCGAGTTGCCGCCTGTGGCTGCCTTCTGTGGTCGCCACTTGATGTGCCGCAATCGAATCGTCCAGGCGGCTACCTACACTCGACGCATCATCCGCGTATGCGGGTTCCCTGATCAAGCAGAAGGAAAACAATGAATGCAGCCGATGTAATGACAAGACGGATACTGAGCGTGGGACCAGACGCCACCTTGAGCGAAGCCGTGGACTTGATGTTGAAGAACGGCATCAGCGGATTGCCGGTGGTGGACGGCAGCGGCGCCCTGGTAGGCATGCTGACGGAGGGTGACCTTTTGCGCCGGGTCGAAACCGGCACGGAGCGCAAGCGTGCTCGCTGGCTCGAGTTCCTGCTGGGGCCGGGAAAGATGGCCGAGGAATACGTCCATGCGCACGGTCGCAAGGTGCATGAGGTCATGACCACCCAAGTCAGGACCGTGGGCCCTGCAACGCCGCTAGAGGACGTCGTCGCGCTGATGGAGAAACACCGCATCAAGCGCGTACCCGTGATTGTGCACGGTCGACTGTTTGGCATAGTCAGCCGCGCCAACCTGATGCAGGCATTGATGGCGGTTTCCAGCACCATTCCACCAACCAGCACATCGGATGAAGAAATCCGGGCAAGGATTTGGGCTGAGCTGGAAAGAACGGAATGGGCGCCGGTCGGGCTGATCAACGTCATCGTCCGTGACGGCATAGTCCATCTGCACGGCACCATCACCGACGGGCGAGAACGGGCTGCCTTGTGCGCCGCAGCGGAGAATGTTGCGGGGGTGAAGGCAGTGCAGGACCACATGGTGTGGTGCGATTACACGACCGGGACGGTGATTGAGATGCCGGAGGACGACGTTAAGCGCACTTAGTCAACGCGCGCCGCGCCAAATGCAGCCCTGGCCGGCGCGTTACTTGTTCCTGGGCGTCATGCGGGCCGACTCGGCATGCAGGACTTTCTGTACCGCCTCCTGCAATCCTGTGTCGTCAAGCAGGTCGGCAGCCAGCGCGTCGGCCCTTCGCCGTTTCGCGTCGAACTCCTCATATCTCTCATGCGCTATTTTCGTGGCTGAGCTTGCCGTTACCTTTCAATAGCGGTCGCTCATTGACGGAATTGGGTGCCGCGGGCGGAGCGTACGCGGTAGCCGACGGCGAGGATGAGGTCGAGGTTATAGAGCTGAACCAAGCGTCGGACGTGACGCTTGCCCTCGGCTTGAACTGTCAAGTATTCCTTGACAGTTGCTCCGGCGGCAAGCTCCCCTTCGCCGAAGACGTTCTTCAGGTGCAGACTTACATTTTGCTTCGTCGTCTGGAACAATTCCGCCAACTCAAGCTGGGTCAGCCACACAGAGCCCCCCTCAGCACGCAAGAAAAAACGCGCTGCGCCATCGTCGGTGGCATAGAGCACCAGTTCCCCGCGATCCTGCGATGCTGCGTCAGTCATGAGCCCGCTCCCTTTGAAGGCTGCTGTTCCGGGTGTAGTGCGTTGAACCGGCGCGCGCACCACCGACCGATTCGCCACACGCTACGATCCGACTTCAACATCCGGCGCAAACAGCTTGTCATATGCCGCCAGCAAGGTCTGATGCATGGCGCTTCCCTCGAAGTCCGGTCCGAGCGTCTCCAGCCCGAAGAAGCGTTCACTACGGTCCAGTAACGCTGTGGCCTGGCGCACGGTCTCTTCTCCGTACAGCAGGACCAGCGCACGACGATAGTCTCCAACGCTCTCCACCTTGATCATGCTTTCAATACAGCGGTAGACAAGGCGGCGGGCGGGAGCCATGTCCTTGAAGTGATGGATCCAGTCGCAACCTTCCAGAATGGCTTCTTCGTCCCCGACCGCGAGTGCCAGCAGCGTCTTCAATTCGCCCACCCGCAACTGCTTCCACGGGGTGCCGACAGGTATGGCCAAACCCAGGATTTCCCATAGCGGGCGCTCGTCGTTGAGGTTCATCGTCTGCAAGTCGGCAAGCAGCTGCGTCGCTTCCTCTTCGCTGAGGTCGGCCAGTCGCACTAGTGCCGGTCGAATCGCATTGCCGACACTGTTGTTCTCCCACTCGAGGTCCTCCACGGGATAAATCTCCGAGATGCCCGGCACCAGGATCCGGCAGCTGTAGGCGCCTTGCTCGGTAAAGTCGGCGATATAAATGTCCTTGCCTTCACCATGAATGCAGTCCACCAGCCACGCATAGTCTTCCTCGGTGGTGGTGCTGAAGTTCCAGTCGGCGAACGGGAAGTCTGGCTTGTCACTCATGAAGTTCCAGCTAATGACACCGCTTGAGTCGACGAAGTGGATTTCCAGATTCGCGACGGCGCTGATTTCATGCATGTCGAAGCCGGGCTCCGGGAACCCTTCCAGCGAATCGAGCGCGCGGCCTTGCAGCAATTCCGTCATGGCGCGCTCGAGCGCAATTTCGAAGCGGGGGTGTGCGCCATAGCTCGAGAACACGCCCTGGTCCTTCGGATGAATCAGCGTTACGTTCATGACCGGGTAGCGGCCGCCGAGCGAGGCGTCCTTGACCAGGATGCCAAAGCCGGCGCGGCGAAGGCCACTGATACCGGCCTGAATGTTGGGGAAGCGGGCTATGACTTCATCGGGAACTTCAGGCAGGCACAAGCCTTCACTGATCACGCGGTACTTGATGTGCCGCTCGAAAATTTCCGAGAGCGCCTGGGTGCGTGCCTCCTTCATCGTGTTACCGGCAGCCATGCCGTTGCTGACATAGAGATTGCCGATGATGTTCACCGGTATCCACGTTTGCGCGCCATCGCGTAGCCGCACATAGGGCAGGGTACAAATGCCGCGTTCGACATTGCCGGAGTTGAGGTCCACCAGCACGCTGCCATCGATTTCACCATCCGGGTTGTAGAAGGCGTGCAGTTCCGGATTGAGCATCTCGGCCGGCCATTTTCCATCTTCGGTCGGCGCAAACCAGCGCTCCTGCGGGTAGTGAACGAACTTTTTGTTGGCGCGGGTTTCGCCGAGATGGAAATGGGTCCAGAAGTAATGCGTACCCAGTCGCTCGAAGAATTCGCCATAGGCGCTTGCGCGCGCCGCGAGTTCGGTTGCTCCCTTGCCGTTGGAGAACAGCATCGGGCAGTCGTTGTCCTTCATGTGGGTGGACCAGATGGCATCCACTTCATGCAGCAGCGACGATTCGTTCAAGCGAAAGCCGCGTTCAGCGAGCTTTCTTTGCATGGTGGTGATCGTCGATTCTAGGGAAGCGTCTTTGCCTGGGATGAAGCTTTCGGTTGTCATGATTGGATACGGTAAGAGTGATGGAGACTGGGAGGCGGTGGTGCCGACGGCAGCCAAAGGAGACGAGCAGGCCGCGCGCGGGAGGCTTAGCGAGAAATTTATTTCAAGCAATTATGACTCGGGAAAGAAACACTGCATGCGAAAAGCATCTTCGCGAAGCGGCTTCTTAACGTCTCGCAGGAGCATACCGAAATCGGACTACGTCGGCACGCACAGATTTGCGAAATTCGACCACGCAAATCTGAACCTGAACTGTTTTTGCGGTGGATGCGGTCCTGACCTGATTTAGTGGGCTAGTCTCTGTGAGTTAGTAACTGTGGGCTCGTAACTGTGACAGGCATACGCTTGAAATCTCCTCTAAACCGCGCAAAGGAAAAATCAATATGGCAAATCCATTCGTTCACGTAGAGCTGCACACGACCGACCTCGACTCCGCCAAGGCGTTTTATCAAGGCCTTTTCGATTGGAAATTGCAGGACATTGCCATGCCTCACGGAACCTACTCGTTGATCAATGTGGGCGGCGGCACCGGCGGCGGCATGATGAAGCAGATGATGCCGGGCGTACCGTCCTCCTGGCTGTCGTATGTGCTGGTCGATGACATCAACGCCGCGACAGAAAAAGCGAAGACGCTTGGGGCCACGATTGTCCAGGACGTCGTGGAGGTCGCAGGTATGGGATGGCTTTCCGTCATCGTCGACCCGACCGGCGCACCTTTGGGGCTGTGGAAGGCGAAAATGTAAGTGCCGACGTCAGCGCGCACGTTGCTCCGGCCACCAACGCGCGCTGCGACCCGCGTGGCGCAAATGCGCCTACGACATGCCGTCGCGGGCCAGGATTTCCAGTACGTCGTCCCGTTCCAGCGGCCGGCTGAAAAGAAAGCCCTGGAATTCGTCACACGACAGTTCAGCGAGCATCGCCAGTTGCGCTTGTGTTTCAACGCCTTCCGCAACCACCCGCAACTTGAGGCCATGGCCTAGCGTAACGATCGAGCGAACAATGGCGATGCTCTGTTCATCCTTGCCGAGGTCGTTAATGAACGAACGATCGATCTTCAAGGATTGCACCGGGAAGCGCTTGAGATAGGCAAGACTCGAGTAGCCGGTGCCGAAGTCGTCGATAGACAGTGCTACCCCCAGCGCCCGAATTTCGGCCATCAAACGATCCACTTCTTCCGGCCCGCTCATCACCGTGCTTTCGGTGATTTCAAGCTCGAGGCTGCTGGCCGGCAAACCGGCATGCTCAAGACAGCGACTAATCATCGGAATCAGGTCTCGTTGATGGAACTGCCGCAGCGACAGGTTTACCGCAACCTTCACCGGCTCCCCGCGATGTGCCGACCAGCGGGCCGTTTCAATGCAAGCCTGTTGCAGCACCCAGGCCCCGATCCCCACAATCAGGCCGGTCGATTCCGCGACCGGTATGAAACGCGACGGCGCTACATCGCCCAACAACGTGTTCTGCCACCGCAGTAGCGCTTCGAAGCCCACGATCCGGCGCGACGCAATATCAACCTTGGGCTGATAGACCACACGAAATTCATCACGCGCCATGGCCCGGCGCAGTTGCCCTTCAAACGCGAGCTGTTCATCGAGTGCAACATGGGTGCTATGTGAAAAAACGTTAACCGGCTCGCGACCGTAGCCTGCGGCACGATGCATGGAAGCATCCGCAAGCCGCAGCAGTTCGTCAGCAGACGCGGCGTCATGCGGATACGATGCACCACCAACCACTGGGCCGAGGAAAAATTCTCGATTCAATACGGTGACTGGCGTGGCCAAAGCCAGGTGCAGACTAACCGCCATGTCTTCAAGCTGCACACTCCGACTGTCCCGCTGGATCAGTACTGCAAACTCGCTACTGCTGACCCGGGCGATGCAGTCGAACGGGAACGGCAGCAACCGCAGTACGTTTGCGGCCGCCACGACGGCATGGTCGGACGCTTCATGTCCAAGGAGATCGTTGATTTCATGCAGCCGTTGCAACAGCACGATCAACACACCGATGCACTGATCTGGGCCTACCCCGTTTTCTACCAGCGCATCGAGCCGGCGTCGAAAATGCGAGATGTTTGCCAGTCCTGTCAACGTGTCGAAGTCAGCCACATAGGCCAGGTGCAGTTCCGCCTTCTTGCGTTCGGTGATGTCGGTAAGCACCTCAACGATCTGCGCTTCACCGTCTTCACTGCTCAGCCTGGAAGCGGACACGAGCACGGTGCGCCGATGTCCAGTGCCGTCCAGGATTTCCCGTTCAACGACGGCGCCTTCACCACTCTGCATGACCTCTGAACAGATTTTTTCCCATTCTGGTTTGCCTTCACCGCTGGCGGCACCGTCGACGCTGACCGCACAGGACAACATTTCATTTCCCTTACTGCCCGACATCCGACTGAATGCTTCGTTTTTGAGTACCGTTCGGCGCCGACTGTCGAGCACGGATATGGGATTGTCTATAGCGTTAAGAATCTTGGTCAGGTAATCGGCGCTCCGGGAGAGCCGTATTTCACTGCCTGCCAGTTTGTCGATCAACGCGCGCTGGCGCCGAGAATCCACCATGACGCGCCATGCGACGAACAACACCAGGCAGATTGCCGCAAAAAGCAGAATCGCTGTCATGCGGAACTGATCGTTCCAGGAAGCGAGCGCATCGTCCTTGTTGATGCCGGTAATAATCACCAGCGGCAGACGGTCGACCACATCGTAACCATACAGGCGCCGCTTGCCGTCGACGGGACTGGTTTCCTCGAACGCACCGTGTTGCGATATGGGCAGGTACTTGGTAAAAAGAGGCGCCTCGCGCAGGGACTTGCCGATCCAATGTGGCAGGCTCGGTCCACGCACCAGCATGACGCCGTCCATGTTTTCAAGCGTCACAGAGCCGCCGGCGCCGAGTTGAACCGCGTTGTAAAGCTGCTGGAACGACTTGGGGTCGACGGTCGCTGTCATGACCCCAAGTACCTGCCCGTCTGGCGCCAGCAAGCGTCGGGAGATCGCAATCTCTCTCCGCCCGTTTTTACGGTCCGGGTTCAAGACATCCACCCAAATCTGCTGACTGGCCGAAAGTGGGCGGGGCGCCGGCGGCGTCTCCGCACTGCCCGATTGCTGAGAGCCTGCGGGATAGGCTGTGGCGATCTGCACACCCTCGACTGAGAACAGGTAAATGGCCGTTACGTCCGGCTCACCGGGATTCTGAAAACGGAAGCGGGGCTGACTTGCTTGACCTGCTGTGTTACCAGCCATTCGCTGCAAAAGGAAGCCTTGCTGAACTTCGCTTAGCGCCAGGTTGACGGCCTGAACCGTAGCGACAGTTTGAGCGCTCAGCGCAAAAGACAAATTTCGCAGGTGAACCTGCTGCTGCGCGATGGTCTCGCGGTGGCTCGAGACTAGCGATATGGCGCTGGTGAGAACCAAGAGGAAAATGATGCCGAGAGCGCCAATTGCCACCCGGGTCGTGCTTATTAGCGGGACGTTCTTTGTCGTGTTCGGGTTGAGCGAAGCTGGCGGCATTGTTTTTTAGGTCGGGGCGGGACATGGCAAGCATAAACGGTCGAGTCTCGGGGTAGAAGAATTACCGGACCTTTTTTCTGCAGATGTGCTTTCTGGTTCTCGCACGTTTCGGCCAACCGCGCCGTCCGGGCGATTGTTGGCGTGGCGGGGCGGGTGCAAGCGGCAGCCTGCCAACCCAGCAACATTACCACGCCCGGCACGCGTCCAAAATGGTGCGCCAACCACGGTCGATTGCCGATACCTCTCCAAATAAATTGGCACGCTCTTCGCATGCGTGGGTCCGCCCTCGACCGCTTTAGGGTCTGTCTGCTTAACAATTTCGCAAGAGGAACAAGGTATGCCATGCAACTGCATTTTTAACCGACTCGACGCTTGTGTGCGTCGCGCAGTTAAACAACTGGACGAGTCGCGGCGATTACTCGTGGTTGGAACGCTGATCGCCGTCACTTCCTGCGGGGGTGGGGGAAGCGGCGGCATGGGTGAAAGTTTGCAGAGTAGCACCTCCCCCACTACCGATTCGGCGGCGCCCGCGTCCAGCCCTGCGCAGACCGTGGCGTTGGTCGATACGACACTGGAGGTACCCGCTTCGCTTGCGAGCGGCCCCTTCGCTTCGCCGAAAGCCATGAAGGTCCCGTCTGGTTTTGGCATTCGGTTGCTGGCCCGTGTCGAGGGCGCGCGGTTTATGGCATTGGCCCCAAATGGCGACGTGCTTGTGTCCAACCCGGGCGCCGGGACCATCACACTGGTTCGGAAGGACAACAACAATGCCACGCGCAGCTTCGGCTTCGCGACCGGGCTCGACAATCCGCATGACATGGTTTTCCACAAGATCGGGGATACAACGTGGCTCTATGTGGCTGAGTCTGGCCAGGTGACGCGTTCAATCTACAAGTCGGGGGATACACAAGGCGCGGAGCGGCAAGTCGTCGTGGCTGACCTGCCTTCTGCCAGCCTGCCGGAGCTCCAGGGCGCATACAGCCACGCCCTGAAAAACATTGCAATTTCCCCGGACGACAAGCTCTATGTTTCCATCGCCTCAAGCTGTAATGCATGCATCACCGATGCCACAAGTGATCCCGTGCGCGGGTCGATATACCGGTATGACGCCGATGGCACAAACCGGCAGCTTGTGGCGCGCGGCCTGCGCAACGCGGAAGGCCTGGATTTTCTTCCCGGCTCCGGGAAGCTGTGGGTCACCGTGAACAGCCGGGATCAGATCCTGTACCCGTTCAATGACGACTTCGATAACGACGGAAAGCCGGATCTTGGCAAACTCATTCCTGAATATGTGGACAAGAATCCGCCTGACCTTTTCACTCAGGTAGACGTCGGCGCGGACTATGGATGGCCTCTTTGCAATCCGCTGCAAAACGACACGATGTCCAGGATGCCAATGGCGCCGGATTATGAGTTCAACCCCGGTGGAAAAAACCGCGATTGCAATGCCGTACGGTTGGCCGACAAGGGCATCCCGGCGCATTCAGCGCCCCTTGGATTCAGCTTCCTCCAGAACAGCGGCATGGCGGCGCCTTACAGCAATGGGGCAGCCATCGCGGAACACGGCTGCTGGAATTGCACCACGCTGAGGGCGGGATACAAGGTCAGCTTCATTCCAATAGATGCCGCGGGAACCGCGGGCGAGGAAACCGATCTGGTGACCGGCTTTGTCACCAATCCGGCGGCTCGTACGGTGTGGGGAAGACCTGTAGATGTGATTCCGGATGGACAAGGCAGCCTGTTGATTTCCGATGACCTCGCCGGCGCCATCTATCAACTGTATCGCGCCGACGTCAAAGTCGCGACATTGGGTCTGGCCCAAGTCTGAGGCGCGTCTGCGACATGCCCGGGGGGCTGCAAGGGCATGAGCACCTGATCCCCGGCTGGCTGCAATCCGAGAGATAGCCGTGCGTAACTGCGCACGGTTACCCGTAATTTTTACAGCCAGCCATCGTGCAGTCACCATGGAATCGATGTGCTGCGCATCGTCCTGTCTGGCAGGGCTTTTGCATTACGGATTCTCTTCCTTCTCCGTACGGGCGCCGGTGATGACAATGCAAGAGAATCGTATTTGCGCAATGACGCCTCCCCGGGTCATGGACCCGGAGGGGCGCGCGGCGAATCTTGTCTCGATAGACGAAGCAGGTGGACAGGCATTCTTGCGCCCGGAGCACGGTCCAGACATTGGGGTTCCATTGGATTTGCTGCAACAGAACGCTGACGGAAGTTACGGATTGCGCATCGCCCTCGGACGGGTTGCCGAAATGAACGGCGCCGCGCCACCCGACTCAACCGTCATCGCGCTGCACGAGGAGATGCTCCAGGTCGATCGGCGCAAGCGCGATACCGGGAAGGGAGTCCGTGTACTCAAGACCGTGACGCACACGGAGCAAACCGTGGATGAAGCGCTGGAGACCGAAACGTTTAGCGTGCAAAGAATTCCGCGCTCCGATCTCGTTTCCGAGGCGCCCCCAAGTAGGCAGGAAGGGGACACATTGATCATCCCCGTTCTTGAGGAAGTGCTTGTTGTGGAAAAGCGCCTGCGGCTCAAGGAGGAAATCCATATCACCCGACAGCGTAGCACTAGCCATAAGCCCCAAACCATCACCCTGCGCAGCGAGCACATTGATATTGACCGGTTCGACGACAGCGCTGCGCCGGACAAAGCCGGTTCGTAGTCAGTACGAACCGAAGGATGTAGACGAAGTCCGACAACAACCGCAGTATTGAAAAGGAGATGCACCATGGAACACGCTGTAATTGCCATGTTTGACGATTTCGCACAGGCGCAGCGAGCAAAGGATGAATTGCTCAAGGCTGGGTTTCAGGCGAACGATGTGCAGATGTCCCCTTCGGACGAAACCGAAGAGTCACGCCGCTCCGCCCTGGGAGGGAAACGCGATTCCGACGGAAGCGAAGATAGCGGGTGGAGTATCGGCAGTTTTTTCAAATCCCTGTTTGGTTCGGATGATGACGCGCACCGGGAACATTCCGATACGTATTCCGAAGCGTTACGCCGCGGAAGCTTCATGGTTAGCGTGGACGCGAATAGCGAGGAGATGCAGGAGCGGGCCAGCGCAGTATTGCTGAACTGCGATCCGGTGGATATCGAGGGCCGTTCGCAGGCATGGCGCAGCCAGGGATGGAGTGGCTACGACAGCAACGCCCCGCTCTACACGCAGGACGATATATCACGTGAGCGTCAGAGCTATTCCACCACCAGTGGGGCTGCAGGCTTTGATACCCACAGGACCAGTGCGTCATCCGGAATGGGAAGTGGCGCGGATAGTGGCATGGCGACTGCCGGCGGCCTTGACAATGGCGTAAGCCGCGGGGTAACCGGAACGGCAAACGATACCGGCGTCGACAGCAGCGTTGGCAGCGGAATGGTCGGCGCACACGGCCTGGGCAGCAGCCTCGCTGGCAGCGACATGGCAGGCACGTCCGGGATCGAACGCGGCACCGAGACCGGAACGACCGGGGGGCGGGATCTGGGCAGCAGCCTTACCGGCAGCGGCTCCGACATGGCCGGCACATCGGGAATCGGTTCTGATACCGGAATGACCGGTACGCAACGTCAGGGCAGCAGCCTCACCGGCAGCGGCTCGGACATGGCAGGCACATCGGGAATCGGTAGCGGTTCCGGAATGCGTGGCACGCATGGAATGGATAGCAGCCTCACCGCCGGCGAGTCGGACATGACCGGCACATCCGGGATCGGTAGCGGTTCTGATACCGGAATAACTGGCACGCACGGACTGGGCAGCAGCCTTGCTGGCAGCCGCTCTGACACGACAGGCAGCTCTGGAATCGGGAGCGGCACAGACACTCGTCTGCCTGGCACACCGGACGAGGATAGCAGCATGGGCCGCAGCGACACGGGCATGATGGGCACATCCGCAACTGGAACCGGAATCGGCAGCGGCATTGGTAGCGGAATAGGGAGCGGTACCGATACCGGCATAGCCGGAAGACGCGACCTCGAGACCGGCACACCTGGCAATATGCAGGATCAAACCCGCATGCCCGTCGTGGAAGAAGCGCTGAACGTGGGCAAGCGTGCCGTTTCAGGCGGAGGCGTGCGGGTATTCAGGCGCGTCACGGAACGGCCGGTTGAAGAGAGCGTCAACTTGCGTCAAGAGCAGGTGCATGTCGAACGCCATCCCGTTGACCGTCCTGTTGGCGAAGTCGGCGCAGACGCGTTCAAGGAACAGAGCTTCGAGCTTCGCGAGACGACGGAAGAGCCTGTTGTAAGCAAGGTGGCCCGCGTCGTCGAAGAGGTTGAGGTCGGTAAAGAAGTCACGTCGCGTGATGAAACCGTGCGCGATACGGTCCGCCGTGCCGACGTCGAAGTTGAAAACCTCGGCGCAGAGAACCTGCGACAAGATACTGCGGCCAGCGGCATGTCAACCGACGATTCGGCGTATCGCAGCCACTGGCAAAACTCCTTCGCAAGTTCTGGCGGCCGTTATGAAGATTACGCTCCTGCCTATCAATACGGTTCGACCCTGGCTGCCGACGAACGCTATCGCGGACATCAATGGAACGACATAGAACCTCACGTCCGCACTGACTGGGAGTCACGCAACAGTGGAAGCACCTGGGAGCGTGCGAAGGAAGCTGTTCGCTACGGCTGGGAGAAAATGACGCACTAACGTTCCTGCTGTCTGCCACTTTTGGCAATGCATCCGGCGATCTTGTGGCGCCGGATGCTTTCCTGTTTATAATTGCGTCATGATCAAATCTACGCTCAATCAAGACGGCACGGCGCGACTTTCCATTGGTACAGAAGAAGTCGTCCTTACACCGAGGGAACTGGAGCGGCAGATCGCCGAACTTGCATCCATTCGCGCCCGAATGCTGGACTCGGTACCTTCCGAGGCGCCCTACATTGAGAATGTGGTTCAGCAACCCATTTATGCGCTCCGCACAGATCGGGTGACCTGCGCCTCCCTGCTGTCACTAAGACACCCAGGTTTCGGCTGGATCCACTTTGAACTGGCCGCCAAGGATGCGCTTGTAATGCGACGGATGTGGACCGAGATTGTTTCCAAACTCGACCTCGAACCGGCCGTTGGAAGCTACGACGGACCGGAGCGGCGCACCTCAAAACCGCATTAAGGACGACTGCCTCGCAGTGCCGTCACGCCCGCGCCTCTAGAAGATTGACGGCCGGAATTTCACTCCGCGGGACCGACGCTGACCTTCGGCATTGTAAAAAGGCCGGTGCTTAGGCTGAACAGCCAGTCCGACCGTCCGGCTGTCTCGCGGTCCCGCCGCCTGGCCGGGCGGCTCAGTGCCATCGCAGAAAATGCGTGCTTCCAAAAAGTCCGATGATCCCCACCGCGATGAGGTAGAACGCGACGATGTAATTCAGCATGCGCGGTACCAGCAAGATAAGGATGCCGGCAATCAGAGAGACGATCGGTACAAGGCTGATGTGAATGTTCATTGATGTGCCTTCAAGTGGTGTGCAGCCGGAATTGCCTTAGCCCGGGTTCATGCCCTTCGCCTTGATCACCGCGGCGGCGGCCGGAGTCGCCAGGAAGGTGATAAACGCTTTGGCGGCTTCCGATTCCTTGCTATCGGCAGCGACGGCTGCAGTAAAAACTACTTCCTGCTGTACCTCGGCGGGCAACGAGCCGACTACGTCCAGACCAGGGGCCGTCAGCACATTGACAAGAAACACGCCGAGTTCGGCCTCACCGTTGGCGACCGCCTGAACGATCTGTGCCGGCGTGGCCTGTGCCTTGGTCTTCGCTTTCATCGCCTCGCTGATGCCAAGAGTTTCGAACACGCGCAACACCTGGGTGCCGGCGGCGCTGGCCGGTATGGTGGCGATGGACTGCGCTCTGAGCAGCGACTGCTTCAAGGCGTCGGGCGTGCCAATGTCGGGCTTGGGCGCGCCAGCGCGGACTGCAACGCCCAGCCCGACCCGAGCAATGTTGGTAGTTGGCCCAGCTGCGAATCGGGCACGAGAGCCGGCGTCCTTCATTACATCAACCGGAACGATACCGAGGTCAAAGGGGCCGCCAGTCGTAGCCAGCTTGATCAGTTCGGGGGTGGTGCCGAAGCGAAAAATTAGTTTATGCCCGGAGGCGCTTTCGAAGGGTGCGGCGAGGTCTTTCATTGGAGCCGCTATTGCGCCACCCGCCAGCACCTGGAGTTCCGCAGCCAGCGCGCTGGCGATGGGGAAGAAAGCAAGCACAAGACATAGCATTGTGGCGGCCGCAGGCGGGATGCGCTGGCGGGTCGCATTACACTTGAATCCTCCAAATCTTCCTCTTGGCATAGTGCCTCCCCGGTTTGCACCATGGAACAATACGCCGAAATGCACGGGACCTGCAATCTGACTGGAACGGAAAACCAGCCTCCAATGAAAAACCCCCTCTAAACGGATTGTCGAGAGGGGGCTGGACACTACGGTAACGGTCAATTCTCTACACGATGATCCAGAGCGCCTTCGGCGAGCGGTCTCCCGTGTAGCTCAATTCCGTCGAAACGACTTACCTGCGATACGGATTGTTCGGAGCGCTGTCCACGCGGTTCGGCACGCCGTCGCCGTCGCGATCGCCACGGGGGCCATTTGCAGCCGGGGCGTTCCGCTGCCATCCACCCCTGTTCAGGCGCCAACCGTTGTTCGTCTGCTGCCACTCGGGATGTTGGTAGCGTTGGCCGACACGTACCCGTTCCCAATGACCCGCAGTCCACTTGTGCTTATTGCCGCTGACATTCCAGTAGCCGGGGGCCCATTCGTATCCTCGACGCGGAGCAGGTACGACTTCTTGACGTGGGGGTGGGGGCGCGTTGCGGACAATAACGCTATAGCTTTGCGCCATTGCTTGCGCCGGCAGGAAGGCAGCCGTGCTGATCAGTATTGCGGCAGCGCCGCATAGAATTCGTTTCATATTTTCTCCAGTTTGGTTTGATGTCGCCCACTTGTTAAGTCCTCCTGCGAGGACAGACGGGCGACTCGCCTATCTGCAAGATATACGGCTAGTACCGGTTGTTCCGTGCGCCAGGGCACATTGCGACCCATGCGACCTGGAATATCAATTGCTTCCCGCTATCGCTTTGAGAAACATGCCAAAGCGGACCGGATTCGCCGTTCACCGTTGATGCCGTCCGGACGAAGGCGATATCTTCCGTTGAAAAAAATACCGGTCGGTCGCACAAAACCGCTCGCCTTCCGTTGCCGCAACATGGCATTGACACGGTTGTGGTGGTTGGGACCGGCTTTAACGTTGATATATGAAGACCTCGCGCAGAACGTTTCTGATCCAATCGGTCGGTTTGCTTGCCATGTCCCCTGCTCTTGCCGCAGCCATGCCGCATGTCGTCCTTCTTGGCGACTCCATATTTGATAACGGCAGCTATACAGCGGGTGGCCCGGACGTCATTGCGCAGGTTCGAAGGCACCTCCCGGTTAACTGGAAGGCAAGCCTGCTTGCTGTCGATGGCGCCACCACGCGGAACGTCGACGCCCAGTTGACGCACCTGCCAGCAGACGCCAGTCATATGGTATTGAGCATCGGCGGCAACGATGCGCTCGGTTCACAGCCTATTCTGCGTGCCTCGGTACGGTCCACTGGAGAAGCCCTGACCCTGCTCGCTGGCGCCGCAGCGCAATTCGAGAAGCGATATCGGGAGGCCGTCGCGGGTTGCATGAAGCACGGATTGCCGCTGGCGATATGCACCGTCTATAACGGCAATTTCACGGACAGGGAATATCAATTGCAGGTCACAACCGCGCTCACCGTATTCAATGACGCGATCATTCGAGTCGCGCTTGAAAACGCACTATCGGTAATCGACCTGAGACAAGTTTGCAACAGACCAGAGGACTATACGAATCCGATCGAGCCCTCAAGTATTGGCGGCGCCAAGATTGCGAAGGCGATCGTGCAAACGGTGTCCGAGCCGGTGGCGCGAAGACGCGGAGCCCATGTGACGGGGTGGGTGCCGTAAAGGGACGCAGCATTCCGGCCCCTGTGACACGGTCGGTTCCGTAATTGGCGCAGCATTCCTGGGCGCCCACCCGGCGACCTGTAGCCGGAATGGTGGACGTCATGCATGGTACCGCGGGCCGACGCCATAATCGGCTCCTGGACTCTGCGGCCGAGCGTACCGCCGGGAGGGCCCGGATTTGGGTTCGCCATGCCCTGTCGCCTCGCCCGTTCTGGTATCCTTCCGCGCACTGTCGTGCGAAATTGGAAGTGACTTGCGGAGGTCCAGATGATGCAAAAGTACGCCGCTTGTTTGTCTGCGCAGAATGCGCTTCGCGCCGGATACGCATGAAACAAGGTTGAATTGAACCAAACCAGCAACACCAGCTCTTTTCCTCGTGCTGCGCAGCCGGTGCAACTGCCGTAGCTACTGTAGGTGAGTGGGTCGGTCACTCGGTCGCTCCGTAACGAATTACAGAAATTTCCGGTGCTACCGGCCCGGATGAACGGATGGATAAAAAATGAAATGTGCATTGGTAGGATCCCGTTACTTTGGCGCCTCGGTGTTCGAGGCGCTGCGCAAGGAAGAAGGCATTGAATTCACAGGCGTGGTCGCTCCCGCGGAGGATGATCGGCTGGCCAAGGCCGCGCTCGCGGCAGGCATTCCGCTGCACGTGCTGAAAAACCCGAAGCTTGTGCCGGGTGAGGCGATTGCAGAGGGTACTGATCTCATCCTCGCTGCGCATACGCATGCGCGGGTGAGTGACGAAGCGCTTTCACGCTCACGCCTTGGCGGCATCGGTTATCACCCGTCACTGTTGCCAAGACACCGCGGCATCGCCGCGGTCGAGTGGACGATCATGGAAGGTGATCCCATCGCTGGCGGCTCGATATATCACCTGGCTGACGGCTGGGACGCGGGCGCCATCGCGGCGCAGGATTGGTGTTTCGTCGAAAAAGGAGAATCGGCGCGGGAATTATGGGAACGCGCCTTGGCGCCGATGGGCCTGACGCTCTTGAAAAGGGTAATCCATCACGCCATTGAACACCACGCGCTTCCTGCCATGGCGCAAGACGTGCGCTTCGCCACCAAGGCGCCGATGATCCGCAGGTCGGTGGTACTGACTGAAGAAGTCACCTCGAACACCACCTCGCTGGTGGTCAACATTGTAGGCACCGACCGGCATGGCATCGTGAGCTCCCTCGCCGACCGTGCACAACGTTACGGCGCCAACTGGGCCGCTAGCCGCATGACGAGGCTGGCTGGAGAATTTGCCGGCATGGTTCACTTTGAGGTGCCACGGGAGAACGCCGATGCGCTAACCAATGCGCTGCGTGGACTTGAATCCAGCGGCTTGCAGGTGCTGGTTTCCCAGAGCGATGGCGCGAAAATTCCGGACTCGATAAAGAGTGTTGAGCTCGAACTGGTTGGTGATGACCGTGTTGGAATCGTCAGTAGCTTGACGAGGATATTGGCTGAACGCGGCGTCAGCATTGAAAGCATCCATACCGACATCGTTCGCAGCGGCGTGTCGGGGAAGCAAACGTTCAAGATCGGCGCGCACTTGCTGATTCCTGCCAAGTTGTCGGTCGATGAATTGCGACTGGAACTTGGTACGCTGGCTCACGAAATGATGCTCGACATCGGCCTGGATGCGAAGTCAGCGCCTGGCTCTTCGAGTTGATCCGGACTCGACCGGAGCGGATTGCCGTTGTGGCGTTAGGTGGGCATCCTGATTGGTGCTTTCGCTGAGGCGGCGAAACCAGGCGTCCGCGGCATTCTTACCCATTCTTGACGTGGCCAGGCCAGCCCTGGCCACGTGAAATTTTGATTCATCCTTTTTGGAGCCAACGTGCCAGGTCTATTACCCAACGTCGATCCCGACGGTCTTCTCGAATACTCTGTCGTCTACACTGACCGAGCGATCAATCATATGTCGCAACGCTTTCAGGGCGTGATGCGGGACATCTCCAAAACTTTGAAAGAGGTGTACAACGCCCGCTCCGCCATTGTGATGCCTGGCAGCGGCACGTTTGGCATGGAGGCGGTGGCACGGCAATTTGCCACCAAAAGGCAATGCCTGGTGATCCGCAATGGATGGTTCAGCTATCGCTGGAGCCAGATCCTGGACGCAGGAAGTATCCCTGAAGCGACCACCGTGCTCAAGGCGCGTCCTGTTGAAGAATCCAGCCAGGCAGCCTATGCGCCGCCTCCCGTCGATGAAGTTGTCGCGGCCATCAGAACCACCAAACCTGCCGTGGTGTTTGCACCGCATGTGGAAACGGGTTCCGGCATCATGCTTCCCGACGACTACATCAGAAAAGTCGCCGATGCCGTGCATGCGGTGGGAGGCTTGTTCGTGCTGGACTGCATCGCCTCCGGCACCATGTGGGTCGACATGCAAGCCACCGGTGTCGACATCCTGATCAGCGCGCCGCAAAAGGGCTGGAGTGCCT
The DNA here is from genome assembly GCA_028292265.1 of Herminiimonas sp. Lineage (GTDB taxonomy): Bacteria > Pseudomonadota > Gammaproteobacteria > Burkholderiales > Burkholderiaceae_D > JAQGMR01. The sequence continues at coordinate 127,866 of JAQGMR010000001.1, forward strand.
CCGCAGGCTGCGCATTTGTGATGCTGAGCCCGCTGGCACGTGAAAGAATCGAGTCGACGCAGAGCACCAGCTTCGCTTCCGATTTGCGCAAGTGGTTGCAGATCATGGAGTCGTACGAGCAGGGCACAGTCGCCTATCACACCACCATGCCCACCGACGCACTGGCCGTCTTGCGGGACGTCATGCAGGAGACTGCCGAATACGGCTTCGACAAGGTTCGTGCCGAGCAGCAGGAACTGGGCAGCAAGGTGCGCGCGCTGCTTGTCGCAAGAGGATTCAAGAGCGTCGCTGCAGAAGGCTTCCAGGCGCCGGGCGTCGTGGTCAGTTATACGACTGACGACGGCATTCAGTCGACCAAAAAGTTCGCCCAGGCAGGTGTGCAGGCCGCGGCGGGTGTGCCATTGCAATGCGATGAAGCGCCCGGCTTCAAGACTTTCCGGCTCGGGCTGTTTGGGCTGGACAAGCTGCACAACATCGATCGTACCGTGGCGAACCTCGCGAAGGCACTGGATTCGATGTCGTAGAGGTGCACGCGCCATGGAGTTCGGGATCCAGCGCATCTGACAGGTTTTCAGTCCAGTCAGATGCCGGGATCGCCGTCCATGCTCGTAGATGTGGCGGGACCCTACCGCCAGTAAGCGCTGATCCGAGCCGTGCTAATAAGCCCCGCTGGTACGCCAGCTGATAAGCCGTGCTATCAAGCGTTGTCGCCAAGCTTGCTACTGCGCCGTGCTGATGAAGTCGTGAATCTCACCGAAAAACTGCAGGCGCGGTTTTTCGAAAAGGACGAAGTGGGTCGCGTTCTTGATCATGACAAGCTTTTTGACAGGCGCGTTCGTCAGGTCGCGCATTAGCAGTTCGCGGTCCTCAGGAAAAGACCAGGTGTCAAACTCGCCGGCAATGACCAGAGTCGGAACGTAGATTGACGAGGCGTTCCAGATGCGCCGGCCGGTTGCCTGCATGAAGCTGTCTTCCAACACGCCGTTGGGAGCACGCAGACTTGCCGGGCTGCGGCTCTCGCTGGTCGGGTCGGTCTTCAGGGCCTCCAGTGCGAAGGCATCCCGCACGCCTTCTTCGCGGAATGTGTTCTTGTCCGCTACCGGAATTTCACCGTCCCACCTACCATCATTGGCGGCCTTGGAGCCAAGCCGATAGGCGCCTAGCGCATAATTGAATTCATTAGGCTTGCGCTTGTCCTGGCTGCCACTGCCGGCGCCGAGGTTGGTGTGCTGCGCATAGGCGTAGGCCGGTGCATACATCACCAGTTTTTTCACTTTTTCACTGTTCAGTGACGTGTAGTAGCCGGCCGTCGTCGCGCCCCATGACCATCCGATCAGCGTCACCTTGTTGATGCCGTGGCGCTTGCGTATGTGGTCCACGACCGCACCAATATCCCGGACGGCAAGGAAGGAGCGCGTGACGGGCTTGTTGGACGCCGCCGGCTGATCCATTGCCTTTTCCCGCGTCGAGAAGCCGTAATTGCGCTTGTCGAACATATAGACGATATAGCCCTTGTCGACCATCCAGTCAGCCCAGGAATAATCCTTGTATTGGAGATCGAAGTCGGGAGTTGAAGGATAGGTGGCGCCGTGGACAAACAGTACGACATTGTCGTCCGTAGCGCGGACCGTCCGCTCCGGCTGTTTGCTTCTTACGAAAAGCTTGATGCCCGGATCAAGCGCATCAATGTATTCGTCTTGCTTGACCGGGGCGGCAATCACGTTTGTTACCGCCAGCAGGAGGAACAGGGCAAGTAGTCGACGTGCTTTCATGTGGGTCTCCTTCGAATTTTGTTATTAGGGACGAGGACGACTATTGTTGTGAGCGCCTGCGGGCCATGCCATCCAGGAATGCGCCGATTTCGCGGTTTTGCATTTCGTTTTCCGGCGCGCTGATGCCAGCACCGGAAACATGACCCATCGGACGTTGTGAATTGATTGCCACGTAGCGCACGTCGGGCATGTAGTGTGCGACTTCCATTGCCTCGTATTCGGGATTGAGCAGATCGCCGGTGCCGGCGAGGATCAGGGTCTTGGCCTTGATCGACTTCAGGGCGCGGTGATAATCGCCATTCATGCCCGGCGTCGTGCCAAGGTTATGTTGATCGTATGCCCAGCTTTGGTAGATCCAGTCGGTCGCGTCCATGCGCTTCCAGCCGCTGTCCTGAACGCCCTTCAGGTAGCCGATTGCATCTTGCGAATTTGGATGGAGCGCCTCCTGATATCCCGGCGTGCGTGTGATGACGCCAGAAAGCCATCCGGCCCACAGACGCATGCCTTGCTCCGGCGCTGCGTCGGCGGCGTAGTTCCCTCCCGCCCAGCGCGGATCGGCCATGATGCTTTGCCTGAGCATTTCAAGAACGCCCGTGGTCCAGGCAGGCGTGCGCCCGAGCGGGATGATCGGTACCGCGCTCTGGGTCATGTCGGGATAGCTGAGCTCCCACTGCAATGCCTGCATACCACCCATCGAAGCGCCCACCACCGTCACCAGCTGTTTGATGCCGAACTTCTCGGTAATCAGGCGCTGCTGGGAGGTCACCATGTCGCGAATATTAAATCGTGGGAACTGCATGCGCGGTTGCGCCTTGCTGTTCGATGGCGAGGTAGTGAGGCCGTTGCCGATTGCGTCGGTACAGACGATGAAATACTTCGCTGGGTCCAATGCGCGACCAGGGCCAATCAGGTAGTCAAGGCGGTGATGATTTCCACCGATTGCGGTCACCATCAGAATGGCGTTGGACTTGTCCGCGTTCAGCGTGCCATGCGTGACATAGGAGATTGAAAAATCCTTGATCGCCTCGCCGCTTTCCAGCTTAAGGTCGCCGAGACGGTAAGTCTGGTGCGGTGGATCCGTTGGCCCATGTGCCGATGCAGCGAATGAACATGCGAAAAGTACGGTTGCTGCAGCGGTTTTGAACATGTGGATCCTGGTGTGAAAAAAGATTGATCAACCGGCGCTCAACTCGATTGAGCCCAAGGCCAAGCTGGACCCCGGCAACTCTTTCGAGCGTTCATGAGGATTGGCATCAGCCGCTAAACCGTGAGACCGGACGAGGGCCAGGACAGAGAACCGCCGGGCAGCACGTGTCGAGGATGTTGCCAATATGGAATGTACCGCTCTTCACGATTAAAGAAAAGCGGACTCGGTGCTGCGCCGCGGCAACGCTTTGCTCTGCCGGCTAGCCAAAAGTGCGGCCACCAATCCAATGCCCGGCGCCGCATTTCCGCTACCGCACAACCGTTCGAGTAACAAAAGCGGCCGCCCGTCGGCTTGTGATTGCCCTTCGGGAAACTTCTCGTAGACTGCAACTGTTTCCAGAAAGAAATTGTTGGAGCCGAACAGTTATGAACGTCCGAAGCAAGCGACTCGTTATGGACAAGTCCCAAAGCGGATTCACTCTGGTGGAGCTAATGGTCACGGTCGCCATAATCGGCATACTGGCGGCCATCGGCTACCCGTCCTACACCCGCTATATCGTCAAGGCCAATCGATCGGCCGCTGAAAGCTACATGCTCGGCGTCGCGAGCCAGGAAGAGCGATTCATCCTGGACGCAAGGACGTATTTTTGCACTGTCGCGGGAGGCTGTACCAACGTGTTGACCGCCACTACGGGCTTCACCGTCCCCACGGAAGTCAGCAAAAACTACAGCGTTTCGGTGGCTGCCCCGGACACCACGACCACTGCCCCGACTTACACCATCACTGCCACGCCCGTTGGTGGTCAGCTATCCCGCGACACTGAATGCAAGAATCTGACGCTTGACCAGACCGGCGCCAAGGGCATCAACGGCGGCACAAGCAGTATCGTATCGAGTTGCTGGTGAACTTAATTATGGATACCAGAGCAAAACTCGAATCAGTGCACACCACGGGTATCCGGCCGGGCGCCACGTCCGGTTTCACCCTGGTTGAATTGATGGTCACCGTATCAATCTCCGCCATTCTGTTAGCTATCGGCGTTCCCTCCTTCAACAGCTTTATTGTGAGTCAGCGAGTGAGTGCGGCAGCGTCGGACGTGTCGACCATGCTCACTTTCGCGCGGAGCGAAGCGATCAAGCGCAATGGCAACGTGATTGTCACGCAAAAAAGCGGTGGATGGCAAAACGGCTGGACGACGCAGTCAAGCGGCAACACCGTCGGTCAGCAGGAAGCATTCAGCAATCTGGCGATCGCCAATTCCACATCCGCGCTCACCTATAACAACACGGGTCGCATTGCGGGGTCGGGAACCGTCACATTCCAGATTACCGGCGGCACGAACATCCGATGCGTTACGGTTGATCTGAGCGGCATGCCGAAATCGAAAAACGGAAGCTGCCCATGACGCCGGCCAACCGACACACTGGCGAGTCCGGCTTCGGCATGATCGAGGTATTGGTAACGCTGCTTATCTTGCTGGTCGGCCTGCTAGGCATGGCTGGCCTCATGGTGCAAAGCCAGCGCTCCGAGATGGAGTCGTACCAGCGAGTGCAGGCGCTAGTCCTGCTGCAGGACATTGTGGGGCGCATCAAGGCAAACCGAAAAGCCGCGCCATGCTACGCGATCAGCGATACAACACTCGGAACACCGTATATGGGGAATGGGGCCGCTGCAACGCTAGCTTGCACCGCCGCCATCGCAACCGGAAGCACCGCGACCGAGCAATCACGCGCCCTCCAGGACCTGTCCGACTGGAGCGCCTTGCTGCAGGGGGCTGCGGAGACAAGCAGCGGCAATAACGTTGGATCGATGATTGGGGCCCGTGGTTGTGTGAGCTACGATCCGGCCTCCTTGACCTACCTTGTCACCATTGCATGGCAGGGAATGGGCACTACCGCCATACCGTCCGCCGGGGTGAATTGCGGCAAGAATCTGTATGGCAGCGAAACGCAACGCCGTGTGGTCAGCATGACCTTCAAGATCGCCACTTTAAGCTGAGCGCTATGGCAACCCTTCCCGCATTCTCTCCCGACTTGCCGCGAACTGGTCGTCGATCCATCCCGCGGCAACGCGGGCTGTCGTTGATCGAGTTGATGATCTCGATTGCTATCGGCCTGATTCTTCTGGCCGGCGTTACCGCACTCATCGTTCAACAGAGCAGCGCCCGTACTGAACTGGACAAAGCCAGCCGGCAAATAGAGAACGGCCGCTACGCCACCCAAGTTCTGCGCGAGGCGATCGAGCATGCCGGCTACTACGGCGAATTTTCAAGTTTGCCTGCGGCGCCAGCGGCGATGCCCGATGCGTGCGCGACCAGTATCGCCAATCTCGATGCCGGCATGCCACTGCACCTCCAGGGATTTGACTCTCCGGCGACCGTGCCAGCGCCGCTGTCGACCTGCCTCGCCAACGCGAATCACGTTCCAGGAACAGATGTACTTGTAGTTCGCAGAGCCGACACCGGTACAACGCCCGCAGCAAGTGCCGTAGCAAATCAGGTTTACCTGCAAACGACCCAGGCGGCGCAGATTCCGCCGGTCACGCAGACCGGCTATGTGATAGGGACGACCGCAACCTCACCGAGTGTTTTTACGATGTTGCAAAAGGACGGCGCCACGCTCGCGGACCTGCGCAAATATCACGTTGAAATCTATTTTGTCAGTCCGTGCAGTTCGCCAAGCGGCGCCGGCACGCCGGCCACGTGCACCAGCACCGATGACAACGGCAGACCGATTCCCACATTGAAACGCCTCGAACTGATAAACGGAGCGGCGGGTCCCGCGTTCAATCTGCTCCCACTGGTGGAGGGTATCGAAAACCTGCAATTTGACTACGGCCTCGACACCGATGGCGATGGCTCGCCAGACAGCTATACGACCGGCACCCATTCGGCTGGCAGCACGGCCATGGCGGCGGCCGACTGGGCAAACGTCATGGCGGTCCGCATCAATATTCTGGCGCGCAGCAACGATCCAACTCCGGGATATAACGATACCAAGAGCTACACCTTGAGTGGTCCAGGCACGCTGGACGGGGTTGCAGCGGCGGTGTCTCCGGCCCCGACTTACCGGCACCACGTTTTTAGTGAAGTGGTGCGAGCGATTAACGCAAGTGGGCGAAGAGAGCAATGAACCGACATTCAAAAGAGCGTGGTGCAACGCTGGTCGTCGGCTTGATCATGCTGGTGGTTTTGACCTTGCTGGTTTTGTCCGGAATCCGGTCCAGCAATGTGAATCTGCGGGTAGCGGGTAATATGCAAAAGCAGGCGGAGAGCTCCGCAGCGGCGCAACAGGCGATTGAGGAGGTCATCAGCAATGACTTCACGGCCGACCTGGCTGCCGTCCCTACCCCGATTGCCGTGGACGTGAATAACGATGGTGTCGCGGACTATACCGTTACGCCGAGTGCAAGCTGCCTGTCCGCCGCGCCCGTGAAGATGAGCGACCTCGATGTGGCATCGACCGCCGACAAATTCTGCTTCCAGAGCCTCGCCAGCGCCAACAGCGGCATCATCGGCGGTTCAGCGCCAGCCACCGGAAACTCCGTGTGCAACCAGACGCAATGGGACGTTGCGGCGACTGCGCAAGATCCCGTCAGCGGCGCCACAACAGAAGTGCATCAAGGGATATCGATGCGAGTCGGCATCAATATCACCTGTCCGTAATCCGTGACTCGCGGGTGCCGCATCAGGCTCCGCTTCCGTTCCACATTTCATTGACTCTACGGAGCCTGGCCATGACGTTCCGCCAACTAGCCGCACTCGTTTTTACGACAATGTCGTTCCTGGCAGGCGCCATGTCGGCACACGCGGAAGACATTGACCTTTACACCGGCGGTGTGGTGGACGGCGGACGACCCAACGTTATCTTCATTCTCGACAACTCGGCCAACTGGAGCGCCAATAACGGCGCGGCAAATTGCACGTATGACGATGGTGGTGCAGCGCCTTCCAGCCAGGGCAAAAAGATGGGCATTGAACAGTGTGCGCTGAATAATGCGATATATGCCTTGCAGCCGGCCCTCGTGAATGGCGTTGAACAAGCCTCCAAATACAATATCGGATTCATGTTTTTCAATGAGGGTTCTATAACCGGTGGCTATCCGCGCAAGGCCCTGCTCGAACTGAATCGCACGAATGCAGCAGCCCTCCTTACGATGATCAAGGGCCTTGGCATCAATTCGGACAAGACGAACAATGCCTCGTTCGCGCAGACCATGCATGAAGCCTATCTTTACTTCAAGGGCGCTGCGCCATACCTCGGTAAAGCCGGCACAAAATATGATGCCGCCGCCTTCTCGGGAACGCGTTATGTACTGCCCGTTTCAAACCCGTGCCAGAAGAACTTCCTGATCATTATTACCAATGGCGACCCGGACTTCAGCACGGCCGGCACGGATGCCACGCTGCTGAGCGGCGATGGCGGCAGCACCACGACTATCGTTTATCCCACCTCGTTCGTCGGCGCCAACGCGCAAAAGAGCATGGCCGATGAATACGCCCGCTTCCTCTATGGCACGGATCTGAGCACCTCTGGCAGCAGCCAGAACATTGTGACCCACACAATCGCCGTGACCGGCGCGGCAAGTGACGGCAACTACCCGAACTTCTGGGCCGGCGTGTCACGCGCTGGCGGCGGCAAGGCATATACCGCGAGTGACGCCGCCACCATCAAGGCAAAGATCCTGGACCTTTTCAATGAAATCCAGTCCGTCAATAGCGTGTTTACGTCCTCCAGTCTGCCGGTCAGCGTTAACACGCAAGGCACTTACCTCAACCAGATCTTCATGGGCGTGTTTCGGCCTGATATCAACGACACACCGCGCTGGATGGGCAACCTGAAGCAGTATCAATTCTGCCTCGACACTTTAAACAAGTTGTATCTCGGCGATGCCAACTGCCTCGACGCGGTGAGCTCGACCACGGGATTCCTCACCCCGCTCGCTTCCAGCTTCTGGAGCACGGCATCAACCTTTTGGAACTTCGGCACCTATATGGCCGGCTCGGCTTCCGATGCACCCGACGGCAATATCGTCGAAAAGGGTGGAGCGGCCCAGAAGCAGCGCGGGCTTACCCCTGCGACCCGCACCCTTTACACCTGCCCGACCTCGGGCTGCGCCGCCGGGCTGCTGTCAACCTCGCCATTTAATACAACGACGATTTCGACAAGCTCAACGACGAATCAGACAAACTTCGGCGTCGCCACTTCGACGGCCCTGACCAATCTGATCAACTGGATCCGTGGGCAAGACGTGCTTGACGAAAACGGAGATGGCTCGACCAGCGAAATGCGGGCATCGATTCATGGCGACGTGCTGCATTCCCGCCCAGTCGTGGTGAACTACGGCGGCACAACCGGCATCGTGGCGTTTTACGGTGCGAACGATGGCATCTTCCGGGCCGTCAATGCAAGCCAGACCGGCACCAACGCCGGACAGGAATTGTGGGGCTTTGTCGCGCCAGAGTTCTATGGCAAATACCTCCGGCTTTATAACAACAGCCCGGTTCTCAAGTTTCCGAATACCGTCGCCGGCATCCTGCCCGCGCCGCAGCCCAAGGATTACTTCTTTGACGGTCCGGTCGGCGTCTATCAGCAGCTTGACACTGCCGGCGCCACGACCAAGGTCATTTTGTACATCGGTATGCGTCGTGGAGGGCGGTTCATCTACGCTCTGGACGTGACGATACCAACCGCGCCCAAATTCTTGTGGAAGAAAGGGTGCTCCACCAATGCGGCCGGCGTTACGACTTGCGACAGCGGCTTCGCGTCGATCGGCCAGACCTGGTCCACCCCGAAGGTGGCCAAGGTACGGGGAAATACGAATCCGATCGTGATTTTTGGCGGCGGCTACGATAACGTCGCCGAAGATGCGGAGCCGGCTGGCACGACGACCATGGGAAATTCCGTGTACGTGCTCGACGCACTTCTCGGAACCGTCATCAAGACCTTCACCAGCGCCGCGATGACAAAAAGCATTCCTTCGGATATCACGTTGATTGACCGCGATTTCGATGGCAATTACGACCGAGCCTATGCCACGGACATGGGCGGCAATGTGTGGCGCATGGACATCGATGACACGTCGCCGTCTAACTGGACCCTCAACAAGCTTGCCTCCTTAAGTACGGCAGGGAACCAGCGCAAGTTCTTCTTCCCCGCGGACGTCGTGCCGACGAGGAATTTTGACGCCGTGCTGATCGGTTCTGGTGACCGCGAGCATCCGCTTTCCGGCAGTGCAGCCAACCTGGTGCTGAACCGGTTCTACATGATCAAGGACCTGGATACCGGCAAAACGCCTTCTGCTTCCTACACCACGGTCAATGACAATGACGTCGATTCCTTGTCGGACCTGTTCAACGCGACGAGCACCGCCTATGACCAGACGAAGCGCGGCTGGTTTGTTAATCTTGCAGCTGGAGAGAAGGCAGTCAATGCGCCCACGACGATCGCAGGGTTCGTTCACTTTGGAACCAACAAGCCGAAGGCAAACGAAGTAGGCCAATGCACGAACCTGGGTGTGGCACAGGGCTACACCGTAGATTTCTTGCAGGGGAAACCGAATCGTCCAGTCAACTTCGTGGGTGGCGGGTTGCCACCGTCGCCAGTCGCCGGCCTGGTGAGCATTACCACTAATGGGACAACAAAAAAAGTGCCCTTCATTATTGGCGGCGGGGACGACGGTTCGGGCACTCTTCAAAACGCTTCTGCGATTGCGGGGAACGACGTCAAGATCGCCGTTCCGGTAACACGGCGCAGGACCTATTGGCACAAGAAACTCGACTAGTCGACGCGGCCGGTTCACCGGGGGACTTATTTTTTCCTCCAGGTGGACCAGTCATCGCGCCCATTTAACCCACGCTGAAACCCGGGCACCCCTTCCAGGTCCGTCGCGCGCGCACTAGAGGCGGACCGCTCGCCCCGCCGTCGCCATTGCATTGCCGCGCCATCTGCTTTGATCCGCTTGCCGCCATCCTGCTTTACCATCTACTGCCTGATCCAATTCGAATATAAGGAGACACACGGTAATGAGCACATCAACTGGTACCTGTCAGGGCCCAGACCGGAACACGCGCCGTCCCAAGTTCCAGCTTCCAGCAAATTCTTGCGATTGCCACGCCCACGTATTCGGTCCGCAAGCGATCCATCCATTCTCGCCGGACCGAAGTTACACGCCGGAAGACTGCACGGCCGACCAGTATCTCAAGATGCTCGACACGATCGGCGTTACACGCGCCGTTCTCGTCCAAGGTGGGCCGCACGGGACGGACAATACCGCAACCCTCGCCGCCATCAAGCAAGCGGGAAGCCGCTTTCGCGGTGTTGCGGTCATACCATCGGGATTGCCGGAACAGGAGCGCGCAGACCTCCATCAGCAGGGCATTCGCGGCGTGCGCATGTCTACCGTAGTGCGCGGTGGAGTCGGGTTCGAGCATCTGGAAAATCTGTCCGCTGAATGCGAGGAATTCGGCTGGCATGTCATGCTGCATCTGCATAAATCTGAGGAGCTTGTCGGCCTAACTCCGCGGCTCAAAAAGACCTCCGCACCGTTCATGCTGGACCACCTGGGACGTGTGCGGGCAGACGAAGGGATGGACTCCCCTGGCTTTAAAGCGGTAATGGATCTGCTTGACACTGACCGGTGCTGGATCAAACTGGCCAGCCTGTATCGTCTTTCTTCCGAAGCCTATCCGCACTCGGACATGCTGCCCCTGATTCACAAGGTGGTCGAAGCCAGGCCCGACCGCATCGTCTGGGGCAGCAATTGGCCTCATCCCATTCACGCCGGCCCGATGCCAAACGATGGAGACCTTGTAGACCTGATTCCACAGTGGGTGCCAAACGCGAGCCACCGCGAACAAATGCTGGTCACGAACCCGGCGACGCTCTACGGGTTTGAATAGAGCAATTCCATTAAATAAAGCGCATCTGTAGATGCCGAGGAGACAAATCATGACCAAAAATAAAATACGCATCACCTTAGCCGCCGCTGCATTAAGCATTGTTTCGAGCGCCGCATGGGCCCAGTATCCGAGCCAGCCAATCACGCTTGTTGTGCCGTTTCCTGCTGGTGGAACAAACGACATCATCGCGCGCACCCTGTCGGCCGGCATGTCACGCGAATTGAAACAGTCAGTGATTGTTGAAAGTCGCTCGGGCGCGGGCGGGAATATCGGCGCCCAGTATGTGGCGCGGGCGAAGCCAGACGGCTACACGCTCCTGGTGACTACCGCCGGCCCACTCAGTATCAATTCCACGCTGTATGCAAACGCTGGCTACGATCCGGTCAAGAGCTTCGCACCCATAGCGCTGCTGGCCCAGGTGCCTATCATGCTGGTCGCCAATCCGGACGCCCCGTTCAAGACATTGCCGGAGATGCTGTCGTACGCAAAGGCCAATCCGGGCAAGGTGTTTTACGGGTCTCAGGGGAACGGTACAACAAGCCACTTGACCATGGAACTTCTAAAGGTGAAAGCCGACGTCAAGCTGGAACACGTTCCGTATAAGGGCAGCGCGCCAGCCGCGACTGACTTGATGGGCGGGGCGATTCAGGTCATGTTCGACAATTCGCCAACAACACTTCCGCTGGTCAGGGGAAACAGGCTGCGCGCGCTTGCAGTGGCCGCGAAAACGCGGGTCAAGGGAATGGAAGAGATTCCGGCAATATCGGAAACGATTAAGGACTTCGAGTCCGCCGCCTGGTTTGCAATCGTCGCGCCTGCCGGCACGCCGCCGGAAACGATTGCGCGCCTCAACACCGTGGTGAACCAGGTTCTCGCTCAACCAGAAGTACGAGAGAAGTTCGCCGCCTCCGGCGTTGAGCTGGTTGGCGGACCGCCGCAGGACCTTGCGAAACAGATCAGCACGGAGCTGGTTAAATGGGCTCAGGTAATCAAGTACGCGAACATAAAGATCGACTGAGCCCTTAACAGTAGAACGTTGGGTTACATCAGCTTGCGGGCGGCGCTACCGTAGCGCCTGCCTGACCGCTGCGCGCGAGAGCCTCTGCGACGAAGCCAGTGCGCTTCATCAGTTCGACGAACTCGCATAGCCATGCCGCGCCCGCTTCATGCCCCTTCGGAAGGCACAGCGCCTGGTCGATGGCGAGGAAGTTCTCGGGCATGACTCGAAGATGTGGCCGCATCGCAGCGTACTGCTCGACCACGCGCCGCACCCCCGCCGCCGCGTCTAATGGAACGGACTCAAAAAGTGCGAACGCCTCGGCGGCGGTGGCGCGGCGTTCCAGCTGCGCATTCTTGAGCGCCCTGGTGAGGTGCAGGTCATACGCGGCGCCCTTGCCAACGGCGACTCGCCGGCCAGGCGCATCGACATCCTCGGGCCGACGCAAAGGCGAATCGGCATGGACCATATAGCAGGCCCCAATTTGCACGTAGGCCGGCGTAAAGCTCAGGCTTTCGGCGCGAACCGGATCGATAGCGAGAAAAGCCACGTCCCACGCGTCCTCCTGCATGGCGTTGACCACGGCGCCTGCCGCAGGGTACGGTACCAGCTCGGTGCTAACCCCGAGGTGCTCTCCCAGAGCAAGCGCAAGCTCCACGGATACGCCGCCGGGCTTGCCAGTATCAGGGTCGCGCTGTGCCAGTGCGGCGTTGGCAAAATTAATCGCGGCGCGAAAATGGCCGTGCGGGGCCAAGTCGCGAAGAATGGCGGTATTGACGGGCGTCATGGTGTTGATAGCTCCTGTTCAAAGTTGATAGGACAGTCAGCGGCGGTGCGGCGGGAATGCCGTTGCAGACGCGGCTGCGGGGTCGATGGTGGCGGTGGCGCTTTGGCACCGGGATACGGATTACAAGTATCGTGTTATTGGTGCGGCTGAGAAGAATACACTTCTTCATGGGCAGGCCCTTCCCCTACGCCTGGAGGAAACTTCTAATCTTGTCGTTCATGTTTTTTACCGCCGTTTCGTCGGCGCTGCTCGCCATCAGGTGGCCCCAGTCGGAAGCTATCTCGTGCAGCTCACAGTCTGGGATATGTTTGGCTGCCGATCTCGCGCACTCCACCGGGTTATACAGGTCAAGCTGCGGCGCGATGATAAGCGTCTTGGCGCGGATGGATGCCAGGGCGCGCGCTGTGTCCCCGTCGTACCCGGGTGTAGCGCCCACATCATGGGCGTCATAGGCCCATGACTGGTAGATCCAGTCTATGGGGTCAAATCCCTGATCGCGCCACCATGCCGTCCGCTGTTTTATCCATGCCAGACACGCCGATGCATCCCGAAATGTGGACGCAAGTTGCGCGGGAGTTCGCATAGCGAGCAACTGCATGATGGGGGTCCACCCGTCCCATATGTCAGGAGGATAGGGGTTACCCGTACCGTGCGCTTGCAGGCGGGCCTGCAGACTCTGGCGCGCTGCTTCATTGATCGCTGCGGCCCACGGCGCGGTTTTGGCCATTGGCGTCATCGCGACAATTTTTCGGGCGGCCCCGGGATACTCGACGCCCCATTGCAAAGCCTGCATGCCCCCCATCGACGCACCGACCACCACTTCAATCTCCCCCACACCCAGCGCTTGCAGTACAAGCTTTTGGCTACGCACCATGTCCCGGATACTGAACCTGGGGAAAAGCATTCCGGCTTGCTGCGCAGAATTGGAAGGCGAGGTGGTCAAGCCATTGCCAATGGCATCGATGGCGATGATGCGGGTGAAGCGGGGGTCAAGCGCGTGGTCCGGACCGATCAAAAAATCAAGCCGGTGATGCGTGCTGCCGATCGCACAAAGCAGCACGGCAACAGGAAGTGACTCGTCCAGCAGATTACCGTGCACAGCATAGGAGGCCGAAAAGTCGCTAATGGTGGCCCCAGAATCAAGAACGAAATCTCCCAGAGCGACCGCGCCGTGCGGTGCGTCGACCCATCCTGCCTGGAACGGCGGATGGCGCTTCATGGGATCGTTTGCATGTGTGCTTGACAAGGTCGAAGGGTGGCGTTACGTTGGTGATGTGTAGTTGATGTACGACTGATATCTCAGCATATCCTAACCCAGATGCTCGCCGAAACCATGTCAAAACTCCTGACCACTGAACAGTTGAACAGCTTTAAAACGCTCGGCTATGTCGCCCCGATCCGGATCATGACGGCGGAGCAGGCGCTAGCGCTGCGCCAGCGGCTTGAGGAATATGAGTCTCAAACCGGTGGACCGCTTAGTGGCGCCTTGCGTCACAAGACGCACCTGCTTTTCAAGGGCTTGAACGATCTGGTCCGGCAAGAAAAAATCCTCGATGCCATTGAAGACCTGTATGGGGAAAACATTCTGTGCTGGACCACGAATTTCTTTATCAAGGAAGCCAGTGATCCCAAGTTCGTTTCGTGGCATCAGGATTCGACTTACTGGGGTCTGTCGAAACCAGATGTCGTGACGGCCTGGGTGGCGCTTACCGAGAGCAATGAGACGAACGGCGCCATGCAGGTGATTCCCGGCACGCATTTGTCAGACCAGATACCACACCGCGATACCTTCTCTGAAAACAACCTGCTGACGCGCGGACAGGAAGTCGCGGTTGAAGTGGACCAGGCCAAGGCAGTGTCAATCAACTTGCACCCCGGTGAAATGTCCCTGCATCATGTGCGCCTCATACATGGCTCGCCACCCAACGCTTCCAATGACCGACGGATCGGTTTCGCGATCCGCTACATTCCCACCTACGTGCGTCAAGTTGAAGGCGAAGACAGCGCGACACTGGTACGGGGCGTTGATACCTTCAACACCTTCGAACATGAGCCAAGACCCACTCGGGATCTCGACCCCGAGTTTGTCGCCATGCACACAGCGATTGCAGAACGAAGCGCCGCCATTCTCTACAAGGGAACAGGCGTGGCCAGCTACAACGAAAGTACCGGCAAATTGCGCGGCGGCTGAATCGATGAACTTCAACGCCGCAGTTCTTGAATCGGCCGGGGCACCTCTCGGCATCCGCCAATTGCGAACCGCCAATCTCGGCGACGACGATGTGCTGGTTCGGATTGTCGCCACGGCTTTATGCCATACCGATCTGGAAGCGGTGGAAGGCCAGCTTGGCACGCCTCTGCCGCTGGTGCCAGGGCATGAAGCGGCCGGCGTAGTCGAATGGGTTGGCAAGTCCGTGCAGCGGCGCGCAGTGGGTGACCATGTGATCATCTCGTGGAACCCGCACTGCAACCACTGCTACTACTGCGCACGGCAACAGCCGATTCTGTGCCAACAGTATCGCGACAACGCTGCGCGCTCCTTGCACTTTGACGGCAAGCCGCGCCTTTTCCTGGGTGACCAGGCCGTGCATCAACTCATGTATGCCGGCACCTTCGCCGAAATGGCGGTCGTCACAGAACCTTGCGCGGTCAGCATTCCGAAAGACATGCCGCTTGACCTTGCTTGCCTGATCGGCTGCGGCGTCATGACCGGCGTGGGCGCAGCGCTGAATATTGCGAAAGTTGAAGCGGGCAGCAGCGCCAGCATTATTGGCTGCGGCGCGGTCGGGCTATCTGCAATTCAAGGTGCAAAACTTGCCGGCGCCGAGATCATTATTGCAATCGATCGCGACGCCGCAAAGCTCGCCACCGCGCGAATATTCGGCGCAACGCATACCTTGCTGGCGGATGAATCCCTGCTGCATGCGCACACCGCTCTTACCTCTGGCCGCGGTGCCGATTACGTATTCGAATGTGCCGGCAATCAGGCGGCCTTCCGCGCCAGTGTCGAGATTGTGCGGCCGGGCGGCCAGGTCGTGTGGCTGGGCAAGGTACCGGTCAACCAGGAGATCGCATTCCGCTGGGGTTCGCTGATGGGCGAAAAGAAGATAGTGCGATCAAGCTATGGCGGTACCAGCCCGGAGACGGACTTTCCATTTCTGGTGCAAGCCTATCGAGACGGTCGACTACTGCTTGATGAGTATGTGACCAGCCGGATCCGCCTTGAAGGCATCAACCAGGGCCTTCAAAGGCTGCGGGAAGGGCAGGAAATCCGGTCGGTAGTTGAGTTTCAATAGCCCGGCTAACTGCGTCAGCCGCCGATGATCCGGCTTACCATCTGGTTTGACCGAGCTTCGGAAACCGTCCCGCCAAATACAATCTCCCCGCGCTCAATCACAATTACCTTGTCGGCATAATCGGGTATGTGATAACCGTTAGATTCGGCCATCAGCACCGCGCGTCCGAGCTTGCGGATCGACGCGATTCCTTCGCTGATGGAAGGAATCACCGCTGGCGACAAGCCTTCAAACGGTTCATCGAGCAGCAGCAACTGCGGGTCCAAAGCGACCGCACGCGCGATGGAAAGCATCTTTCGCTCGCCACCCGACATGTGCATGCCGCTACGATCCCGATACCGCTCCAGCTTTGGAAAGATCTGATACGCGAGACTGATTCGTTCTTCAGCCGAGCGCTCGGTCTTGATAGTTTCGGTTGGCAGCGCTATGTTTTCCGCGACGGTGAGGTCGCCGAACACTTCGCTTTCTTCAGGCGAAAATGCAATGCCGAGGCGCGTGATCTGATGCGTCTTCATGCCTGCAATCGACTGGCCCTTCCAGTCGATGCCTCCGGATTTCGGTTTAACAAAACCCATGATGCTGCGGAAAGTCGTCGTCTTTCCCGCGCCGTTTCGACCGACCAGGCAGACCAGTTCGCCGGGCGCAACCGTCAGGCTGATATCACGCAGGATGGTGCTGTTCTGTATTTCTACGTTGACCGATTTTAGAGTGAGCATGGGTTGATCAGCCCTTCATCGCCACGGGCGGCTTGCCGACGATGGCGGCGGCCAGGTGTGGATCGGCAAAGAATTCGCGCGGCGGCAGGTCGGCCAGTACGCGGCCTTCCGTCAGTGCCACGATACGTGTCGAGTATTCTGAAACCAGGTCCATATCGTGCTCCACCAAAAGCATGGTCTGAATGCCGGCTTTGCGCGCGGCTTCCATCAGCGTATCCATCAGGCCCCGCTTGTCCGAAGACGAAATGCCGCTGGTTGGTTCATCCAACAAAATCAGTTCCGGATTTAGCGCGAAGGCACTGGCGATGTCGAGCAGTTTCTTCTCGCCTTGCGACAGGTGGGAAGCAAGCCACTCCAGCCGGCTTTGCAAGCCGAAAATCGTCGCCACCTGCTCGACTCTTTCTCGCACCGGCTCGATCGCGCTTGCGGTACTCCAGAAATCAAGGTTACGGTTCTGTTGGGAGATGACAGCCGAGGCAATCGATTCGAAAACGGTCAGATTGGGGAAAATATGCACTAGCTGGAAGGCACGTGCCATACCCAGCCGTGCAAGGCGCACCGGACCGACGCCGGCGATGGAGGTGCCGCGAAAAAGCACCTTCCCGTGGGTTGGTTTCAGCAGTCCGGTCAGGACATTCACCAGCGTGGTTTTGCCGGCGCCGTTGGGGCCGACGATCGCGACCACTTCGCCTTCGCGGAATGTCAGGTTTACCTCTTGCAGCGCACGGTATTCACCGTAGTGCAGGGAGACGTTTCTTGTTTCGAGGATGACGCTCACGACTCGGTCTCCGATACCGGTGGAACTGCGGTCGCCGAGGGCGTTTCCCGGCTTGCCAACGCAGCGCGCGCCGGCCTGACGCGCTTCTGTAGCAAGCCCATTAAGCCCTGTGGCAAGGCAATCACGATAAGGATCAGGATGATGCCCATGGCGAAGCGCCAATACTGGGTGATGGACATCATTTCATTTTGAAGCCCGATGAATACGAAAGCGCCCAATATGGGGCCGAAGAAATTGCCGAAGCCTCCCAGGATCGTCATGAACACCAGGTTGCCGGAATGCGTCCAGTAGGCGAGTTCAGGATCCGCGAGACCAATGGGGATTGCCAGCAAGGCGCCGCCAATTGCGCCATAAACGGCCGAGATGACATAGGCCATCAAGCGGAAGGCGTAGACCCGCACGCCGACGTATTCCGCCTTTCGCGGATTGTCCCGAATGGCCCGCAGGTGCATGCCGAACGGAGAATGGACGATTCGCCACATCAAGGCGCCAAGCAGCAACAGGATAGCGAGGCTATAGAAATAGAACGGTCCGGTCAGATACTGCGTCTTGTCCAGATCGGCGAACTCCATGCCGAGCAGGTTGGGACGCGTGATGGGAATGCCGGAATCGCCACCCGTCAGGTCATAGAATTTGAACAGGAAGGAATGGAACAGCATGCCAAACGCCAACGTCAGCATGCCGAAGAAAATGCGTACATAGCGCACGCACAACATGCCGACCGGAATACCGACCAGCAAGCTCACGGCAACAGCGCATAGCACCGCAATCTCCATACTCTTGATGCCGTAGCGGCCGGTGGCATAGGCAACCGAATAGGCGCCAAGCGCAACGAACAGCGCATGCCCAAACGACATCAAGCCGGTGTAGCCAAACAGCAGATTGAAGCCGAGCAGTATGACGCTGTAGGCCAATGCTGGCAGCATCAGCACCACATAGAACGGCGATAGCACGAAGGGTGCTGCGATCAGCAAAAGCAGCAACAGCGGCAAGATAACGCGATAACGCCTCATTCGATTGGCTTCCCGAAAAGTCCGGTCGGTTTGAAGATCAACACCGTAATGACGATGAGATAGATGGAAAGAATCTCAAGCTCGGCGTAATAGAACACGGCCAGCGAGCGGACGATTCCGACGACCAGCGCGCCAACCAGTGCGCCTCGCATGCTGCCGAGACCCCCAATCACCACCACGGCGAAGGCTTCGACCACCAGCTCCACCATCATGTCGAGCGATGCCGCAGCGGTTGGTACGACCAGTGCGCCTCCAACGGTGCCAAGAATGGTGCCCAGCGTGAAAACCATTACCGTAACCTTGCTGGTGCTGATACCAACGGCCTCGCTCATGTTGCGGTTCTCGGCTGTGGCACGAACGATGCGCCCAAACCGTGATTTTTGCAGCAGCCAGCCGAGGCCCAGCGCGATGGCAATGGCCGCAGCGATAACCAGCAATTTATAAGTTGGAATGGAAGTAGGGCCGAGCACGGTCTGTCCATATATCAGCGACAGATTGCCGAGCGTTTTCGGCGTGGCGCCCCAGATGAACCGGTAAATATCCTGAGAGAGAAGGAGCAACGCAAAGGTCAGCAAAAGCTGGAAACCTTCCTCCCGGTCGTACACAAAGCGCAGCACGCGCTCGATCACGGGGCCCACTATGCCAAGCAAGAGCCCGGACCCAACCAGCAGCGGAAGCAGATAAAGCCCAGACACACCGTTGGCCATCGCCCAGGTGACAGCGGTGACGCCAACATAGGCGCCAAGCGCATAGAAAGAGCCGCACGCAAGGTTGACGATTTTCTGAACGCCAAACACGAGCTGCAATCCCCCGGCAACCAGGAACAGCACGCTCGCATGGAATAGCCCGCTCAATAAAATATCGAGAAGTGTCGACAAATTTTCCCCACTGATTGAATTCTTGTACCGGGCTGGCTTCTAGCTAGCCCCCGGTGTGACGCCCGGTGTGCCACCCCGGCCAGGTCGGCCAGGGTGTACCCGTGCGGTGACCTCTACAGCGTAATCTTCGCTGTCTCGAGCCACTTCCAGAAGTCCATCCCTGGCGGCTTCTGCAGCTGATCCGAGAACTTCTTGTCGATGACACTCAGGGTCGGGAAGTCATACTTGTTGTTATGCGTGGTCAGGCCCTGGTAGAAGGTCTGCTCGGCGATATGGTCAGTGCGCATCAGGCCAGGCCCACCGAGCGAGTCAACCTTGATGCCCTCGATGGAGGCGGCGATCTCTTCCATGCTCGGCCATGCACCGTTTTTCGCCTTGACCGCCTTTTCGACGCCGCCCTTGAATGCCTGCATGGCGAAGTAGGCACGATCGGCCTCCCAGTGCGGGTAATCCTTGTAGCGGTCGACGTACATCGACACAAACTCTTTTTGAATCGGCGAGGCATTCGGCAGATCGAAGTAGAGCGTGTTGTGACCAAAAATCATGCCTTCCGGGGTGAAGGATTTCTTCAGCAATGTGTGCTGGAAGCCGGCGGCAGGAAACACGAATTTGGTATCGCCTGCCATCAGTCCAGCACCGAAGGCTGTCTGCATGAAGACCGGCAAATCAGCGAACAACAGGGAGCTGAAAATTAGATCGGGCTTGGCCGCTTTAAGCGCGCCAACATGGGAAGCCAGGTCCAGCGTGCCAACCTTCGGCCACTGCTCGGCGACCACCTTTGCCTGCACACCGAATCGCTTGAGCAGTGCCAGGAAAGCGGCCCAATTGTTGCGACCGTAGGAGTAATCGGGGTTGATACCCGCCACCGTGGCAAACTTGCCCTTGAAGTGCTTGATTGCCAGGAGCGAGGCCATCACCGCTTCGCACTCATTGTCTGTCGAGCGGAACAGGTATCGCGGCTTTGCAATTGTTTCGCGCACGCCGTCCTGCGTGGTGCCATCCCAATAAATCGTCACTGTCTTGAGCTCTTCTGCAGACGGCCCCATCGCCAGACTGACGCCGGAAGAGACGATGCCCTGAACGCAGTCGACCTTGTCCTGCAGGACCAGCTTGCGCAGTCGCTCTATCGAATCCTTCGCATTGGTTTCTTCTTCGACGATCAGCTCTACCTTGCGACCGGCGATGCCGCCAGCGGCGTTGATCTTGTCTACCGCGAAGACTGTGCCGCGCAAGCCGCACTCGCCAATCGTGCCGGCGATGCCAGCCTTGGGCGCAATGATGCCGATGCGCAGTGGCCGGTTTTGCGCGATCGCCGGGAACGACATTAATCCAGATCCAAGCAGGCCCAGACCGCCTACTGTTTTCAGGACATCACGTCTTGTTGTCGTGCTCTTGATTGGCTTATCCATTATTGTCTCCTCCAGGTTTTAGTCTTTTCCCACACGTGCATCATGAGAATGGGGATGTACTGTGCACAACTAATATATCAGGATTGCGGGGCTTTCCGCACGATAAAAAACACGACGTCCCGAAAAAAATCGCCTGCCACCGGGAGGCTCCGCGGCAGGGGGCCGTGAAGCGAAAGCGGCGTTTCTTCTGCCGCGCAGTCCCCTATAGTGTCGTCATGACGGTGGAACGGGTGAAGGCTTCGATGTTGTCCAGCAGTTCGTCGCACGCGGCGGCAGCCGCTCGGACGTCGCCCTTCGCTATTGCGCTGGCCACTGCCGCATGCAGTCTTGCTATCTCTGGAAGATCGGCGGCCTGCTTGTAGTGGAAATACCAGAAGCGGCGAGAAAGCCCGTGCATTAAACGCATGGCACCCTCGGAAAACTCGTTGTGCGCCGCCGCGATACACAGTTCATTGAACTCGCCATCCAGCCGGATAAAACCTACGTCGTCATTGGCTTCCCCGGCCGCCGACATTGCGGTTGCCAGACGCGCAAATCGATCTCGCTCGCTTGCGGTCGCCCGCTTCGCCGCGCTGCGGCAGACCAGCCGCTCGATTTCCCGGCGCGTTTCAAGCAACCGCAGCTGCTTGCTGACATCGATCTCCGGAATCAACAGTCCACGCTGCGGCAATATATGGATAAGGTGTTCCCGCGCGAGCCGTTGAATGGCCTCTCGCACCGGGGTTCGACCGATTCCGGTCGCCTTGCTCAATGACGATTCGGATACCGATGTCCCGGGTCGAAGCTTGAGCGTGACGATCGCCTCTTCCAGCTTCCTGTAGGCAAGATCAGTCAGCTTCGCGCTCGGCCCGAGCATCGTATCGTCGCCGAAGGGCTCGTCAATTTTCTCATCCGAAACGGGCGCTGGTTGAGTCAATTTTTTCGCTTGTGTGCTGGAAGCCATCCGGCTCCTTTTGCTGTTGATGAGACGTTAAAAATTCGGCAAGCTCGCCTTGACGGCACATCTGCATACCACTAATATATCAGTATAACGTTCCACTTGGAGCTTCATCATGATGTCTGAACGCCAGCGCAAATTCCGCGAGCAATACAAATCCGAAATCAGTCCGCTCTATAGCGGGCTTTTGCATATTGCTGTCATGTACGCCGCAGGCATCATTGGTATCGCTTATTGCCTGCCGCATCTAAGTGGCGCAACGTGGGAATGGTGGCTGGTGCTTCCGACTTTCATCGCCGGCAATTTTGTGGAATGGGCGATGCATCGCTTCGTAATGCACCGCAAGATCGATGTCTTTGCACTACGCGCCATCTACGACCGTCATACGCGACAGCATCACCAGTATTTTACCGACAACGACATCACGATCGACACGACACGGGAATTCCGCATCGTGTTTTTCCCATGGCGGGTGCTGATTACGCTTGGCGTTGGCGGCACGGTGATCGGCTACCTCGCTTCAGTCATCTTCAATGCGAATGCCGGCTATGTCGTCTTCCTGACCATGATCGGCCAGTACCTCGTGTACGAGACATTCCACTACTGCTGCCACGTACATGACAACTGGTTCGTTCGCAATGCGCCGTTCATCAATACCATCCGCCGTCACCATACCGCGCATCACAACCAGGGAATCATGATGCGCTATAACATGAACCTCACATTCCCCATTGCGGACTGGTTCCTGAACACCAGCGACGTAAGGCGGAGTTTGCTCGGCACGCTGTTCAATGGCTATAGCGAAAAGTATGTGAAGGAGGAGTTGAAGCCAGTTATGGAACGGTTCAGGGTGGACGATTCAAGGGTCACGCTGGATGGACCTACATTAACCGCAGAAGAAGAGCGGATCGTGGCCGCTTAAGGGGTGGCCCCTTGGGTCGTCTCGGGCTGAGGTCCAGGCGCCAGCATGCCGCCGTGGCTCGATAAACAAGACGCACGACAAGCTGCCTACTTTGTAGCTGATAGCGAATCGCCTTTCAGCTGATCGTCATTCAGCTGATTGTCATTCAGCTGAGCGTCATTTAGCTGAGCGTCGAATAGCTGACCGTCTTATAGCTGAACGTCCCTGAAGACCCGTTCTGCGAAGGTTCACAGAACGGGTCCCGCGACCGGGCGCAGCCGATCTTTATTCAAGGTTCAGGACATTGAACGCAGCCTTAAGCCGTTTCTCATACGCGGCCCGTTCAGCCGCCACCTGTTCCGGAGACCATTTAACAAATCCCTCACCCGCTTTCATGCCGGTTTTTCCTGCGGCGATGCGACTTGCGACACAGTCGGCCAGCACATGGGTGTTGCTGAGCGACGGGTAAATTTCCGCTGCGGCGCGCGCCATGCTGTCCCATCCGGAGATCTCTTTTTGCAGCACGGGGCCCGCTGCCGCATAGCGAAAGCCGAAGCTGTAACGAACGGCAGTGTCGACGTCTTCCGGCGAAGCGATGCCGCTATCGATCAGGGCCAGCGCCTCGCGCATCAACGCATGCTGGATGCGGTTTGCAAGAAAGCCTGGAATGTCCTTGCGCACGAGGACTGGCTTCTTGCCGGAGCGACGATACAACTCGCATACAGCCTCTCCGAGGACAGGGTCGGAATCCTCGCCAAGCGCCACCTCTACCAGCGGCACCAGGTGGGCAGGCATGAAGTAGTGCGCGTTGAACATGCGCCTTCGAGTAGCAAGCCCTTTCGCGATACTTGTGATCGGAAAACCTGAGCTGTTGCTGCCGATTGGTATGTCAGCCGGAACCCGGACATCGAGCGCAGCGAACAATTTCTTCTTGAGGTCGAAATCCTCGGCGACGGTTTCGATTACCCAAACCACGCCGGACCACTCGTTCCAGGTTTCGATAAGGCCGGCCGAACCCGATAACTCTTTTCGCTTGGCCGACGTGTCTGCCGACAGGCTTTCTGCTGTCGCGCGCGCATCGCGCAAGGATTTTTCGGCCTTGCCCAGATCGCGCCCCAGGAAGATCACATTGAAGCCAGCGTCGAGAAAGCCGGCGCCAATCCCTGCAGCCATTACACCGGTGCCAATCACTACTATTTTTTCCATGCCAAGACCCTTTAGTCGACCAACTTGTACGGACAACATGACCACACGTCGCCTTGCTTTCCGGCAGATTGTATCTTACCCTTCGTACCTGCATCGAAACCATTCCGGTCCGGCGACGTATCTTGTCCGGATAGGCACGAATTAGTCACATCACAATCCCGGAGTCATACCTCATGTTCAATCCGTTTCAGAAAGTCGAACTCATCAAAGCCGAAGTGTTCATGTCCATGCCGGACAAGTTTCGCAAGAAAGCGCGATCCGGCTGGTCGGACCCGAACCGTCAGGGAGCGGAAGTCGAATGCTTCCTTGAAGGACCGTCTTTCGACCGGGAGGGCAATCTTTGGTTTGTCGACATTCCTTTCGGCCGCATATTTCGCATCTCCCCGAAAGGCGATTGGGATCTGATTACGCAATATGACGGCTGGCCTAACGGGCTAAAGTTTCACAAGGATGGGCGCGCGTTTATTACCTGCTACAAGCAGGGGCTTATGGTCCTCGACACAAAGACGGGGAAGATGGAAAACATCCTCGGCTCCATGTACAGCGAAGGGTTCAAGGGCTTGAACGATCTGCACTTCGCAACCAATGGTGACCTGTATTTCACCGACCAGGGGCAAACCGGAATCGCCGATCCTACCGGGCGTGTTTTCCGTCTGCGCGCAGGCGGGCAATTGGACCGCCTCGCGATTAACGTCCCAAGCCCGAACGGCATCACGCTCAATACGCAAGAGAAGCATTGTTTTGTAGCGGCGACACGTTCACAGCAGATCTGGCGCATGCCACTCATGGCGGATGGCTCCGTCTCGAAAACAGGCGTGGCAATTCAGCTGTCCGGCGGTGCTGCCGGACCAGACGGAATTGAGATGGATTCGGAAAACGGCCTGCTTGTTTGCCATCTCGGCGTTGGCGTCTGGCGCTTCGACAACAACATGCTGCCGACCCACCTGGTGTACTCGGAAAACAAACACCACCACCATCTCGCCAACTTGTGCTTCGGCGGAGAAGACGGGAAAACGATCTTCATCACGGAGTCGCTTTCCGGCGATATTCTCACGGCGAAAATGCCTGTAGCGGGAAAAAAGATGTATGGCCTTTCCTGAAGCAAGCGGGGCGTCCGTGCCGCCCAAGACGCGGCACGGACGCCTTACAGAAGAACTGGCCTGTCGGATTCGCTCTGGGGAGTGGCCGGTGGGCTCCTCATTGCCTTCCGAGACCGCGCTCAGCAAAGAGGTTGGGGTCAGCCGCCACACTTTGCGCCACGCCCTGAAAACTTTGCAGGAGCGCGGGTTCATCGAGCTACGTCAAGGCGCCCCATCGCGCGTCATTTCGAGCACGCAACCGCGGGTCTACAGCCAGGATTTCAACACCCTGCGGGATGTGCTGCGCTACCCGCGCAACACCTATCGCGAAAACAAGTTCGAACGCTACGTGGAGTGCGACGCGACGCTGCAACCACTGCTCAAATCACCACTGGGTTCGTCGTGGTACCAGATCGGAGCCGTGCGCCTGGAGGAGGAGTCGAAGCTTGCGGTCGCGTGGACTGACATTTACATCCTTCACAAGTTTGCCCGCGTGGCGAAGATGAAAGGACATGCGCGAGAAATGGTGTTCGAGCAGATCGAGCGCCATTTCGACGTCAGCATCGGCCGCGCCGAAATCGAAATACGGGCTTCATCGCTCTCCAGCGAGCACGCGCAATTGCTGGACGTTGCACCCGGCTCACCATGCCTGGTCATCGTGCGCCGGTACTTCGACAGCATGGGCGAACCATTCGAGATAACGGTTACCCGTCATCCCGAAACCCGCTTTACTTTTGCGATGGAACTGCGCGGGCTTGCACGCCCGCCTTCCAACTAAGCAAGGCAACTTAGCGTAGGCAGTCCCGGCCACATTGCACGGGGCTTGCCCGTAGGCCCGCGACGACTTCATCGACTCTGACTTCTTGTGTCGGACTAGCGCTGGTAGTGGCGGACCCGCGCTTCGTCGACTTCTACGCCGAGACCCGGCCCGTCCGGCACGGGCGCTCGCCCCTCAACGATCTTGAGCGGGTTGTGAACGATATCCTCGGCCAGATACTGGCTTGAAAGGCTAACTCCCCAGTCGATCGCGGGCAGCACGGCCCCCAACTGTAATACCGCTGCGGTGGCAATGCCTGACTCCGCGATCTTGCAAGC
This sequence comes from Herminiimonas sp., assembly GCA_028292265.1. GTDB lineage: Bacteria > Pseudomonadota > Gammaproteobacteria > Burkholderiales > Burkholderiaceae_D > JAQGMR01. The sequence goes on from JAQGMR010000001.1 coordinate 153,777, forward strand.
CAGATTGACCTTCCAGTCGTGCATTGTGCACCATTGGGCGGCCTTCAGGACGGTGCCCAGCCCGCCGAGCTTGATGGCTTTGAGGCTGCCGCCGGTGGCCGCAGCTGCGGCAAGATGATGCTGCAGGTCTGCCATCGAATGCAGGCCTTCATCGCATCCAATTGCAGTCTTGCCGGCGGCCGCCAGCTTCGCCATGCCGGCAATATCCTCGCCATCGACTGGCTGCTCCAGAAACTCCAGGCTTTCGCCTGCGCCGATCACGAAGCGCAACGCGTCGTCGACGTTCCATGCCTGATTGGCATCCGCGCAAACCAGCGCGTCGGCCGGCAGAGCCCGCCGGATAACGAGCGTGCGCCGAATGTCTGCATCGATTGCCGCGGTGCCGACCTTGACCTTGAACGCGCGGAACCCGTCTGCGTATTTTGCACGCGCCTCCAATACGTCGGCCTCTTCGCTGCCTGTGCCAAGCAGCCATAGCACCGGGACAGAATGGCGCATCAGCGGGCCGAGGAGTTCATGTACGGGCTTTTGCATGCTTCGGCCAACCAGGTCATGCGCCGCCATATCGATCGCGGCCTTGGCGCTGCTATTGCCATACAAACGACGGCGCATGCACGCCTGTAGCGTCGCCAGATCGACTTCAGCGCCGATCAGGTCATTGGCAAGCAGCTGGATTGCCGTCGTGATGCTGGGAACCGTCTCGCCCGTCATGGTCGGCGCGGAGGCTGCTTCGCCCCACCCGACGACGCCCTGATCGGACACCATTTTCACCAGCACGTTTTCCGCAACGCGGATCTCTACTCCGGCCATCTTCATCGGCCGCAACATCGGTAAATCGACTGCGATGGCTTCTATGTTGGTGATCCTCAAAACTCAGTCTCCCTTGGCGCCCGATTCACGCACGATCCGCGCGAACTTGACGACTTCAGCTTTCAGGAAAGCATTGCCTTGCTCCGGCGTCGTGGGCAGCGTGCCGTCGGCGCCTTCGCTTTCGAGACGTCGCTGGAAGTCCGGGGCCTTAAGAATGGCGACGACGCGGTCATGCAGGTTGGCGACGATTTCAGGCGGGGTCTTGGCCGGGACAAAAACGCCGTAGGTAGCGGACAACTCATAACCCTTGATGCCCAGCGCCTCATCGACCGTCGGCACATCAGGCAACAGAAGGGAGCGCTTGGCACTGGTCACCGCCAGTGCCCGAAGCTTGCCCGATTTCACCTGCTGCATTACGGTTGCGATACTGGCGAAGTACACGGGAACGTGGCCGGCCATCGTGTCGATCAGGGCCGCGCCACCGCCTTTGTAGGGCACATGCACCATGTCGGTCTTCGTGGTGGCCTTGAAGAGTTCGCCGGCGAGGTGCCCTGGGCTGCCATTGCCATAAGACGCATAGCTGATCTTGCTCGGCTGCGCCTTTGCCATCGCAACCATTTCCTCGAGCGTCTTCACCGGGAAGGCCGGGTTGACTACGATAATTTGCGGAATGGCCGTGATCAGCGAAACGACCTGGAAATCACGTTCCGTATCGTAGTGAAGCTGTGGATAGATGGCGGGATTGGTCGCATGCGAGGTAACCGAATGCACCATGATTGTGTACCCGTCCGGCACGGCCCTGGCAACGGCTTCGGCGCCGATGCTGCCATTCGATCCACCGCGATTTTCCACAAACACCGACTGTTTCGTTGCCGTGCCAAGTCGGATCGCGATTTCCCGCGCAAGGATGTCGTTGGCGCCACCGGGGGGCCACGGCGCAATAATGCGGATTGGCTTGTTGGGATAATTGACCGCTGCGTTCTGCGCAATGGCGGCGCTCGGCTGCAGCAGGAGCGGCAACGCAATCGTTGCCAAAAGAGCGGTCAGAACGAACTGTCTGCGCGCGCCTTTCGCTTGAAGAAATCGCTGGATGGTTCTGTTCCGGAAAGGTTTTCGATTCAGCACGGTGTCTCCTTCTATTATTCGGATATTTTGCAAATATAATATCACGGCTTCCTATCGTTGGGCCGCGCGTTCCGGACAGAAGATAAGTTGTCCGGATAATTGGATTCGCGGGCCGCTTGAAACGATTCTGCCTCCGCCGAAAATTGGCGCGCGGCCGGCTCGGAAAGTCGCTTCGGGTTGCAGCCGGACGTTACATAGATACGCTTGATGAACAAGTCGGTGGCGAACCACTTGAGACCATGGGTCACCGCACAACGCCGGCGGCATAGATGCGCCAGTAAGCCGTCCACGAACTAGCGACTACGCGTTTCCCGTTTGAAGTCGAGGGTACTGGTGTACCTGCCTTCCGGGTGATAGCTGACTGTTACCTGCAGCGGCCTGTCGGCCCCATCGAGATAGCGGCGGATTGTGACAAGGGAAGGACTGCCTGCGGCCGCATGCAATTGCTTGGCGATGTTCGAAGGAATGCGCCCGACAAACATTTCGATTTTTGCGCGCTCTACACGTTCGCCGCTCATTTTCTCGATTTGCTCGTAGACCGGAATATCGAGATGATCCTTGTTCTTGATGACCCGAGCGTAACGAGGGAGGAGATAGAAGTAGGTCCAGCACAGTGGCTCGGGATTGGAGCCAACACGGCGGATCGCGCTGATGCGAAACCACGGTGTGCCAGGCGGGCACTGCAACAGACGCGCTTCTTCCGCATTCGCTGCAATATGTTCACTAGATATATTCTCGCGCTTGGCGATTTCCGGATAGCTTACGAGCTGGTGCAAGTCGACTGCGACGTGTGCAAATACCGTGGCTTCGGTCAGTGCAATCACGCTCGAGCCACTGCCGGCGCGGCGCACGATCAAACCTTTTTCGATAAGGATTTTCAGCGCGTCGCGAACCGTATGGTGACTCGCTGAGAATTCGATGCACAGTTCCGCCTCGGTTGGCAGATTCGTCCCGAGCGGATAGTCACCGGCCGCGATTCTTGCACACAGAATCTCACCGATCCGCTGATACAAAGGCTGCCCCCGTGGCGTGCGGGGGGCGGTGACAGCCGATTGTCCGGGTACGAGTTTGGTCATTGTCACTCTACGGTGATGTTGTGTTCTTTCACGACTTTTGCCCAGCGGGCCGACTCGGCAGCGATGAATGCCCCAGACTGCTCAGGCGTCCCCCCGATCGGAGTAATGTCCAGTTCCGCCATCCTTTTGACCGTCGCAGGATACTTGAGTGCAGCCAGAAAAGCGGCGCGGATCTTTTCAATAATGGGGCGTGGCGTTCCCGCAGGCGCGAGCACACCGTACCACGAACTGACGTCAAAATCGGGGTAACCCTGTTCCATGACGGTTGGCACGTTTGGCAAGGACAGCGCGCGACTTTTGCCTGTCACGGCCAGCGCCTTGAGGTAGCCCGAACGAATCTGCGGGACGGTCACGGTCGTGCCCAGAATGGTCATGTCCGTCTCGCCGCCAATGGTTGACATCAGTGCCGGCCCGCCTCCTTTGTAGGGAACGTGCGTCATCTTGGCGCCGACGGTCGTCGCCAGCAATTCTCCTGCGAGGTGACCGGAGCTTCCTGGTCCGCCTGAGCCGTAGTTCAAGCCATTCTCCCTGCTTTTGGAAAGTCGGACAAAGTCCTTCAGGCTATCGACGGGTAACTTGACTGGCGCCACGATTACCAGTGGCGCAGAGGCAAGAATGGTAATCGGCGCCAGATCCTTGAACGTGTCAAACGGCAGATTCTTGTAAACGAGCGGATTGACAGCGAAGGTGTCGTACACCATAAGCAAGGTGTACCCATCGGGTGCGGATTTCGCGACGATATTGCTTCCGATGGTGCCGCCCGCACCGGCGCGGTTGTCGATGATGACCTGTTTGCCAAGCGCCTCACTCAATTGCGGGCCAAGCATGCGAGCAAAGGTGTCGACCGCGCCACCAGGCGGCAGATTCACAATCAGTTTTACCGGCCGGTTCGGGTAGTCGCCGGCACTTTGCGCATAACTCATGCAGGGCGCCACGGCAATCGCTAGAACAGTAATCGTACGTTTCAAAACAGTGCTGAGTTTCATGTTTGGCGTCTCTTTATCGTTATTGGAAGGTTGAGTCCAGCGCTACGGGCTAACGTTACTTTCAGTTCGGATCGTGGGGAAGATCAGAAGGCTTTTCTTCCAGTTCGACCAGGACTCCGAGGAATTCTTTGGGATGAATGAATGTGATCGGCTCGCCATGCACGTTTTTTGCGGTGGCAGAACCGATCGTTTTTACGCCGCTGTTTTCGAGTGTCGCTGATACCTCGGCGACGGAATCTACGGCAAACGAAATATGGTGCAGGCCGCCGCCCGGATTTCGTTGCAAGAACCTGCCAAGCGGCGTCTCCATCGCAAGCGGTTGCATCAATTCGATCTTTGCGTTTGCAAGAGTGACATAGGTAATGCGCACGCCCTGTTCATGGTTCACCAGGATTTCTCCGGCCACCATGCCATAGGCGTGCGCCAGTCTTTCCGCGGCGGCCTCAAGATCGGGCACGACGATCGATACATGACTTAAACGATCCAACATGCTTGATGCTCTCCTTCGCTATAGGCGACTTACGGCTCGCGTAAACGTGTTCAGGACGTGCCAGCTTGAACGCTCGTGCCGGCACGTCAGCCGGCAATCACGCCCTGCTCTTTCAGGGAAGCCAACTCGTCCTCGGCAAGACCCAGTTCTTCACGCAATACTTCGTTTGTATGCTCGCCGAGGCGGGGCGGTGGGCGCCGCACCGTGGCCGGCGTACCGCTCAAACGTAAGGGTATGCCAAGGGTTGCAAACTCCCCCACGCTGGAATGCTGGATGCGCATCACCATGTCGCGGGCCAGGGCGTGTTCGTCGGCCAGTGCCTCGGCCACCGTATTGACGCGACCTGCTGGTATGCCGGCGGCGCGCAGTTCGGCCAGGAATGCGTCTCCGTGTCGCTTCGACGTTTCTTTAGCAATCAATTCTTCGACCGGATGCCGGTTCGCAATGCGAGAGGCATTCGTTTTAAATCGGTCGTCGAGCGCCCATTCCGGATGCCCCAGAAGTTTCGACAAGCTGACAAACTGCGCGTCATTCCCGACCGCGATTGCGATCGGCCCATCGCTCGCCGGAAAAGTGGTGTACGGGACGATCGTGGGGTGTCCGTTGCCATAGCGTCCCGCATCCTTGCCGGTGGCCAGATGGCTGTTGCCCACATTGGCAAGCAAGGCAAGCGCCGTATCAAACAGGCAGACGGTCGCCTTCTGGCCCTTTCCGGTCCGGTATCGAGATATCAATGCAGCCTGAACCGCGTTGGCCGCCATCATGCCGGTGGAGATATCGACAACCGCTACGCCGTATTTTGTTGGAACACCGTCCACGTCACCGCAAATGCTCATCAAACCGGACTCGGCCTGGAGAATGAAGTCATACCCGGGAAGACCTGCTTTGGGCCCGAAGTCTCCGTAGCCTGTGATTGAGCAGCGCACAAGTTGAGGGGCATGCGTTTCGAACCATGCATCGTCAAACCCCCAGCGCTCAAGCGTGCCGGTCTTGAAGTTGTCCAGCAAAACGTCCGACTTGCTGATGAGCCTCTTCAGCAAGTCACGCCCCGCAGCGACCGAGAAATCGATCGCCACGCCACGCTTGTTGCGATTGCATCCGAGGTAATAGGCAGATTCGCCATTCAAGAAAGGCGGCCCCCAGGATCGGGTATCGTCGCCGCCGCGCGGCGACTCTACCTTGATCACATCGGCGCCCATATCGCCCAGGAGCATCGCGCACCAGGGACCGGCGAGTACCCTCGTCAGGTCCAGTACCCGAATGCCCTCCAGCGCCCCTGCCATCGATTGCGTCATCATCAATCAGCAGGGAACTCGCGCATATCCGGCGGCGCGTTCAGGTGCCGGTTGAAGCCGTCAAGGTATTTGTCCAATTCCGCCTTGTTACGCATCCGGAATTTCTGGAAGTCGGGCTTGCGCTTCTCGAGAAACGCATTCATCCCTTCCAGGCTCTCTTCGGATCCCCACACATGCGCCAGCAGCTCCATGCCGTGCTGCCATGACGCGTACATTTGATCTGATTCGAAATTGAGGCTTTTCTTCGTGAGGCGCAGCGTTTGGGCGCTATTGGCCTTGATCGTTTCACACCAGGCCAATGTCTCGGCGTCCAGGTCCTTTTGTGGGACGCATTTGTTGATCAGTCCCACCTCGACTGCTTCGGCCGCGGTGAACTTGCGCGCCAGGAATATCATCTCGCGAGCGAGACGTTCTCCGACGATGCGCGGCAAATACTGAGTGGCTCCTACTGTGGGGCACGCGCCAACTTTTGCACCTGTCTGGCCGAGAACCGCGTTTTCCGAAGCAATCACGAGGTCGCACCACAACGCGAGTTCATGACCTCCGCCCATGCACCAGCCATTGACCTTCGCGATCACCGGAATAGTAACGCCTCGAATCGCCATCGCGAGGCCCTGCATGCGGTCATTCCACATGGCGCCGTTGGTGAAATTGAGTCGCTTCATCGCATAGAAATCGCCACCAGCCGAGAACGCGTCATTGCCGGCGCCGGTAAATACGATGCAGGCGATGGAAGGGTCCTCGCGTGTGGAAGACACAGCGGCGATCATCTCGTCGAGCGTCTGCTCGCGGAACGCATTCATGACGCGCGGCCGGTTGATCGTGATCCATGCGACTTGATCCTTGACTTCGAAGATTATGTCCTTGAATTTGCGTTTGGTCAGTGCAGTCATCTTTACTCCGGGAGGTGGTTGGAAACTATATCCGATTAAAGTATATGGCCTTAGCTGGTTGAAAAGGAAGCGTTTTCTATATTATTCGTATATTTGGATTCAAGGCCGCCCGGTCCGCATCTGTTAGCGTGGCGAGAGATTCAACGCCCTTCTGGCTTGGCGTGGCGCAGTGCGCCTGGCGTTAGAGTGGCCGATGGGACGACGGGTGGACCGTCGTTTGCGTCCTGCTTCGGAATCGCGCGCAAAGGCATAGGGGAGTCGCCTGGAAGTAAAGCCAGGGGCCGTTCGATGCATCGGGAGGTGTGGCGCTACCTGCGGTCGGGATCGTTGCGATCCAACCGGATTCTAACCAGGCCAAGTGCGTAATTCAGTTGGCTCGTCCATGACCGAAGGGTACGCACGGCGGGGCGATCAGTTTGCAAGCCGCCAACGCCACGCGGCTCTAACCATCAGAGGGATTGTGCGATCTGCGTCAATAATGGATCGCCATCCCATCGAGTGGCCTGCGTTCCTGCGGATCGCGCATTGGACCAGCGACGAATCGTAGAAAACTTCAGGCAGGAACGCGCGTCTTATTCCGGCTGGTAGCAGCGTGAGCCGACGCGATAATAATCGGCAGCAGCAGTTCAGAAATCACATACGTGAGCCAGAGGGATGCCGGTTCTGGTAGGCCGACCTGGCTCATCGATATGAGGCGGCCGATACCGGCTATTAGCACGCCGAACGCCAGCAAATAGACAAGCGTCCCCTGTTGGCGGATTGTGGCCGCGGCCCATAGATTGATGAGCCCAGTGGAGAAGTAAACGCCGGCTAAAAATCGGTGCAAATTGTCCAGGCGGGGTGTTGTGTCTGGCTGGCCCAGGGAAAGCTGTAGTGCGCCCCCGAACATGGCGATTGCAGCGACGAGGAAAAGGCAAACTTGAACAATGCGCTGACTGACTGGCATGGGGAATCCTTTCGCAAGAGAAGAACGTTTGACCGTTTCTCAAACCACGTCCGTGCCAGATGGCTCGGCATGAGCAACAGGCCAGGGCAGTTATCCAAGTTAGCCACAACCGATTGGTTCATAAGCTTGTTGAATATACCGGCAAACTTCAGCACGTGGGTGCTAATCAACGCAGCCCGGCGTCGCGCTTCGTTGGGTGGCCGCAGTCGCGGCTGCCATCAATACCAGTCCGCTCTAATGCAGTAGCGGGGAGCTTGTCGTGCAGCGTTGGCGAATGAACGACCCACACGTTAACGCCGTGCATGGTAATTTTATGAAATTGGGGGCCGGCGGGAGTCGCGCGATATGACATGGCGATCAAGCCGCATGCGCCAGGCGGTCCACCGCGGACTAGCGTGCATCGGGCCGTTCAACAGAGGAACACATGGAAATCCATAAACAGCCTCTCATGGCTCTCGCATTGCTCTTCTCGGCCCATGCTGCGGCCCAGATGCCGCCAGGTGAATACCTTGACGGCAAAGGCGCAAAGGTAGCCGTTGTCCTGGCACACGGCCAAGGCCTCGACGCAGATTCGCAAGTCGTCAGCCCGCTGCGAAAGGCCATTTACAACGAACTTGGGTATCACACGCTATCTCTTCAGATGCCAACCCTCTCGGGTCACCGTTCGCTTCAGCAGTACGTCGCAACCTTTCCTGACGCGTACGCCCGAATTCAGGCCGCGCTGGATTTTCTCAGGAAGGAAAAAGGGGTCGAGCGGGTGTACTTGATGGGCTACAGCATGGGAGGGCGAATGACAACCGCATTCCTGGCGAACAACCCCGAGGCTGGGGTGACCGGGTACATTGGCGTCGGTCTCTGGGCCGGCGGGCCGGAGCCGCTCAACACCAATATCAATCTTCGCAAGATCGTGGTTCCGGTCATCGATGTGTATGCAGAAAATGACAGGGACGCTCAGTTCGCAGAGAACCGCAAACCCTTGCTGTCGGATCGCTTCGTGCAGGTTCCGATCGCCGGGGCGAAACACGACTACCGTGGCTACGACGATCAAGTCACAAAAGCTGTCATTGGCTGGCTCACGAAGCAGGAAGCGAAATGACGGTTAAGCTTCGTTCCAGCGGACTGCCATTGGCGCCCGTGGAACTTGCACGTTAGGCGCTTTTTACTGTTCGAAATTTGGAGGAGAGCGATATGAGAGCGTGTGCAGTTTTGATCCTTGCGCTTGTGGGCGCCGCTGCTGGAGGCGCTGTCGCCGCCGAAGTAACGGCGGAACTACCTGCGACGATCGACCCTGGTAACAAGTATCTGTTCTATCTCCATGGCGTCTCGATAGAGCTGCAAGGCCCGGACTCCTACAACAAACAGTTCCGAAAAACATATGAAACGACGGCGATCGCTCGTGCTTTAGCCGACCGCGGCTTCACGGTCATCGCTGAGTCGCGTCCGAAAGGCACCGCGGTGCCCACCTATGCGAGCAAATTGGCATCACAGGTTCGTCAACTGCTCACTGCGGGCGTGCCGGCAAGGCATATCGTTGTGGTTGGCCACTCCAAAGGCGCGACCATCGCGCTGGCGGCGGCAGGGCGTATCGCATCCCCCGAGGTGTCGTACGTAATTCTGGCCGGCTGCCCACTGTCGACTACGCGGAATATAGCGGGCAACGACGCGCGCGCAAGCTTCGAGACAATAGTCGCGGGAAATAGAGATCGCCTCAAGGGTCGGTTCCTTTCTCTCTACGACGTTACCGACGGGTGGATGGGATCGTGCCGTGAAATGTTCGCCGATAACGCTGGGCTTACGACGAAGGAAATCGTGCTCGAGGCTGGCCTGCCGCCCGGCACGGGACACAGTCTGTTTTTTACACCGGACAAGGTTTGGATGGATCCTGCTGCGCGTTGGATCGCGGAGTAGCGGCATGCGTGGTCAACACCCAGAAGCCCCGGACAATATCCGAGGGCACTGAAATAGCCGCGGCACAACAAGAACGGTTGTAGGAATTCGATCTGGCGCGGCCAGGACTCCAAGGAATGTCACGAGCGCGGGCAGTATGCCGGCTCAGCGAGCAGCGCGCAGTGTGCAAGGATTAAGTTCGAGAATGGAGAAGGCGTCGAAGGCGTCGAAGGCGTCGAAGGCGTTGAAGAGCTGCGATTTGATCTTGCGTACCTTGCCAAATAAAAATAAATTTACGCTACTATCAATCACTTCTTCCCAAGCTTTTAAAGCAAGGATTAGCCAATGAAATGCGCCACGCTACGCACCAGTAAGTTACGCCATTCAATCCTTGCACTGCTATGCATCACAGGCTCCATGCTGGTGCAGGCACAAAGCATCAACAACAGCCCAACCACCAGCCCCTGGCCCGCCGGTCAAAACATCCGCGTCATCGTCCCGTTCCCGGGTGGCGCCAGTACTCTTGATTCCGTGGTGCGGGTCCTGACGCCCGAGGTCGCAAAATATGCAGGCACGCCGGTTATCGTCGACAACAAACCGGGCGCCGGCACCGTCATCGGCGTCGATGCCACGGCCAAGGCGACGGATGGCCATACGTTCGGCGGCGTCGCCAACAGCTTTACCGTCAATCAAACCCTGGCGAAGAATCTGCCGTACAACACCACGCGGGATCTGCAACCGGTAATCCTGATGGCGCGCACCGCAAACGTGCTGGCGGCGCGCCCCGGACTGCCAGTCAACAATCTTCAGGAGCTGATCGCCTACGCAAAGAAAAACCCCGGCAAGCTTTCGTACGGCTCATTTGGCAACGGCACCACGGCCCACTTCGCCGGTGAGATGCTGAAGTCGATGGCGGGAATTTATGTCGTGCATATTCCGTATCGCGGCCAAGGCCCGGCACTGACCGATCTGCTTGGCAATAACATCGATCTGATGTTTGGCAACCTGCCTGATTTTCTTCCCTACATCCGGGCCGGCAAGCTGCGGGCGCTCGGCACTACGTATTTGACGAGGGCGCCATCGGCGCCGGATATTCCGACCATTGCGGAGCAAGGGTTTCCGACCTTCGAGACTGACTCCTGGTACGGAATGGTGGCGCCGGCCAGCATGCCGAAAGAAGTCGTGGCGCAGATGAACAGCCTGATGAACCGCGCGCTGCAAGAACCGGCAGTCAAGAAGAACATGGCCGAGCGCGGCATTGAAATCATCGGCGGAACGCCTGCCAAATTCGGCGACCATATTCAAAACGAAATTTCCAAATACGCCCGCATCGTAAAAACGTCAAACATGCAAATCGACTGAGCTTGCGGACTGTACCTAAATTCTAATGAGGACTTATGACTGAATCGATTGCTTTCAAAGCTGGTGGCTATCGCTATCTTCCCGCGGTGTTTCAGTATTCGGCTGGCGTTGCCGCCGAACCTGGTTACGTACTGGAGCAAGCGCGTTTCGTGAAGCCCATGCCGCTCGCCGAAGCGTATCGCGCGGTGGAAAAACACCTGAAGAATCTCGGCCGGCCGAGTACCGCTTTCGCGCATTGTGAACTGCGAACACCGCAGCAGTTCAATGATCAGGGCTTCATCGATTTCAACCGCGAGTATGTCAAGACGCTGGAAGACTGGGGCATCTACCAGCCGGAAGGCAAGACCGCTGACGGCACCTTGCGGGCGGCCATCAATCCGGTCGCCCGCACCAATGTGTGTCCGCAGTATTTCAAGCCGGATGCGATGGCGATGTTTGCCTTCACCTACACCATGCCTTCGGACAGCGGGATAAGCAGCTTCATGCTGTCCGGCGGCGGCGAGGCGCGCAAAGGCAGCGAGTCCTATCGCGAGCGCATTGCGGCCTTTGGCGATACCTCGGCATCCGGCTTGCGAACCAAGCTTGATGTGGTGCTGCGTGAAATGAGCGAGCGCCTGCAGTCGCTTGGTTTTGGCTGGGACGACGTCACCACCGCCCAGCTCTATTCAGTGCAGGATATGGGCGCGCTGGTCGGCGAAGTCCTGGCAAAAAATGGCCATATTCCGGGCGGCGTCACTTGGCACTATGCGCGTCCTCCGGTCACGGGGCTCGAAGTCGAAATGGACTTGCGCGGCGCGGTACGTCAAATTTTTATTTCTTGAGAAGCCACTTCATGCCACAAGCATCTGCACCGCAACACCAGGGCAAGCCACAGATCCGGATAGCCATCGCCGGACTGGGCGCCATCGGCAAGTCGCTCGCAACCCGGCTTGCCGCCGGCGTCGTACCCGGCGTCGTGCTCTCCGCAGTCTCGGCAAAAAATCTGGACAACGCACGTACCTTCACCGCGACGCTGGCGCATGCTGTCAAGGTGCTGCCGATAGAGGCCCTGGAAGCGGAAGCCGATCTAGTGGTGGAATGCGCGCCGGCCGCGCTGCTGCCGGACATCATCGGCCCGTTCCTGCGGGCGCAAAAGAGCGCCATCGTATTGTCGGTCGGCGCTTTGCTGTTTCATCCGCAGTTGATCACGCTGGCCAAGGAAACCGGTGGCGTAATCCTGGTACCGACTGGGGCACTGATTGGCCTGGATGCAATGATTGCCGCTGCCGAAGGCACGATTCATTCGGTCACCATGGTCACGCGCAAACCGCCAGCCGGACTGGCAGGTGCGCCGCATCTGCTGGAACACAATATTTCGGTGGAAGGCCTGACCACGCCGCTGAAAGTTTTCAGTGGCAATGCACGTGAGGCGGCCAAGGGCTTTCCGGCAAATCTGAATGTCGTGGTGGCGCTCGCGCTGGCTGGCGTGGGCCCCGAAAAAACGTTGCTGGAAATTTGGGCCGATCCGACCGTGGTCCGCAATACCCACACCATCACCGTCGATTCTGACTCGGCCAAATTCACGATGACGATGGAGAACATCCCATCGGAAAATCCGAAGACAGGCCGGATCGTTGCCCAAAGCGTGG
>JAQGMR010000008.1 GCA_028292265.1 Herminiimonas sp.
GTGCCTCCTGTTGTGTACGTCATAGGCTTTTGGGGTCAGTAGATTTTCGACATCAACGCATGGTCGCAAATGGCATCTGTGGCTGTGGAACTGGCACTTGTTTTCACGTACCTGAACCTGCTTCGAAAACTGACAGATTCCACTGCTAGGCAAGTGAAATCGCTCGTGCCAGATTCCTCGGTGACCGGCCTGTTGGCTGCTGGCGGATTCGCCTTCTATCCAGAGAGCCCAGTGATCCATGCATGTCTGCTTCTGATCGCCACCATTTGCTGGTGCGATGTCAGCAAAAAGGTGCCTAGTCCGCGGGGTTGGATATGGCTTGCGGCACTTGCATGTTGTGCGCTTCTAGTTTCGTCGCTACCCAATTGGGGAGTCACTGTCGGGTTCGCGATCAGTCAAATGAAGACCGGCACAACGCAGATTCCATGGTGGACCTATTTCGACAGCTACTGGAACGGCTTGCATGGCGGCGTTCCCACGCCCGCCGGTCACATTCGCCCGTTCGCCAATCTCGTACTCTCATTTGTTGGCATGTACTTCGCTGCGCCGGATTGTTCGCTGCCCATCTTGCTTCGCTTTGCATGGATAGTTCTGTCGGTCTTCGGCGCAGGGCTCGTCCTCTACAGCATTGGCATGACGCTAATCAGACGGTTCCGGAATAATGCAACATCAGCTTTCGTTAAAGCGGTCATGAGTACTGGGTTCCTGCTTATCTTCTATTTTTATGAGATCGGCGCGCTCTGGTCGCTCGGTAAATTGCTCTCGTTCCTCTCTCCCTACTTGTTCCTGACGTTTTGCATTGCCTTCCTTGAATCTACCGAGGAAGTCGCGCCTCGCTCACTCGCAATTTTTCCGACCCCAAACCGCATGATTAGCGGAGTGGCAGTAGTTTTCGTAATCTCGCAACTGTCATTCGGCGGAGCCCGGCTATGGTATGCGCAGGACCCGAACGGAATAGGCTTCAACAATGCAAGCTATCCTTCGATACAGAAGCCGGCGATGAAAACGACGCAATTGTGGGATGTAGATCCGGATGACTATGCCGATTGCAAGGGAGTGGCGTTGGCAGCGGGCATTGACCTGTTTTATATGGAGTACATCAAGCAAAAGCTGCTGTATCGCGCAATTCCATATTATTCATCGCTGCCGGTCCATACTCACTATGCAGTGGGCGAAGAAGTTGGACGACAACCTGCTCTGTTCACTGACTGTGAAGCGAGTTGGCTTAAAGGTCAAGCGGGCAAGTGGCATGCCGTACGGGGCGGTCACCATATCGGCACCGGAGGTCAATGAATGAAAGACAGATTTGGCGCTTCTTTCAGGTCTCGCTAGTCGCATTGTTCAACGCCGCGCCAATCACCCGCCGCACGTCCGCTGCCAACCCTCGCCTGTGCGCCCCGTCCGTCGCGACCGCCGGCAGCCCGAGTAACTCAGCCTTAAAGTCTCTCGCTTCCAATACCGCCACCAAGCTTTCCATGAACGTCATCTCGCCGACGAAATCGACGTTGGGATGCAGTGCTCCCCGCGAATCGGTATACCTCAACGTATAGGGGTGCACTGGCACCCGCGCATCAATCGCCGCCTCGAATAAATTAGCATGGAATGGCAGTAACGTACCCTGCGGCGCAGTCGTCCCCTCCGGGAAAAATGCCACCCGCTCACCAGCACGAATGCTGCGCACAAGCCCTTCAAAGATTCGCCGGACGTCGCGTTGCCGGCCGCGCGCAATGAACACCGTTCCCGCCCGCTCACACAACCACCCAACAAGCGGCCAATCACGGATGTCGGACTTGGCGACGAAGCGGCACGGGCGCACGGAATTCAGCACAAAGATATCAAGCCATGAGACATGATTTGAAACGATCAGCGCCGGTTTGTTTTCTTCAGCGCCCGGCATCACAACCACACGCACCGTCACGCCACAAATGCGCAAGAGCCCACTCGACCAACGCTGGATGTGCTTCTGGCGAGCAGCGTCTTGAACAAACGGAAAAACGAATGCACAAGTAGCCAGGCCAACGGCAAGGTGCCAGATCAAGCGCGCAAAGTGGAAGAGGATCATGTCAAGCAAGCCCAATTGAAAGAGCCAACGGGCCGGTAACGGTTTTAACGGGCGAAAACCACTTGGCCGCTGACAATGGTGTGCTTGACCTGCCCCACCAACTCATACCCCAAAAACGGCGTGTGCTTCCCCTGACTCGCCAGCGCCCCCGCCTCCACCTTCCAGCGCTTCTCCAAATCGAAGATAACCACATCCGCCACACTCCCGACCGACAAATTCCCCGCCTCCAACCCAACCACCCCAGACGCCCCGGACGTCACCTTCCCCAGCGCAAACGCCAGCGGTGTCCCACCCGCCGCAGGCGCTTCCTCGGCCCACTTCAGCACCAGCGACAACAACAACTCCAGCCCTGTGGCACCAGGCGATGCCTCCCCAAACGGCAGGAGCTTTTCATCGTCATCTACCGGCGTGTGATCCGAGCAGATCGCGTCGATGGTGCCGTCCAGCAGCCCGGCACGGATCGCATCGCGGTCGCGTTGGGACCTCAATGGCGGCGTCAAGCGCGCATTGGAATCAAAGAAGCCAATGTCCGCATCGGTCAGGTGCACATGGTGGGCGCCGACGTCGCAGCTAACAGGCAGGCCTTCCTTCTTTGCGGCGCGCACCAGTTCCACACCGGCCGCTGAGGAGATCCGGCATATATGAACCCGTGCCCCGGTGGAGCGCATGATTTCGAGAACGGTGTAGAGCGCGATCGTCTCAGACATGACCGGCACGCCAGAAAGCCCGAGCCGCGAGGCGATGGCGCCACTGTGCGCGATGCCGCCGCGACCGAGGTGCGGGTCCTGTGGGCGCAGCCAAACCGTGAAGCCGAAGGTCTGCGCATACTGCATCGCGCGCATCAGCACAGTCGTGTCCTGAATTGCCTGGTCCGCATGAGAGAAACCGACGCAGCCGGCCTCCGTGAGCTCCGCCATTTCCGTCAACGCCTCACCCTTCAGGCCGACAGTCAATGCACCCAGCGGGTAGACATGGGCCAGGTTGAGCGTGCGAGCGCGCTGCGTCAGCATTTCCACCAGGCCGGGCTCGTCCAGCACCGGGTCGGTATCGGGCGGGCACACCAGGCTGGTTACGCCACCTTGAATCGCTGCCTGCAATTCCGATTCCAGCGTCGCCTTGTATTCGTAGCCCGGCTCACGCAACCGCGCGCTCAAGTCCACCAGACCCGGCGCAACGATCAGTCCAGTAGCATCGACCACGCGATCGGCCTTGAAACCAGCCGGCGCTTCGCCAATGCCAACTACGCGGCCATCATTGATGTAGACATCTTTCGCGGCATCGATCTTGTTGAGCGGATCGATCAGCCTGCCGCCGCGGATGTGAAGTTGCATCGGTTCCTGCGCCATCAATTCCCCGCCAAAATGCTCATGACCGCCATGCGGACCGCGATGCCGTAGGTCACCTGCGGCAAGATCACTGCCTGCGGGCCGTCCGCCACGGCGGAGTCAATTTCCACGCCGCGGTTCATCGGCCCGGGGTGCATGACGATCGCATCAGGCTTTGCCAGTGCCAGCCTTTCCGGCGTCAGACCATAGCTTTTAAAAAACTCTTGCGCCGAAGGCAGCAGCGCGCCGCTCATGCGCTCGCTCTGCAGCCGCAGCGTGATGATGACGTCGACGCCTTTCAGGCCTTCGTTAATGTCGGTGAAGACCCGCACGCCCATCTGTTCCAGGCCGCTTGGCAGCAAGGTGCGTGGGCCAATCGCGCGCACTTCCGGTACGCCGAGTGTGGTGAGGGCATGGATGTCGGAGCGCGCCACGCGGCTGTGCAGGATGTCGCCGATGATGGCGACTGTCAGGTTGCTGAAGTCTTTCTTGTAATGGCGGATGGTGTACATATCCAGCAGGCCCTGCGTCGGATGCGCATGGCGCCCGTCGCCGGCATTCACCACATGCACATGCGATTGGTGCGTGTCGGTCAGGTGGCGTGCGATCAGGTATGGCGCGCCGGATTGCGAATGGCGCACCACGAACATGTCAGCATGCATGGCGGCCAGGTTGTCGATAGTGTCCAGCAGCGACTCGCCCTTGGTGGTGCTTGATGCCGCAATGTTCAGGTTGATGACATCGGCTGACAGGCGCTTGGATGCGATCTCGAACGTGGTGCGGGTGCGAGTGGAGTTCTCGAAGAAGAGGTTGAATACGCTTTTGCCGCGCATCAGCGGCACCTTCTTGACTTCACGGTCGCCGATGCCGACAAAGGAGGAAGCCGTGTCGAGAATGCGGGTAATAACGGCGCGCGGCAAACCTTCGATGGTAAGCAGGTGGGTGAGTTCGCCGTCCTTGTTGAGTTGCGGATTATGCATGGCCGACCGTAAGAGAGAATTTGCCGGCAGCGTCACGTAGCAGCACCAGTTCCTGATCCTCCGTCAGCTCTATCGATTCAGCGACGAAGTCGGCGGCGATGGGCAGTTCGCGGCCGCCGCGGTCTACCAGGGCGGCCAGCATGATGCGCGCCGGGCGGCCGTAGTCAAACAGTTCATTGACGGCGGCGCGGGTGGTGCGGCCGGTGTAGAGCACGTCGTCCACCAGCAGGATGCTGGCGTCGTTCACGTCAAAGGGAATCTGGCTGGGCTGGACCTTGGCATGCAGGCCGCGCTCGGCGTAGTCGTCGCGGTAGAAGGAAACGTCAATGAAGCCGAGCCGGTCGGTCAGTTGCAGTTCGGCGGCGAGGCGCTCGGCCAGCCACGCGCCACCAGAAAAGATGCCGACGATAGCGGGATTGACCGCGCTTGCCAGTCCGGCTTTCACTTGCTGTGCAAGGCGCTGGTAGAGCGCTTCGGCGTCGAGGTCAGGAGTCGGCATGTTCATCGAAATATTGTTGCAGGATTATGGCTGCTGCCTGCGCATCAATCAACTCTCCTTTTTTTTGGGGAAGGACAGCGGAAGAGTAGCGCTCGTCCACCAGCGCGGTGGCGACGCCGAAGCGACCGTGCAACTGGTTGGCGAAACGACGGCAGCGCAGCGTCATTTCATGCTCAACGCCGTCTGGATGGGTCGGCAAGCCGACCACGCACAGCGCGGGCTGCCACTCGGCAATCAGGGTGCCAATTGCGGCAAATTTGTCATCATTGGTGGCGCCGGTGATGATGGTAAGGGGATTGGCCTGCCGGAGTATCGTGTTTCCTGTCGCAACGCCAATCCGCTTCAAACCGAAATCAAAACCTAGCAAGGTGCTCAAGCCGGCGCCTGAGGAAGCTTCACTGCCGGCAGCAATTGGCCCATCCGCAGGCCAGAAGCTACTGCCCTCCGGCCAGGCTGTCGACTACGCATGCCCCGCCTCGCCAGACAGCATGAACGGATCGATACCGAGTAATTTGATGGCCGCCGTAAAGCGCTCCGCAACCGGCAAGTCGAAAATCACCGCAGGGTCGGCCTCAACGGTCAGCCAGCCATTGCGCACGATCTCCTCCTCCAGCTGCCCGGCGCTCCAGCCGGAACAGCCGAGGGCCACCAGCAGGCGACGTGGGGACCGTCCGGCGGCAACTTCTTCCAGCACGTCGCGGGAGGTGGTGAGTGAAACGTTGTCTGTTACTGGCAGCATGGAGTTGAATTGCCCGAACGGGGCATGCAGCACAAAGCCGCGCTCCGCTTGCACCGGGCCGCCAAACAGGATCTGGCTGTCGCCCATAGGGAGGTTGAGCGGCTGTATTTCCAGATCGAGGTCGACCCGCTCCAACAGGGTGCTCATTGTCATGTCGGTCGGCTTGTTGATAATGACGCCGAGCGCGCCCTCCGGATTGTGCTCGCAGATGTACACGACCGCGCCGCCAAAGATGGGGTCCAGCATGGAAGGCATGGCAATCAGGAAATGATTCGCCAGACAAAATTGGTCAGCGCTGGCAGGTGGTTGCGCTGCTGCGCCCGATGAGGCGCCGTGGCGCCTTGTGAAGCCGCCGCTTGTACGACTCGAGAAATGCTTTATTTGCTTGGGCATAGGCCGATTTTAGCAGTTTTACACTTCTCCCTACGTCACTGGCCGTGCCGATGCGCCGAATGCGGACGAAGCAATTCTGGCATGATTATCGTCGGCCGCGCCGTGGCCGGCCTTGTCCTTGCTCCCATGAAAACATTCGATAAAGTCCTTGTCTGGTTTCGCCGCGACCTGCGCAACTTTGACCATGCCGCGTTGCACGCCGCGTTGTCTCAGGGCAGGCAGGTGTATTGCGCCTTCATATTCGACAAGACGATCCTAGACCCCTTGCTGGCCGGCCCCAACCCGGCCGACCGTCGCGTGGAGTTCATCCTTGCCAGCGTTACGGAATTGCATCACGCCCTGGTCGAACAGGGGGGTGGCCTGATCGTTCGTCATGCCCACGCCGAGGACGGGATCCCGGCGCTTGCTGCCGAGCTTGGGGTTGACGCTGTGTTCGTCAACCGCGACTACGAACCTGCTGCCATTGCGCGCGACGAAGAGGTCGCCCGCGCGCTTGAGCAGGACGGCCGCCAGATGGCGAGCTTCAAGGACCAGGTGATTTTTGAAAAGGAAGAGGTGCGGTCCATGGCGGGCAAGCCGCTGACCGTATTCACGCCCTACAGGAATGCCTGGCTATTGAAGTTGATGGGCCCGAACCGGCTCGATGGCGCGCCGGATCCCGAGGTGTTGCAGTGCTTCACCGGCGATCAGGACACAAGCGCATTGGCGCCGCTTCCGTCCGCCGCCCCCGCCATCCCCACGCTATCAGACCTGGGCTTTGTGCCCTCCAATCTTTCGACATTGCCCATACCAACCGGCATGGACGGCGGCCAGGAACTGCTCGATGATTTCCTGTCGCGCATGGCGGACTACGACACGGCACGCAACTTCCCGGGCATTAAGGGCCCGTCCTACCTCTCGGTGCATCTGCGCTTTGGCACCGTGTCAATCCGCGCCGTGGTCCAACGGGTTATTGATGCCATGCGCTCCGGCGAAGGTGGTAGCGGCGCGGCGGTATGGCTCGGTGAGCTGATCTGGCGCGATTTCTATTTCATGATCCTGGACCACTTCCCGCGCGTGGTTGACGGCGCCTTCAAGCCGGAATATGACCGCATTGAATGGGAAACCGGCGCGGAGGCCGATGCGGCTTTCCAGGCATGGTGCGAGGGGCGGACCGGCTTCCCGCTGGTAGATGCGGCCATGGCGCAGATCAACGAAACGGGCTACATGCACAATCGCCTGCGCATGGTGACGGCGAGCTTCCTGATCAAGGATCTGGGCATCGACTGGCGGCGCGGCGAGCGCTACTTCGCGGCGAAGTTGAACGACTATGATCTGTCGGCCAACAACGGTGGCTGGCAGTGGGCCGCGTCTTCAGGATGCGATGCGCAGCCCTTCTTCCGCATCTTCAATCCGGTGACGCAATCGGAGAGATTTGACGCCGAGGGCAAGTTCATTCGTCGCTATCTGCCGCAGCTGGCTCGCTTGTCGGACGGGGATATTCACGCTCCGTGGACAGCCACGCCCGAGAGGCTGGCGAAGGCTGGCGTGGTGCTGGGGCGGGACTATCCGCAACCTCTGGTGCAGCATGACGAAGCGCGCAAGCGGACGCTGGAACGCTATGCGGTGGTGAAGAAGTCCTTCGGCTAAGGGGCCGTCGAATCTGCATTGGCATCGGCATGGGTGGCTATCACGCCAGTTCGCCTAAAGCGCAGCCCTTGCCGACGTTGCAATCCCTCGAACGGGGCGAGCCGCGCCACAAGAACGGAAGTAACTACTATTGGGGTACAACCGCGGGGGTGCAACCTCGGGAGTGCCACCCCGGGGGATGCAACCCCGCCACACGGGCCGGATCGCACCAACGGCATTCACTACGACGCGATCGTTTCCGCCTTCAAGTATTGCTCCACAAGCTTGAGCAATTCCGTCTCCTGATACGGCTTGCCGACATACTCATTAACGCCGAGTTCCATCGCATAGTTGCGGTGCTTCGCCGCCGTGCGCGACGTGATCATGATTATGGGAATTGCGCGGGTACGACTGTCGCCGCGCACGTTCCGGGTCAGGTCGAAGCCATCCATGCGCGGCATTTCGATATCGACCAGCATGATGTCCGGTGTAATCGCCTGCAACTGCTCCAGCGCATCGACCCCGTCCTTGGCCAGCACCACCTGGTAACCCTCGCGTGCGAGCAAACGCTGGGTAACGCGGCGCACTGTGAGTGAATCGTCGACCACCATCACAATGGATTGTGCCCGCAAACCCTGCACCGGCTCTGCCGTCGTGTTGCCGTTGTCCGAGCCCTTCGCTACCCTGATTTCAGCAACCGCGCCAATCTCCTGCGGCGCATCGCTGAACGAAATTTGCGGCGTGCGCGCCGCCGTAGAGTGAAGATGTTGCGCGAGCGGCACGGGGTCGAGGATCAATACGATATCGCCAGAGCCCAACACGGTGGCTCCCGCAATGCCGATCATCCGCGCAAGTTGCGGGCCGATGTTCTTGACGACCACCTCGCGGTTGCCGATCACTTCATCGACATGGATGGCAACGCGGTCGTTGCCGCTCTTGAGAATCATGACCGGCGAATATTGTTGCGTGACCGGCGTGGTCGTGCGGTCGCCAAGCAGCGCGGGAAGGTAATGCAACGCGACGCGACCGCCCTGCCATGGCACGGAGCCTTCGTTGTAGGCGCCGGCTAGAGCCTGCGCCTTGAACTGCTGCACCTGCTCAACCAGGACTGAGGGCACGGCAAAGGTGCGCGCCCCGATCGACACCAGGACGACCTGCGTGACAGCCAGGGTCAGCGGTAACTGGATGACAAAGGTCGCACCCTTGCCTGGCTCGCTGAAGGTCTGGATGCGGCCTCCAAGCGCTGCTGTTTCGGCGCGAACCACGTCCATGCCCACGCCACGCCCGGCCAACTCCGTCACTTCCTGTGCGGTGGAAAAGCCGGGGTGGAAAATCAGGTCGCGTACTTCGGTGTCCGTCATGTCGGCGCCGTCTTTCAACAGGCCGGTGTCGCGCGCCTTCTGGCGGATGCGGTCGAGATTAATGCCCTGGCCGTCATCACAGAATCGGATCTGCACCTCGTTGCCTTCCTGGCGAATCTCCACCAGCAGTTCCCCGGTCTCGTTCTTGCCAGCGGCAATGCGGGCCTGGCGCGACTCGATGCCATGGACAATGGCGTTGCGAAGCAGGTGCTCAAACGGCCCAGTCATCTTCTCCAGCACGCTGCGGTCCATCTCGACCGCGCCACCGCGAATGTCGAGATTGACGCGCTTGTCCATCTCCTTGGAAGCCTGGCGGGTAACGCGGTACAGCCGCTCCGAAATACTGGCGAACTGCACCATGCGCACGCGCATCAAGTCCTGTTGCAAGTCGCGAGTAAGGCGCGCCTGTGCCCCAAGGTCGGTGCCGGCATGGTCCACCGTCTTGCTTAGGTTTTGCTGGACCGAGGCTACGTCATTGACGCTCTCCGCCATCATGCGGGTCAATTCCTGCAGCCGTGTGAAGCGGTCAAATTCGAGCGGGTCGAAGTCGCGGTTGGTCGACTGCGCCATCTGCGACGCCATTTGCGACTCGGCCTGGATTTCGATCTCGCGCAACTGGCCGCGCAGGCGCGATACATTTTCAGTCAATTCCAGCAGCGACTGGCGCAGCGACTGCATTTCCGTCTCGATGCGGGACCGGGAAATTGACACTTCACCAGCCTGATTCACCAGCCGGTCGAGTATGTCTGCACGCACCCGCACCATCGGCGTTTGGCCCGAGACTGCGGCGGCGGTACGTAGTTCGCCGGCATGGGCAAGCGTCGTGACCGGTATCGTCGCTGGGTTGCCTCCTGCTGTCGCAAGCGGTGTCGCCTCTGGTTTTGACGCTGCGGTCGACCCCGATGTCGACGTTGATGTCGTCGGCAATATCGCTACCGATGTGGCCGACGGTGTTGCCGCCGGGGTCCCTGCCGGCAACGTGCCGCCATCTCCCTCTGCCGCGCTACCCGAAACCGCGGCGCCGTCTGCATCTGGAACTGCCGGAGCTTCAGGCGCGACTGCGGGCGCATGGTCACTGGCGCGCCGGCGATAAGGCGAAGCCCCGTGGCCAGCTTGTGTGCTGCGGCGACCAACGTGAGTCAGGCGCGGCGAGACGCTGGTACCGTCCTGCTGTAACTGCTCAAAGAGGTAGAGCGCGTAATCGAGACGGCCGAGCAATTCCTCTATCGATTCGGCACGAGCGCCGCCGGCGTAGCCGATCTGCTCGATGCGCCCTTCCATTTCATGCATGTGCTGGCCAAGTGCCATTGCGCCCGCCATGCGCGCGCTACCCTTGATGGTGTGTAGCAGCCGTAACATGGAGGCAACCGGACTGGAGTCGGACGGCACTTTTTGCCAGGCGCGGAGCAGCCGTCCCAATTGCGGAAGGATGTCGCTTCCCTCTTCAAGAAATACGGGCAGCAGGTCGGCATCAAGCTCATCGGCCACGATCGCGGCGAGCGGTGAGGAAGGTACTGTGTCGGCATGGGAGCCTGGCGCAGACTCAGCGAATTCGGCAGCAAGAGACTGTGCATCGACCGGCTCTTCACCGAGGCTGTATGCGGAGTGATCAAATTCGCCTTCGAGATCCGCATTGCCGCCGCGCTTGATGAGCGCATCGCACAGGCGGCGCAGTGCCAGCACCATGTCCGGCTCGGCGCCAGGCATCTCTCCAAGCGCGAACGACTTCAACATGGCTTTCATGCGTACCACGCTCTGCTCGAGCAGGTCGTGGTCCACTTCCACCAGCGTCGATGGCTTTCTTACCAGCGTTTGCAATACCGTTTCCAGCGCATGCGCGACATCGTGCAGGACCGCGAAGCCCACAGTGGCCGAACTGCCGGCAAGCGAATGCGCGGCATTGACGGCGAAAATGTTGACCCGGCGCTCAGACTCGTGGCGCCAATCGGAAAAATCCTGCGCGAGCAGGCGAACCAGTTCGTCCGTTTCGGCGAGATAGATGTTGTGCAGTGGAACACTGATTTCGATCTCACCGATGCGCTTGATACTGTCGTCGCGCGCGGCCGATTCGCCGGCCGGTTCGGGGAAGCCAAATACTTTTGCGCCACGATCTTGTTCAACGGGCGTTTCTGTAGCCGCTTCCGGATGTGATTGTTTTGCAGGCAGGTCTGGCGCGTCCTGGGATTGCTCGGCCGGCCGCTCCAGCGCGCCGGTGTCGGTGTCGGTGTCGGCGTCGGCGTCCGGCGCGGACACCATTGTCTCGGCCAGCTCGGCGATTCCTGAAGGCGCGATGTCCCTGCGGTTTGCAAGCTCCAGCAGTTCTGCAAACTCCGCGATTTGATCGACTGAGCCGTCCTCGTCGGGCACTTCGGAAACCGAAGTTGACTCCGCAGCGGCGTAGACGCTTTCTATTCCTTCCCGGTTCGCCAGCTCGTCGGGGGCAGCCAACTCTTCCGGCGTGTGTGGGACCACCGGTGACGCGGTGAAGGCCGGAACCAACGCGAATTCAATCGCGGTTAATGGTTCTGCCGGGTCCAGATCTTTGTCGGCACTGCCGTGTGTTTTGGCGTTGCTGTCCGTGCTGAAACTGCTGCCGGCGTTGGCACTGATGTCAGAGTCGGCACCGATGCCGATGTTGGCATTGCTGCCCGTGTTAGCGTTGCTGCCCACGTTGGTTTTGCTATGCGCGTTGTGACTGCTATCGGTGTTGGCGGCGCTATTCGCTTTGGCGTCGCTATCTGCTTTGGCGTTGCTGTCAGCTGTCCCGTTCTCGATCGCGTTAGTGGTCTCCGTGTCCACAGCGTCGGTGCTGGCAGTCTCCGCGTCGGCATATGCGACGACGTTGTTCTTGTCCAAGGTATATGTGTCGGCGGGCTCCGTGTCGGCGGCCGTCAAGGGGAGTGTCGTCGATCCGTGCGTCGTTTTAGCGAAGCTGGACGCGGCCGAGGGTGCAGCAAGCTCGACGCCCTCGTCCCGGTCGTGCAGCTGCGCCTCTTCAAACAGGAAGTCGCCGCCATTCTTGACGCGATCCGCCGCCAATACCAGCGCATGCTGGGTGCAGCGCGACGTGCCTTGGGACTGCAAATCTGTGACCCAGTCACCCAGGACCCTGGCCGCCTTGACAAGCAAGGCGGTCAAGTCTTGTGAGCCACCCTGCCCCGCAGACAGTCGCGAGTTCAATACCTGTTCGACGCTCCATGCGCCTTCACCAAACGCCAT
This sequence comes from Herminiimonas sp., assembly GCA_028292265.1. Lineage (GTDB taxonomy): Bacteria > Pseudomonadota > Gammaproteobacteria > Burkholderiales > Burkholderiaceae_D > JAQGMR01. The sequence goes on from JAQGMR010000008.1 coordinate 12,187, forward strand.
CAGGCCGACCATGCGGCCGCTGCCCTTCAATGTGTGGAAAGAGCGGCGTAGCGTTGTAAGGCACTCCTGGTCGTTGGGGTGCGAGACCAACTGTGGAATGGTGTCGCGTACGCACTGCAGCACCTCGACCGCCTCGCCCAGGAAAATTTCGAGCAATTCCGCGTCCACCGCCTCGTCGTCGGCCGGCATGGCGGTCGGCATCAAGGCCGGCACGACCGGCGGCAGCATGGCGGGACGGCTGTGGAATTCTTGCTGGACGGCGGCGAGCGGGTCGACGTTCGAGAGTCCAGATTGCGCGTGCCATTGGGCGGAAAGGTCGAACTCCAGGTCCAGCGGTTCGCCAGGGAGGGACGCGCCCTTGGAAGTCGCCAGGCCGCCCACCAGATCTTGCGCGCCGATTGGATCGGCAATGCCAGCCTCTTCCGGTGCACTGGCCGTTAGGCTCGGAACAACGGTGCGCGAATCCGGCACGGCCCCGGCATGCGCCGCGTGCGAAGTCGCAGCATCGGACACGGCAGGGTTCGAGTTCGAGGTTGCGCCGCTCGACGTTACCGCGTCGCAGTGAGGCGCAATCGAGGTGCCTGCATGTGATGTCGCTCCATCCGTGGCTGCGGCACTTTGAGAGTCCGGGATCGCCGGTGGCACCGACGGCACAAACTGCGTTTCCTCCGGTGGCGACACGGAAATGTCGAAGCTCCTGCTTTCCTTGTCGAGCATGTTGGCGTGGAACACGCCCTGCTTTGCGTCGAAGGAGAATCGCTTCTTCACATTATCGGAAGGCAGCTGCAGCGTTTCAATAAAGAAGCTCAGGGCGCCGACATTGCGAGCCACTTGATGGAACTCCTGCTGGTCGGGCGCGATGTCAATATCGGCGGCGGTGAAGCTTTGCACCGTGCGGCGTATGTGCTGCACTGCATGTACCGCATCGTCCTGGTCGAGGATGTGCAACGCACCTTCGATCTGGTGCAGAACGGTGTCAATCAGGGGCAGGCCGGTCCGGCGGGTCGGATTGCTGAAATACTCGTCGAGCATTTTTTCAACCTGGCCGAGGCTGGACTGCATTTCTCCGGCCAGCGCGGTCATGGTCTGCTTTTGCTGGGCATGGCGCGACATTTCGTCGAGCCACTGCGTCGTCGCCTCCGGCTGCTTGCCGGCGACAAGCGCTGTCAAGCGGGTAGCAAGAGCTTCGGCGCGGTCTGCGAAACTCCCTGAGAGCCGGCTGGTGTGGTTCAGCGCATTTTCAACAAAGAGCAAACTGGCGGCGATTTCCACGCCAAGCGTCCCGGCGGCGGCCGACGGGTCTTCTGTTGCAACCCGCGCACTGATGTCGTTCAGTTCTCCAAGGAGCCGCGAGAACGGGCGTACATTAAGCCGCGCGCCAGCGTCCGACAGCGCGGACATTTCCCTGACGAAGTTGCTGCCCGCGGCAAGGTCGCCGCCTGCTATCCGGTTCCACAATGCCTTGGCAAGATTGAGCTTGTCGCGCGCCAGCGCTACCGCGGCGCTGTCCACCTGGCCATAGCGCTTCTGGTGATAATCCGGCGGCACCATGCCCTCAAGCTGGTACGCAACCCGCACTTGCTGCACGCGCGGCGACGGCAGCGCGGAGCCCGCAACGAAGAACAGGGCATCGCGCAACAGGTTTTCATCGCGCGAGGGTGCGCCATTGGCCAGCGCGCGGATATGCATGTTGATCCGGCCGAACAACTGCTTGACGAATACCTCATTGCGAATCTCGCCGGACGAGGCGACTTCAGCGAATCCGCGCAGTACCCACCACAGGGCACGCCCAGCTTGCGCGGTCTGTGCCCGCTCTGCTTCACCAATCAGCTCAGCCATGACGACCGCGGCGGCGACATCCGTATTCGGGTCGGTGCTGCGCAGGTAGGGCAGCAAGGCTTTCTCGAAACGCTGTCTCAGAAAAAGGTAGTTGAAGGGCGTTGTCGCCTCGCTGGCGAGCGGCAATTGCGGCCTGATGGCGAGGTCCGGAAAGAACAGCTCGGACGGATGAACTCGACCTACGCCCGCCGCTTCGCGTACCGCCTGGTAATACGGGTATAACTGCACCGGTTGATGCGGTGAACCAGCCAGCAATTCATCCAGATATTCCGTGACCGCCTGATAAGCGCCCACGATGGCGTCAATTTCCTTCTGCACGGTCGCTGGCATGCCGGCATGATCTACGTTGTCGGCGTTCTCAGGCTCGCGGGCAAGCAGCTTGTCGAACAGTTCCTCGACCGCCTGCGTCAGCGTGCTGACCCCGTCAAGGTCCACGATCTGCAAGGCGCCGTGGGCTTGATGAAGGTGCGTCCTGGCCTGGCGCAGCGCGGTTGCCTGATCCACGCCATCTTGCGTGGACATTTCTGTCAGTACGGCTTTTGACCGCGCCAGGGCTTCGCGGATTTCATCCATCACCCAGGACAGTGGTCCCGCGTCGAAGCTGTTATTGCGGGCGGCGGTGGATTCAGAAGTCATTACTGCCTCGTGGGTTCAATTTTGCGGACGGGCCGGCGAAGGTTTTGTCGGCCGGCCCCTTCTTCACGCCGCTACGCGGAACCGTGACACAGAGTTTTTCAGCTCTTCGGCAAGCTTGGACAGCTCGCGAATCGAGTTCGCGGTTTGCTGCGTACCTTCCTGCGTCTGCTCGGTGACGGTAAGGATGTTTTGGATGTTTTGCGCCACGCCGGAAGCGGAGGTCGCCTGCAATTCCGTGGCCGAGGAAATGCCCTGAATCAGCTCTGCCAACTGGTTCGACACGCGACGGATATCCGCCAGTGCCGCGCCAGCGGCGTCCGACAGTTTTGCGCCCTCGACCACACCCTGTGTCGATTTTTCCATCGCGGCGACAGCGTCGTGCGTGTCGGTCTGAATGGTGCGCACCAGGGCGCCAATCTGCTTGGTCGCCTCGCCGGAACGTTCGGCCAGGCGCTGCACCTCTTCCGCCACCACCGAGAATCCGCGTCCGGCTTCGCCGGCCGACGCGGCCTGGATCGCTGCGTTCAGCGCCAGCACGTTGGTCTGCTCGGTAATGTCTGAAATCAGCTCTGTAATTTCTCCAATCTCTTGTGAAGACTCGCCCAGCCGCTTGATTCGTTTCGACGTTTCCTGGATCTGCTCGCGGATCTCGTTCATGCCCTTGATCGCGTTTTCTACGGCGCGGGCACCCTGCTCCGCCGCCGTCACCGAGTGGCGCGCCACTTCGGCCGATTCATTGGCGGACTTGGATACGTCGGTAATCTGGACTGCCATGGCAAGCACTGCCTGACCAGTTTCCTGAATCTCGCGCGACTGCTTTTGCGAAGCGGCCAGGAGTTCTGTCGAAATGCTTTGCGCGGCGTTTGAGGCGGATGTCACTTGCTCCGCCGTGCGGGTCACGCGTCCGACCAGCCCGCGCAGTTCTTCCACCGTATAGTTGAGCGAGTCGGCGATGGCGCCGGTGATGTCTTCCGACACCGTGGCCTGGACCGTCAGGTCACCGTCCGCCACTTCCTGCAACTCATTCATGAGCCGAAGAATTGCGGCCTGGTTCTGGTCATTCGCAGCCTTCGCTTCTTCTTCCTGTTTTTCCGCCATCAACCGTTGTGCATCCGAAGCGTCGCGACGCATGTCCGCTTCATGGGCGCGGGCCCGGCTGTCCTGCAGGAACACCAGAGCCACGCCGGCCGCACTGATCAGTGCGAGCAGTGCGCAGGCCATCATCGCAAAGAAGGTCCAGTTGAATGAGTCTTCTTGCGCACGCAGGTTTTGCTGCAACGTGGAGAGCCGGTCTTTCACGCCTTCGTTTTCACCGAAGATGAGCTGCTCGGACTGTTTGGCCGCAATAAAATTCTGGAGGTTGCCGAGGATGCTCGCCACCGACTTCTGGTAGTCGCCGAAGACGGTTTGCAGCTCCATCAACTTGTCGCGGGTCTCCTTGTCCTTCGTTGTGGAAAGGCGCAGCACATCGCTGCCATTGAGGAAGCCGTCGGTGATGTCGCGGAAGGTGTTGGTGTCCTTGCCGAGCAGGAAGGCGGTTTCCGGATTGACGCCTTCAGAGGTGAGGAATTCATTCGCGCTTCGACCAAGCCGCTGCGTCAACATGACGAGTTGGCCGGCAGCAGAGATTTCGCGCGGCGTCGCGCCACCCTGGGCCTTCAAGGTAGATATCTGCTCGGTCAATTCAAGCAGCGTTGGCGAAAGCGTATTCAGTTTTTGCAACGTGGCGCCGAAGCCGGTCAATTCCTTGTTCAACTTCAGGATGGTGCCCGCTGCCCTGTCCGAGTTGGCCCACACCTTGCGGGTATCGACGACCATGCTTTCAAGTTGCGCATTCGGGGCATCGATGGAGCGGCCGAGATAAACGCCGCCCTTGGAGAGAATGGTCAGGTCGTTGTTAAGCTGCTTTCGGCTGTCCGCAAGCTGACGGAACGCCTCGACGTTGCCCTGGATCGCGTTTGGTGCTGCCTTACCGACACGTTGAGAGTGCATCAGCGCATCGCCGGCGATTTGCGTTTGGGTGGCGCTGATTGCGGTTGACGCGCTGTTAAGCCACACCATACCGGCCCCAAGCACGAGAGAACCGCCCAGAACGGCCAACAGGATACGCACCTGCTGCTGCAATGGATAATTGCCGAGCACGGGCAAGCGGATGTCCCCTGCTCTGGCCAGCGCATTGCTGATCCGCGTGGCGTCCGAAGCGGCGGACGGTGGCGCTGGTGAAGACTCCGGTCCGGCGGCGAATGCCAGCCCGCCACCGGCCATGGCCATGGCCATGGCGTCGGCCTCGATTGCCGACTCGGCCTTGCTCTTCGATACGAACGGCAATTTGAAAGCCATCAGGGTGTCTCCTTGTTCCAGATTTTCTGCATTGTTAGGTACTTGACGTATTGCCAGAACTCAGCGCAACGGTCCGATTTTTTTTACTCAGGCTGCGATGTGCAGGAACCGCGCGTCCCGCACCAAGGTCGCAAGATCAAGATGCTGCCAGTGCAGTTGTTCCCGATCGACATAATGCCGTCCGCCCGCAGCCGCTGAATCCGGCGCGGCCGGGTCTTCCTGCAATGTCATTTCATCGAGATTGCGCAAGCCCATGACCCGCGATACCAGCAAGCCGCAATTGAAAGAGAGCGCAGGTGCGAACGCGATCACGCGGCAATCCTTGTCGATGACCGTGGGCGCGCCTCCGTGGAAGCGCGCAAGGTCGACCACGCTTACCAGATTGCCGCGAATATTCGTCAAGCCGAGAAACCAGTCCTGCGTCCACGGCACCGGCGTCATTGCGCCAACTGAAACGATCTCACCCGCTTCCTGCAGACTGAGCAGCCAGCGCGTTTCGCCGATCAGGACGCCAAGCTGGTTGACGTGCGTGTCGACGCCGCTCTGTGCCGCCTGCATCCGTTCCACTAGCTGGGCCTGGAACTCGCGCAAGCGCGTGCGGCGGCCGGCGCGGTCCGACGAGCGCACAATTGCCGGCAACGTTTCGGTGGACGGGGAGGTCATGAAGTGGGATGCCTAGCCGAGCGCTGCAATCTTGGCCAGCAGTTCCGCCGGATCCACCGGCTTGACAATGTAGTCGCGCGCACCCTGGCGCAATCCCCAGATGCGGTCGGTTTCCTGTCCCTTGCTGGTGCAAATGATGACCGGCACATCCTGCGTTTCGGCGCTGCGCGTGATGGCGCGCGTGACCTGGAAACCGTTCTGGCCCGGCATGACGATGTCCATAAGGATGAGTTGCGGCTTGTCCGCCTTGACCTTCAGCAGCGCTTCTTCGCCGTTCTCCGCCGTGGAGACCGAATAACCGTTCTTGATCAGGATATCGGACAAAAAGTAGCGTTCGGTGGGCGAGTCGTCGACGATCAGGATTTTTTGAATTGCCATGCTAGGACCTAGGTAAATTACCGCGCCAGCGCTGTGGCGGTGTGCTCCCGCACGGTCCGCAGCAGGCTGTCTTTGGTGAATGGTTTGGTGAGATAGGCGTTGGAACCGACCATGGCGCCCCGGGCTCGATCGAACAGCCCGTCTTTGGAAGAAAGCATGATGACCGGCGTGGCGTGGAACTTGGCGCTCTTCTTGACGAGAGCGCAGGTTTGGTATCCGTCGAGCCGCGGCATGAGGATGTCGCAAAAAATGAGAGCCGGATGATGGTCGTTCATTTTTGCCAAAGCATCGAAACCATCCTCTGCAAGGACTACTTGATAGCCGGCCTGACCAAGAAATATTTCCGCCGAGCGGCGTATGGTGCTGCTGTCGTCAATCACCATTATTTTCAGGCTGACATTGTCTGGCGAGGTAGTCATGCGTCATCCCGTATATTTGTCCTACGAATATACGTTTTAATGGTGACTCAAGGCAAGACACTCCGGCCGTGCGCCGCGTATCACACAGGAGCCACGTCGTTTTTTTGCGAAGAGTTAGCGAATTGCCAAGCGGTTCTTGGCATGCTGATCGAAGGGCGACCCAAAAAGGGCTACCTTCAAAGGCCGGCCGCCACTGCGCGGCCGTGAACGGGTGTCCGTCAGAGGGCGACCATTTCGAAATCTTCCTTGCGCGCGCCGCACTCTGGACAGGTCCAGTTCATCGGCACATCTTCCCATCGCGTACCCGCCGCGATACCTTCGTCCGGAACGCCGGCCGCCTCGTCATATATCCAGCCACAGATCAGGCACATCCACGTCTTGAAACCGAGTGCCTTGCCGTCTTTTGCGGTGTCCATTGCTTTTTCGTTCATGCTCACGTCAAAGTGCCCTTCAAGTAAAATGCAAAGTCGATCATGTTAACCCACCCGCTGTGCAAAACCAAACTTCCCCATTGATTCTGAGCTTCGGCGCGACCGATCCGGTCGGCGCGGTCGGCATTCAGGCGGACCTCGCTTCTTTTGCCGCGATGGGCTGTCATGGCTTGTCGGTCGTGACGGGCATTTTGCTGGGCGATACAACCCACGTGGAAGACATTCAGGCGGTCGACGCTGATTGGGTTGCCGACCAGGCCCGCATCCTTCTTGAGGACATGCCGGTGGCGGCGTTCAAGGTCGGCTGCATGGGCAGCGTTGAAAACATTACCGTCATTGCAGAGATCGTCTCTGACTATCCCGACGTGCCCCTGATCCTCGATCCGTTCACAACGGCGGTACCGGAACAGGTGCTGGAGAGCGACGACCTGGTGATCGCCATGCGCGAGTTGCTGGTGCCGCAAACCACGCTGTTGATGCTGTCGCAGGTCGAGCTGTCGCGGCTTGCGGAAACCTGGCGCGAACCGTCCAACGACGATACGCTCGCCGTCGACGCAACGCACTTGATTGAATCCGGCTGCGAGTTCGTTCTGGTCACCGGCACGCCGTCTGACATCCAGGAAGTGGCCAATACGCTGTATGACAAGTCGGGAGTTGTCCGGGAAGATCACTGGCCACGACAACCCGGCACATTTACCGGAGCGGGCGCCACCCTGTCAGCCACGATAGCGGCGATGCTGGCCAACGGCATGGACGTGCCTGAAGCGGTACGCGAGGCGCAGGAATTCACCGTGGCGGCACTTGCCCATGCGCAGCGACTCGGCATGGGCAAGCTGGTCCCGGACCGCTATTTCTGGGCTCGCGACAACGGGGACCTGGTAGCGGTGGGCGAGCCCGATGAGCCGGATGCAGCCGGCGTGCCCGACGAAGGGGAGCCGGAGAGCCCCGAAAACGAGCCGGGACTGCCAGGCCTGCCCGCCACGGGCAAGCACCGCGGCAGATAGTCCGACCTCCGTAGTGCCAACTGGTCCGCCCGTCCGCGGACAATCCTTTGTTAATAGAGAATCAGCACAAGCATGAGCACACCTTCCCAATCCCGCAATGAGATCCTGTTCGAACGGGCACAACGCACCACCCCGGGCGGCGTCAATTCGCCCGTTCGGGCATTCCGTTCCGTAGGCGGCACGCCCCGTTTTATAGTGCGGGCCGAGGGCGCCTGGTTCTGGGATGCTGACGGAACACGCTATATCGACTACATCGGATCATGGGGGCCGGCCATCGTGGGCCATGCCCATCCGGAAGTCGTCAAGGCAGTGCAGGATGCGGCGGCGCACGGCCTGTCATTCGGCACGCCCACTGAAGGCGAGGTCGAGATGGCGGAGGCGATCTGCCGCCTGGTGCCATCGATAGAGCAGGTGCGGCTGGTGTCGAGCGGCACCGAAGCGGCAATGAGCGGATTGCGGTTGGCGCGCGGCGCAACCGGTCGCACCAAGATCGTCAAGTTTGAAGGGTGTTATCACGGCCATGCCGACTCCATGCTGGTGAAGGCGGGCAGCGGCCTTCTCACCTTCGGCAACCCCACCTCGGCGGGCGTGCCGGAAAACGTCGCGGCAGATACGCTGGTGCTCGACTACAACGACCCGGCCCAGCTTGAGGCGCTGTTCCAGAAAGTCGGCGACGAGATCGCCTGCGTGATCGTGGAGCCGATTGCGGGCAACATGAACCTGCTGCGTGCAACGCCCGAGTTTTTGCAAACCATGCGCCGACTTTGCACACAGCATGGCGCGATCCTGATCTTCGACGAGGTCATGTCCGGCTTCCGCGTTGCCCTGGGCGGCGCGCAATCGCTCTATGGCATCGTCCCGGACCTGACCATACTGGGCAAGGTCATTGGCGGTGGTTTGCCGGTGGCGGCATTTGGCGGTCGTGCCGAAATCATGCGGCATCTTGCGCCGCTGGGCGCTGTGTACCAGGCCGGCACACTGTCCGGCAATCCGGTTGCGGTTGCTGCCGGCTTGGCAACGTTGAAATTGATTGAGCAACCCGGCTTCCATGAACGGCTGGGTAACCAGGCAAAACGCCTTACAACGGGACTGGTCGCCGCCGCCGCAGAATCCGGCCGTGACTTTTGCGCGGACGCGATCGGCGGCATGCTCGGCTTGTACTTTGCGCCGCGCCTTCCCCGCACCCACGCAGAGATAATGGCTTGTGACAAGAACGCATTCAACGCGTTCTTCCACGCCATGCTGGACCGCGGCGTGTACCTTGCGCCGTCCGCGTTCGAAGCTGGTTTCATCTCGGCGGCGCATGACGACGCCGTGATCGACGCGACCATCGCGGCGGCCCGCGACGCCTTCGCCTGAAACGCGGAGCCCGGAAAGGATGCGCCTGCTTCGCAGACTCTATTCCCGGCTTCGCCACCATGACGCTGTCAAGGCGCTCGGCCCAGGGCTGATTACCGGCGCGGCGGATGACGACCCGTCGGGCATTGCCACGTATTCACAGGCCGGCGCGCAATTCGGCTACAACATGCTCTGGACGCTGGTCCTGACCTATCCATTCATGGTGGGTATCCAGCTTGTCTCTGCCCGCATCGGCCGTGTTACCGGGCGTGGCCTTGCCGCCAATATTCGCCGAAGCCATTCGCCGGCACTGCTTTACGGCATCGTGCTACTGCTTCTGGTTGCGAACATCATCAACATTGCGGCCGACATCGCCGCCATGGGCGAGGCCATGCAATTGGTCGTGCAACGCGGCTCGGCGCACTACTACTCGCTGGCCTTTGGCTTCCTCTGCCTTTCGCTGCAAATCTTCCTGCCCTACCGCGCCTATGTACGCTACCTGAAGTGGCTCACCCTCGGCCTGTTGGCCTATGTCGCCACGGTGTTTGCGGTCGACATTCCTTGGGGCGAGGTGGCATTGCGCACCGTGGCGCCGCACTTCACCTGGAACAACGATTCGGTGACCCTGATCGTTGCTGTCTTCGGCACGACCATCAGCCCTTACCTTTTCTTTTGGCAGGCGTCGCAGGAGGTGGAGGAAATGCGTATTGACACCCATGCCAAGGCGCTGTTCCACGCGCCGGAACATGCGTTGTCCAACCTGAGCCGGATCAAGGTCGACACCTTCATCGGCATGGCGTTCTCCAACCTGGTCGCGGTGTTCATTATCCTGACCACCGCCTCCACGCTTTCGGTGCACGGCGTCACCAACATACAGACGTCCGCCCAGGCCGCTGAAGCGCTCCGCCCGTTGGCCGGCGAATTCGCATTCCTGCTGTTTGCGTTGGGCATCATCGGAACTGGCTTGCTTGCGGTACCGGTGCTTTCGGGGTCGGCCGCGTATGCGGTGACGGAGAGTTTCCGCTGGCGCAATGGGCTTGATTTGAAGGTTTTGCAGGCGCGCGAGTTCTACGCAATTATTTCGCTGGCAACGATCGGCGGCATGGCGCTGAACTTCACTTCGATCGATCCGATCAAGGCGCTGTTCTGGTCAGCGCTGATCAATGGCGTTATCTCGGTGCCGATCATGGTGGTCATGATGCTGCTGGCCCGGGACCCTCGGGTAATGGGAAAATTCACCTTGTCCCGACGCCATACCGTGATCGGCTGGCTTGGCGTGCTGGTCATGGCGGTCGCGGTCGTCGCCATGCTGGTCACGATGTAGGGAGAGTCGCTGCAATCGCGGAAGCAGTTTGGCAACGTTGCGTCCGCAGTGTTTGCCGGTGTGATCGACACCGGCGCCGCCTCTACTTCAGCCAACCGCGCCGACGGAAATACCAGAAAGGCGCAATGGCGCTGGCCACCATGAGTACCAGTGCGAATGGATAGCCAAGGTCCCAGTTCAACTCGGGCAGCCACTTGAAGTTCATGCCGTAGATACTGGCGATCAGGGTCGGCGGCAGGAAGGCGACCGACGCAACGGAAAATATCTTGATGATCTTGTTCTGGTTGATATTGATGAAGCCGACGGTGGCGTCCATCAGGAAGTTGATCTTGTCGAACAGGAAGGCGGTATGCCCGTCGAGCGACTCGATGTCGCGCAGGATCTGGCGGGCTTCCTCAAACTGATCGGCATTCAACAGACGGCCGCGCATTAAAAAGCTGACTGCCCGCCGCGTATCCATCATGTTGCGCCGGATGCGTCCGTTCAAATCCTCTTCCCGCGCCATGGCGTTCAGGGATTCTGCCGCGTCCTGGTCGGTGAAGTCCTTTTGCAGCACGCTGCGACTGACCTCTTCCAGATTCTGGTAGATGCCTTCGAGCGCATCGGCCGAGTATTCCGCGTCGGTCGCATAAAGGTCGAGCAGCACATCCTTGTAGTCATTGATGGAGCCGGGCCGCGACCGGGCGCGCATGCGCACCAGCCGGAACACCGGCAAGTCATCGGTATGAACCGAAAACAGCATGTCGCGCGCGAGGATAAAGGCGACCGTCACCACGCGGGACGGTCCGTCGTCTTCCTCAAGCAGGAAGTCGGTGCGCAGGTGGAGGTCGCCGTTTTCGGCTTCGTAATAGCGGGCCGACGCCTCAATGTCCTTGACCTCGTCTTCGCCCGGCAATGTCACACCATAAATGCTGCGGACCCAGTCGCGCTCGTCATCGTTTGGATCAGTTAAATCGACCCATACCGGCGCGACGTTTTCCAGGTCGGTACGGCTTTCGATATTGACCTGGTTCAGCCGGCCATTCTGCAGTACGAATACATTAATCATGCGCTCTCCCGGGCGGAGCACGGCGCTGGTTGAAGCACACGGCAGGTCCAGTTTCCGGGCTCATTTTATGCCGCGCTTTAAGCCCCGTTCCAACCCAACTTCGAAGCCGCGTTCCAACCCACGTTCCAAGTCGGGTTTCAGGCCGCGTTCCAAGACCCGCCGGAAGTCGCGATCGAAGCCACTCTTCAAGCGCGGCCGTCGCGGATTCTAAACCGGCGCTCGCGCGTGGCAGGAAGGCTTCCGTGTAACGAAATCGGGTACGAACCATCATGAAATTGCCTCGAACTTCGCAGGTTTTGTTTTATCGACGAATTCCGACAGGTTGCCGCTGGACACGGCGCCATCTATGACCGCCAGAGTGGGCGCCGCAGGCGTAGTGGCGAGCGCGCGCCGTGCATAAACCCCCGCCGTCGCATGGCCGTCGAACGGCGGCCGAGTGCATGATAAGGGATTCGCCATGCCCTGTCTTTTAAAAACGAAGGGCTTGGGGCAGTGGTTATACAGTCGGGTTGCCGGCGGGCGAAATTACGGAAGCTCGGCCGAACCCATGCGCCGCAGGATAAGGCCGGTACGACGGCTGAGATAGCTCGAATTGTGATTGCGGTCGAAGTATCGTGGGTTGGGCAACATGACCGCCAGTCGGGCGGCCTGGCTTGCCGAGAGGTTGGCGGCGCTGGTGCCGTAGTAGTGACGGGAAGCCGCCTCGGCGCCAAACACCCCGCTGCCCCACTCCACTACATTGAGGTAGATCTCGAAGATGCGCTCCTTGTCCATCCAGTATTCGAGCATGTAGGTAATAACGATCTCCTGCCCCTTGCGCAGGTAACTTCGTTCTCCCGAGAGAAACAGGTTCTTGGCAAGCTGCTGGGTAATGGTGGAGCCGCCCGCCACCACATGGCCCTTCTTCGTGTTCTTGTCATAGGCCTTTTGCAGGGCGACCCAGTCAACGCCTTCATGCTCCGAAAAGTTCGAGTCTTCCGACGCAATGATGGCGCGCTTGAGGTTGTTGGAGATGCGGTCATACGGCACCCACTGCGACTGTAACCGGGCCTGTGGATTCTTTTCCTGCAGCACCGACAATTGATGTCGCATGAAGCTAGTGGTGCTGGGATTGTGGTCGACCCACCACCATATCTGGAGGAAGAAATATAGTTGAAGCAGCAGGACCAGCAGTGGTGGCCCGACCAGCAGCCAGAACAGAATGCGGCGCAACGGCCCGCGCTTCTTGGCTACCTTCTTGACGGCATTCATGCGCTGCCCTGCCCTGAAATCTGGAGCCGAAGCGCTGCATAAACTTGCGCAGTATCGGGCCGCACACCGCGCCATATCTGGAACGATTCGGCGGCCTGCTCGACCAGCATGCCGAGGCCGTCGCGCACCTCGGCGCCCTGGCGCCGCGCGAGCTCCAGGAACGGCGTGTCGTGTGGGCCGTACATCATGTCGTAGGCGAGCGTGCCACGTCCAAGCAGCGCTGTTGGGATCGGCGGAACCTCCGCATCCAGGCTGGCCGAGGTAGCGTTGATGACGACGTCGAAGTGCCCGGCGAGTGCGTCAAAGCTTGCGGCAGTCAGCCGGCCCTGTGCAGCCGGCACCGCGGAAAACGCGGCGACCAGCTCAACCGCCCTGGAGGCCGTGCGGTTTGCAATTACCAGCGAAGCAGGCTGCTCGGAAAATAGCGGTAGCAGCACGCCACGCGCGGCGCCGCCAGCGCCCAGAAGCAAAATACGCTTGCCACGAAGCGACACGCCGGCGTTGTTGACCAGGTCGCGCACGAGCCCCACCCCATCGGTATTGTCGCCAGCGATGTTGCCGGCGTTTTTGGCCGCAGCGTTGCCCGCAACATCGCTGGCATTGAACGACAGCGTGTTGACCGCGCCTGCCAGGCGTGCCCGCTCCGTCAGGGTGGTCGCCATCTTGTAGGCCTCGAGCTTGAAGGGCACCGTGACATTCGCGCCCAGCCCGCCTTCCAGCATGAACTGGCGGACCGCCGGGGCGAATCCATCCAGCGGCGCCAGCAATCTTTCGTACTGCATCAGATGTCCGAACTGGGCGGCGAACTGGGCATGGATTTCCGGCGACTTGCTATGCGCCACCGGGTTGCCGATCACGGCGTAGCGGGCGACGGCTTGCATCAGCGGGGTCCTCCGCGCAAGTCGGCTTCAAGCGCATCGTCACGAGTGAAGCGAAAGCGGGTGATGACTTCCCACACATCATCCTTGCCGCCGGACCGCATATTGTCGGGGAAGCGTCCGAATGGGGCCGCGCGCCGGACGATCCGTATTGCCGCGTTGTCCAGCGCCGTATTGTTGGAACTGTGCTCGACCCTGGGGCCGCCATCCTTTTCGTAAATGCTGCCGTCCTGGTAGATTGGTATGTACAAAACCAGTTCCCCGTACAGCTTCTTGCCATCTTTCTGCGGGAAGTTGACGGTGCCGAGCGTTTCGATTTTCCGCTGCAGGGCGCTGTAGTACATAGCATAGCCAACTTCACGCGTGCTCGGCGTGATTTGGGTCTTCCTGGGGCGCTTGTTGTATTCCTCGATGTTGCGCGCGATTTCGGCTTCGCGCCGGGCTAGCGCCTTGGCGGTTTCAGTCTCATCCGGACCGTCCTGCGGCACCATCTCCGGCGTGCGGGCGGCGCTCTTTGGCGACACCGACACGGGGCTGCGGTGCGCCGATTGCGCCAGCATGTTCTGTTGCTGCGCTTCGAGTTGCGCGATCTTGCGGCGCGTCGCGTTCAGCGCGTCGCCGTTTTCAGTGCGACGCAGATCGGGAAGCGGCGACTTGGCGCGTCCAGCGTCGGCATTGCCCCCGCCATCAAGATTGGCCTGGGCCAGCGCCTCTGCCTTGACCGGCTTGCTGTCATGCCTGGCGTTGACGAGAATGACCTCGAGCCCCGGATCGGCGGGCTTCAGCTTGAAGCTGTCGGGGGCCACGAAATGCACCGCCAACAACGCCGCGTGCAACAGGACCGAGACTGCAATCGCGATCGAAAGACTGGTGTTTTGAACAAGGGACTTCACGCGCTGTCTGCCGGGCTTGCCGGATAGTTGCAACAGGAAGCGATTCTACGGCAAGGCCCGACGCCCGAGATAGACTTTGGCGTGAAAGAAACAGGCACGGTGTGGCATGGTGCGGGACCGTCCATTCCAGCCTGATTTCTTGCGTCTTGCCGCCGCGGCGCTTCTGCCGCGTCAGCGCCTACTCGTCGGCGTCGGTGGATGCAGCTGCCATGTCGTCATTGGACTCGGGTCCCGACGAAGTGCCACTGTGTTCCACTGCCTGAATTTCCGCTTCCAGCGGCTCGGCGCCGGGTGTGAGGCCCATTGCCGAATCTTCTTCCGCTTCTGACAACGGTTCCAGCGGCGAACCAATTGCGATCTCCAGGACCCGCGCCTCGACCGACAGGTCAACTTCATCCCATGACAGCAAGTCGAGCCGCAGCGGCGTGCCGCGCGCAATGGGCGCCATGCCGGGAAGCTTCAAGACGAGCGGTATGTCGTTAAGGCGAACGATCTCTTCCTTGAGCACGACCGCATCGACACGCTGGAGCTTCTGCTGGGACAGCCAACGCAGGCACCAGTAGCGTTCCATGCTGCCCTGGAAATCGGCATAGGCGACATGGGTGGCCTCGAAGGCCGAAACGATGGCAAACAGGTCAGCGTCCCGCTGCTTGAACGGCGCGGCCAGCGGCGCCATGACCCCATGCTGTGCACAGGCGAGAATTTGCCACTGGTTGACCAGATCGGTATAGCGGCGCAGCGGCGAGGTGCTCCATGCATATTGATCGACACCGAGACCCTGATGCGGCGCCGCGTGGGTCAACATGCGGACCTGCATGCGGGCGGCCCAGCCCCCGCTCGTCCCGCCCTGGGTCCGGTATATGCCCGGAACGCCGTGCTCGTGCATCAGCTTGCCCCAACTGCTGTTGGCAAAAATCATCAGCTCCGCCACGATCTTGTCGAGCGGCGCGCCGCGCTTGCGGCGGGTGATGGTAACTACCTCATCCTCAACATAGAAGTTGAAGTCAACGCGGTTGTTCTGCTCCGGTTTCAGGCCGAAGATCTCGCGCTTGGCCATGCGTCCCTGCTCCAGCACCTGGGCCCACTGCCACAAGAGTTCAATGTCCTGTTTGTGAGGGTAGTCCGGTCCCTCCTTGGCGGCCAGCGTTTCCTCGGTCACGATCTGGTCGAGGTCGTTGTGACGAAGGTTCGCCGAGACCGGGATCGATTCGGCGACAGTCTCGGTTGCGACGACGCTCCAGTCGACCGGATCAACCGTGACATAAAGGGAAACCGCGGGACAGTTGCGCCCTTCAGCCAGCGTGTATGCCTCCACCAGCGGATCGGGCAGCATGGTTATTTTGTCGCCGGGCATATACACCGTGGACATGCGCTGGCGCGCGATGGTGTCGATCGCGTCGCCGGGGGCTATACCAAGAGCCGGAGCGGCAATGTGTATACCAACCCGCAGCATGCCGTCGGGGAGGTGGGTCACGGAAAACGCGTCGTCGATTTCCGTGGTGGTGACGTCATCAATCGAGAATGCGCGCACGTCGGCAAGTGGCAGCGCCGGTGGCGCCGGCACCGCAACCTCAGGAAAGCCGGTCCCGCGCGGGAAATGCTCCAGCAGAAAGCGGGAAAGATGCAATTCCTTGGTCGACTGCAAACCACCGCAGGCCAGCATCAGTCGGGCTGGCGCGATGTGAAGTTCACTGCTGGCCGCTTCAAGCGCCTTGAATTCGATACTGTTCTTGTCAGGCTTGAACAGCAGTTGAAGGCGCACTGCATGCATGGGCGCCGGCAGGCGGTGGTTCTTCAGCTCTTCCACCCACGACGCTTGCACCAGTGCCTGTTGACGCTTCTTTTCGACGCCCGCAAGCGCAGCCTTGAGTGAAGCCTCCGGAGCAGCCTTGTAGCGGCCCTTGCCCTTCTTGTAAAAGTAGATCGGTGCTGAATGCAGCTTCTGCAGCAGCCCGGCGGCTTCCTGCGGATGGGGCGCATGGCCGAAGTATTCAGCGCCTAAATCGGCAAATCCGAATTCTTCCTGGCCCGCGACTTCCCACAGGAAATCAAGATCAATTTCAGCGGCAACCTCATGCGCCTCGCTCAACAACTCGGCGGGGCTCGGCGAAGCAAATTGCAGCAGGACGTCGCGGGCCCGCACCTTGATGCGCTTGCCAGTTGGCGTTTCCACCTGATATGCCTCGCCCTGCTGCGACAGAACGGCGCCGGCCTTGAAATCGCCGGACTCCTCAAAGAATAAATTCATCAGATCTACAGTTAAATGGTTTCAGGCTGGGCCAGTCGGTGCGGCATCCTGCGCCAAAGGTAATTCGGCATTACACCAGGCTAGCACCAGGTCCAGATATTCCGCGAAATCGGACAGTCCGTGATCGCTGCCGGGGATGACACGCTGCCTGGCGCCCGGGTAGTGCGCAGTCATCTCGCGCCAGTCCAGGACTTCGTCACCGGTGGCCGCAATCAGGAAATAGCGATGTGGCGCTGTAATCTGGTCGATCGCAAGAGCCGCCAGTTCCGCAACATATTCGGCCTTGAATTCAAAGTGATCCCCGGAATGCCATGCGGTCGATACGCCAACGTAGCGCGCCAGATCGCGCGGCGGCTTCACAGCCGGGTTAAGCAGCACCGCTTTGCAGCCGGTCTGCTCGGCAATCCAGGTGGCATAGTAACCGCCGAGCGAGGAACCGATCAGGGTGATCTTGTCGGCAGGGGTCGCGGGAGAGTCGGCGCTCGCGGCGCTCTCGCGCTCGATCAGTTGCATGACCTGCCGCACCGCCTCGGCCGGCGAAGCGGAAAGCTGCGGACAGAAATAGTCCGCGGCACGGCCAAGTTCTTCCATGCGCTGCGAAATCAAGCGCGCCTTGAACGATTGCGGCGACGAGCGGAATCCGTGCAGATAAATCACCAGGTTGCGGGCCACCATAGGAAGGGTTTTTCAGTCGGCGAGCCGACTGCCTTCCAGCGCCAGCAGCAGCTTCTTGTGGACACCGCCGAATCCGCCGTTGCTCATTGCGAGAACCTGGTCACCGGGACGGGCAGCCTTGGCAACCGCGGCAACCAGGGTGTCGATGTCGTGGAATGCAGACGCACGGGCACCAAGCGGAGCAAGCGCCTCGCCAAGGTCCCAGCCCAATGCGTCTTTCCCCGCACTGGCGCCGTAGCCAAATACCAGGTCTGCGTCCACCAGGCTGCCAGGAAGCGCCTGCTTCATGGTGCCCAGCTTCATCGTATTTGATCGGGGCTCGAGAACGGCCAGGATGCGCGCAGTGCCGATTCTCTTGCGCAGGCCTGCGACAGTCGTGGCGATTGCTGTCGGATGGTGTGCAAAGTCGTCCAGAACCGTCACGCCGTTGACGACGCCGCGTACTTCCATCCGGCGTTTAACGTTGTCAAATCGCGCCAGCGAGTCTATCGCCTGGGCCGGTACCACACCAACATGCCGCGCCGCGGCAATGGCGGCAAGGGCGTTAAGCCGGTTGTGCCGCCCGGAGAGGGACCACGTGACAGTCCCCTGCTTCTGCTGCTTGTGCAAAACGTCGAAACTGTCGTCGTCATGCTCGACCATGGTCCAGTCGCATGGCGGCGCTACGAATGCTGACGCGGTTGCCGACGCCGTTGCTGACGCCGCGCCGCTACCAAACTGATCCAGCTCGCTCCAGCAGCCACGCGACAAAACCCGCTGCAGCGCTGGCTCATCGCCATTGACGATCAGCTTGCCGTTGCCAGGCACGGTACGAACCAGATGATGGAATTGGGTCTCGATAGCGGCAAGGTCCGGGAAAATGTCGGCGTGGTCGTATTCGAGATTGTTCAATATGGCGGTGCGAGAGCGGTAGTGCACGAACTTGCTGCGCTTGTCGAAGAAGGCGGTGTCGTATTCGTCCGCTTCGATCACGAAGAATTCCGAGCCGCCCTTGCCAGCCAGCCGCGCTGAAATGCCAAAATTCATCGGCACGCCGCCAATCAGGAAACCCGGGCTGTAGTCACTGTCCTCCAGAATCCACGCCAGCATGGATGCGGTTGTGGTCTTGCCATGCGTTCCAGCGACAGAGAGCACCCACTTGTCGCGGAGGATGTGCTCGCCGATCCATTGTGGCCCCGAAGTGAATGGCAAGCCGCGGTTCAGGATTTCTTCCATCAGCGGATTGCCGCGGGAAACCACATTGCCGATCACATACAGATCCGGCGAGAGTGACACCTGATCAGGGCCGAAACCTTCTATTAATTGAATGCCCTGCGCCTCCAACTGCGTGCTCATCGGCGGATATACGTTGGCATCGCAACCGGTCACTTTGTGGCCAGCCTGCTTGGCCAGCACGGCCAGACCTCCCATGAAGGTGCCGCAGATGCCGAGGATGTGAATATGCATTGTACAATTTCGGATTGGAATACCGAGATTCTACCCGAGGCGGACTGCAGATTCCGCCGGTCTGGTTCACATCATGCCGATAGATTATCCGAATGAAGCGGAACTCTTGCGCGCCGAAATTGCCGCCGCCGCCGCACGAATGATTGCCGAGGACGGGGCCGACTATGGCAGCGCCAAGCGCAAGGCGGCGCGCCAAATACTGGGGGACGTGCGGGTCCGCGGCGATGTGCTTCCCGACAACGCGCAGGTCGAAGACGAGGTTCGCGCCTACAACGAGCTGTTTTTCGCTTATACCCAGCCGGCTCGCCTGGCGCAGTTGCGCGCGCTCGCATTGCGGGTGATGGAGGACCTGGACGGTTTCAATCCGCACTTGACTGGCGCAGCGCTGAACGGCACTGCAGGCGAGCACAGTGACATCCATTTGCAGGTGTTTGCGGACAGCACCAAGGACGTTGAGCTGCATCTGATCAATCGCGGCGTGAACTACGAGGTGTCAGAAACCACGCACTTCAAGGGACAGACAGATCCGGTCCCGGTGTTAAGCTTCCTTTCGGAAAACGAAATCGTCCACGTTGCGCTCTACCATTTCGATGACTTGAGAGGCGCTAAAAAATCTCGCGACGGCAAGCGGGCTGACCGCGCCGACACTGCGGCGGTACGCGCCCTGGTTAACGCCGCCCGACTACCTTGATTCCTTCAATGACAAGAAAATACCTGCCGATCCTGCTGGTTGCCGTACTTTTCGCCGGCATGGGCGTCTATGCGGGTCTGCGAAAGTGGAACACCAAGCCTGTTGAAACGAACGCGGTGGCGCAGCTTCTGGCCCAGACCATGCCGGACGCCAAGGGACAACCGCAGGATTTTGCCAGCCTCAAAGGCAAAACGCTCGTTGTCAATTTTTGGGCGACATGGTGCCCGCCTTGCGTAGAGGAGATGCCCGAATTGTCCGCATTGCAGGCGGAACTGACACCGCGCAACGCGCAGATTATCGGGATCGGGATCGATAATCCGGCCAATATCGCCGACTTTGCTGCGCGTTACAAGATTTCATACCCGCTCTATACCGCCGGCATGCATGGCACCGAATTGTCCCGTCAGTTTGGCAATCGGGCCGGGGGCCTGCCCTTTACGGTATTGGTCGACGCCAAGGGGGTGGTGCGAAAAACCTACCTCGGCCGGTTGAAGATAAGCGAACTTCGCCGTGACCTGGCCGCGCTTTAGGATACGATTGCAAGCAGCGGGGCGCAGGCGAGGGTTGAGTTTCTTCTTGCCAACCGTCGTTATTTCCGGGCAAAATGCGCGCAACCTCGTCAAACGGATTAGCTTTCGATGGCCAAAAACCTGCTTCTGCTGAACGGCCCAAACCTGAATCTGCTAGGAACGCGCGAACCCGACGTATATGGTTCGAGCACACTGGCGGACGTGGAAAAGGCCGCGCTGGACCAGGCTACGCAAGCGGGGGCGAAGTTGGCCTGCTTTCAGAGCAACCACGAGGGCGCACTGGTTGACCGGATCCACGCGGCGCGCGCCGAAAAAGTCGATGCAATTATCATCAATGCCGCAGGCCTCACGCACACCAGTGTCGCACTACGGGACGCGCTGTCCGGCGTGAATATCCCCTTCATCGAAGTACATATTTCCAATGTACATGCGCGGGAAGCGTTCCGGCATGAGTCCTACTTGTCCGCCATTGCAGTTGGCGTCATTTGTGGTCTGGGTATCGACGGATACAGGGCAGCGATCGCCCACGCTCTCGCACAGCTTTAGAGCCAAATCATTTCCGCTGGGGCCTCGCTCTTTGGCTGAGCGGGCGCAGCGATGAAAACTCAAAAAATCAAAGGTAGACCTGTATGGACTTGCGAAAACTGAAAACGCTTATCGATCTCGTGGCCGAGTCGGATATTGCCGAACTCGAAGTTACGGAGGGGGAAAGCAAGGTCCGGATCGTCAAATCGAGCGCACCCCAGCATCAGATGGTCATGATGCAGCCGCAAGCGATGCCGCAGCACGCCAGCGCGCCGGCCGCACCGGCGGTGGTTGCTGCCCCGGTTATGCCGCCGGAACCGGAAGGCCATGTCGTGAAGTCTCCGATGGTTGGCACCTTCTATCGCTCGGCATCGCCCGGGTCGCCGGCATTCGTTGAAATCGGCTCTTCCGTCAAGGAAGGCGACACCCTGTGCATCATTGAAGCGATGAAGCTGCTCAATGAAATCGACGCCGATGTAGCCGGGGTCGTCAAGCAGATCCTGGTCGAGAATGGCCAGCCGGTCGAATTCGGCCAGCCGCTTTTCATCGTCGCCTGAATCCGCGCCTTGATGCATCGCCCGCAGTCGAGCCCGTCACGCCGTTCCGCGCCACGTACCGGGCTCCGATCCACGCTTCGCCGAATCAGGGCGCTGCCCTGGTACACGGTGCACTCGACAACGCCCTATTCGACTCCCCATGTTTGAAAAAATCCTGATTGCCAACCGCGGTGAAATTGCGCTGCGCATACAGCGCGCCTGCCGCGAGATGGGTATTAAATCCGTAGTAGTCCACTCCGAAGCGGATCGCGAATCGAAGTACGTCAAACTCGCCGACGAGTCAGTCTGTATTGGACCTGCGCCATCGTCGCTCAGTTACCTGAGCATGCCGGCCATCATCAGCGCGGCAGAAGTTACCGACGCCGAGGCGATTCATCCGGGGTATGGCTTCCTGTCCGAGAACGCCGATTTCGCGGAACGCGTAGAAAAATCCGGCTTCGTCTTCATCGGGCCGCGCTCGGAATCGATCCGCCTCATGGGCGACAAGGTTTCGGCCAAGCAGTCGATGATCAAGGCCGGCGTACCCTGCGTCCCCGGATCGGAAGGCGCCTTGCCGGAGGACGCGAAGGAAATCATCCGCGTGGCGCGAAAGGTCGGCTACCCGGTCATCATCAAGGCTGCGGGCGGTGGCGGCGGACGCGGCATGCGGGTCGTGCATACCGAGGCCGCTCTTCTCAACGCCGTTACCATGACGCGCACCGAGGCGGGCAGCGCTTTCGGGAATCCGGAAGTCTATATGGAGAAGTACCTGGAAAATCCGCGCCATGTGGAGATCCAGATTCTTGCCGACGAGTTTCGTAATGCCGTGTGGCTGGGCGAGCGCGATTGCTCAATGCAGCGGCGCCACCAGAAAGTTATCGAAGAAGCGCCAGCGCCGGGGATTCCGCGCAAGCTGATAGAAAAAATCGGCGACCGCTGCGCCGAAGCGTGCCGCAAGATGGGTTACCGCGGTGCCGGCACCTTTGAATTCCTGTATGAGAACGGCGAGTTCTATTTCATTGAGATGAACACGCGTATCCAGGTCGAACATCCGGTGACGGAAATGATTACCGGTATCGATCTCGTCCAGGAACAGATTCGCATTGCGGCCGGCGAGAAATTGCGGTTTCGCCAGCGTGATGTTGAACTGAAGGGGCATGCCATCGAATGTCGCATCAACGCCGAAGATCCGTTCAAGTTCACGCCCTCGCCTGGGCGCATTGTGTCGTGGCATTCACCCGGCGGCCCCGGCATCCGGGTTGATTCGCATGCGTACGCTGGCTACTATGTACCGCCCCATTATGACTCCATGGTCGGCAAGGTTATCGCCTATGGTGCGACGCGCGATCAAGCGATTCGCCGCATGCAGATCGCGCTTTCGGAAATGGTGGTGGAAGGCATCCAGACCAACATTCCACTGCATCGTGAACTGATGATGGACGCGCGCTTTATCGAGGGCGGCACCAACATTCATTACCTTGAACAAAAGCTGGCCGACCGCCTCGCCCGTGAGTCGGATGTAGCTGGCATAAAATAGCCTCCCGAGCGGGAGACCGCCAATGAAGCTATCGCAGGCACCATCATGAGCTGGACCGAAATTGTCATTGAAGTTGCCCGGGCGCGAGCGGAGTCCCTTTCCGATGCGTTGATGGAAGCCGGCGCGCTGTCGGTGTCGGTGGAAGATGCGGACGAAGGTACGGAAGCCGAGCAGCCACTGTTTGGCGAGCCAGGCATGGAGCCTGAAGAAGCGGCGTGGGAACACAGCCGTGTGGTCGCTTTGGCCAATGGCGACGCCGATCACGCGGCAATCGTCGCCGCCGCCCTTGCCGCCTGCGGGCTCGAACCGGACAGTGTTGATTACCAGTTGCGACCGGTCGAGGAGCAGGATTGGGTTCGCCTCACCCAGTCGCAGTTCGAGCCGATCCACATTGGCAAAAACATTTGGGTCGTACCGAGCTGGCATGACGCGCCGGACCCGGACGCGCTTATCCTTCAGTTGGACCCGGGCCTGGCATTCGGCACCGGCAGCCATCCCACTACTCGGCTTTGCATGGAATGGCTGGAAGCACATCCGCCGCGTGGCCAGACGGTGCTCGATTACGGATGCGGCTCCGGTATTCTGGCGATGGTTGCAAGCAAACTGGAGGCCGCCCAGGTAGTTGGCGTTGATATCGATCCGCAGGCTATCGAGTCGGCCCGTGCCAACGCTGAAAACAACCAGTGCGAGATCGCTTATTACCTTCCGGAAGAATTTTCGTCCGCCTCGGGGCTCGGCCTTCCACAGCGCTTTGACGTGGTCGTGGCGAATATCCTTTCCAGCCCGCTAAGGCTGATGGCCCCAATGCTGGCCAGCCGGGTCAACCCGGGCGGAAGCCTCCTGCTGTCGGGCATACTGGTGCGGCAGGTCGAAGAAGTGGCCCGGGCTTATGCGCCATTTCTTGAGCTGAGCTTGTGGGCCGAGCGCGATGGCTGGGTAGCACTTGCCGGTCGCCGACTCCTGTCCCCGGCGCCCTGACCCATGGCACTCGCGACTCGATGCCCGCATTGCGGTACCAGTTTCCGGGTCGCGCTGGACCAGTTGAAACTGCGCGCGGGCCTGGTCCGTTGCGGCGCCTGCAAGGAAATTTTTAACGGCGCCGAGAATTTAATCAGCCTGGAGAGTGCGCAGGGGACGGCTGGCCCGGCACCATCGGGCGCTACTCCTGCTAGTCCTGCTAGTCCTGCTAGGCCTGCTGCTCCTGGTGCCGTTCCTGCATCTGCCTCTGCCCCTGCAGCCTCGGTTGCTTCTGTTCCTCCTGTTGCTTCTGCCATTCCGGGCACTCCTGGCGCTCTGGCTGCATCTACCAGCCAGAATAATCGGGCCGTGTCCGCTGCCGACAGCAGTAGCATCTCCGGGTCGACCGCCGGTTCCACTATGGCCGGGTCACAGCAAGCATTGCCTGTGTCGGTTCAGCCAGGGGCCTCCCCCTTAATAGGCGTCCACAGTCGCGCTTCCGGATCGGATCCAGCGCCTTTGCGCCAGGAACGACTGATCATTCCGCCGACGGCTAATGGGTTTATGGGTGGCCCGGCTGAAGGACATAGCATGGTCAGCCACAACATGACCGGCTACCGCGACCCCGACACGCGACCTGATCCGCTGACCCGCATGACGCTGATGGACTTTGCCGGCACTGGCCTGGTGCTGCCATCGAATGCCGCTGCACACGATACTGCGGAAGGTGGTACCCACGACGACGTTGGCCACGCGATTGACGAGCTAAAACGCAAACCGTGGCGGCGACTAACCCGCCGACGCGCCGGTAAATCCGGCGAGAGCAACGAGACCGACGCCCTCGACGCGATCGACGAAGCGGGCATTGAGCCGGAATTCCTGCAGAAAGCGCGCCGCCAGGAACACTTCGCGCGGCGCTTCGGCACAGCCATGGCGATTGGGTCGGCCGTTCTCGCGGTGGCACTTCTGCTCCAGGGCGCCTACGCATTTCGCAACTCCCTGGCGGCGATGCTGCCTCAAACCCGGCCGGCGCTGCTTGCGCTGTGCAAGGTCGCCTCTTGCCGCCTGGATTTGCCGGCACAGATCGATGCGGTGTCTATCGAGACCAACGAGATGCAAGCGATCGCCGACAATCCGGAGGGACTTCAGCTTACTGCCTTGCTGCGAAACCGCAGCGCGCTTCCCCAAGCCTGGCCGTCAATAGAATTAACGCTGAACGATCCCAATGACAAACCGCTGGCGCGCCGCGTATTTGGGCCGCGCGACTATCTTGGTGCGGACCTTTCGAACGGCAAAGGCTTCCCGCCGAATTCCGAACAGGGCGTCAAGTTGATGCTCTCTCTCAACCAATTGAAACCTGCGGGATACCGCCTTTATCTTTTCTATCCCTGAAGCAGGCGGCGCAAGTCGCGCGGCCAAAAGTTGGGCCGGCGCCCCCTGCTTTGCCGTGACCACCACGGTGCAATGACTCGTCTGGCGGCATGCCCGTGAAACCTGACCACCATTTCCTTTACCTGCTCACCATGCGGAAACAACCATGACCTCCCTGATTTGCGGCTCGCTCGCCTTTGACACCATCATGTCCTTTCACGGACGCTTCTCGGAAGCGCTCCTTGCGGACCAACTGCACAAGATCAACGTGGCATTCCTGGTGCCCGCGCTGCGCCGCGAATTTGGCGGATGCGCCGGCAACATCGCCTACAACCTGCGCTTGCTGGAAGGCGAGCCCCTCATCATGGCCACGGTGGGCCAGGATGGCGGGCCCTATCTTGACCGTCTAAAGTCACTCGGCATTGGCGAGCGCTGCATTCGCGTCATCGACGATGCCTACACGGCGCAAGCCTTCATCACGACCGATGCAGACAACAACCAGATCACCGCTTTCCATCCTGGCGCCATGGGCATGTCGCATTTGAATCGGGTGGCGGATGCAGGCACGCCCGGCCTCGCGATTGTGGCCCCTGACGGTCGCGATGGCATGCTGCAGCATGCACGCGATTGCGCGGACCTGAACATTCCATTCATCTTTGATCCTGGTCAGGGCTTGCCCATGTTCAGTGGCCCGGAGCTGGCCCACTTTGTTGAACTTGCAACATATGTCGCAGTCAATGACTATGAAGCGGAGTTGCTGACGGAGCGGACCGGCCTTGGTCTCGAACGCATCGCCGAGCGGGTTGCGGCCCTGATTGTGACGCGCGGTGAGCGCGGCGCCGAAATTTTTGCAGACGGCAAAAAGCATGACGTCCCCAGCGCGCCCATTTCGCGTGCGGTTGACCCGACCGGTTGCGGTGACGCTTTTCGTGCCGGACTCATGTACGGTCTGGACAAGGCGATGGACTGGCCGACACTTGGCCGCTTGGCCAGCCTGATGGGCGCCATCAAGATTGAACACCAGGGTGGGCAAAATCACACGCCCTCCCGCGTTGAGATTGAAGACCGGTTTTCAACCGCATTTGGCTACCGGTTCTAGGGCCGGGTTGGTTCGAAGGGTCATGTTTGGGACCGATATGGCAGCCGTTACGATGAACCCTGCGTTGTGGTTCCGCGTTTATCGATTTGAGGAAGGGCCGCATCCGAATCCTCTGTGCCGCACGCCCGGATCAGAGTCCTGACGGGCCTTGCAACCGAAAGAATGTTGACTGATTGGAGAGGCAGGAATGAGCAGATCGTGCGCCCGTTGGCTGCGGGCGATTGCCCCGGCGGCGGGCTTGGCGTTGCTGACCGCCTGCGCCCCGCAACAGCCGTTCCTTTCCGGCGTGACTTCCTCGACTGAAGGATCGACGCTGGTGCAAAGGGGCCGTGTGGCGGAAGTACGCGACGTGAAGGTCAGTGGCGGCGCACAACCGGTGGCGGGAGGCGTGGTCGGAGGTCTGGTTGGCGGCATTCTCGGCAGTACGCTGGGGGGTGGCAACGGCCATCTCCTGGGCGCGGCCGGCGGCACCGTCGCCGGCACGGTAGTGGGCAATGCCGCGGGCAAGGCCACCAGCACCCAAACCCTGACACGTGTGCTGGTCGAATTTCCGAATGGGGAGCGGTCAAGCGTTGATGTCGATCCAGCCGATCACTTCGCGGTCGGCGAGATGGTGACCGTCACCACCACCAACAGCACCGTGCGTGTCAGCCGCTAACGCGACCAACTGAGGTCGCCCTCGTCACCGTTGCATACTCTCCCACGCGACAAAGCCGTGTTGGACCTGGCGCCAGTTCGATTTAAATCAAAGGGACAATCAGCGCGGTGGCGAGGAACAGCGCGACCCGCAGCAGCAGGAACGCGACCAGGGGCGACAGGTCAATACCGCCAAGTGGCGGAATGACCCTGCGCAGTGGCCGCATCAGTGGTTCATTCAGGGCGCGCACGAACGGGGCCAGCGGCGCCTGCGGATTGACCCAGCTGAATATGACCTCAATGATCAGCAGGCCGATGAAGCCATACAGGATCCACTGGATTAGCCGCAGCAGTGCAAGCAGAAAAACCGTATGCGGCGCGAAGCTGAACGTCATCCAGATATCGAACACGGTCGAGATCACCGCAAACAGCACGGCCCCAATGAAGCTGGCCCAGTCATAGCCGCCTACACCAGGCAGCACCCGCCGCAGCGGTTTCACGAGCCAGTCTGTGGTCTGATAGAGGAACTGCGAAATCGACGAAGGCGGTCGTACCCGAATCGCCTGCATCCAGAATCGGAGCAGCAGTACGCCAGCAAGCACGCCGCAGATTGTTTCGACGATCAGGCTCAGTACGCTATACAGCACCGTGTTCTCCAAGAAAAATGCCCGCTGAATGACGCGAGGTCAACCAGCGGGCATTGTGCCTCAACTTAAGATTCAAAGTTCAGGCGAACCAGGCGAACCTGGAGTTTACGGACGTGTGCCAGTCGGGAACGGCCATGCAGCCGCTGGATTCAGCACCGTCTTGACTGCAGGAGCCGGGGCGGCAGCAGCCGCTGGTTTCGGTGCAGGTTTTGCAGCAGGCTTCTTGGGTGCAGCTGCCTTTTTAGGCGCAGCAGCTTTCTTCGGTGCGGCTGCCTTTTTAGGAGCGGCCTTCTTGGCGGCAGCTTTCTTGGGAGCGGCCTTTTTAGCAGCAGCCTTTTTAGGAGCGGCCTTCTTGGCTGCTGCTTTCTTGGGCGCTGCTTTTTTCGCTACCGACTTCTTGGCAGCGGCTTTTTTAGGAGCAGCTTTTTTAGCGACGGTCTTCTTGGCGGCGGACTTCTTGGCAGCGGCTTTCTTTGGAGCTGCTTTCTTTGCTGCTGCCTTTTTCGGAGCCGCCTTCTTGGCTACCGATTTCTTCGCTGCTGCCTTCTTCGCTACCGGCTTCTTGGCTGCTGCCTTTTTAGCGACTGGCTTCTTCGCTGCCGCTTTTTTGGCTACTGGCTTCTTGGCTGCCGCCTTCTTGGCTACCGGCTTCTTGGCTGCTGCTTTCTTCGCGGCGGGTTTCTTCGCTGCGGATTTCTTTGCTGTTGCCATTTGAATCTCCTTCACGTGATGGAACAAGATGGAAACCCCCCTGACTCATCGCGATGGGTCAGGCGGATTATTCATCGGCGCAAGCGTGTTTTCGTTTGCGCTAATGAATTTGGCACCAGCTGAACTGCTGCATCTCCTCGTTGATGCAGCACTTCAGCCATATCTGGCTCACAGCGGGGCAGCATTGCCGCACTGCCAACGTCCGCGGCCAAAAAAAACGCCGGCAACAAAGCCGGCGCTGGAATCATGTTTCAGGAAAGGCGAACCGAATTTCGAAGAAAAGGCCGCCATGCTCGACACGGTCGAACCCAGCGGCGCAAACAGATGAGAACGTTGAGGTCTTCTACTGTCCATTAAATTCGGTTGAGGCCTTTCCCGCTTTGCAGTCGGTTTTATCGAGATTCGTAAAGCCGATCTTGAAGCAGATCTCGAAGCTTGATGTTGACTGCGGTCGTTTCTCCAACCAGTTCAATACCAGTTTTTGATCCCGATTTCTTCAACCGGACTTCATCACTGGTTCTTTGCTGACCCAACCACCGAACCATGTCTGCTTCGGCCTGCCGGGTCTGCGTTGCAATCGTGTGCGTCGTTGTCGCGTTCCCTTGTTCCTATTCCCAGTTCAACGCGCCGCCAGTTTGGTATTCGATGACGCGCGTCTCAAAAAAGTTTCGCTCTTTTTTCAGATCGATCATTTCGCTCATCCAGGGGAAGGGATTCTCTTCCTGATCGAACAGCGTTTCGAGACCGATCTGCTGTGCTCGGCGATTTGCAATGAACCGCAAATAACCTTTGAACATTGGCGCGTTCAATCCGAGCACGCCACGCGGCATTGTATCCTCAGCGTAGCGATATTCCAACTCTACCGCGCGTAAAAACAACGCTTTAATCTCCTCTCGAAATTCTGGCGTCCACAGATGCGGATTTTCCATCTTGATGGTGTTGATGAGATCGATGCCGAAGTTGCAGTGCATCGACTCATCACGCAAGATGTACTGATACTGTTCAGCGGCGCCCATCATCTTGTTCTGACGGCCGAGCGCAAGAATCTGCGTGAAGCCGACATAGAAAAACAGCCCTTCCATCAGGCAGGCAAACACGATCAGTGACTTGAGCAGAGCCTGGTCGGTTTGGATCGTGCCGGTCTTGAATGCCGGGTCGGTCAGGGTGTCGATAAAGGGAATCAGGAACTCATCCTTGTCCCGGATCGAAGCGACCTCGTGATAGGCGTTAAAGATTTCGCCTTCGTCCAGCCCGAGCGATTCAACGATGTACTGGTAGGCATGAGTGTGGATCGCCTCTTCGAATGCCTGGCGCAGGAGGTACTGCCGGCATTCCGGCGCGGTAATGTGGCGGTAGGTGCCGAGCACAATATTGTTGGCCGCAAGCGAGTCCGCCGTGACGAAAAAGCCGAGGTTGCGCTTAACCAGGCGACGTTCGTCGTCGGTCAGGCCATTCGGATTTTTCCAGAGCTCGATGTCGCGCTGCATGTTGATTTCCTGCGGCATCCAGTGATTGGCGCAACCGGCGAGGTACTTGTCCCAGGCCCATTTGTACTTGAAGGGCACCAGTTGGTTAACGTCCGTGCTGCCATTAATGATGCGCTTGTCGGCGGCATTGACGCGGCGCGCGAGGTCTGGCGTGGCATCCGCCGGCTTTGCGACCAGCGCCGGATTCAGCGCGACATCCGCGCGGCCGGACTGCGCCGACATCAGCTGCGATGATGCAGATACCGTCTGCAGTTGTGGCTGCGCTTGCGACTGTGCTTGTGCGTGCGCTTGTGCCTGCATCCGTGTTTGCGTCTGCGGCTGCACGGTCGATTGCTGCGGCGACGGCGCGCGTGGTGGTGGAGCTGAAGCTACTTCATCATCCCAGGAAAGCATTATTCGGTCCTTTATCTGTCTTGGTGGTTGGTGCAGGGGACCGGCTTGTCGCCACGCCCCCTGCTCCGCGTGCTGCGCTTACTGTTACTGGCAGGCTTCGCATTCTTCAAATCCCGCATCACCGGGACGCAACATGCATGCCGGGCCGTCCGGCGCCTGCGACATCGCGGCCAGGGTAGCCGAGCCGGCGGGAGATCCGCCCGCTCCCGCTGCCGCGGCCGACATGGCTGGACTCATGCCGCCGTCAGTCGACACTGCGTTCAGCGCACCGGTTTTGCTGGTGGACTTCTCGGTGTGCGTCGCACCGATCGTACGCAAGTAGTAGGTGGTCTTGAGGCCACGCAGCCACGCCAGCTTGTAGGTCTCATCGAGCTTCTTGCCAGACGCGCCCGCCATGTAAATATTGAGCGATTGCGCCTGGTCGATCCACTTCTGGCGACGCGATGCCGCTTCGACCAGCCATGACGGCTCGACTTCGAACGCGGTGGCATAGATCTCCCGCAGGTCGTGTGGAATGCGGTCGATGCGGGAAAGACTGCCGTCGAAGTACTTCAGGTCGGCGATCATGACTTCATCCCACAGGCCGCGCGCCTTCAGGTCACGAACCAGGTATTCATTGATCTCGGTAAATTCGCCCGACAGATTCGACTTCACATACAGGTTCTGGTAAGTCGGCTCTATACACGCGGAAACGCCGATGATGTTGGAGATGGTGGCGGTTGGCGCGATGGCGACGCAATTCGAATTGCGCATGCCATGTTCGCGGATCCGATCTCGCAATACTGTCCAGTCCATCGATTCGCTGGCGTCCACTTCCAGGTAGCCGCCGCGCTCTTCCGCCAGCAGCTTGAGGGAATCCTGCGGCAGGATGCCACGATCCCACAGCGAACCGCGATACGAACTGTAGCGGCCGCGCTCTTCAGCCAGCTCGGTCGAGGCGTAATAGGCGTAGTAGCAGACGGCTTCCATCGAGCGATCGGCAAAGATGACCGCGTCGTTGGAGGCATAAGGCACCCGCATCATGTGCAGGCAATCCTGGAAGCCCATGATGCCGAGCCCAACCGGACGATGCCGCAAATTGGAATCGCGCGCCTTCTTCACTGCGTAGTAATTGATATCGATCACATTGTCGAGCATCCGCATGGCAGTGTGGATCGTTCTTTGCAGCTTGACGTGGTCCAGCACTTTCTTGCCGTCGACGTCTTTCATGTGAGCCGGCAGGTTGACCGAACCCAGATTGCAGACCGCGATTTCGGAGTCGTTCGTGTTCAGCGTAATTTCGGTACACAGGTTGGAACTGTGAACCACGCCAACGTGTTGCTGTGGCGACCGGATGTTGCAAGGATCCTTGAACGTGATCCATGGATGGCCGGTTTCAAACAGCATCGACAGCATCTTGCGCCACAAATCATTGGCGGCCACCTTCTTGAACAGCTTCAGTTCGCCGCGCGCCGCTTTGGCTTCATAGCCGAGGTAGGCTTGTTCGAACGCCCGCCCGACCTTGTCATGCAGGTCGGGAACGTCTGACGGAGAGAACAGCGTCCAATCGCCCTTTTCCATGACACGCTTCATGAACATGTCGGGAATCCAGTTCGCCGTGTTCATGTCATGTGTGCGGCGCCGATCGTCGCCGGTGTTCTTGCGCAAGTCGAGGAATTCCTCGATGTCCATGTGCCAGGTTTCGAGGTAGGCGCAAACCGCGCCTTTGCGCTTGCCACCCTGGTTCACCGCGACCGCGGTGTCGTTGACCACTTTCAGGAATGGCACGACACCCTGCGAATTGCCGTTGGTGCCCTTGATGTGCGCGCCGAGTGCGCGAACTGGGGTCCAGTCATTGCCAAGCCCGCCGGCATACTTTGCCAGCAGCGCGTTTTCCTTGATGGCGTCGTAGATGCCTTCCAGATTGTCAGCCACTGTCGTCAGGTAGCAGGACGACAGTTGCGAGCGCAGGGTGCCAGAGTTGAACAGGGTCGGCGTCGAGCTCATGAAATCGAAGCTCGACAGCAGGTTGTAGAACTCGATGGCGCGGGCTTCGCGATCGATTTCATTCAGGGCCAGGCCCATTGCGACCCGCATGTAGAACGCCTGCGGCATTTCAATCCGCGTACCACGGATATGCAGGAAGTAGCGGTCATACAAGGTTTGCAGCCCGAGGTAGCCAAACTGCAGATCACGTTCAGGCGCCAGCGCCTGGCCGAGGCGCTCGAGGTCATATTGCGCCAGCTTTGAATCGAGCAACTCGGCCTCGATGCCCTTCTTGATGAACTTCGGAAAATACTCCAGATACTGGGCAGGCGCATCGCCCTGGGCCACTTCCAGTCCGAAGACTTCCTTGCGGATGGTATGCATAAGCAGGCGCGCGGTGACCTGGCTGTACGCCGGGTCCTTTTCCATTAGCGCGCGGGCCGCAAGGATTGCGGACTTGTGCAGTTCCTCAACCGGTACGCCGTCATACAGGTTCTTCAGCGTTTCAGCCATGATCGCTTGCGCATCGACATGCTTTTCCAGCCCGATGCAGGCAGCGTCGATCAGGCCTCGAACCTGGCCAAGGTCGAGCGGCTGCGACTGACCATCTATAACGACATGCAGTTGTGGCGTCGCTGCGCCGCCTGGCGCCTGGGCATGCTGCTGCGCGCGTTCTTCCATCCGCTTGGCGCGATAAAGAACGTAAGCGCGGGCAACGTCGTGCTCGCCGGAGCGCATCAATGCCAGCTCAACCTGGTCCTGCACATCTTCTATATGTACCGTGCCACCCGCTGGCTGGCGACGAACCAGGGCCGAAACGACATTCCCGGTCAACTGCTCAACCAGTTCCCTGACGCGTGCCGAGGCGGCACCCTGTCCGCCATTTACGGCAAGGAAAGCCTTGGTGACAGCGAGCGATATCTTGGAGGGCTCAAAGCCTACGACGGCGCCGTTGCGCCGGATAACCCGGAAATCCGCAAGAGAGGTCGCAGCGGAACTGAGGGCGGTTGAGGACTTGATGGGAAGACTATTGGGGACACCGAAATCGGTGGGCGATTTCATGGAAATTTCTTGAGTCGATTGCACTGGGCCTCCTGCCTGTGGGTAAGCAGCTTCCGCTGCGTTTTATTTGTCTGACAGCTTGCGCTGGATGGTTTGTGTTGATGGCCTGCGTCGCCCGCTGTCTTCAGCGGCCGCACAGCTGGAATTGATCTGCTCCCCTCGCATGTCCCTGCTTTCGGGTCGCGCCTTTTGCCGCCATGCCAGGCAGAGTGAAAAGGCGCGCCGCTTTTTGTTTTGTATGTTCTGGTTCGCCTTTGGCAGTCCGCGTGACAGGCAAGTTATCCACCGACTTATGCACTACCTTATGCACGCACTTGTCACCAGCTTATCCACGGACTTATTCACTGAGTCGTCCGCAAACCACTACATCTAGTGTTGTCGGGCGCTCTTTGAACTAATTCTAGTGCTGAGGCCATCGGTATGCAACGACTTTTTTCGACATTCCAAACATAAATCGGTTGCGCAATTTCGGCGCTTCGATTTACAACGGGAAATCTGGGGGGAGGTATGACACGCTCGCCGCAGCGTGCAATGCATCGGTGCGATCGAGGAGAAGTTTTCGGTATCCAGGCCAGTCAAAATACGGACCCGGATCTGTCTTGCGACCAGCGGCGACATGCTCATGGCCAGCAACGTGGCGCACTGGATGCGCCTCTTGCAGCGCTGCCGTAAGGCTGGCGAGGCTTGCGTATTGTGCCGCCTCGAACGGCTCGTAATCGCTGCCTTCCAGTTCCACGCCGATTGAAAAATCGTTGCATTTTTCTCGATTGCCGAAGCGCGATGCTCCGGCATGCCAAGCACGATCCAGCGTGGACACGAACTGGTTGACTGTGCCGTCGCGGCGGATCAGGAAATGTGCAGAGACTCGAAGCTGGCGCAACTGGTCAAAATAGGGATGCGCGTTGTAATCCAGCTGGTTTGTAAACAGTGCCGAAATGTACGCACCGCCAAACTGGCACGGCGGCAGGCTGATATTGTGGATCAGCAGCAGGTCGACGACGGCGTCGGCCGGACGGGGATCGCAGTTTGGGGACGGCAGGCGCTCAACGTTCTCGCACCAGCCATCCTCGCCGATCCGGAAAGCGGCGTGGGTCATTGGCTTTACTCCGGCTCGCTGATTTCAAGGCGTTGCATGCGATAGCGCAATTGGCGAAAGCTTATGCCGAGGAGTTCCGCAGCCTGGGTTCGGTTGAAACCGGTGCGCGCCAGTGCCTGCAAGATGATCCGACGCTCGACGCTGTCGAGGTGCTCGGGCAAGTTCAGGGGGAGTGTGAGCGCGCCCTGATCAGCGCCGGCCTGCGAGTTCGTCGTTGCCATGCTTGTGTCGCCCGCCCCGGCAAATCCGGCGCGACCTGGCGGCGCATAGGAGGCGTCGTCCGATTCGTAGGCCGAGTAGGGTCGTGGCGCAGGCGGCACAGTCGGCGTATGAGCAACCGGCGGCGCTGATTCCGCTACCGCGGTTGCCAGGGAGGCAAATCCGGGGGCAGCAGAGGAACCATTTGCGGAGGCAGTTGCGGAGATAGTAGCGGAGGCAGTTCCGGCGGGCGCGCCAAAACGCAGGCCAAGGTCGGACGGCTGAAGCGAGCCGCTGTTGGCGAAGGCGAGCGCGCGTTCCAAAATGTTTTCAAGTTCGCGAACATTTCCGGGGAAGCCATGGCTGCATAACGCTTCCATCGCCTCGGGTGAGATGGATACCTGCTCGCCCGGTGGCACGAAGCGCGCCAGAATGCCCGCCGCAAGCAAACCGATATCGTCCCGGCGGTCCCGCAAGGGCGGCAAATGCAGCTCGATGACATTTAGTCGGTAATACAGGTCCTGCCTAAACTTGCCACGCTCCACACATTCGGCGAGGTTCTGATGGGTGGCGCTAACAAGACGCACGTCGACCGGCTCTTCCGACGTGGCACCAACCTTGCGCACGCGCCGCTCCTGGATGGCGCGCAATAACTTTACTTGCATCGCCAGAGGTAGGTCCGCCACCTCATCCAACAACAGCGTGCCGCCATTTGCCGCCTGAAAAAAACCGTCGCGGTCATCGTTCGCACCCGTGAAAGCACCCTTGCGGTAGCCGAAAAATTCCGCCTCCATCAGCGACTCCGGGATTGCGCCGCAATTGACCGCAACGAAGGGCTTGTCGGCGCGCGCGCTTTGCGCGTGGATGTCACGCGCCGCGAGTTCCTTGCCGGTACCTGACTCGCCCGTGATGGCGACGGGCGCCATGCTGCGCGCCAGCCGCACAATCTGGGCCCGGACATCCCGCATTGCGGCCGATTCGCCAATGAGCCGAAGCGCTGGGGTGGGCTGGGGCGCGGCATCCGACTTGAGCGACGGCGTCCCTGTTTCGTTCAGGCGCAGTGCCGATTGCACCATTCGACGCAGCTGGTCCAGCCGCACCGGCTTGGAAAGATAGTCAAAGGCGCCGGCCTTGAGCGCGGCCACCGCATTGTCGGCGCTGCCGAATGCGGTAATGACCGCGATGGGCGTGTTGCGATGTGCCGCAGTGACTTCCCGCACCAACTCGATTCCAAGGCCGTCGGGCAGGCGCATGTCGGTCAGCACCATGGCATAGGACTGGCGCTCGAGATAGGCGCGCGCTCCGGACAGGGTGTCCGTGCTGTCGATGTCCAGCCCCATCTTGATGAAGGTTATTTCCAGCAGTTCGCGCAAATCCGCTTCGTCGTCCACGACCAGGATGCGGGGAG
This sequence comes from Herminiimonas sp., assembly GCA_028292265.1. Classification (GTDB taxonomy): domain Bacteria; phylum Pseudomonadota; class Gammaproteobacteria; order Burkholderiales; family Burkholderiaceae_D; genus JAQGMR01. The sequence continues at coordinate 47,847 of JAQGMR010000008.1, forward strand.
AGCTCATGGGAAGAGAGAATGGTTGGCGTGGTGAAGGGCAGCGGGCATGCGGTCAGGCGCGCCCGGAAAGTGCAAAGGTGATGACGAAGCGGCCGCTGACCTTGCCGGGTTCCCGGCTACTGGCGGACTTGTTGCCAAGGCTCTCGATACGGTATTCATAATCAAGCACGGCCTGGTTATTAAGGCAAAGCTCCCGCGCTACATACAGTCCGAGGCCGGTGCCCTTGCTGGACGTCGTATAGAACGGTTCAAACAGATGGGCTCGCACCTCCGGAGAGATCGGCGGGCCGTCGTCCTGCACATGCAGTTCCAGGCGATTTGCAGCGTCCGAAACACCGAATACCCGGATGCTGCCATCAGCGCCGCTGGCATAACGCATGGCGTTGGACAGCAGGTTGACGATCACCTCCCGCAAGTGCATCGGATCGAACGATACGCGATATGCCTGCATGCTGGCAACGTGAATGATGCCGGGACCGACCGAATGCGTTTCCTGGAATTCCTCGACGATCTCGGCCAGCGTCTGATCCAGCGGCAGCGATTCGCCGTCGGACTGCACTTTGCGGGAGAGCTTGAGGATGTCTTCAATCATTCGATTGAGGCGTGCGACATTGTCGTCCACGATGTGGATCAGCCGCGCCTGCGCCGGGCTGCAATCCTCTTCGCCGAGGAGAGAGGCGGCGTATGAGATTGCCGACAGCGGGTTGCGCACCTCGTGGGCGATGCTGGCGGTCAGGCGCCCCATCGAGGCCAGTTTCAATTCCTGCGCCTTGTTTTCGATTTCACCAACATCCTGCAGGAATATGACGGTTCGATCCTTGTCGAGGCCGAAGGCATCGACCGTCGCAAACCTGAGCTTCAGGCGTACCGCGACGTCGCGCCTGGCATTTCGACCACTGCCCGTGATGCTGTGGGAGACGTCGGAGCCCGGCTTGACAACGACCAGGGCCGAGTCGTCGCCGCCATTTGCGCCATCTGCAGTGCGTCGCATACGGGCGAGAAAGTTGTCTGCGATAGGGGCCAGGGCAGGCAGATCGGTCAGCTTTTGCCCCAGGCTTTCTTCGGAAAGTGGCGCTCCCAGCATGCGCTCCGCCGCCGGGTTGGCAGTCAACAGCGTGCCATCGCGGCCTACCACCAGGATCCCGTCGCCCATGTCAGCGATAACGAGGCGATTGATTGCCTGCTGCACCTGGAGGGCCTCGCCGTGCTGCGCCGCCAGTTTTTCCTGATTGATCAGGCGCGCGGCGAGGCGATGGATAACGTACACCGCGGCAAAGAAGGCCACGCCATACAGTCCGACCTGCGCAAAATTGGCATCGGCCGGCGATTCCAGCACCTGATAGCCGCTGTTGACCAGCATGACCAGGGTCGCGGCCGACACGAAGAATAGTGCCACCAGCAAGGGTGAAAGAATCGCGCTCCCCGCCAGCGGGAACAGGTAAAGGATACCAAGGCCGCTGCGCACCCCGCCCGCCGCCACGTAAAGCAGGGAAATGACGACCAGGTCTGCGGCGATTTGCGACACCGCCTGCAACAGGAATCGCCGCCTGCAGTAAGCCGCGAGCAGGCTGAATCCAAGCGCGAGGATCAGGTACGCGGCGCAGGTTTCGCGGTAAAGGAAGCTCGGGTTTACCCAAAAACCCTGGCGCGTGTTGACGCTGAGATAAACCAGCAAGACCAGGGCGATCGCAACCCGGGTCACCGCAAAGGTCTGCAGCGTACGCCAGAATGTGTCGACGGCAGACGGCGCCATGTCTTGCGCGGTCGGCTTCATCCTTTAGCGGGACGCCTGCGTGGAGGACGTCCGCTGCGCCTTGTGCTCAATGCAGCAGTAGGCCTCATCGCCTGCAAGCAGCGCTTCTGAAGCAGGCACATGAACGCCACAGCGCGCGCAAGGCAGCATGCGTTCGGGTTCGACCAGAGCAGGCTGTCGCCGCTTTCCGGCGTCCTCCGGCCGTTCCCCGCCAGACACGCTCCTGCTCCGCTTCTTTTGAAGCAGCCACAGCCCAAATATCACGGCCACCGCGATCCACAGCAGAAGCTTCATGCGAGGCTCCGGTGCAAGACCACCTCGAGCACGAAACGGCTGCCGACATAGGCCAGCAACAGGGTCGCGAAGCCGGCCAGCGTAAAGCCGAGCGCGGTCCTGCCGCGCCAGCCACGCCAACGCCGGCCAGCCAGTAGCAGTCCGAAAAGAGCCCAGGACAGCATCGTGAAGACGGTCTTGTGGTCGATGCGCAGCGCCCTTCCAAACAACTGTTCCGAGAACACAATCCCCGACAGCACCGTGAGGGTAAGGAGGACGAAGCCAAATGAAATCAGGCGAAACAGCAGCTTTTCCATGGTGAGGAGCGGCGGGAGGCGATCTATGGCGCCACCGAACCAGCCCTGGGGCGAACTGCCAGGCCGCGTATGCAGGCGCGACTCCTGGAGCGACATGAGCACCGCATGGAAAGCGGCAATGGTTAGCGTGCTGTAGGCCAGCATGGCGACGGCAATGTGCCATGAGAAGAGCGTCGACTTGCCTTCGAGCGGCACCAAGCTGCCAGGGAAAACGATGGGGAGAACCGCGGCTACGGCGGCGCAAGGCAGGACCAGTGCGCGCAACCCATCGAGAGCAACGTTACGATTTTCAACCCAGCACGCGGCAACACTGATCCAGAGAGTGGCCGACAACATGGTGGCAAATCCGAGACGCAGCGTGCCAGGCGCAATCACGTCCGCCCACAACGCTACGCCATGCAGCAGCCACGCCACCGCGGTGCCGATCGCGACACCGATGCGCAGCCTGGCCGGCACGAATGCGCAGACGGTATAGAGTGCCGCCGCGACCAGGAAGAGTGAGGTTTGCATAACGCCAGTTTACACCATGTAACTTGGTGCCAAACTGGAAAAAGGGCCTTCGCGGTCAAGCGCGCCGCCGCAAAACATCGCAGCAAATGTCGCCCGGAATCTGCTGCGAAAATGACGGGGACAGAAGGTTGCGCGGCATGCAACCGGGCGGCACTCGCACGCTCCAATGAGGTCGGAAGCTCGGCCCGTTCGGTTAAAATGTCCGTGTCCCGACGAGTTTTCGGCCCCGTGCAAACGGCAACGCAGGGCCACCGTCCCACCTCCGAACTCACTCTTCACTCTTACTCTCCACTCTCATGCTAGACAACCTGACACAGCGTCTCGCCAAAGTCGTCAAGACGATGCGCGGCGAAGCGCGCCTTACCGAATCGAATACCGCCGACATGCTGCGGGAAGTCCGACTTGCCTTGCTTGAGGCCGACGTGGCCCTGCCGGCGGTCAGGGAATTGATTGCGAAGGTCCGCGAAAAGGCAATGGGCGAGGCCGTCATCGGCTCGCTGACTCCGGGACAGGCGCTGGTCGGCGTGGTCCAGACAGAACTGGCCGCAATCATGGGCGCCGACCTCGGACCCGACGCCTCACAGTTGTCATTCGCGACCCAACCGCCGGCAGTGATTCTGATGGCCGGTCTGCAGGGCGCCGGCAAGACCACAACGGTAGGCAAGCTGGCGAAGTACCTGCGCGAGCAAAAAAAGAAAAAGGTATTAACGGTATCGGCTGACGTCTACCGTCCCGCGGCGATCGGTCAGCTGCAGACCGTGACAGCGCAGGTGGGGGCTGATTTCTTCCCATCGCAGCCAACCGACAAACCCGTCGATATCGTCCTGGCCGCTCTGGATTTTGCGAAGCGCCACTACCACGACGTACTGATCGTGGATACCGCCGGGCGGCTCGGCATTGACGAAGCGATGATGCAGGAAATCACTGCGCTGCATGCTGCGGTGAAGCCGATTGAAACCTTGTTCGTGGTCGACGCGATGCTCGGACAGGATGCAATCAACACGGCCAAGGCCTTCAACGACGCACTGCCCCTGACCGGCATCGTGCTGACAAAGCTCGATGGCGATGCGCGTGGCGGCGCTGCACTTTCGGTGCGGCATGTCACCGGCAAACCGATCAAGTTTGCTGGCGTGGGCGAGAAGCTCGACGGCCTCGAGGCATTCGATCCGCAGCGGATGGCGAACCGCATCCTTGGTATGGGCGATATCCTCGCGCTGGTGGAAGAGGCGCGCAAGGGCGTCGACATTGAAGCGGCGCAGGACCTTGCCCACAAGATCAAGGGCGGCGGGAAATTTGACCTCAACGACTTCAAGGCGCAGCTCGGCCAGATGAAAAAAATGGGGGGCCTCGCAGGCCTCATGGACAAGCTGCCAGCGCAGATGCAGCAGGCAGCCGCCGGCGCCAGCATGGACCAGGCCGAAAAGCAGGTGCGCCGGATGGAAGGCATCATCAACTCCATGACGGCGCAGGAGCGCTCTAAACCGGAGCTGATCAAGGCATCGCGCAAGCGCCGGATTGCCACCGGTGCCGGAGTTCAGGTTCAGGAGGTCAATCGCATGCTGGCGCAGTTCGAACAGATGCAAGGGATGATGAAGAAGCTCAAGGGCGGCGGCATGATGAAGATGATGCGCGGCATGAAGGGCATGATGCCTGGAATGCGGTAGACATCGGAAGCGGTCGCAACGCGAGTTCTCCCTATGAAGTTGACGTGGTTTTCCTTCGACAGCCATAGCGGAAAACTTGCAAAAAACGCTTGCATACCCAGCAAATCCCTACCACTATTAGCGGTGCGTGAATTGGCGCAATCACCGAAGACTACTGTGAAGGAGGTTCGAAGATGGCAACCGCCAAGAAGTCGGCCGCTAAACCGGCCAAGAAACCCGCAGCCAAGAAAGCCGCGGTAAAGAAGCCAGCAGCAAAAGCAGCACCAGCGAAGAAGGCAGCAGCAAAGCCAGCAGCGAAAAAGGCAGCAGCAAAGCCAGCAGCAAAGAAGGCAGCACCTGCAAAGAAAGCCGCAGCACCTGCAAAGAAAGCAGCGAAGAAGGCCGCAAAGCCAGCAACTCCGCGCAAGCCCAATGCAGCATTCATGAAGCCTATGACCCCATCCGCAGTTCTGGGTGCAGTCGTCGGCAACAACCCGCTGCCACGTACCGAAGTCACCAAGAAAGTTTGGGACTACATCAAGAAAAACAAACTGCAGGACGAAGCCAACAAGCGCAACATCAATGCTGACGAGAAGCTGAAAGCTGTTTTTGGCGGCAAGAAGCAAGTGTCCATGTTCGAAATGACGAAACTCATCTCAGGTCACTTGAAATAATCTTCCAGCCGGAAGCCAAACAAAAACGCCCGCTGACGCGGGCGTTTTTGTTTCTTCAGCGGGAAAGAACCCGACGAACGGGAAAGACTCGTCCGGCCGTGTCGGTTGTGGACGCCGCCCTGCTACCTTACCGCGGGCAAAGCTGTCTTCATTGGTGTGGACGCATAATCCCACTGCTTCCACGCTGCGTGCACCGCATTCGGATAGTCGGGTTTGCCCCGGCTGCCGTTATACCGTCCCAGTGCGAGATAGAGGTTGCCCCCTTCCATGTCGATATACATGCGCAATATCGAGCATCCGTAGCGCAAATTGGTCTGCATGTGAAACAGCTTTTGCGGGTCACCGTCTCCAATGACCCGCGTCCAGAACGGCATGACCTGCATGTAACCGCGAGCACTGACCGACGACATCGCGTACTTGCGGAATGCGGACTCGACCTGGATCAGTCCCAGCACCATTGCCGGCTCTAGTCCGGCGCGCTTGCTCTCGTACCAGACCGATTCCAAAAATTCCCGGCGGACCTGGTTGTCAGGCAGCCGGCGCCGCAGACGGTCAGACATCTCTCCCAGCCAGTTCAGGTAACGAATTCGCTCGTCGATATCGTCGAGTCGTACGCGTGGCGGCCGGGCGTCGCTAATGGCAGCCGAGAGTGCGAGTCGAACCGAATTTGCGAGCGCTTCCTCCTTCTGGTTGCCGGCAAGTGCGGGCCGCATGGCGCCCGCGAGCGCCAACATGCACGACAACCCGATCGCCAGCAGATCGCGAATCGGCACCCTGATCATGCAACGCCGACGGGGCCTGACCTGGAGGAGCGCAGCCGGTCCGCCCGCATGTCGAGAATGAATTGCACCATCTGCGTAATGGGCACCGGTGTGGCCTGCGCGTCACGGCGGCCCTGGTATTCGAGCCGCTCCTCTTTCAGCCCGCGCTCGCCGATCACGATGCGGTGCGGCACGCCGATCAATTCCCAATCGGCGAACATGACGCCCGGCCGCTCGCCGCGGTCGTCGAGGATAACGTCGACGCCAGCCACCAGCAGGTCTGCATAGAGGCTGTCCGTGGCGGCCTTGACGGCTTCGCTACGGTCATAGCCCATGGGGCACAGCACCAACTCGAACGGGGCCAGCGCGTCGGACCAGATGATTCCCTTGTCGTCGAAATTTTGCTCAATCGCCGCGCCGAGGATGCGGGTGATGCCAATGCCATAGCAACCCATTTGCAACGGTTGCGGCTTGCCCTGGACATCCAGGAAGGTGGCGTTCATGTCGGTGGAATAGCGGGTGCCAAGCTGGAATACATGGCCTACCTCGATGCCGCGCTGGATCGAAAGGGTTCCCTTTCCGTCTGGCGACGGATCGCCTGCCACCACATTGCGGATATCGTGTACCTGCGGCTCCGGCAGGTCGCGGCCCCAGTTGGCGCCGGTGTAGTGAAAACCTTCGAGATTGGCGCCGCAGACGAAGTCGCTCATGTTGGCGACAGTGCGGTCCGCCACGATGCGTACCGGCTGCGCCGGCGCCACCGGTCCGATATAACCGGGAGGGGTGCCAAACGTGGCGCTGATTTCAGCCTCGGTGGCAAAACGGAAGGTGCCCAGTCCAGGAATCTTGGCCGCCTTTACCTCATTGAGCTCATGGTCGCCGCGCAACAGGAGCATCCAGATTTCGGCTTCCTTCTTTTCCGCAACGCCGGGCTGGGCACTGGCCGCAGTCACCGGTTCAACTGCAAGGACGATCGACTTGACGGTGGCACTCAGGGGAATGCCAAGAAAGTCGGCGACATCCGCGCAGCGCACCTTGCCGGGCGTTGCAGTCCGAACCAGTGCCTCGGTGGCCGCGCCCCGCGCCCCGGTCAGAGCGACCGCTTCGGCCGCCTCCATGTTGGCGGCGTAATCAGAGCCCGGGCAATAGACCAGGGCATCCTCGCCGGTATCGGCGATAACGTGGAATTCATGCGAACCGGAGCCGCCGATGGCGCCGTTGTCGGCTGCCACCGCGCGGAACTGCAGCCCGAAACGCTGGAAAATGCGGACGTAAGCCTCATACATGATGCGGTACGATTCACGCATGGCATCGACATCGCGGTCGAAGGAATAGGCATCCTTCATGGTGAATTCACGGCCGCGCATCAACCCGAACCTGGGCCGGCGCTCATCGCGAAACTTGGTCTGGATATGATAAAAGTTGAGCGGCAACTGTCGATACGAACGCACTTCACCCCTGACTACGTCGGTGATGACTTCTTCCGAAGTCGGCTGAATCGCATAGTCGCGGCCATGGCGGTCTTTCACTCGCATCAGTTCCGGACCCATCTTGTCCCAGCGCCCGGTCTCCTGCCATAGCTCGGCCGGTTGTACGACAGGCATCAGCAGTTCAATCGCGCCTGACTGGTTCATTTCCTCGCGGACGATGGCCTCGACCTTGCGGATCACACGCAGACCCATTGGCATGTACGTGTAGATGCCAGAGCCGAGGCGCTTGATCATACCGGCGCGCATCATCAGCTTGTGGCTGATTATTTCGGCATCGGACGGTGCTTCTTTTAAAGTGGAAATAAAAAATCGCGAGGCACGCATGGAGGTGAATTCTTTTTAAAAAGAGAGGGTTATAATCGACTCAATTTTAAAGTATTCGCTGGCTGATGCGCCCACTCCCGACACAATTGATGACTGACTTCCCGCACCGGATGACGGAGCCTTCCGTCCTTCACCAGGCAGGCGACCGGAACAGTCAAGAAAGCGTGCCACAGATGCGGGGTCACCAGCTGCAGAAAGTTTGAGGTGCAACCATGCTGGATCGGGAAGGCTTTCGCCCGAACGTCGGCATTATCCTGCTCAATACCCAGAACGAGGTATGGTGGGGAAAGCGTGTCCGCGAGCATTCATGGCAGTTTCCACAGGGCGGCATCAAGTTCGGGGAAACGCCTGAGCAGGCAATGTACCGCGAGCTTGAAGAAGAAGTTGGACTGCGTCCCGAGCACGTTCGCGTCGTCGGTCGTACGCGCGACTGGCTGCGCTATGAGGTTCCCGACCATTTCATAAAGCGGGAAATCCGGGGCCACTATCGCGGCCAGAAGCAGATATGGTTCCTGCTGCGGATGGTGGGTCGAGACTGTGACGTCAACTTGCGCATGACGGATCACCCAGAGTTCGACGCCTGGCGCTGGCACGACTATTGGGTTCCGCTCGATGTCGTGATTGAATTCAAGCGCGACGTGTACCAGCGTGCCCTGCAGGAATTGTCTCGATTCCTTACCCGGCCGTCGCAGACTTCCAGCCAGCGCCATACGTCCCGACAGTTGCGGCAGATGTCGCAACCCATGGTGGTGACGCTTCGGGTTTCCGCAACGCTTACCGAATCTGCCCCGGATGGCAGCCTGACCCGGGCGCCAGATGCGGCAACCGTCGCGCCCAAGATCGAGTGAAAGACAGTATGACTTCAGCAGTACTCCACGATGTTCCTGCCCTGGGGACGCCCGGCCTTCGCCCTACCGTGAGCGGGGCGCTCCTTCGCTTGTCTCGCAGCGCCCTGGTTGGCATCCTTTGTGGCATTGCTCTGCAGGCGGCCGCGCAATCTGGCAGCCAGTTCGAAGAAGACTTCGACGATCCAAGCAAACCCTGGGAGGAAATGGCAATCCAGTTGCCTGGCCCGCCACGCGATGCCGACCTGCTGCCCTTCTCCGTGAGTGCCACCGCTACCCAGCGCTTCGCCATTGACAGTCGCGCGTTGACTGTTGGCGTGGACGGCGTGGTCCGCTATACGATGGTGGCAGTCAGCCCGTCGGGCGCACGGAACATCACTTACGAAGGCATTCGCTGTGCGGCCTTCGAGAAGAAGCTCTATGCATTTGGTCGGGCGGATGGTGCGTGGTCGCGCTCCCGGCGCGACAAGTGGGAGCCGATTGTCCGCAATGCAGCGAACCGCCAGCAGGCAACGCTAGCCCAGGATTATTTTTGTGACGGAAAGACGGTCGCTGGCGACGCCAACATGATGCTGGATCGGATTCGCCGGGAAAAGCCCGTAACCTCGCGCACCGACGCGCGTTAAAGGTGCCCTTGGAGGAGTACCGGCGCTCTTTGCCGGCGCTCTATGCCGCAGTTTCCCCGGCAGTCGTCGCAGCATTCAGTCTGTCTCGTCGCGCGGCTCCCTCCCTCGGAGGAACTACGATTTAAAGCAGTACGAGGTTGTCGCGATGAATCAGTTCGACTTCTTCGACGAAGCCGAGAATCGCCTCGATCTCCGATGAGGCATGGCGCATGATGCGTCGTGCCTCGGAGCTCGAATAATTGCTGATGCCGCGAGCGATCGGGCGTTGCCCCGAATCGACGCAGGTGATGACGTCGCCGCGTCCAAAGTCGCCTTTTACCTCGACAACGCCGATCGGCAAAAGTGACTTTCCCTCGTTCGCAACCTTTTGCACCGCGCCAGAATCAAGCACCACGCGTCCCGCTGTCTGGAGATGATCGGCCATCCACTGCTTGCGTGCCGTAAGTTGGGCCGTCTGCGCGGTAAGTTGCGTCCCGATTGCCTCGCCGTCGGCCAGACGTGACAGCACGTTGTCCTCTCGTCCCCACGCAATGACGGTATGGGCGCCGGAGGTGGCGGCCCTCTTGGCCGCAAGTATCTTGGTCAACATGCCACCGCGTCCAATGCCGCTGCCAGCACCGCCCGCCATCGCTTCAAGTGCCGGATCGCCCGCTGCGGCTTCGTGCACGAATTGCGCGTCAGGGTCCCGTCGCGGGTCCGAGGTATAAAGCCCTTTTTGATCCGTGAGGATTATGAGCGCATCCCCTTCAATCAAATTGGCAACGAGCGCACCGAGGGTGTCGTTGTCACCAAACTTGATCTCGTCAGTGACGACCGTGTCATTTTCATTGATGACTGGCACCACGCCGAAGCGCAACAGTGTAAAAAGTGTGGAACGGGCATTTAGATAGCGTTCACGGTCCGCCAGGTCGGCATGGGTCAGAAGGACCTGGGCGGTCCCGATTCCGTGCGCCCGAAAACTGGTTTCATAGATGTGGGCAAGTCCCATTTGACCAACGGCGGCGCAAGCCTGCAACTCATGAATCCCTGTGGGGCGACGGTCAAACCCCAGGCGCTGCATGCCCTCAGCGATCGCGCCGGAACTGACCAGGACAACTTCCTTGCCAGCGGCCCGCAATATCGCTATCTGGCTCGCCCATTTTGCGATGGCCGCGTGATCGAGGCCCTTGCCATCATTCGTCACCAGCGATGATCCAACCTTCACGATCAGCCGCCGCGCGTGACGGATCACGGACTGGCTGCCGCTCATTCAAGGACCTTGAATCGGGGATCGTCTGGGTCGATGGACTCGATGCCGCGGGCATCGTCCTCCATTTTAGGCGTGTCATCCGCACGGTTTTCAAGGTGGCGCTGCTGCTCCAGATAGTTGTATATCTCGACCACCAGGTCCTTGCAGCCCTCATGCGTCAACGCGGAAATCTCGAAAACCGGGCCCTTCCAGGCAAAGCGCTTGACGAAGTCCTTCACGCGCTTCTTGCGCTCATCTTCCGGTACCACGTCCATTTTGTTCAAGACCAGCCAGCGCGGCTTGTCGAATAAGGTTTCGTCATATTTTTTCAGTTCCTTGACGATCGCCTTCGCTTCCTTCACTGGATCGACACCCGAATCAAACGGGGCCATATCGATGATATGCAGAAGCAGACGGGTGCGCTGCAGGTGGCGCAGGAACTGGATACCCAGTCCCGCACCCTCAGCAGCGCCCTCGATCAAGCCGGGAATGTCGGCAATGACAAAGCTTTTCTCGTGGCTAACCCGAACCACGCCGAGGTTCGGGTGAAGCGTTGTAAAAGGATAGTCAGCGATTTTGGGGCGAGCATTCGACACCGCGGTGATGAAGGTAGACTTGCCGGCGTTCGGCATTCCAAGAAGGCCAATATCGGCCAGCACCTTCAATTCAAGCTGCAGCTCGCGCCGCTCGCCTTCCTTGCCGTCACTCTTCTGGCGCGGCGCCCGGTTGGTCGAAGACTTGAAATGAATATTGCCCCAACCGCCCTCGCCGCCCTTGGCAAGCAAGACCTTTTGGCCATGCTCGGTGAGGTCAGCGATCACTTCCCCATCGTTGCGGTCCATGATTAGCGTGCCCACAGGCATGCGCAACTCAATATCGTCCGCGCCTTTGCCGTAACAATCGGCGCCTCGGCCATTCTCACCGTCGCGGGCCTTGTGCAGCTTCGAGTAGCGGTAATCCACCAGGGTGTTGATGTTCCGGTCCGCCACGGCCCAGATGCTGCCGCCCTTGCCGCCATCGCCGCCGTCGGGGCCACCAAAGGGGCGAAACTTTTCGCGACAAAAGGAGGCGACGCCGTTCCCGCCATCGCCGGCGATTACCTCAATCCGTGCTTCGTCGATAAACTTCATTTTTTGCCGCTATAAAATAAAAAGGCTCTACCGTTGGCAGAGCCTTTTGAAGCAAGGCTCGCGCCTTGGGTCAACACCGCCTCAGGCGGGAACCACCGTGACCAGCTGACGCTGGGTCGCGCCTTTGACAATGAATTGTACTTTGCCGGCTATCAGCGCAAACAAGGTGTGATCCTTGCCCATGCCGACATTCTCACCGGGGTGAACGCGCGTGCCGCGTTGACGAATAATGATGCCGCCGGCATTGATTGCCTGGCCACCGTAGACCTTGACGCCGAGTCGCTTTGACTCGGAATCACGGCCGTTGCGCGTAGTGCCGCCGCCTTTTTTATGTGCCATGAGAGGCTCCTTGGTATCTGATTAGCTTGATCGACGGTTAGCCGCTGATCGAGACAATTTGCAATTCGGTGTAGTTCTGGCGATGGCCCTGGTGCTTCTGATAGTGCTTGCGTCGGCGCATCTTGAAAATTTTCACCTTGTCGTGACGACCGTGCGCCACTACCGTAGCCAGCACTGAAGCACCTTCAACCAGCGGAACACCAAACTTTATGGTGTCTCCAGCCCCGACTGCGAGGACTTGATCGATAGTGATTTCAGCGCCAATGTCTGCCGGTATCTGTTCTACTTTGAGTTTTTCGCCAGCGGCAACTTTATACTGTTTGCCACCGGTTTTTATGACCGCGTACATGGGAAACCTCATCAAATGGTTTAATTGATTTTGCCCGGGATGGCTCGCCTGCTTCCGAACCGGCTCGCCGCACAGCAGTGCGACGCAAATCGGGAAAACCGCAAATTATACATGGGCCGGGCATGCCGGTCAAAGTGCAGAACGTCGCCCGGTCCGGCACGCTGCTTTCCCGTATGGGCTCGCCACGCGTCGTATAATGAAGACAATCGATGACTTTTTAGCAGGTTTGACTTGTCCGCCATTCACGCACGCCCCTCCCACGCCAGCTTTAGCGGCGCAATCGCGCCGGACATGGCCGCAGTAGACGAGGTAATACGTCTCCAGCTGCATACCGACGTTCCGCTGGTCCATCAGATCGCCGAGTACATTATTGGAGCAGGCGGCAAAAGGATCCGGCCCGCACTCGTCCTTCTATTTGCGAACGCGTACGGCTATGGCGGCAGGGCCCACCATGAATTGGCCGCAATCGTCGAATTCATTCATACCGCCACCTTGCTGCACGACGACGTCGTCGACGAATCTTCACTTCGCCGTGGACGCAAAACCGCCAATGCACTGTTCGGCAACGCTGCTTCTGTGCTCGTCGGGGACTTCCTCTATTCTCGCGCCTTTCAGATGATGGTAACGATCGGTGAAATGCCGGTCATGAACGTCCTGGCAAACGCGACAAATGTGATCGCTGAGGGTGAAGTACTGCAGCTATTGAACATGCATGACCCCGATGTTTCGGAGGAACGCTACCTCCAGGTCATCCGCTCCAAGACGGCGAAGCTCTTCGAAGCTGCCGCCCAGCTTGGCGCCCTGATTGCCGGAGCCGCACCGAAGGACGTCGAAGCTGCGGCAGAATACGGACGCTGCCTCGGTACTGCGTTTCAGTTGATCGATGACGTTCTCGACTATTCCGGCAGCGCCGCGGACATCGGCAAGAATGTGGGAGATGACCTGCGAGAAGGCAAGCCGACGCTGCCGCTAATCTACCTTATGGGGCACGGCACGCCATCGCAATGCGACCTCGTTAAGTCATGTATCGAGCAGGGGGACGCCTCAAAATTCGATGCAATCCTTGAAGCGATCACGGACTCCGGCGCATTGAACTATGCGCGTCGGCAGGCAGAACGCTCGGCCCAACTTGCAACCGAGGCTGTCAGGTCTGTGCCAAATGGCCTGTTCAAAGATTCTTTGCTAGAATTGTGCGCCTTCGCAGTCGACCGTAATCACTAGCAGCAGGTTCCTGAGTTTCACTGCGCGGACGGCGCGGTTGAGATGGCATTCGGGGTGTAGCTTAGCCTGGTAGAGCGCTACGTTCGGGACGTAGAGGCCGGAGGTTCGAATCCTCTCACCCCGACCATGCAGGACGATCCATTGAGGGTGATTCACGCCGCCTTTGGACCGGAGTTCCGAAGACCCCCTTCCGTGGGTAAGGACGAGAGAAGCGCGAACCCGGTAGAGGCACGAGCACTGAACGGGTCGCGGCTGCGTCCATGCCTTACCCGCATAACATGTGGGCTGCAGCACCGGGCAGCTTTACAAAACGCGGAACAAGACGCGCGCCGAGTGAGATGACCCGCGGACCAGGCAAGGCGGATCATCAAAGCGGCAGGCACCATGTCCGGCAACGGCCTCCTACCTGATCAAGAAATCGCCCTTGCTGCGACCGGCAAGCCATTTCGGTTCCTTGCCCCGACCCGACCAGGTTTTACCGCTGGCGGGATCCTGATATTTTGGCGCAACAGGCGCAGAAACCTTGCGTCCGGACTTCTGTTTTCCCTGGGCGCGCTGCAGGTCGTCTACGGAAATACCCAGTTCTTCCATCTTCGCGCGGATGTCCGAAATGGTTCGAGATAATTCACTACGCCGAACTTCTTCGGCCTTGCTCTGCAGAGATTTAATTTGTTCCTGAAGTTGTTTATAGCTTTCCATAACGATTCCTTACCCAAATTAACGTTCGATTAACGTCTCGACCCACCCTTATTACATGCTGTTAGCGTAACCCTCAGGATCGTATATGGCACAGGGACGCTGTGAAACATAATTTAATATTAGACGATATTTACAAACAGGCATGAGATTTCGGTGCCCGATTAGCGCCTTTGCTGTGTAATCTAAAGACCGTGCCGAAGCGCAAAGTCAAAATCACCCTGTTCAAGAATCATTGTGCTGGCCCTCTGGCGCCTTGTGCCTCCAAAATAATGGGGTTACAGTCGTCGCGACTTTTGCCTGACTTTGCTTAACTCTCCAACCTAACCTGCGGTGACCCTGTGGATGCAGTACCCTTATGGGCGCAACTGATTGCGCTAGCACTGCTGATTCTCCTGTCTGCGTTTTTTGCAATGACAGAAACTGCATTAATGGCGGCAAATCGTCACCGCCTCCGGCACCTGTCCAAGCGGGGCAGCAAGAGCGCCACGACCACCCTATGGCTTTTGGACCGCACCGATCGAGTACTGTCGCTGGTCCTGATTGCCAATACCCTTATTAATGCATTGGCTACGGCGCTCGTTACGGCGGTCGCCATCACTGCCTTTGGTAACAACCAGCGCGTCATCACCATTGCCACGGCGGCGGTAGCATTTCTGCTTATCGTCTTCGCGGAGATCACGCCAAAGGTCATCGGAGCGACATACCCGGAGCGCATAGCCCTGCCTTGCAGCATGCTGTTGAAGCCGCTGATGCGCATTAGTGGCCCGGCGATCTGGTTTGTAAATCTGTTCGTGAACGGGCTGCTGAAGACATTGCGCATCAAGGCCGGCAGCAGCGCTCGCGACCACCGCCTCTCGCCGGAGGAACTGCGATCAATGGTTCTCGAGGGTGGAAACTTCATCCCCAAAAAACACCAGAGCATTCTGCTGAATCTGTTTGACCTTGAACGCATTTCAGTTGAAGACGTCATGATTCCGCGGTCCCAGATCGAGTCGTTAAACTTGTCGGTTCCGGTGGAAGAGATCAAGAGCCAGCTTACAACGTGCTACCACAATAAACTTCTGGTACACGAAGGCGAAATAAACCAGATCGTCGGGATATTGCATGTCCGGAAGGCCGTGGCACTGCTAAACGAAGAGGGTGAGCTCACCGTCGACCATTTTCGCGCACTCTTGACGGCCCCCTATTTCATCCCCGAGGACACAGATGTCTTTACCCAGCTGCAGTATTTCCAGGAAAATCACGAGCGGCTCGGCATAATCGTGGACGAGTATGGCGAAGTCCAGGGGCTGGTAACGCTGGATGACATCATTGAAGAAATGGTTGGGGAATTCACGACCTCAACTCCCAGTGCGGCACGCGCTGACGTGATCAGTTGGGACGCCAACGGAGAGTGCCTTCTTGAAGGGACCACAACGCTGCGCGATATAAACAAACGACTCGGCTTGAGTTTCCCGGTAGACGGACCAAAAACAATGAATGGGCTGCTGCTGGAATATTTGCAGGCCATTCCAGAAAATAACGTAAGTCTTAAAATTGGCGACTGCATCGTCGAAATTGTTCAAGTTCTTAACCAGTCGATCAAGGTGGTCAAACTTAAACGGCCTCGCTTGACGAAGCGACGGTACGCAGAAACCTGAACCATTCGCTTTCCGAACGAAACCCATCCAAAAGGCGACACTAAAACCCGATTGCCTTTACAAATATGATGCCCATAGGCATCATCTAAAGTGAATCGCCCGACATGGGGGCGGCAATTACCGCTTTAAAAACACCCCTGCTCCCGGGTTCCCTCCTCGTTTTTACGACTTTCTCGACACTATGGCAGCTGTGCTTTCGTCGTCGGCTTCCACTGGCGCCATGTCCGGCCTGGGCCGCGCGCTGCTTCAGGCTGGCAAGCTGTCAATCCAGCAGGCCGATGCGCTCACGAAAAAAGCCTCGGCTGAGAAGCTCTTTTTCATCGATGTGCTTCTGCAAGCCTCGGTCATCGATTCACGATCCCTGGCGGTGTTTTGCTCCGAAACCTTCGGTTATCCGATGCTCGACTTCGCTGCCTTTAACCCGCAACTTCTGCCGGAAAAGGTCATCGATGCGAAGCTGATGCAAAGCCAGCGGGTGGTAGCACTGGCCAAGCGGGGCAACAAGCTTTCCGTAGCGATTTCCGACCCAACGAACACACAGGCGTTGGAACAGATCAAGTTCCAGACCGAGTTGTCCGTCGAACCCGTCATCGTAGAGCATCAGGTGCTGATGCAACTCATAGAGAAGATGGGGCAAAGCGCGGAACAAAATCTTAACGAACTGATCGGCGACGACCTCGACAATATCGATTTCGTCGAAAGTGATACTGTCGCGCCGGTCGAAGGCGCTTCCGCCGATATCGACGACGCCCCGGTTGTCCGCTTCCTCCAAAAAATCCTGGTAGATGCCATTAACCTCGGCGCATCTGACCTTCATTTCGAACCATTCGAGAAGTTCTACCGCATTCGCTTTCGGGTCGATGGCGTGCTGCGTGAAATCGCGCAACCTCCATTGGCCATCAAGGAAAAACTCGCCTCGCGCATCAAGGTAATTTCCAAACTCGACATCTCCGAAAAGCGCGTACCGCAGGATGGCCGCATGAAGCTGGCCATGAGCAAGACGCGCTCGATCGATTTCCGCGTTAGCACGCTGCCTACCCTGCATGGTGAAAAAATCGTCATGCGCATTCTTGATGCGACCCAGGCGCAGATGGGCATCGAATCGCTGGGCTATGAGCCGGAACAGAAGGAAATGTTGATGAACGCGATTCAGCGGCCTTACGGCATGGTGCTGGTGACGGGACCTACCGGCTCCGGCAAGACGGTGTCGCTGTACACCTGCCTGAACATACTCAACAAGCCGGGCATCAACATTTCTACGGCCGAGGACCCTGCCGAGATCAACCTTCCAGGGGTAAACCAGGTCAACGTCAACGACCGCGCCGGGCTTACTTTTCCGGTCGCGCTGAAGGCATTCTTGCGCCAGGATCCCGACATCATCATGGTCGGCGAAATCCGCGATCTCGAAACCGCGGACATAGCGATCAAGGCGGCCCAAACCGGCCACATGGTGTTTTCCACGCTCCACACCAACGATGCGCCGGCCACGATTACGCGTTTGATGAACATGGGCGTAGCGCCCTTCAATATCGCCTCATCGATCATCCTCGTCACGGCTCAGCGATTGGCCCGGCGCCTGTGCACCTGCAAGCAGCCGACCACAATCCCGGAAGAGGCGCTGATTGAGGCCGGCTTCACCGAAGACGACCTTGACGGCACGTGGGTGCCCTACAAGGCGGTCGGCTGCGAGCGTTGCACCGGCAGCGGATACAAGGGGCGCGTAGGCATCTACCAGATCATGCCCATCTCAGAATCAATCGAAAGAATCATTCTCGCTCATGGCACGGCGATTGAGATTGAAGAGCAGGCTTGTCGAGATGGCGTAAAGACCCTGCGTCAGGCGGGGCTCGTCAAGGTGATGCAAGGAATGACCAGCCTTGAAGAAGTGCTGGGCTGTACCAACGAATAAAGAGGGAAAAGGCATGGCAACAGCAGCAGGCGCACGCCAGGTAAAAGAGTCGCTCTTCGCCTGGGAAGGCAAGGACCGCAGCGGCAAACAGGTTCGCGGAGAAATCCGCGCCAGCGGCGAACATGTCGTGAGCGCGAACCTTCGCCGCCAGGGCATTCTGGTCAGCAAGGTGAAAAAGAAAACGCACCGCGGCGGCCGGAAGGTCACCGAAAAAGACATTACACTTTTCACGCGCCAGCTGGCCACCATGATGAAAGCCGGTGTGCCGCTTTTGCAGTCTTTCGACATCGTATCGAAGGGCAATGCCAACCCGTCGGTGTCAAAACTGATCCAGGACATTCGCGCGGACGTGGAAACCGGCACCAGCCTGAACCAGGCATTTCGTAAGTTCCCCCTTTATTTCGACCCCCTGTTTTGTAATCTGGTCGGAGCGGGCGAACAGGCCGGCATTCTGGAGGACCTGCTGACGCGGCTCGCCATTTACAAGGAAAAGACACTCGCCATCAAGGGCAAGATCAAGTCGGCGCTCTTCTACCCGGTATCCATTCTCGCGGTCGCCTTCATCGTGACGGCGGTAATCATGATCTGGGTGGTACCGGCCTTCAAAACCGTATTCACCAGCTTTGGCGCCGATCTGCCCGCGCCGACCTTGATTGTCATGGCGATTTCGGATTTCTTCGTCGCATACTGGTATCTGATTTTCGGCGGCCTGTTCGCGGCAATCTATCTGTTTCTGCAGTCATGGAAAAGGTCGCTCAGCATGCAGCGCACTATGGATCGGCTTCTGCTCAAGGCCCCGATCTTTGGCGACGTCGTGATGAAGGCAACGGTCGCTCGCTGGACACGTACTCTCGCTACGATGTTCGCGGCCGGAGTCCCGCTGGTGGAATCGCTCGACTCCGTGGGCGGCGCCGCCGGCAATGCGGTCTACCTTGACGCCACCCGCAGGATTCAAAACGAAGTCAGCACCGGGACCAGCCTCACGGTGGCGATGCAGAACTCAGACGTGTTTCCCAGCATGGTCACGCAGATGGTATCGATCGGCGAGGAATCTGGAGCCCTGGACCAGATGCTCGGCAAGGTCGCGGACTTCTACGAGGCGGAGGTGGATGAGGCGGTGGAATCGCTTTCCAGCTTGATGGAACCGCTGATCATGGCGATCCTCGGTGTGCTGATTGGCGGACTCGTGGTCGCAATGTACTTGCCCATTTTCAAGCTCGGCTCGGTTGTGTAGAACCGTGCTGTCCTTGCCATCTGTAGTCCGCAATTTCCAACAGTACCGTGCACATGCTCCGCAAATGCCTGCGAAATTCCACCGCGGTTCTTATCGGCAATGTGTTGGGTGAACGGGCTTACCGCAGCCAACTGCTGCTACGATTCATCAAGCCGGGAAAACCGCAGCAGAATGCGCACATTGCAAGCTTTACCGAAATTTCCGGGATGAATGCCTGAATGAACACTGGTTCCTATCGATGCACCATGCAACGCAGGTCATAGCCGCTTGGCGCTAGCAGTACAACCAGGAACGACCACGTAGCTCGCTCGGCTAGCCGTTGAGCTCAATAAGCCGTCGCTTGGCGACCAGAAGGTTAGCCATTCCGAATAGCGCTAAGAGTTTTGCCGTCCTCTTGACCAATCGCCGGTAACGACCTTCTTCATGCCGAAGATGTACTTGACGATGCGGAACGGATGCTAGACGGTGGCGCGCACGCTCGCCTTGCGTTTCTCGACTTTTTCCTGGATGCGGCCCAGCGACGTATCTGGCAACGCCTTGCGTCTGCCCGGGTGCATCGCCATTTCCCATTGAACTGACGGTCCAGATGCATACGGGAGCTTCCTGCCCCATGCGGCAGCTTCGCACCTACGAATTGCCACGTTTTCTCATCCCACTGAGCGTCAGCCGCAATCTTCATTTCCTTCGCCTTGAATTCCATTCCGGGTGTCATTAAGTTCCCGCCCCGCCGCCACAACTGGAGCAAAAGCCAGGCAAACCCGCGCTCTTTTGCGAAGCTCGAATGACAAGCGGCAGCATGCGGAATATATCATCCCGTGATATATTCCGCGATCGTAAAGAAGGGATCCTTCTGAAGCGCCACGGCCGAGCAAGAAATATTGTCATGAAAAAAGAAGACTTCGAAGTGCTATCAGAATTCCGTTACCAGATGCGACGGTTTGAGCGCTTCTCTCAAGATGCGATACAGGCCGAGGGCATTACGCCGCTGCAGTACCTGCTGTTGCTGCACCTGAAGGGGTTCAAGGGCCGGGAATGGGCGAACGTCGGCGAGATAGCGACCCGACTGCAAGCCAAGCCGCACGGTGTGGTTGCCTTGATTACACGGTGCGAAGCACTTGGCATGGTCACGCGGGTGCAAAGCAAACAAGACCGGCGTCAGATCGAAGTGCACCTTCAAGACAAGGGCAAGCAAATTCTAAACAGGCTGGCGGCATTGCATCGAGCCGAACTTGCCGCACTCAACGGCGTGTTCACCGTCCCGGTCATTTCAACGCAGGACTAACTATGCATCTCGAAGACACCCGGCGCGATTTTGCGGCCGACCCACGACTTCTTCAAGGCGCACTGATTGCCGTGGTGGTCGGCGCGCTCAGTACCGTGACAGCGTGGTTCTTGCTGTTTCTGATTCGGCTTTTTACCAACCTTTTCTTCTTCCAATCGATTTCCGGGGCGGCCCGCTCTCCGGCCGCCAATACGCTCGGTCTGTGGGTAATTGCGGTGCCAGTCGCAGGCGGTCTTATCATTGGCCTGATCGCACGATTCGGGACGGAGAAAGTTCGCGGCCACGGCATTCCCGAGGCGATTGAAGCCATCTTGTTCGGCAAAAGCAAGATGTCGCCAAAGGTCGCCGTACTGAAGCCGCTGGCATCGGGTATTGCGATCGGCAGCGGCGGTCCGTTCGGCGCTGAAGGGCCGATCATCATGACCGGTGGTGCGTTGGGTTCGTTGGTCGCCCAACATTTTCACGTGACAAGCGCAGAGCGCAAGACGTTGTTGGTGGCCGGCGCCGTGGCTGGCATGACGGCGGTCTTCGGCACGCCAGTGGCGGCAGTGCTTCTGGCCGTTGAACTGCTGCTATTCGAGCTTCGACCACGAAGCTTGCTGCCTGTTGCGGTTGCCTGCGCCGTGGCGGGCTTCCTGCGCCCGCTCCTGATGGACAGCGGTCCGCTGTTTCCGCTTCAAACGTCGTTGGTAGGCCCCCTTGGGCTCGTATCGTGCGTGATTGCCGGTCTCGCCAGTGGCCTTATGTCGTGGGGCTTGTCGAACCTGCTCTACAAGGTGGAAGACTTATTCGGAAAACTGCCTGTTCACTGGATGTGGTGGCCCGCAATTGGCGGCATCGCAGTCGGCATTGGCGGATATTTTCAACCCCGTGCCCTGGGCGTGGGGTACGACGTTATCGGCGACCTCTTGCAAAACCATCTCGCAATAGGCGTAGTGCTGGCCTTGCTACTTTGCAAGGCCGTCATCTGGGTCATTGCCCTTGGGTCCGGCACTTCGGGCGGCGTGTTGGCACCGCTATTAATGATGGGTGCGGGGCTAGGCGCGTTGGCGGCCCCGTACATGCCAGGCGGCCAACCTGCCCTGTGGCCTCTTGTCTTCATGGCGGCGACCCTTGGTGGCATGATGCGCGCGCCAATCATGTCGGTAGTGTTCGCGCTTGAGCTCACACACGATATCAACGCGATGCTGCCGCTTCTGGCAGCCTCGACTGCCGCATATGGTTTTACGGTTCTGGTGATGCGGCGTTCTATCCTTACTGAAAAAATCGCGCGCCGCGGCTATCATATTTATCGCGAGTACGGCATCGACCCACTCGAGCGCCAGAGCGTGGCCGAAGTCATGACGCGCGATGTCAAGACGGTGGATGTCGACGCCACGGTTGAAGAAGTCGTTGCCCAATACTTTGGTGCAGACCAGGCGCATAGGGTTTTTCCCGTCGTGCGTGATGGTGCTGCTATCGGCATGATCCACCGTGAAATGCTCGGCCCTACAGCACGCTTCGCTGAGGGACGCAGGATTGGGGAGTTGTTTGACAGGCGTGATTTGCTGGTCGCCTTGCCGAGCGACAGTTGCCGCGACGTGGCAAGCCTCCTTGCGCTGCATGATCTCGAACGGTTGCCAGTTGTGCGAGACCGGGAATCCATGCATCTGATCGGCATCGTAAGTCGTAGCGACTTGATCAAGCCCTCACTTGCCCTGTTCGACGAGGAGCAGCGGCGAGAAAAATTTCGCAGGGTGCCCTTTCCCACGCGCCGCTGAATTCACCAACGCCAACTACCTGGGTGCGCGATGCCTGCTGTTTCAACAGCCTCACCAAGCTTGTCCGATACCGGTTCGCCGATGGTCGCGACAGTCTCATCACATGACTCGCACGGAGGCGCGCATAGTGCATGGGCTTTGTTTCGCGGAATTTTGAAGGAGCCGGATTCAAATCAAGGAGCAATGAAATAGCAATAGCGCATTTATCTTCAGGGGAAGTAGCAAGCGTCGGTCCCCTCGCGACGAACTGGACGAAACGTCAACCGTCGCGCTTTTCAAGGACGAGCACCTTGAAGTAATGAGGATCTTTCTTCCGATCGGCAAACACATGGCAGAACACGCGGTCGATGGACCGGTTACGCTGCAATGCATTGAGGGCGAAATAGACGTCGTCACAGGCAATACACATAAGGTCATCCGTAGCGCCGACATGCTCTACCTTGCGGCAGGCGTCCCGCATGAACTAAGGGCAATCCGGAATTCCTCATTGCTTGTCACAGTCGTTCTGTTGCGGACATCGGATAAGCCGGGCATTGCCAGTCAGAGGCGCGTTCATCACGACAATGCATTGCAGGACAAGTAGCGCAGCGTTTGAAATTCTGGCCTGCTCGCCGAAATTCGTGCGGCGCTTAACTGGCGTTTGCCCATGGATGACCGTACCCCAAAATCGACGCACTCGGGAGTAGAGAATTCCGACTCGGTTCGCGCGTCAGGCAAGGTTTTATAACGGGCGTCGCCCGCCTCGCCCGACAAAAGAAATTACACCTGAAGAAAGAATCAATGAGCATTGCAGCACAACCGGTAGACGAAGACGACGGCCCACTGTCGCCATGGTGGCTTCGCGCGGTGCTTGCCGTGATGTTGCTGGGCTTCTCGGGATTGATCATGATCACGATGCTGTCGTACCGGAACGCACCTCCTGTACCAGCCCGCACGATCGGTGAAGACGGCGCGCTCGCCTTTAGCGGCGACGATGTGCGGAAGGACAAGCCGTGTTTCTGAAATACGGCTTGATGGCGAACGGCAGTGTCTGGGGGCACGGCGCCTATCTCGGCCCGGATTATTCAGCAGCGGCGCTGCATCGCATGGGACAAGAGACCTCCACGGCATTTGGACGGCGTGACGGCAGAAGTGCTGCGGTGCGCTCACACCTTTGCAGCAAGCCGTGGTGCAGGCCGAAACCGCGAGCGAGCTGAAGACCAATCGTTTCGATCCAGCCAGCGATACGCTGCGCTTGAGCGCAGCGCAAGTCGCCGCCTATCAAAACGAAGTCGTTTACTGGACCAGGTATTTTCATGATCCCGCAGGTAACGGCGGTCTGAAGGCGGACCTGATCACTGATCCAGCCGAGCTGCGTCATTTCGCCGCATTTATCACTTGGGCAGCTTGGGCTTCCGTCGCGGCTCGCCCGGGCGAAACGTATTCGTACACGAACAATTTTCCGTACGACCCTAGCGTCGGCAACCTGCCCACCTCCGGCGCCCTGTTCTGGAGCGCCATGAGCCTGATCGTGTTTCTGGCCGGCGTGGCGACGGTCCTTCTGGCCTTTGGAAAATTTGACTTCCTCGGCTGGATCACACGCGGTCACCATGTGCATCCGCAGCTTGTTCCAGGCGAGGCGGGTCCCGGCCAAAAGGCGCTGGTTAAATTCTTCGTTGTGGTTGCAGTCCTGATCCTGCTGCAATCGCTGGTTGGTGCAGGAGTCGCGCACTATCGGGCCGATCCTGGGAGTTTTTATGGATTCCAGCTCGAGCGCATCTTCCCCAGTAACCTGATGCGGATATGGCATCTGCAGACAGCGATCTTCTGGATCGCGACAGCATTCGTGGCAGCGGCACTGTTCCTGGCGCGCTCCCTTCGCAGCGAGGAACCCCGCTGGCTCGCGGCGTGGACCCATGTTCTGTTTGCAGCGTTCGCGGTCGTTATCTGCGGCAGCCTGCTGGGCGAGTGGCTCGGAATCTCGCAACTGCTCGGTAACTGGTGGTTCTGGTTGGGCAATCAAGGGTGGGAATACCTGGAGCTGGGTCGCGCGTGGCAGTACCTGCTGGTGGTTGGGCTTTGCATCTGGTTTGCCATTCTCTGGGCACTCGTACGGCCAAAGGCGTTGGCACAACCGGAGGCCAAGCCGCTGGTTCGCATGTTCCTGGTGGCAGCGCTTGCAATTCCCGTGTTCTACATCCCTGCCCTGTTCTTTGGCGCGAAGACGAACTTCACCATTGTCGATACCTGGCGTTTTTGGATTATCCACTTGTGGGTCGAGGGCTTCTTCGAGTTCTTCGCCACCACGGTCGTCGCGCTGACCTTCTACCAGTTGGGACTGACGCGTCGCAACGTTGCCCTAAGAGTGATCTACCTCGACGCTATCCTGTATTTCCTCGGCGGCCTGATGGGCACCGGGCACCATTGGTATTTTATCGGTCAGACCGATGTCAACATGGCGCTCTCGGCCTTGTTTTCGGTGCTGGAGGTCGTGCCGCTAACGCTGCTTACTCAGGACGCCTGGGATTTTGTGCGCACCACCCGCGGTGACTGTGATCGCTGCGGCAAATCGATCGCCATTCCACACAAATGGACCTTCTATTTCCTCATGGCCGTCGGCTTCTGGAACTTTGTCGGTGCTGGCATTTTTGGCTTCCTGGTCAACCTGCCGATTGTCAGTTATTACGAGGTCGGCACGATGCTCACGCCGAACCATGCCCACGCCGCGCTGATGGGTGTCTTCGGCATGCTTGCAATCGCCTTGATGGTGTTCGTGCTGCGCCAGACCACTGACGACGCCCGATGGGCCGGAATGGAACCGTATGTCCGCGTCGCATTCTGGGGCACCAATGGCGGCCTGGCTCTCATGGTCGCGCTAAGTTTGTTTCCCGGCGGTGTACTGCAGATTTGGGACGTGCTGGATAACGGCTACTGGCATGCCAGAAGCCTGGATTTCACGGCGAGCGCATTGTCACGTTTAATTGAATGGATGCGGATGCCCGGTGACGTCGTTTTCATTGTCTTTGGCGCTGTACCACTTGTCATTGCAGCCGTGAAGGGATATGTCGGCATGCACATGGCGCCAGATAACTCGGCGGTCGCGATGCCGGTTGTCGCCACCGGCCGTGACCCCGTCTTGAACGCTCGAGTATGACCGCGCCACCCTCAGGATCCGGCAAGGCCATGCCTTCCATCTCGACGCAGGCACAGCCCATCGCGCTGTGGCAACTCGGTTTTCGGCCTTTCTATCTGCTGGCAAGCCTGTTCGCTGCATTGTCGATACCGCTTTGGGTGCTGCAATATGCCGGCACGCTTCCGGCGCCCTATGTGAACGGTCCGCTTTGGCATGGGTACGAGATGCTGGTCGGTTACACCACCGCGGTCATCACCGGATTCCTGTTTACCGCCGTCCGGACCTGGTCGGGCCAGCCGACGCCAACCGGCCTGGCGCTGGCTGGCTTCGCCCTGTTGTGGCTAGTCGGCCGGATCATGGTTTTTTTACCCTATCCGCTCGCGGCAATGACCGTCAACGCCGCCTTCCCGCTGGCGGTGGCAATCGGGGTTGCGGTGCCTTTGGTTCGCGCGGCTAACCGTCGCAATTATTTTGTCATCGCTCTGCTGCTTTTTCTCGGCATCGCATCCCTGGTGTTTCAGGCTGGAAGCCGGGGCATGATCGCCTTGCCGGCCTTGCTTACGCTACAGGCCGGACTGGATGTGGTGCTGTTGCTAATCACTGTCATAGCCGGGCGCGTGGTTCCGATGTTCAGCAATAACGGCGTACCCGGCATGAAGGCCACGCGCAATCCGCTGCTGGAAAAGCTTGCGATCGGCACTGTGGCAGCGCTGCTGCTGGCTGATCTCTTGCAGCCGCCACCCGCGTTCCTTGCGGTATTGGCCGGCGTCGCGGCAGTTGTCCACGCGGCACGGCTTGTGCAGTGGCAGCCATGGCGAACACTTGCCACGCCGCTCGTATGGATACTGCACGTTGCCTACGTTTGGGTAGTGGGCTATCTGCTACTGCGCGGCCTGGCCGCGTTAGACATGGTGCCGGTTTCGCTAGCGCTGCATGGATTAACGATCGGCGTGATTGGTAGTGTCACTATCGGCATGATGCCCCGTACTTCTCTCGGGCATACTGGCCGACCGCTAACCACTGGCTGGCTAGAACTGGCCTGTTTTCTGCTCGTTCAAGGTGCAGCAATTGCACGAGTCGGCGGCGGCCTTTTGTTTACCGGCGGAAGCACTTATCTTTGGAGCGTGATTGTGGCCGGTGTCTGCTGGTCAGCTGCGTTCATCCTGTTTACTGCTGGCTACGCGCCAATATGGGTGCGTCCGCGACTTGATGGGAAACCTGGCTAGGGCAACTGTCGGCATGGATGCAAACTGAATGTCCGCGTAAGCAGGTGCATTACCGGATCAACGCAAACGATCGGTTTTTGCAAATTCAATGAGTCAAAAACGTTTGCCTTTTCAAAAGCTTCTAGTAGCGCGCATTAAATGAAACTCCAGATACTCGCCCTGTCCGGGAGCCAAAGGACGAAATCGTGGAGTACAGCGTTGCTGCGAGCGATGCAGCAACTCGCGCCCGCATGGGTGGACTTCACCATTTTCGAAGAGCACAAGGTCTGGCCCCTCTTCAACCCCGAACTTGAGGATGATGTGCCCGAATCGATCGCTCGATTTCGGGCTGCGATCGCTTCAGCAGGCGCGATTGTCATTGCCAGTCCAGAGTACGCGCATGGCGTGACGGGTACGATCAAGAACACACTGGACTGGCTTGTGAGTTACCCGCCGTTCGCCGACAAGCCAGTCGCGGTTTTGAACCCCTCCTTGCAGTCCTTCCACGCAGACCTCGCGCTCAAGGAAACGTTGCGGACCATGTCGGCCGACTTGATTGCGGACGCTTGCGTGCGCATCCCGGTGATCGGCTCAGGGATTGCGCAGGACGCTATCGCAACTGATCCGAGATTCATTCCGGCGATCGACGCCGTACTGCGAGCGATCACGCTGTACGTGGAGCAAGCAAGTCGTGAAGCCTAGTCCCGCGCTGTGAGGTACTCAAGGGACCCGGTCAGGCATGACCGCGATTTCTTCTCGGCGCGCCGTCTACTGCCTTTTCAAGAGCCTCGAAGCGTTGCTGGCCGAGGGGCCAGGTATTGATATCTCCATGACGTACACCCACAGGAAAACAAAATGAAGCGCCGCGAATTTACGATAAACATGGGAGCCGGATTGGCGGCCCTCGCGATTGGTGGGTACCCACTGGGTTCGTCTGCTTCAAGTGATGCGCCTTCGGTCCCTACTCCATCGAGTATGGATGCCCTGCAGGAGCGCCTGCGGGCAATCGAGCAGCGTGCCGAAGGTGGCCGGCTTGGCGTGTCCGTGCTGGACACGCAGACTGGCAAGGCATCCGCCTGGCGCGGCGACGAGCGCTTCCCTCTGTGCAGCACCTTCAAGCTGCTCGCTGCGGGCCTGGTGCTGCAGCGGGTGGATGCGGGCCACGAAAAATTGCAACGCCGCATACGCTTTGAACACGCCGATTTGGTGCCTTATTCGCCGACCACGGAGCGTCATGTCGGCGGCGATGGCATGACGCTTGCGGAACTGTGCGAGGCCGCGATTACGCTCAGCGACAATACGGCTGGCAACCTTATGCTGCGCAGCTTCGGTGGACCGAAAAATCTGACGCAATGGCTTCGATCGCTTGGCGACAAGTCGACACGGCTTGACCGCGTTGAGCCCGATCTTAACGAAGCGCTGGCCGGCGACCCACGCGATACGACAACGCCGAATTTTATGCTTTCGACCATGCGCGCAATCGTGCTCGGCCCGGTCCTGTCCAGCAATTCGCGCGCGCAAATTATGCAATGGCTGGCGGCGAACAAGACCGGCGATCGGCGTCTCCGAGCCCTGCTTCCGGACGGCTGGAAGGTGGCGGACAAGACCGGCTCCGGAGAAAATGGAACGTCCAACGACTCGGGACTGCTTTTTCCGCCGGGCCGTGCGCCGGTACTCGTTGCCGCCTACCTTACCGGCAGTCGCGCCACTGCAACGGAGCGCGATGCCATCCTGGCGCAGGTGGGCAGCGCGGTGGCGGCGTTCGTGAAAGAGCAATAGCGGAGTCCAGTTCTGCACTCAGGTTTCGGAACTCGATGCGGTGCCTCGATACTCAGGCGCGGTGTGGACTCGACTAATGGAAGGCTTAACTACGCTTCGTAACGCCGCGCCAGAAGTCCGCGCAGGATTTCTTGGCGTACTACGAGGCCATTCCATCAGGCTAATTTTGGTCCCAGGGGAAACAGCGCTCGCAGCTGAGCGTTACGCAAGTACAGTCCACCCCACGTCATCAAGCCGAGATAAGCGCCAAAAAGGAGATGACTGAATACGGGGCTTCCAACCCGCAAATGCGTGGCCATTGCGCCCCCAAATAACCCGGTGAGCAATACGGCACCGAGCACCGCCGTTCTCGGCATCACATACAAGAGGGTCGGCACCAACGTCAGTATGCCGATTGCTCGCGCAAGGCCAGGGTCGGCCGGATACCCCAACTGCACAAGGGTAGAGGTGACGATAGGTATTGGAACGAGTTTCGTCACGCCGTCAAACAACAGGAATAACACGACCATAGCGCTGAGAATGCGACCGCTCCACACCATGGCGGAGGTCGAAGTTGGCATCGTTCCAGTACGTGAATTGTTAGATAGCATTGCGGTTTTTCCCAAGAAAAAACATTCGGATTGGTTAGTGGAACATGCCGTCAATATTTATTCGACGACTTGGTGAATGCTTGCTTTTCTTTTCGCGCCGCCTGACGTTCGCGATCAGTCCCGGTAAGTTCGCGGTGAGGTAGCAACAACGTCGTATTAAGGCGCGTCCCCGCTGCCTCAAAGCCCCCGCCGCCACCGTATCCGGCCGCCGCGTTAGCAATGCGCCAGCACATTGATCAACTTGCCGAACGGATCGCGAACATAAAAGCGGCGAACTCCCCACGCTTCGTTCACGGGACCATACTCGATCGGAATACCTGACTGCTTCACTCTGGCGAGCGCGACGTCAAGATCGTCCACTTCAATCGATATGTCGGGGGTTTGCGTGCCAGACCCGCCTTGGGAAGCAAAACTGATTTGCACCGTCATTTGTTCATTCGAGCCGAAGGTTTTGATCCAGTCTAGATCCATCAGCAGTTCTAGCCCGAAGATTTCTTCATAAAAGTGCTTCGCTTCTCGCGGTGCCTGCATGTTGATATTGGCGACGATTCGTTTGACTTTCATGCGCGCTCCATCGCCGTACTATGCGCTGGCTGCGGACGCCGACGGCAGCGCTTTGGCCGGCCACGGATCGGCCCAGGCAGGAATGCGATTGAGCTCTGCAATCCATCGAATAATGTTGGGGAATGTCTCCATCGGCATTTCCGCTTCCTGCCAATGCGTCGCCATCGAGGCTAACTGGAAATCGGCGATGGTGAGCCTTCCACACGCGACATGGCTTCGTCCCGCCAGACGCGAATCCAGCACCTTGGCGAATCGCATAAAATCCCGGACGTTTTCCTTCAGAGAGGTTCGATCCGGCGGGCCCAAACCAAACGTCGCCTTGACGATATGTTCAAAATAGAATGGTGAAACCGCGGCAGACCAGTGGCAATCGCTCCAGGACAGCCATTTCAAAACCTCGACCTGCTCGACCGGATTGTTGGCTGGCCACATATCCGATTCAGCCTTGATGCAGAGATAAGCCATGATCGCCGACGATTCCCAAAGCACAAATTCGCCATCAACCAAAGTAGGCGCCTTAAGGTTTGGATTAAGTGCCGCGTAGCCGGGCGACTTGAGTTCGCCTTTCTTCAGATTGATTTCCACGAACTCGGTTTCGGTTCCAAGATATTTTGCCAGCGCCAGAACCCGTCGCGGCGCCTGCGCCTTGATCCAATAGATCTGCATATTATTCTCCGCTCGAAGCACTGTCTTTGTTTGGCGAGGCAGCAACTGCATGCCACTCGATGTGAACACCGTACACATAACGTAGCATGCAAATACGCGACCTGTCTATTGAAAATCGAATGAGGGCGAAACAGGGCGTGTTCGGCAGGTCGAATCGAAACGCTAGCAAAGGGGAGCGCGTTGCGAATCGGCTGCATCCCCAGCCGCTGAATCGGACCTCAGTATCGCGAGCGAGGACACCGACGCCACTCCCCTTACACTCGTCGTACGACGGAATAGCGGATGACACGGTCGACGTTCTTCGAGACATGGCGATATGTGTCCTTTGTGCTTCACCGAGCAGGTGCTTCCTGTCCCAGGAATGCAATCAGGAGAGGAACACAAGCCATCGAAACCCTCTGTCGATTTCGTTAAAGCAGACGCAGGGCGAGTTGCTTCGCCAGCTCAGCCGACCCACTTCGAGTTTTGGAAATGAACCTCCGATTCCTGCTTTCCAGCCTTGGCGGGTGGGACCGACTCAGTTAGGCTATCGACCAGTGCGCGGAGTCGGAGATTGGCACGTTGTGAGCCGGCCGAGTGGCTCCCCATTCCACCACGTTGGTTTGAAGAGCGCGCTCGTGTTCCTGGTTCCACGGATTCAGGAGGTAGGCGCTTATTGCTATTTGAGGAAACTTCGCATGAGTGACGTTCAGCGGGATACTGTCGGTACGGTCATTGCGCTACTGCTGATTGCACTTGCCGCATTTGTGGTTCAACGATTTTTTGTGCCGTTGATCTGGGCCAGTGTGCTTTGCATCGCAAGCTGGCCACTGTACGAGCGGTTGCTATCCTACCTCAGCGGTCGGAGCGTACTCGCCAGCATATTGGCGACGACGATCACGGCATGCCTTTTCCTCGTGCCGATTCTATTCGGACTCAGTCAGGCGATGAGAGAAGTACCCGCATTAGCAGCGTTTGTTATGGAAGCCAATGACCATGGTCTTGCGCCACCCCTCCTGCTTCAACACATTCCGGTCGTCGGATCAGTCATACACGACTGGTGGCTGACGACTTTGGGACAGCCTCGCGGGGTTGCACATCTATTCTCACAGGAGTCCAGCGTCCATTTTTCTTCGTCGCGGAACATTCTGCGGGAACTCGGCAGCCAGCTTTTTCGCAGGCTGGTCGATTTTGGGTTTGCCTTTCTCTGCCTTTTTTTCTTTTACAAGGACGGGCGCGCTTTCAGTCGTCAGATTGCGCGAGTCGGCGCTCAATGTGTCGGGCCCGAACGGTGGAGCCGATATGCTACGAACATTCCGAACGCGATCCGCGGGACGGTGAATGGTCTGGTCCTGATTGGTATAGGTGAGGGAGTTGCCATCGGACTTGTCTACGGGGTCGTCGGACTTCCGTCGCCGGCTTTATGGGGCGCGGCAACAGGCGTCTTGGCAATCATACCGTTCGGTGCACCCATCGCCTATCTCAGTGCCGCGGCAATTCTCGCCTCGACCGGCAGTACCGGTGCGGGGATCGCCATTGCCATTTGGGGAACCGTCGTGGTCGTCACGGCAGATCATGTGGTCCGTCCGACCGTCATCGGAAATGCAACGCGTCTACCGTTCCTTGCCGTGCTGTTTGGGATCCTGGGCGGTGTCGAAACGCTTGGGCTTCTAGGACTGTTTATTGGGCCTGTGGTGATGGTGCTTGTCGTAACCCTTTGGCGGGAAGCCGACATGGAGCCAGGTTCTCCTGGAATAAGTCTGCGACAAGATAAAAGCGCACCTTAAATGACGCGCTCCTTGAATGAAGGCGATCCCTTTAAACGTTCGATTTATGGCGCTGCGACGACCGCCTGCACTCTTCCTTAGCAGGAGCCGTTTAAAAGCTCGGACCAGCCTCGTTGCCGCGCTCTGCCTCGGCAAGTAAGAGCTCCGGTCAGTGGTCGGTGTTGCTCACAGTTAGATGACTAAGCGTCGGCAGCGTGGTCGCGCCGGCACGCTGCCGGAACAGAAACGCATTTTATGCGTTAGAGTCGCCACCAAGACTATCCCGCTGGGATTGGAGACACAGTGAAAAACGCAGCGAGCCTGTTCCTGTCGATGGCTGTAATGGCGACGTCTGTGCAGGCAGCCCCGGACGAGGAGCGCCTCGGCAAAGCAAACGGCTATCCGGTGGGGACCCGGCAAAGCTGGTTCTACGACGAGGCGGTTCGGGTCGGGAGCTTCACGCACCAGGCGGAAATCGCCGGCATCGCCAACGGCCGTGTCAACACGCTCGTGCCCAGTACTCAGCCGATACCGTTGGCCATAAATGCGACCGTTCCAGATTACCGGTGGTCGAGCGGCCACGAACGAAGCCTCACGACAGACGACTACCTCGGGCGGCAGCGCATCATGGGGCTGTTGATCATCAAGGATGGCGTGGTACAGGTTGAGCGCTACCAGTATGGCCGTACCAGGGACGACCGGTTTCTATCGAACTCGATGGCCAAGTCGATCGTTTCCCTTGGAATTGGAATCGCTCACGATGAGGGCAAAATAAAGTCTCTGGACGACCCGGCTGATGTCTATGCCCCGGCACTTGCCGGGACGCTTTATGGCGCCACGACCATCCGCAATATGCTCCGCATGGCGTCGGGCGCACGCTTCACCGAGCGCTACGACAATGCCGATGATTTGGCGCGATATGGCAATGCGGTCAGTGTTAGCGGCATCAAGGCAGCGGCCACCGTCACTGTACGGGCGGAACCCGCCGGGACGGTATTCAACTACGCCAGCGCCGAGACCGACATGCTTGGTGCAGTCATGCAGGGCGCCACCGGCATGACGCTTAGTGAATACCTGGCACCGCGGCTTTGGCAGCCAATCGGCGCAGCGTCATCCGCCCTTTGGCGCACAGACCGCACCGGCCTTGAACGCGCATCCGGGAACTTCAATGCAACACTGCAAGACTACGGCCGTCTGGCGATCGTCCTGGCAAATGACGGAGTGCGCCCGGGCGATCCGGAACGGCGGCAGATTATTCCTCGGGCATATCTGATTGAGGCCACGGATGCGAAAACGGCGCCTGAAGCGTTTAAACCGAAGCGCGCTACGCCGTATTATGGATACGGTTATCAGTTTTGGCTTTTCCCCGGTGACAAGCGACGGTTCGCTCTCTTGGGTGTCTATGGCCAGATGATTTTCGTTGATCCGGAACTCAAGCTGGTAATGGTTCAGACCGCGGCAAATGCAACCCCTCGAAGCGGCGACACGACGCTTGCTGCAGACGCCGACAGATTTTGGCGTGGCGTGGTCGGTTACTACGGCAACTGGTAATCTCTTCCCTTGCTTTCGGTCGAGCCCCCTGCCTCATCGGCCGCAATTCGTGTTCGCGTCGGACCGATTTGCGAGGACTGTGGACCTTTCAGCTTATGAAAAATCGTGCGCAGTTGGCCTCTGAGGCAAGGTCCGACGGAGTACAAGGGGTAATCAACCTGGCCCGGACTCACTAGTCTCTTCCCGCTAAGTCAGAGACTTGTCTCGTGGCGCCGGTCGGGGGCAGACCGAAATATGGCTAAGAAGGCCTGCCTCGCCGGTGGGTCAGCTGTTTAGATTTCACAGGAAAGCTACGTTATGACGAGCGTCACCAAACCAACCATCGACTCCATCGGCGCGCCGACCGAGGTTCTCGTCAGTCCCAATGCAAATGCACTGGCCACCAAGCCATCGCTCGGCATCTTGGGAGCGATTAGCAGCGCGCATATGGTTAACGACATGATGCAGTCGCTCATCTTGGCGATGTATCCCATACTGAAAGGCGAATTCTCGCTGAGTTTCACGCAAATCGGACTGATTACACTGACTTATCAGCTGACCGCCTCGCTGCTGCAGCCGCTGGTCGGCCTGATGACAGACCGCCGGCCGCAGCCGTACTCGCTGCCGATTGGCATGTTGTCCACGCTGATCGGGCTAATGCTGCTGGCCGTCGCGCCGTCCTTCAGCATCTTGTTGCTGGCTGCCGCTTTCATAGGCCTTGGATCGTCCATTTTCCATCCGGAATCATCGCGTATCGCGCGCTTGGCTTCGGGCGGGCAGCATGGCTTCGCGCAGTCTTTTTTCCAGGTCGGCGGGAACATGGGCACGGCCATCGGGCCGCTGCTGGCGGCAGCCGTCATCGTGCCGTTCGGTCAACGCAGCGTTGCCTGGTTCGGCTTGATTGCCTTGCTGGGCGTCGTCGTGCTGCTGCAGGTAAGCCGTTGGTATGCGGCGCACCACAAAGCCACTGCCGGCAGCAGGAGGGTTAGTGTTGAGTCGCCGTACTCGCGCAAAGTCGTGATCGGTGCCATCGCGGTGCTTCTGGTGCTTATTTTTTCCAAGTATTTCTACACAGCCGGTCTGAGCAGCTTCTACACGTTCTATCTGATGGAGCGATTTGGCCTGACGGTACAGAGCGCGCAGTTGCATCTCTTTTATTTCTTGTTCGCCTCCGCCGTGGGCACGTTGCTCGGTGGTCCTTTAGGAGATCGCATCGGCCGCAAGCCCGTCATTTGGGTGTCAATCCTGGGTGTCGCACCGTTTGCACTCCTGCTCCCACACGCCAATCTGTTCTGGACGACTGCGCTAACGGTGGTGATCGGTCTAGTGCTGTCTTCAGCGTTCTCGGCGATACTGGTCTATGCCCAAGAACTGATGCCAGGAAAAGTAGGGATGGTTTCCGGCCTCTTCTTCGGCTTTGCATTTGGCATGGCCGGGCTGGGAGCTGCGGTCCTTGGCATTTTCGCAGACAGGACCAGCATTGCCCACGTGTACGAGTCAATCGCTTATTTGCCGTTGTTGGGGCTGGTGGCTGCTCTGCTTCCAAAGGAGATACGGCGGCCTAAACAATGAG
This sequence comes from Herminiimonas sp., assembly GCA_028292265.1. Taxonomy (GTDB): domain Bacteria; phylum Pseudomonadota; class Gammaproteobacteria; order Burkholderiales; family Burkholderiaceae_D; genus JAQGMR01. The sequence continues at coordinate 82,618 of JAQGMR010000008.1, forward strand.
TGCCCGTAATCGTGTGAAGCCGCGGAATCTCAACTGGAATGGACCGGGCCCGGGTTAGGTTACGACCGCGTGACTGGAAGTTCCGACATACCTTCTTTTGAATAGGCTTCCAAACCCAAAAAGTGCTCGAGTTTGCCGCTTCGCCCTGCGTTCTTGAAAACTAGTATGACTTGGGCAAGCCAAGCACCTTTTCGGCAATGAAGCAGAGGATAAGCTGCGGGCTAACCGGCGCCAGGCGCGGGATCCAGGCTTCGCGCAGATATCGTTCAACATGATATTCCTTCGCGTAGCCCATCCCGCCATGGGTGAAAATAGCGTTTTCGCAGGCGTGAAAACACGCTTCCGCCGCCAAATACTTGGCCGAGTTCGCCTCCGCTGCGCACGGTTTGCCAGCATCATAAAAAGAGGCGGCCTTGAATACCATCAGGTTGGCTGCTTCAAGCTCCATATAGGATTTCGCCAGGGGGTGCTGAATGCCCTGGTTCTGCCCGATGGGCCGGTCAAACACAATCCGTTCCCTGGCATACCGTGCTGCCCGCTCAATCGCTACGCGTCCAAGTCCAATGGCCTCAGACGCGATCAGGATGCGCTCCGGGTTTAGTCCGTGAAGAATGTAGCTGAACCCCTTGCCCTCTTCGCCTATTCGGTCTTCGACCGGAATGCGGAGACCGTCAATAAAGACTTGATTGGAATCGACGGCCTTGCGACCCATTTTCTCGATGTTTCGCACTTCAATGAAGCGACGATCGAGATCGGTGTAAAACAGCGACAAGCCTTCTGTGCCTTTCGCTTCCTCCACCGGCGTAGTGCGCGCGAGAAGAAGGATCTTGTTTGCTACCTGTGCAGTCGAGATCCAGACCTTCTGCCCCGTCACTACATAATGGTTACCGTCTCGCACTGCCCGAGTTTTTAGCTTGAGCGTATTTAGTCCGCTATCCGGCTCGGTGACAGCGAAGCAAGCCTTGTCGGCCCCTTGAATTAATGGTGGCAACCAGCGCTTTTTTTGTTCGTCAGTGCCAAACACGACGACCGGATGCAGGCCGAAAATATTCATATGGACGGCAGACGCGCCAGATAATCCCGCGCCTGTGGCTGAGATGGTCTGCATCATCAGCGCGGCTTCCGTAATGCCCAGGCCTGAGCCGCCGTATTGCTCTGGCATGGCGATACCCAGCCAACCGGCGTCGCCAAGGGCCTTGTGGAAATCGTGCGGGAACGTACCGTCAGTGTCTTTGCGATGCCAGTACTCGTCATCGAATGGCTGACAAAGCCGCTCTATGGCGTTCTGGATTTGCTTTTGATCTTCAGTAAACGTGAAATCCATGACCTACCTTTGCTCTAGTGTGTGGCGGGCTTGGCAGCCTGATGCAGGGTCCGGTCTTAAGCTAAGCATGATCGAGGAACCAGCTTCCTTAAACTTGAACGGGATTACTGCTTGCTGTCACCCGCTCGGCCATCATGCGTTCAATTTCGGCTGACGAGTACCCGGCCTCAAGCAAAACCTCCACGGAATGTTGTCCCAGGCCCGGTGCGGGCTCTGCATACGCGTCGAGCGGCGTGCTTGACCATGAGGTTGGATTACCCATGGTGCACAACTTGCCCTCCGTCGGATGATCGGTGTCCCGGATCAATCCCACCGCCTGCAGATGCACATCATTGAGCAGGTCCTGCGGGGAATTCATTGGCATGTTCGGAATGTCTGCCGCGTCCAGCAGCGCCTCCCACTCCGAGACGGTACGCTCGAGCATGAGTCGCCCTACTTCGGCATAAACCTCATCGATGTTTGCAGCCCGATTACCATGGGACGAGAAGCGCGGATCAAGCGTGAAGCGGTCAGGGTCACCGATCGCTTCAAAGAAATTGCGCCAGTGCTTGTCGTTATAGATTAGTACACACAGGTAGCCGTCCCTGGTCTTGTAGGGACGCCGGTGCGAGGTCAGCAGTCTGGCATAACCCGCATCACCAGCGGGTGGATCAAACGAGAGGCCCGCCATATGGTCGCCGAGGACGAACTGCGCCATGACTTCGAACATGGGAACCACCACCGCCTGGCCTTCGCCACTCCGCTCGCGGGCGAAGAGCGCCCCGGTCACCGCATACACGGCGTGCAGTCCAGTGACGCGGTCAGCCAGCGTGACCGGCGCATAGCAAGGGTCTTTTGCCCCATAGCGCTGCATGAGCCACGGCACCCCGGTCGCCCCCTGAATCAGGTCGTCATAGGCGGCCTTGGCGGCATAAGGGCCGTCCTGTCCAAAGCCACAGCAGCTAACGTGAATAATCTTCGCATTGCGTGCCTTAACGGAATCGTAGTCAAGGTTCAGACGCGCCAAGGCTTGAGGACGAACGTTCGTGATCAATACGTCAGCCTGCTCCGCCAGTCGCAGAACGACCTCTTGCGCCTCGGGGCGTTTCAAATCCAGAACAATGCTTCGTTTTCCCTGATTGGCATGAAGGAAGATATGCCCCATGCCGGGGTTCCGCATCGGTCCCACATGGCGCATGTTGTCACCATCGGGTGTTTCGATCTTGGTGACTTCGGCGCCCATTGAGGCCAGTATCTGCGTCGCAAATGGCCCCATGATTACGGAGGTCATATCAAGGATCTTGATGCCCGCAAGCGGGCCTGAGCGTTGTTTCATGATCTTATTCGGGTTGAATGCCGGCCTGCTTGATAAGCGTGCGCCAGTGAACCAGCTGGCGTTCGACGTATTCCGCAAACTCACGCGGGCTGGCTGAAGGTCCGACTTGAAAGCCTTGCTGCGTCAACTGCTTTTGAACCTCCTTGTCTGCGAGGACGGCAAGGATTTCAGTGTTAAGTTGATCGACGATTGCGGTGGGCAGGTTCGCTGGTCCGAATATTCCGTTCCATGAAGTCAGGTCAAAGCCATTAATCGTCTGCGCCACCGGTGGGACTCCCGGCAACAGGTTAGAAGCGGTTTTCGTCGTGACGGCGAGGGTCTTAACCTTGTCCGCCTTCATCATCGCCATGCCGGAGCCAAAATCCACAATGTAAAAGTCGATCTGACCGCCTATAAGGTCAGTCATGGCCTGTGGACTGGACTTGTACGGGACCGACAGCAAATCGATGCCCGCGAGGCGTTTGATCGTTTCGGAGGCAACCAGCGACGTGCTGTTAGGTGTGCCGTAACTCAGCTTCCGGGGGTTCGCTTTGGCGTAGTCGACGAATTCCTTCATGTTCTTGACAGGAAGCTTATTGTTGACGACGACGGCAAAAGGCAGTTCACCAACCAATGTAATCGGTGTGAATCCCTTGATGGGGTCATAGTGAGGTAACCCGGCTTTATTGGACATCCGAAATGATGGACACTAATGATGCCCGAGGAACCGATGAAACCGATGAAACCAACAAAGAAATCTACTACGTCCAAAGCGGCGCCGACAGCGAAGAACCCGGATCGCGTGCGCACCACTTTCAGCAAGGAATTCAAGCTCCAGGCCGTGGAACTTCTTGAGCTTGGACAGAAGAACCCGACTGAGCTTGCCATGGAGCTGGGTGTTCGCCGCAATCAGCTCTACAAATGGCGAGACCAATTGAAGGCTCACGGCGCGGAGAATGCGTTCAGGGGTCCGGGGCGCCTGCCAGAGGAGCAGCAGGGCGAGGTGGAACGCTTGAAACGTGAACTGAAGCGCGTGACGGAGGAGCGCGACATACTAAAAAAGTTTACTGCGTACTTCGGGAGTCACCTGCCGTGAAGTACGCATTTATCCAGACCAATTGCACGCAGTTTTCAGTTGCCGCGCTGTGTCACCGGTTAAACATCTCGCGTGGTGGCTACTACGATTGGTGCGCGCGAGCCCCAAGCCTGCATAGCCTGCGGGATGCCGAGCTCACGGATCATCTGGTCCGGATCCATAAACAACATCGCCAAGCTCTCGGCGCGCTCAAGACCTGGCGTGTACTCAATCTGCAGGGCATCGCCTGTGGCAAGCACCGGGTCGCCCGGTTGCGCAAGGGAGTGGGGATCGAGGCGCGACGCAAGCAACGGTTTCGGGTCATGGTGGAACATCACCATGTGGAACCGCCGGTGGCCGATCTGGTACAGCGCCGATTCGCCGTCGCCGTGCCCAATCGAGTATGGGTAGGCGACATGACAACGTTGCGCACCCGGGAAGGCTGGCTGCACCTGGCCATCGTGCTGGACCTGTATTCCCGCCGGTTGGTAGGCTGGGCAATGGATGCGAACCAGACGGCTGCGTTGCCCATTGCGGCATTGCGCATGGCGATTACCCAACGCCGTCCGGACTCGGGACTGATCTGCCACACCGACCAGGGGGCGGTGTACGGTGCAAAGCCCTATCTGGACCTGATAAAGCAGCACTGCTTCAAGCGCAGCATGAGCAGAAAGGGAAACTGCCACGACAATGCCGTGGCGGAAAGCTTCTTCTCCAACTTGAAGAACGAGGTGACACACCACACGATCTACCCAACCAGGAGGGAAGCCAAGGCAGCCATCTTTGATTACATTGAACTCTTCTACAATCGTCTGCGCCCGCACCAAACCCTGGATTACCAAACCCCAGTCGACGTCGAGGCACGGTACCAGAAAATGCTTAATTAACCTGTCCGTGAAAACCGGGGTACCTCATAGCTCAGCTGTTTGAAGAGGCTTGGGTTCGCTGAATGGCCGGTGTTCGTGGTCATTAGAAGCGTGTAGCCATCCGGCTTGGCGCTCGCAACAAAATTGGTTGCAATCTGTGCGCTCGCACCCGGTTTGTTGTCGACGATGACAGTCTGGTTTAGCCGCTCCCCAAGTTTTTTCGCCACGATTCGAGCAACCACGTCGGTACCGCTCCCGGCTGCAAAGGGGACGACCAAAGAGACAGGACGTGAAGGATAAGATTGAGCTACGGCGGACGTGGTGGCAGCCGCAAAAACGGCGAAAAACATTAAGGGAATCAGCTTCATGTCATCTCCAATAGTTTTATTTCGTCCCTGTAGTCGGGACAATAGCCGCATCATTGGCCAGGGAACGATTCATGTCAAACCGTTATATTGGTATAGACGATTCAAAATGGTCTCTACGAAGTACTGCCTGTCGCCAGCGCTATCAATAGGCAAGGCGCGCAATTCCACTGATGAAGCGTTCCTGGAGCCATGCGCAACTCCAGCATCCAAACATTACCTCAACGATTAAAGGACTGTCATGAGCAAGAACTATTTCATCCGTATGGAAGATGTGGAGCCGTACCATCCCGCCAATCATCACGGAACGAGCAATTACCGATTAATCTCGGAAGAGACTGTCGGAGCGAAGCATGTCGAAGTCCTGATTGGGGTCATCGAAAAGAACCATGGCGCTCTTCCGCATGCGCATCCCGGCATTGAGCAGGTCTGTTATTTATTGGAAGGGACCGCGGTCGCTGAAGTAGGCGGCCAGCGAAAGGAAATGGTCGCAGGAGATTGCTGCTTCTTCCCTGCCGATATCCCGCACGTATTCACTGCAACCAGCGACACGCCAGTCAAGCTTATGGTGATTTACTCACCGCCTTATGGCGAGGACCCGGCCAAGGTTATCCGGTAACGTAGCGCCTCCACGTTCACGCGGCAATCAAACCCATCCGTGAGGCGGCGGAGCTTTAGCTCAGGCTCGAATGGTTGTCGGTGAAGCGCCCCGCTCGACTGCCATCCGATGTGAAGATTGACGTAGGGGTACCGGTGCGACCCCTCAGCTTCCATCCTTTTCCAAGCCTCGTTTTTTGCGTGGTCGTGCAAGCGCACCGGACGCCGCAGCGCGTAGAAGCCGCTGAAAGGTAGGGCACTCACTGTGGCTTGGGGCGGGGCACACGGCAGCATGTCTCAAGCTGTTGCGCATTAACTTCAACCGCTTGATGGTGCCTTCAATCTCCTCCGCCTTGGCCGCCAGCATCTGTCGGTCAATTCTCGGTTGTCCCCCGACCGAGAACATCGAGCCGATCTCGTCCAGCGAGAACCCGGCCGCCCGACCGAGCGCTATTACCGCCAACTGATCCAGGACGGCCGGGTTAAACCGTCGGCGTAGCCCTTGGCGGCCGACTGAGGCAATCAGCCCCTTTTCCTCGTAAAACCGCAGGGTTGAGGCCGGCACGCCTGCCCGCTTTGCTACTTCCGCGATATCCATGACAAAACCCCTTGACCTCAAGTCGACTTGAACTTCTATGATGGGCTCAGGCTTGAAACTCGTCAACCAGAGGAGAACCCATCATGAACGACCTGATCGCAGACGCACTCCGCATCATTTTCATCGGCATTGGCGCGACTGCCGCAATGGACGCGTGGGTGCTGCTACTGAAGCGGATGAACGTGCCCACACTCACACTCGCCTTCATGGGCCGCTGGCTTGGGCACGGGGTCCGCGGAAAATGGATGCATGACTCGATTGCAAGAGCGGCACCCGTCAAAGGCGAGCTGGCGTTGGGCTGGATCGCCCACTATGTGATCGGCATCGCCTTCGCGGCCCTCGTGGTGGCCGTATATGGCCTCGCCTGGATAAAAACCCCAGGCTTGTTGCCGGCCCTCTCAGTCGGCATTGGCACGGTTGTGGCGCCGCTCTTCGTCATGCAGCCCGCAATGGGGGCAGGCATTGCTTCATCCAGAACCCCTACGCCCGGCATGAACCGTCTCAAGAGCTTGGCGAACCACACCGTATTTGGATTTGGCCTGTACGCGGCCGCCGCAGTCATCGCCTGGATTTTATGAGGGCGATCGCCACATCAAGAACGAATGCTCAAACACACTGGACAAAAAAAATGAAAAAACTTGCGGTTATCTATCACAGCGCTCAGGGCCACACCGAGCATATCGCTCAGCACGTTGCGGCGGGCGCTCGAGAAGTTGCAGGCATCGACCTGCGTTTGATTAGGGCGGAGGACCTCGCCAGCGCGCCTGAGGAACTGCTCGGTTTCGACGGATTCATTTTCGGATCGCCGACCTACCTTGGCGGCGTCTCAGCGGCGTTCAAAGCGTTCATGGATTCGACGGGCGGCCTTTGGAAAAAGCAGCAGCTCAAGGGAAAGCTTGCATCGGGTTTCACGGTTTCGTCATTGCCGGCCGGGGACAAGCAATCAACTTTGCTTTCAATGTTCGTATTCGCCATGCAGCATGGAATGATCTGGGTTGGCAACGCAATCCTTCCAGAGCAACACAGCGGCGTCCCCTATGACGAAGCAGCGAACCGGCTGGGATCGTGGTCAGGCATGATGGCTCAGGCAGGGCATTCGGTCGCAGCCGACGCCTTCGTTTCGGGAGACATCAAGACGGCAAGTATGTTTGGTAAGAATATCGCCGAAGCGCTGGTTCGGATGTCCTTCGCAGAGTTGGTGGAGTCGGATCAATGATCCCGAATAAAAGATCGAGCCGGTACTCCTGGGGTTCATTTTTTCGGGATTGAAGTCAGTCATGGTATCTGGGCTTTCAGATTCTAGAGTCGGCGTGAGTGCGCCCGATTCGTGGGCCTTTGGGCCGGCTCGGCTGATGGCATGGCAGTTTGCTTCTTCACCGGCCCATGCCAAAGCGGACCGTTCACATAGCGGGAGGGAAGGGCGCCAACGTATTGCAGCACCCATAGCGGTATGGTCATTCAACCATTCAGTTGACTTTCCTCTCTGACCAACTATACTCAACCATATGGTTAAATATAAGTCCGCTTCTCTTGATCTGGTTTTCGGCGCCCTCAGCGATGCCACGCGGCGCGAGATGCTTCGCGGCCTTTCCACTGGCGAAAGGACCGTCGGCCAGTTGGCCGAACCCTTCGCCATGTCGCTTGCAGCCGCCTCGAAGCACGTCAAGGTGCTGGAGAACGCTGGCCTTATCCAGCGCCAGGTTTGCGGCCGCACGCATCTCTGCCGCCTTAACCCTGCGCCCCTCGTCAGCGCCCACGAATGGCTGAGCTTCTATGAGAACTTCTGGACCAGCCGCTTGAACGCTCTGGACCAGCTTTTGCGCGATGACGCGTCCCGGCCGGCATCAACCGCCTCCCCCTCAATAAAAGGAAAAAAACGATGAACGATCATCCGCTTCCCGACCCGTATGGCGTGTTAACGGAACCCACAACTCTAGAGATTCGACGTGTCTTGCCAGGGCCTGTCGAACGCGTGTGGGCGTATCTCACAGACAGTGAGTTAAGGCGCCAGTGGCTTGCGGCAGGCCATATGGAGATGAAGGTCGGTGCACCGGTAGAGCTGGTTTGGCGAAACGATGAACTCGCGCCGGGACCCGGCCAGCGACCCGACGGCTTCCCGGCAGAGCAGCGCATGCAGAGCCGCATCACTGAACTTGATCCGCCGCACAAACTTGGGATCGCATGGGACGGTGGCGGCGAGGTTTCTTTCGATCTGAAGCCAGTGGGCAGCAAGGTGCTGCTGACAGTGATCCATCGTCGCCTGCCGAGCCGCGACGTTACGCTCATGGTAGGCGCCGGCTGGCATATGCATCTCGACATCCTGGCGGCCCGCGCCGCCGGCGAGGAGCCAATGCCGTTTTGGGAAGGCTGGAGCCGCCTGCGCGCCGAGTATGACCGTCGCCTGCCGGCCTGATTCGGCAACCACGGGGAATCGCGATGCGCAAACTGATTGCAGGGTTGAAGCTTTCTCTCGACGGGAAGATTGAAGGCGCTGACGGCACAGCGGACTGGGTCGAAGCCTGGTCCGAAGACTATGGCCTGACGCAGCAAATCGACGCCTGTCTGATCGGGGGCGCCATGTACCCCGGCTACGAGAACTATTGGACGTCTATACGGAATGCGCCGGGCATGCCGGCCTGGATTACGGGCAAACCACCGACGCCGGCGGAGATCGAATGGGCGGAGTTCACCAGCCGGACACCCCACTATGTACTTTCGACGAAGCTCATGTCGGCGCAGTGGCCAAACACCCAGTTTTTACGATGTTCGTCCGAGGTTGAAGCATTGAAGCAGCAGGCCGGCAAGGACATCTATCTGATGGGAGGCGCTCAGATCACTGCAAGCCTGATTGACGCAGGGATTGTAGATGAACTGCGAATCATCATTTATCCGGTACTTGCCGGCCAGGGCAAGGCGCTTTTTGCGCAAAGTGAGCGTCGCCGCAGGCTTGAACTACAGAGCGTTACGCAGCTGCCGGATGGCCTCGTCAGTCTGATCTATTGCGTGCCATGACAACTATCAATGAGAGTTATGAAATGCCAAATCGAACTACGATCCATCAACGCCGAAGGCGCATGTCACTGTTGCGGGCACTTCTGATCGGGCTTGTCGCATCTACTGGTGTCCTGAGTGAAGCAGGCCATGCGGCGGCTGTTGACCTTGACCAGATGCCACCCCAACTTGAAAGCCGGTTTGCGCTGAGTGCGTTGCCTCCGGCTTTGCGCGATAAGGCAACCGTGTACTTGTTGGACCCACACAAAGGATACGAATTGTCGCGCCATGGAACCAGCGGCCTGGCATGCCTGGTCCAGCGAACCGTATGGGAGCTGGCCGACTTCCGGAACGACATCTACATTCCGCTTTGCTACGACGCTGCGGGCGCTGCCACCTATCTGCGAGTCATCCTGGACACGGCCAAGCTCCGTGCGGAAGGCTCGGACCCGGCGGCGCTGCACGCCGAGATAGAACGCCGTTACAGGGACAAGAACTATAACGTGCCGGAGAAGGCGGGCTTGTCCTATATGGTTGCGCCGATCATGCGCACGATCGGGCCACCCGACATGAAGGTTCACACTATGGCTATGCCGCACTTCATGTTCTACGCGCCTGGGCTCACGAACAGCGATATCGGGGCCGTTCCCGACCTCGGCAAGCGTGAAAGCCTGATGAATCCCTTCATAGACAAACAGGGCACTCCGGAACAGAGCTACCTGATTCAAATGGTCGGCGAAGCGGAAGCGCGAAAAATCCACGCGAGCGAGAAGCGCCTGGTTGCTGACTTATGCGCTTATCGGGAAATACTTTGCCTTGCTCGCATGAAGCACTAAGTCGCCCGAACGCCCGGTCATCCTCAGTCCGCGTAAGCCTTGGCCGCCTGGATAATCGGTGCCCATCTCTTGATCTCCGCCTCCAGATGTTGGCGCAGTCCTTCCGGCGTTGCCTTCTCACGCGGGACGATATTGATCCCTAATTCGTCCATGGCCTGCTTGAACGATGGGGTCACGAGCGCATCCTGCAACGCTTTGGATAGACGGTCGATGACGGGTTTCGGCGTTCCCTTTGGCGCATACAGTCCGTGCCAGACCGATATCTCAAAATTGCTCAGGCCCTGCTCCGCCAGCGTCGGAACGTTTGGCAGCACCGGCAGGCGCTGCAGTGAAGTTGCGCCGAAAACCTTCACGCGGTCGGTTTTGATCAGCTGGGCAGTGGTACTGGTCTGGTCGCATATCAGGTCGACATGGCCGCCCTGCACATCGGTCAGCGCCGGTGCAGCGCCCTTGTAGGCGATGGTAGTCATTGGCAACTCCGTGCGACTCATGAATAGAAGGCCGCACAGGTGCGAAGCGGTTCCCAGCCCGGCATGGGCATAGTTGATCTTCTGGCGATTGGCAGCAATGTAAGCGAGCAGCTCCTTGAGGTCATTCGCTGGCAGTGATTTTTTCCCGACCAGCGTCATGGGGACGTCGACCACCTGGCCGATATATTCGTAATCCGTGAGCGGATTGAACGGCAGCTTTCGATACAGCGACGGCGATGTTGACATCCCGATGTTGTGCATCAACAGCGTATTACCGTCGGGTTCAGCGCGCGCTACGCCCTGGCTGCCCACAATGCCGCCGGCGCTAGCCTTGTTTTCGACGATCACGGTGCGGCCGAGCGTGGTCGTCATCGCAATAGCGAGTCGGCGCGCGACGACATCGGTCGGGCCGCCGGCGGAAAACGGCACTACGATAGTGACCGGCCGTTCTGACGAGAACTGGCCAAAGGCGGCCAGCGGCATCACGGCTAGCAATGCTGCGGATAAGGCTTTGATGAACATGCTTGTCTCCTGTTGTGTACCGCGTTTTTATTGGTGCCAGACGTCGTCGGTTGATTAGCGCCAGACGCAGTCCTGTTCTATTGATGCCAAACCGTAGCCATTTTTATGAGAGCCGGAGGCAGGGTTTTTCAGTGCCGGCGGCCTGCGCCTTGTCAGCACACAGCGCTGTCAAACTACACCGGCCTCCCGCAGCAGGGCGATGGCTTCAGTACTCAAGCCTAGCCTCTGGCTGAGTACTTCATCGGTATGCATGCCCGGCAGCGGCGCCGGCTGGTCCCATGCAGCTTCGGCATTACTGAACTTGAGCGGAAAACCGGGCGCCACGGCATCCACTTCAATCCCACGTGGATGCGGCAAGGGTCCAAGACTGCCGCGTTCACGCGCGTGCGGCCATTGCAGCACATCGTCAACGCTGCGCACGGGACTACACGGGATATCGTGTTGATTCATCAGTGTGACGATTGACGCCGTACTGTGGTCAATTGCCCAGGACTGGATTACTCGGTCGACCTCGGCATTGTTCACGATGCGCCAGCCGAGCCGAGACATATCGGGATGGGTCAGCAAATCGTCGCGCCCAATCGCCTGCATGAGGCGGTCCCAGTCCGGGCCGGTCGCGGCGCCCAATACCACCCAGCCATCTCGGCTGCGGTAACTGTTGAAGGGGGAAAAGCGCATGATGCGGTTCCCTTGCTGCTTGTCCAGCCCAAGACGATCGTAACAGTCCAACGGTTCGTCAAACAGCATCGACACCAGGCAGTCGCTCATGGAGACATCCACGAACTGGCCCAAGCCCGTGCGTTGGCGGTGGATCAGCGCGCTCAGTATGCCAAGCGCCGCATGGCTGCCTGCAATGGTGTCCGATAGCGGCGAGCCGGCCTTGACGGGACCACCGCCGGGCTCGCCGGTGATGGACATCAACCCGGTGGCGGCCTGCACCATCAGGTCGTAGGCTTTCAGGTTGCGGTCCGGACCGGTATTGCCGTACCCGGTGAGGGAGCAATACACCAGGCGGGGATTGCGGGCCCGGACCCGCTCCCAGTCGATGCCAAGCTTGGCGGTGACGCCGGTACGGAAATTCTCGACCAGCACGTCGGCACTTTCGACGAGCTCGAAAAAAAGCGCACGACCCTGCTCGCTTTTCAAGTTAATGGTGATTGATTTTTTGTTGCGAGCGCGCTTCAGGTAGGCCAGACCAAGGTCGTCGGGCGACTGCCGTTCCATTGCCACGCCGTGCGCACCGGCAAAAGGCGGCGCGTTGGCGGCAGGGTCGCCGCCGTCCGGGTCGTCGATCTTGATGACCTCCGCGCCCAACCCGGCCAGCAGCAAGGTTGCCTGCGGGCCGGAGAGGAAGCGGGTGAGGTCAAGAACGACGACGCCAGTCAGCGGTCTCGTCATGCAGGCTTCCCCAACCAGGCGGCAATCACCTGCGGCACGGCCGAGGCGGCGCGTGCCTTGATTTCTTCTTCCGTCAAGGTCGACAACGGATGCTGGATTACGACCGGCTCCAGTTCCGGCATGCCCAGCGCAACGCGCTGGACGCCGGCCTCATGCAAGAAGTCGGTCGTTACGATGACTGCCGCTGGCAGCCCCAGCGATTCAAGACTGATGCCATCATGCATACAGCACGATGTGCACGAACCTCAATCGCCGATGGCGGTCAGCAGGATGTCATTGTTGGCGGCGATCTCCTGGATCAGTTCCGGCGCCGCAAAGCGCGAGAAGCTTTCCTTGCGATAGTAATTGACGTCCTTGAATTCATATCGCTGCATCAGTTCGTCACGGACCAAGCGGAGCACCTTGTTGGCGTTCCATTTGGTGTTGTCAAGTATGCCCAGGCGAAGGCCGTTCAAATCCTTCACCCGTGCCGACAGTGTCCGGTTCTCCGCATCAACACGACCGCGCGGGTCGTAGACACGGATGTTGCCGGGACTTGCGGGCTGGTCTGCCATGCGGGGTCCTCCTTTTATATTATGTAGTGCTGGTAAATCATCGATGCGTTGGTACCCAGATTCCGTGTTGCTTGTGGCGCTCTTGCCCAGCCTTGGTGCCGTGCTGTGGTTGACTGCGCCCCCCACTTTAATTACAGAAAGCAGGTGCCGTCGATGCAGACCGGACCGTCGCTTGCCGCCGCCCGCTCGCCGATGGGACGCAGCACCGGGACTGTCATGTTCCCCCAGCCAGGTATGAAGGCCGAGAAGCGACCCGCCTCGCCACCAGCGACAAACAAATGGATATTGTCGGGATTGGGCACGATCGGTATCCACGAGTCGAGCTCGCGTTCGTACCAGACCGGCAAGTTGCGGTTGTACACTTTGCCGTACTTGTGGTTGAACGCCAGTTCGCCAAACTTGTTCCCGGAGTGCATCCACAGGAAGTTCTTGATGTCGTTGCGCTTCCAGCCCTGCTTGGCAATCGTTGCCGCATGCTCGGGCCCGAGCACGACCGCGCAATGGCCACTGGCGACGGCGGTGTTGTGCGCGAATGTGCTCATGGCTGAGCACACGCTTTTCAGAACGCCTTCAGCATCGTTGGATACGTGGTTCACCACGCTATGCGGCGCTTCGGCGGCGAACACGAATACGGTCGACTCATCTGCCTTGTAGCCCTTTTCGACATGGTAGGGAGCGAACGGACTGACTTCCTCGTTTTCAGCGATGGAATAGGTGTATTTGCCGGGGTGGCCCAGCGTGCTCTTGTCCAAATCGCCTGGCCAACCGCCACCGACATTGAGCAGGATGAGCCGGATCGCCCGGCCGATCGTGGCATTGGCGCGATTGCCCGATCCAAAAACATTGCAGCCGGCATTCATGCCGATCTCACGGGCGATCGGGCCGTTGACAATCAGCAGTGGGCAAGCCATGTGCGTAGTGGCCTGCACACCGTTCAGGTTGAAGGCGGGATCGCACAGAGCCAGCATCGCTGCGCGAACAACGGGCGCGTAGGACGGCTTGCATCCGGCCATCACCATGTTTATCGCCAGCACCTCGCGAGTAAGTCCGCCCCAACGCGGCGGTACTCGACATTCCAGATAGCCGGGATCTCCTCCAAGCGCCGCCAGCATGGCGTCCACCTTGGCGGGCGTGGGCGGCACCACCGGCATGCCGTCGGAGTAGCCCTGCTCGTAATACCACTCAATCAAATCGACGTCTTCACCGACGGTGATGGCGGCGGCGGCGGGGGTGGATTGCTCGCGGGGCTGGGCTAGCACGGTGCTCATGGCATGGAGGAATGAAGGTCGAAGCGCTCCATGCTACGCGCGACGGTGAGTGCCATCCAATACCGCCTTAGCCTGAGGGCATAACGGAAAGATATGGCTGCGGCGCGAACCAGTTCGCGGGAGCTCGGCTGCGACGCGAGTTATCTGGAAAGCTTCGCCCCCTTCCAATGGCCGTCGGCTACCAACCCCCGCATCACCTCGGGAATCGTGTCGTACACCGCTTGCGCTGCCAGGCTTAGGGTGGCGACTTCCGCCGAGCACAGGGAAATGCCGCGCTCAAGGCCGGGCGACACAATGCGTCGCGCTCGCAGGCTGTGGGCGTCGTCGCCCTCGGCGGACAAGGTCGAATTGGACAAGATTGTCGCTCCCACGCCAGTTCTGACGATCGCTTTCATCGTCGACACCGCGTCCGCTTCAGCCAGCAAGATCAGCTTCAGGCTGGCCCGCGTGAACGCAGTGTCGATGATGCGGCGCGTGGTGTTTTCAGGGCCGGGCAACACCAGCGGATGGCGCGCTGCTTCTTTCAGCGTGATGGTCGATTCGCGCGCTGGCGTGGCCGCCGCTGGTTCAGTACGCGCCGTGATCAAGTACAGCGATTCGGTAAGCAGTGGCTCGGCGTGCAGGCGCGAGGGGCGAGAGGCGCGGTCAAACAGCAAGCTGAGGTCGAGCCGGGCGTTCAACACCATTTCTTCCAGCACGCCGCTGACGCCCTCGCGAATGCGCAACTGAATTCCTGGGTAGCGTTGGTGCACCGTGCGCACCAGCGGCGCGGCCAGCAGGAAGGCGGGACTGGGAGGAATGCCAATCGTCACGAGGCCGGTCGGGTTTCCCTGTTCCTCGGCGATTTCTCCCGCCACCCTTTCCATCTGCCGCAAGATTGACTGCGCATGACGGTAGAACAGCAAGCCGCTATTGGTCGGCTCGACACCGCGAACGCTGCGCCGCAGAAGGCTGCTGCCGAGTTCTTCTTCGAGCATCCGCACCTGCTTCGACAACGCCGGCTGGGCCACGAACAGTTCCACCGCGGCACGCGAGAAGCTGCCCAGATCAACAATGCGTACGAAATACCTTAGCTGCCGAATCTCCATGGTTCTCCCTAATTCTCTTCGATGTTCCATACCGCGGCGATATAACGCGAGAGTAAAACGCTATGTTGCGATATACCACATTCAGCTAAAATCAGGCCGACGTGCCCGCCCTTTCAACCAGCTACGACCCGCCTCGTGCCCACACCCCGCCCGCCCGCCACCGCGTCCGTCCAGGCCTGTATTCCATCGGTCGACCGCCTTTTGCGGCACCCCATGGCCCAGGAGGCAGTAGGGCGCGTGGGCCGCACACTGGTCGTTAGCGCGCTGCGTCAGGTAACCGAGCAGCTGCGTGTGGCATTGGCGAAGGGAGAGGCCCTCCCCTCCGCGTTCGACGACCCAGGCCTGGTACGTGAGGCAGTCGCCCTGGTTGACGCCCTATCCAGCGCCTCCCTCAAGCCGGTTTTTAATTTGACCGGCACGGTGTTACACACCAACCTCGGCCGCGCATTGCTGCCAGAGGTCGCCATAAACGCCGTCAACGCTGTGATGACACGCGCGTGCACCCTTGAATACGCGCTCGATGGCGGTGAGCGGGGTGAGCGCGACGAGCATGTGGAAGCCTTGATCTGCCGACTGACCGGCGCTGAAGCGGCAACGGTCGTCAACAACAACGCCGCGGCCGTATTGCTATGCCTGTCGGCACTGGCTGCGGGGCGGGAAGTGATCGTGTCGCGCGGCGAACTGGTGGAAATCGGCGGTGCCTTTCGCATACCCGACGTCATGCAAAGCGCTGGCTCTGTGCTACGCGAAGTTGGCACGACCAACCGCACCCACCTGCGGGATTACGAGAACGCCATCAACGACGCAACGGCGGCGCTGATGAAGGTTCATCCGAGTAATTATGCGATTGTGGGTTTTTCTCGCAGCGTCACCGAAGCGGAACTGGCGCCCCTGGCAAAGGCGCGCAAGCTGCCGCTGATAACGGATCTCGGTAGCGGCAGCCTGGTCGACATGGCGGCGCTTGGATTGCCGGCCGAACCGACGCCTGCCCAGACCTTGGCGGCCGGCGCTGACATCGTTACCTTCAGCGGTGACAAGCTGCTGGGCGGTCCGCAGTGCGGCTTCATCGTCGGCCGGGCCGACCTGGTGGAGCGCATCCGGCGCCATCCCCTCAAGCGCGCCCTGCGACTGGACAAGATGACGTTGGCCGCGTTGCATGCGGTCCTGACCCTCTACCTGGATCCCGACACGCTGGTGCAGCGCCTGCCAACGCTGCGCATGCTCACGCGCCAGCGCAGCAGCATGCATGCCCAGGGCCAAAGGCTGCTCCCGCTGGTCGCTGACCTGCTTCGCGGAATGGCCGCTGTCGATCTCGCCGATTGCGAAAGCCAAATCGGCAGCGGCTCCCTGCCGATTGACCGACTGCCAAGCGTGGCGCTGCGCCTTCGACCGCTGGCGGGCGAGCCGGTGCAGGCGCTCGCCGCCCGGCTGCGCCAGACCACCATTCCGCTTATCGGGCGTATCCATGCGGACTGCCTTTGGCTGGACTTGCGCTGCCTGGAACAGGACGAGGAGTTCCTTGCCCAGCTTGCGCAACTCGGCTCACAGCGATCTAAGCCGGCATGATCATCGCAACCGCCGGCCATGTCGACCACGGCAAGACCTCGCTGGTGAAGGCCTTGACCGGCGCCGACACAGACCGTCTGCCCGAAGAGAAACGCCGTGGCATGTCCATAGATCTTGGCTTCGCCTATTTGCCGGCGGCTGACGGCAGCAAGCTCGCGTTCATTGACGTTCCGGGCCATGAGCGATTCGTGCGCAACATGATTGCTGGCATCACCGGCATCGACGTGGGGCTTCTTGTGATAGCCGCCGACGACGGCCCGATGCCGCAAACGGTCGAGCACCTGCAGGTACTGGCGCTGCTGGGAACACCCCGGTTGCTGGTGGCCCTGACCAAGACCGATCTAGCCGATGAGGCACGTCTTCAGGCGGTCCAGTCTGAAGTCAACGCGTTGCTGGCCGCCACGCCGTTCGCCGACGCTCTGGTATTCCCGCTTAGCACCCGCACCGGCGTTGGCATTAACGCGCTGCGCGCCGAGTTGTTCGCGTGTCAGCAGTCCCCATCCGGGTACGCCAGGCCGGGCCTGCTTCGCATGAACATCGATCGCGCATTCTCACTGAAAGGCACCGGGCTGGTCGTCACCGGCACCCTTGTCAGCGGCGCGGTTGCCGTAGGTGACGAGGTGCTGCTAATGCCAGGCGCGCGCCTGGCCAGGGTCAGGTCACTGCACGCGAATGGCAGCGACGGGTCGTCCGCCCATCGTGGCCAGCGGTGCGCGTTGAATCTTGCGGGTGCCGGAATAGAATCAGCCGCTATCACGCGTGGCTACCAAATTCTGTCGCCGGGGTCGTACCTCGAGTCTGGCTTTGTCGACGTGCGCCTTTCCCTGTTGGGCGGCTTGCCACCAGTGCGTAAATGGCCAGTCGGCGTTACGGCGTACTTCGGCGCTGGTGCAGTCCAGGGGACGCTCTCACTTTTGTCCGAGAGATTAGACAGCCCGGACAACCTGGCCAACGCGGACATCGCAGCCTTCCCAGGCACAACAGGCACAACAGGCACAACGGGCATAACAGGCACAACGCGCGCAATGCTGGCGCGCCTGAGCTTCGCCGAGCCCGTCCTGGCCTTCGTCGGCGACCGCTTCTTGCTGCGCCATTCCGGATCCGGCCATCTGCTTGGCGTGGGGTTGGTGCTGGATCCGCTCGCGCCGGCCCGAGGACGCATGGAACCGGCCCGCCTGCAGATGCTGCAAGCGATCGAGCCGGGCGACCCTACAGCCAGTCTGTCTCGCATGCTCGGCCTCGGCGAAGCAGTTGACACCGGCTGGATGACCCGCGCTTTCCATCTCGATGCGACGGCGACCGCCGCGTTGACGAATGACCCGGGAGTGAAGGGCGTCCCCGACACGCACTTGCTGCTGTCAACGTCCCGGTGGAAAGCCTTGCGTGAAGACATCGTCGCCTGCATGGCTGCGACCCACGCGACACGTCCCGAATTGCCTGGCCTGAACGTGCGCGAATTGCAAAGCGCCTTGCAGCAATTCGTGGTGCAAGCCGGATCTCGCGACGTCGACGCCGTTAAGCCGAGCGGTCCGCCGCCTAAACCGCAACGAGCGCGTGGTCGTAGTGATCAGGAACTCGTCCCTGCGATTCTCCATGAGCTTGTAGCAGAAAGCCGCCTGGCGCGGCACCGCCAGTATTACTTCCTTGCCGGTCACCGCGCGAGCTTGCGCCACGAAGATGAAGCGTTGTTCCGTCGCCTGCTCCCCTTGCTGGAACAGGCCGGCGTGCGCTCCGTGCGCGTGGTTGAACTGGTTGACGTGCTTGGCGTGGAACGGCCGGTACTGGAGCCTGCGCTAATGCGCATGAGCGCCGCCGAATATCTGTTTCGAGTAGCGCCGAACCGTTACTATCTGCCGACCACTTTGCGGCAGCTTGCCGCACTATGCACGGAGCTGGCAGAGCAGAATGAGCAGCGCGGCTTTACCGCCGCCGACTATCGCGATGCCTCCGGACTGGGTCGCAACCTGGCGATAGAAGTCCTCGAATTTTTCGACAATTCCGGCCTCACCTGCCGCCATGGCGAGTCGAGAACGGTGATTGCCGACGCCAGCATCTTTCCTGATGCCGGCACCGTCCATGGAAGAGACACGCTCCCGGTGGAGCGCGCGGGCTTCAAACCCGTTGGGGGGTGCCTGGCACCCTTGGGGAGTTCGACTCTCTCCTCTTCCGCCACACAACAGGGTGATGCCGCAACCGGCACCACACAAAATACTGCTCCCCATGAAACGGCAAGTGCCCGCCTCCATGGGACCGCCTCGGATTAGGTAGAATCCAACTACAACCGATGCCCGCCTTTTTTATCAGAGTCAAGGTCAAACCAAATGCCCGCGTGAGCGCGCTCGCAGAAGCTGTTGACGGAACCTGGCTGGCGCAGTTGAAGGCGCCGCCAGCAGACGGGAAGGCTAACGATGAATTAATCGCGCTGGTGGCCAGGCACTTTGTATGTTCGCGGTCGTCGGTATCGGTAAAAAGCGGCGCAGCCGCGCGATTGAAACTGGTAAAAATCGAAGAATGAAAAGCCGTTCGGGCGCTCAAAAAAGCGCCTTGCAATTGCGTTCACGAAACGACTGACCGCTCGAGCTCCGGATCCAGATGCCGGAAGGTTTTACGGCCCACGTTATTGCAGAACTATTGATTCAATTCCGGTGGGCACCGGGGCGCGCGGCGCAGTATATCGGCTTGCGGTTTCCTGAAGGGCGCGCTGTGCGCATGTGGTATTGCTGCAGGGAGTGGAATGCCTCAACTTGACGTTCGCGCTGCGCGGATCACCTGGACTGTGTTCCTGATCGCGCTGACCGTGTTCCTGATTTATTCTATCCGCACGACCTTGCTGGTCATGCTGTGCGCGGTGTTCTTTGCGTATTTGCTGCTGCCCCTGGTCCAGCGCGTGGACCGACAGCTTCCGGCACGGGTACCGCGCACCGCAGCCATTGCGTTGGTGTTCCTGCTGGTTTTTATCTGTGTCGGTATTGGGGGCGCCTTGCTGGGAACCGGCATCGCCGAGGAAGCCGCGCGCCTGGGCCAGCAGTTGCCGAACCTGTTGAATGCCGAGAACCTGTCGCAGCGCATTCCATTGCCCGGCTTTCTCGAACCGCAACGTGCCCGCTTCGTCAGTTTCATCAGCGGGCAATTACAGGCAGGAACCGGGCAGGCGGTCCCATTCGCGCAGCGATTCGGTATCGGCCTGGTGCATGTCGCCAGCAACCTCATCTACCTGATACTGGTCCCCATTCTGTCCTTCCTGCTGATCAACGAAGCAGCCAATCTTAAGCGCGAGGCGCTCTCGTGGCTACATGGTGAGCAGCGCAGCTTTTGGGAAGGGATCGCAGACGATATCAATCAACTGCTTGCAGGCTACGTTCGCGCGCTCACGCTGCTTTCCATCGCCGCGTTCGTGACCTATAGCCTTGTCCTCTCTCTCATGGGTGTGCCCTACGCGCTGCTGCTCGGCGGCGTAGCCGCGATGCTTGAAATCATTCCGGTTCTGGGTCCGCTTGTAGCGGCAGCGTTGATCCTTGTCGTGTCCATGTTTGGCGGTTTTGAACACTTGTTCTGGCTGCTGGGATTCATTGCCGCGTACCGCATTTTTCAGGACTATGTACTGAGCCCACGACTGTTAAGCGATCGGCTTGAGATTTCGGCATTGATGGTGATTTTTGGCTTGCTTGCAGGCGATGAACTGGGCGGCATTGCTGGCATTTTTCTTTCGGTCCCGGTATTGGCGACTTTGAAGATTGTGCTGGTTCGACTCAGGACATCAAGCGCCGCGAACAAGCCGGCAACCGGGGCAGCAAAGGCGCCGCTTGCCCCCGCCCACGGTGGTTATGTGCCGCCCATGAAACGGCGGGAGCCACAGACGGACCAGCCCGAGTCGACTGATTGAACCTATCGACGTGAGCAATATATCGGCCGCGTGCCAATGCCTGGCGGCTGGTATTGCCGAGAGGCGGCACCGTTATGTCTCGCTTGGACTCGCTTTGTGTCGCCAAGTGTCGCCAAGTGTCGCCAAGTCTCGCTACGTCGCACTTTAACTGCCAAGCAACCTATGAAAGCAGCGCATGGAGTTCCTGTGAAGCCGCCACAAATCTTTTCCGGGCCGCGCCTAAGTAATGCCTTGCAGCGCTTCGTGCTGCTGTTCGCCATTGCAACGCAGTGCGCTGTGGCCACGGCCGCTGAAATTCGAGTGATGGTTTCGTCCGAGCTGGTTCAAACCTCCCGCTTGCTGATACCGGCTTTCGAGCGAGAGACGCGCTATGTCGTCACGGCCGTCTCGGCGCCAGCCACCGGAGCCTCCACTGAGACCATCCCGTATCGCTTGCTGCGCGGCGAAAAGGCCGACGTTCTCATGATGGCCAAGCCCGCGCTCGATGAACTGATCGCGCAGGGGAAGGTAATGCAGGGCAGCAGCGTCGATTTTGCCCGCACGGGAATGGGCATGGCGGTGCAGTCTGGATCGTCACGCCCGAATATCCGCACGGTCGCTGACCTGAAGCGGACCTTGCTAAACGCCCGATCGATTGCCTGTGCTGACGGGCCGGGATGTGTTTACCTCACCACGGTTCTTTTTCCACGGCTTGGGATTGCCGAGCAGATGAAGGGCAAGACGCGCATGATTCGCGACGAACCGGTCGGTGCCGTCGTCGCACGCGGCGGTGCGGAACTTGGCATTCAGCAGATCAGCGAGTTACAGGCGATATTGGGTATCGAAGTCCTCGGTCCACTGCCAGAAGACACGCAAAACGCGATGACGTATTCGGCCGGTATCCCGGTCAATGCACCCAATGTGCTAAGGGGCAAGGCATTGATCGACTACCTGTCCGGACCGGCCGCGGCCAGTGCAATTATTCGCAGCGGCATGGAGCCGATTTCGGTACGACGTTAGACGACCGCACTCGCGGTGTCTGACGCCACTTCGACCCGATTGCGGCCCGCTTGCTTTGCCCGGTACAGCGCCTTGTCCGCCCCTTGTATCACTTCGCCGAGGGTCGGAAAGTCCTGCTCCCTCAAGCACAGGACGCCAATGCTGATCGTCACACCAACCTGCCCGGCGTCTGTCATTATGGGCCGCTCAGCAACGGTTTCGCGGATGCGTTCGGCCACCTCTATCGCTGTCCCCACTTCGCAGGCAGGCAACACGATCAACAACTGTGCACCACCATAGCGCCCCACCCAGTCGTAAGGACGAACTGTGCTGCCGACCCGATGTGCGACTTCCCTCAGCACTACATCTCCTGCAAGATTCCCATAGTCGTTATTGAGCTTTTTGAAGTGGTCAAGGTCGGCGAAGATTACCGCCATGGCGCATTGTTCTCGCTCGTGCCTCGCCAACTCCTTCTGCAGAAAATCCATGATTGCGCCGCGATGGTAGGCGCCGGTCATCGTGTCGTGGGTGCCCTTCAAGCGCAAGCCTTGTTCAAGTTCACAGATTCTTTGTCCGGCCCGCACCCGTACCCGCAGCTCATCGGCATCGAAGGGCTTGGCAATGAAGTCATCGGCGCCTGCATTGATCGCGGCGACGGCGAATTCCGTCTCCTTGTGCGTCGTGACGACGATGAAGTAGACGTAGCGCGTTTTCATGGCTTTCCGGATTGCGCGGCAGATGGCCATTGCGTCCATTCCGGGGAGCGACCAATCCAGGATTGCGAGCATCGGTCCATCACTCTCGAGCAGCAGGTCGTAAGCTGCGTTGCCGTCAGTGACGGCTACGACCTCAAAGCCCCATTCCTTCAGATACGCTTCGCAGTATTGGAGATCGGCCGCGTTACCGTCGGCGACAAGTACCTTCATGCTTCGCCTCCGGTACTTTCCGTCGGTGGCTGCCTTGTTGCCGAGCTTGCTGTCGCGTTCGCCGCTGCTGGCGGAACTGTCAAACCGATACCTGGAACACAGGCCCGTGGATGATTTCGCGCTCGAAGGGGCCTCCACCGAGACTGCTGACTCCCTGCGTAGTCCACTCGAGAGTCCAGCATAACTCACCTCTGAAAGTTAATTATATGACAACTTTTCTATCCGTATAATAGCTTATTGACAACGCTTGTCAATCGCCAATCGAAGGAACGTGCGGCAGTCCCTCCAGCACCCATTGGCTAGCTGCGACGGAAACCGAGCTGCATGTTCCTGTGCTCTAATAGAGCGACGTTGTTGCCCCACAGATTGAAAGAGACGCCGCTTCCATGACACCGCTGCATTCGCTGCTTTTTGCCCCTCCAGGGTCCCCTCTCCTGGCCGCCATCGCCGGACTATTTGGTCTACTGGTCGGCAGCTTTCTTAACGTCGTAATCCATCGTCTTCCGCGGATGATGCAGCGAGAATCGGACAACTTCGTCGCTGCCGAAAGCGGCGCTCCAATACCTCACACCGACCGCTACAACCTCACGCTGCCGCGCTCCGCATGCCCGGGCTGCGGACACCAAATTACTGCGATCGAGAACGTTCCGGTCGTCAGCTACCTCGTGCTGGGCGGTAAATGCAGCGCATGCAAGGCTCCCATTTCCGTCCGCTATCCCGTTGTGGAGGTCGTAACCGGCCTTCTGTCTGCTCTGCTGGTATGGCATTTCGGCACCGGGCTCGCAGGCGCTGGTGCGCTGGTTTTTTGCTGGATGCTGCTGGCAATGACCTTCATCGACGCCGACACCCAGATGCTGCCGGACGACCTCACCTTCCCGCTACTCTGGTGTGGCCTGCTGATAAACCTGGACGGGACCTTCGTTCCACTCAAGGACGCGGTCATCGGGGCAGCTGCCGGGTATTTGTCGCTGTGGTCGGTTTACTGGGCGTTCAAGCTTGCAACCGGCAAGGATGGGATGGGGTATGGCGACTTCAAATTACTGGCCGCACTTGGTGCGTGGCTGGGGTGGCTGATGCTGCCAGTCATCATCCTGCTCTCGTCTCTGGTGGGAGCCGCCGTCGGTATCGGGATGATCGTATTTTCCGGGCACGGAAGGGACAACCCGATCCCGTTCGGCCCCTATCTTGCGGCAGCCGGGCTGATCAGCCTGTTGTTCGGCAAATCGATCGTGCAAACCTGGCTGGGCCTCGCGCTCTAATACGCCTGCATCAAAACCGGTCCTTGCAATGAGTGAAACGCAACCAGCACCTGTGTACTCTATCGGCCTGACCGGCGGCATTGGCAGTGGCAAGACGCTGGTCGCCGACATTTTCGCCGCCTTGGGCGCCGCAGTGATCGATACCGACCAGATTGCACACCAACTTAGCGCTCCGCACGGAGCGGCCATACCGCTGCTGGTAGCTGAATTCGGCGACGGCTTCATCACCGCCGAAGGCGCGCTGGATCGGGCAAAAATGCGTGCGCTCGTTTTCGCCGAGCCGGCGGCGCGCCAGCGCCTGGAAGCAATACTGCACCCGCTAATCCGACTCGCCACCGAGGAGGCTGCCGCACGCTCCAGCGGCCCTTACAGGGTGTTCGCGGTCCCGCTGCTGGTCGAGTCGGGCACATGGAAGAGCCGGATCAACCGCTTGCTGGTCGTGGACTGCCCCGAGTCGCTGCAGGTCGAGCGGGTAATGCGCCGCAGCGGCCTGGACGCGCAAGAAGTTCGGGCTATCATGTCGGCGCAGGCGACCCGCGCACAACGGCTTGAGGTTGCCGATGATGTCATCGTCAACGACGGCGATGCCGCTTTACTGCGGCCGCAGGTAGAACGACTCCATGCGCTTTATCTGCAGAGGGCAGCCGGAACGCCCTAAAACTTGAATTGAAACAAATGGCAGCCGTATTTGTAATTTTGATCAGCATCGGTCAGAATCACGTACATCGTTTTCCGCCCAAAAAACATAAGGGATGGCACCTTGATCGTCTACGAATACCCTTTCAATGAGCGTATTCGCACCCTGCTGCGGCTGGAAGACTTGTACGAGAAATTCCTGTTTTTCGTTCAGCAATCTCATCCCCTCCAGCACCAGGTTGCGCTGTCCACCATCTTCGAGATGCTTGAAGTCGCGGGCCGCGCTGATCTGAAGTCCGATCTCTTGCAGGAACTTGAACGTCAGAAGCAGATGCTGATGAGCTTCAGGTCCAATCCAAATGTTCAGCCGGAAAGGCTGGATGCGGTGCTGCAGGAAGTCGACCGCGTCAGTTCCGCGCTCGTTGCTTCGCAAGGCAAGACGGGCCAGCATATCCGCGAAAATGAATGGCTAATGAGCATCCGCGGCCGCACCATCATTCCTGGCGGCGCCTGTGAGTTCGACCTGCCCTCTTATTTCGCGTGGCAGCACCACTCTCCAGAATCGCGCCTTGAAGATATAGCGACCTGGTTCGGTCCGCTGGAACCTTTGTTCAATGCGATCAGTCTTGTTCTTCGTCTGCTGCGAGAGTCGGGCCGCGCAGCGCAAATCGTCGCGCAGGCTGGCGCCTACCAGCAGATGTTGCAGGGCAAGGTCTACCAGATGCTGCGGCTAACGATCGATGAGCGCTTGAATGCCATTCCGGAAATATCCGCCAACAAGTACATGCTCTGGATTCGCTTCACCTCGCAGCAGGCGGGCGACATGAAGCCCAAGACGTCCGAGGGCGATGTACCGTTTGAACTGACCCTCTGCAATTTCTGATTACCGAATCGAAGGCCGTCGCCTTCGTCTTTCAAGCAAACGAGTTGAACCATGGTTGCAATCGTAAACTGCCCCACCTGCGCCAAGAAAGTCGCGTGGACCGAGCAGAATGAACATCGTCCGTTTTGCTCCCTGCGCTGCAAACAGATCGACCTTGGCGCATGGGCGGAAGAGAAGTATGTAATTCCTGGCGGCGCGCCGGAGGAAGACATCGAGGACGACGGCTCAGAGGCGCGACAGTAGGCGGGATGATTCTGGTCCTTTCGCGCTGAGTGTCGGGTCCGCTAACGTTCTCCCCCCACACAGCCAGGAACCGTTTGACTGGGTCATCGCCCCGCCCCGTGGCATGCCAGGCATGCCCTGTGCGCTGCGCTGGTATTCGCTGGGATGCGATTAGACGCGATAACACGCAATAAGACGCGATGCGATGCCTTCGACCGCAACGCGGCACGACGCCACCAGAGCGCCGGCTCCTACAGGACCTTGTCCGCGGCGCGCAGCCGATCGAGCCACTCCAGCAAGGGTATGGTGGCCGGCAGTAGTGGTTCAACGCCGACGTGCCCCTGCCAGGCCAGTGCCTGACCCTCCAGGCTTTGGGGCTCGCCGCGCCAGGCGCGGCTGATATAGAAATGCAGTCGCACATGGGCATGCGGATATATATGCTCCACGCCGCACCACGGCTCGGCGGTCTCTAGCTGCACCCCAAGTTCTTCGACAAATTCTCGCTTCAGCGCATGCAAGATCGACTCTCCCGACTCGACTTTTCCGCCCGGGAATTCCCAGTAGCCTGCATACGGTTTGCCTTCGGGCCTGCGCGCAAGAAGGACATCGCCGTTCGGCTTCATCAAGATCCCCACGGCCACGTCGACCGGCGCCTTTTGGGAGATTCCTGCCAGATCGCGAGCCGACGCCTCTTCCGGATGGCGCGCCTCTGATTGCCTCGCGGGCTCAGTCACGCATTCTTCCAGCATGGTCGCGCGCAAACTGCCAGGCAACGCGGCCGGACCGCGAGGCGCGTTGCAATGCCCACCGCAACGCGTCAGCACGCGCCGCTTCGATTTGCGCTGTGCCGCAGCCAAAGTGCCGCAACCAGTGCGCCACGATATCGAGATAGTCGTCTTGTTTAAAGGGATAAAAAGTTACCCAAAGACCGAATCGTTCGGACAATGAAATACGCTCTTCAACCGTCTCGCCAGGATGCAGGTCTCCATCATCGTCATGCGTATAGGTTGCGTTGTCCGACATCCGTTCCGGCATCAGATGTCGTCGGTTGGACGTCGCGTAGATCAGGACGTTGTCCGACTGCGCCGAGATGCTGCCATCGAGCGCAACCTTAAGCGCCTTGTAGCCGCCCTCGCCTTCCTCGAACGAGAGGTCATCGCAGAATATGATGAAGCGTTCCGGCCGTTCTGCAACCAGATCGACAATGTCGGGCAAGTCGGCCAGGTCATCCTTGTCGACCTCGATCAGACGTAACCCCTGGTCGGCGAACTGGTTGAGGCAGGCCTTGATCAGGGACGATTTTCCGGTGCCACGCGCGCCAGTCAGCAACACATTGTTGGCGGGACGACCCGCAACGAACTGCCGCGTGTTTTGCTCGATCTGCTCTTTCTGGATGCTGATGTTGTGCAGGTCCGACAGCGCGATCGGCGACTTGTGAAGGACGGGTTGTAAGCGGCCACGGCTGTCGCGGTCCCGCGAACGACGCCAGCGAAACGCGGTACCGCTGTTCCAGTCAGGCGCGGCAGCCCCGGGCGGCAACAGTGCTTCCACGCGTTGCAACAGGGCTTCGGCGCGGGCGAGGAATTGGTCGAGCTGGGTCATGTCGTTAACGCGATCTAGTGGATTGAAACAGAAAGCTTACTAAAGGCCATGCGGAAGAATCGTCGCCGGTCCTCGCCGCTGCGGCAGAAAAAGCCCGCGCGGCCAAGTCGTGTCACGAGCGGTAGTCCGCGTTGATCGACACGTAGTCATGCGACAGGTCGCAAGTCCACACCGTGGCGCTTGCGGCGCCACGCGCCAGTTTGACGCGTACCGTGATCTCACTTTGTTTCATGACACGTTGTCCGTCTTCCTCGCGGTAGTCCGGATTGCGGCCGCCAGCCTTGGCAACCAGCACATCGTCCAGATAGAGGTCAAGACGGCTGACATCCAGGTCGTCCACACCGGCGTAACCGATTGCGGCAAGGATACGTCCGAGGTTGGGGTCCGATGCAAAAAACGCCGTCTTGACCAGAGGCGAATGGCCGATCGAATAGGCGATGCGGCGACATTCCTCGCGACTTTTGCCTTCTTCAACCACGATGGTGATGAACTTGGTCGCGCCTTCGCCATCGCGAATGATCATTTGCGCAAGCTGCTGCGACAGGGCGATTACGGCGTCGGCCAGCAACCGGTATGCCTCGCTGTCGATGGTGTCAACCACCACATCGGCCGCGCCGCTTGCAATCAGCATGAAAGCGTCGTTGGTCGACGTGTCGCCGTCGATGGTGATGCAATTGAATGACTGGTCCGCGGCTTGCCGCGCAAGCTGTTCGAGCACAGGCTGCGACACCTTCGCATCGGTCGCAACAAAGCCGAGCATGGTCGCCATATTGGGCCGGATCATGCCGGCGCCCTTGCTGATGCCGGTAAGCGTCACGCTCTTGCCGTCGATCTTCACCGTGCGCGACGCCGCCTTGGGCTGCGTATCGGTGGTCATGATGGCTTCCGCGGCGGCCATCCAGTTGTCGCCTTTGATATTGGCCAAGGCTTTTGGCAAGCCCGCCACGATGCGATCGACCGGCAGCGGTTCGAGTATCACGCCAGTAGAAAACGGCAGCACCTGTCGCGGCTCGCAGCCAAGGAGCCCCGCAAGCGCCAAGCAGGTTGCATTCGCGTCCGCCAGTCCGCTCTCTCCGGTTCCCGCGTTGGCGTTGCCGGTATTGATAACCAGGGCGCGAATGTCGGCTCTGCCTTCAAGGTGCGCCTTCGACACCTGGACCGGTGCCGCGCAAAAGCGGTTCTGCGTGAAGACGCCGGCAACGGTGGCGCCAGGCGCGAGACGAATGACCAGCAAATCCTTGCGGTTGGGCTTGCGGATGCCGGCCTCGGCATAACCGAGTTCGACACCGGCAACGGGTTTCAAGTCTGCCGCAACCGGCAAGGGTAGGTTGACCGCCATGTCTGATTACTTTCCTGGGTTCTTACTGCCTTGTTGTTACTGCCTCGTTCTTACTGCCGCGTCCCGCTGCTTCGTCGTGAGTGGGTCGCTACCTTCCGGTACGCGGGGATCGTGCATTTTCTCGTGCGCGCCTACCCGCATTCCTCCTTCACTCTACGTTCCGTGCTTTCGGATTCCGGGATCCGCGCTTCCCGAATCCACGCGTCCGGGCGTTTCAGGATCCGTCACCACAGGAACCGGCGATTCTCGCCGTCGAATCAGCTGAGCTTTCCGTGACACTGCTTGTACTTCTTGCCGCTTCCGCATGGGCAGGGATCGTTTCGGCCAACCTTGGGCAGCGCGTTATACGGCGGCATCTGCCCCATCGCCGTTTCCGGAACGGCGGTTGGCGCCAGCAGTTCTTCCGGCCCGGCCGCGGGGTTGAAGTCAGCGTGCTGGTAATGCACGTTGTCGACGTGGGAGTGGGACAACTGCTCTTCCGCCGCGTCAATCTCTTCCCGGGTCTGGATACGCACGGTCATCACGGTCCGCACAACTTCATTGCGGATCAGGTCGAGCATTTGACCAAACAGCTCAAAGGCTTCGCGCTTGTATTCCTGCTTCGGGTTCTTTTGCGCATAGCCGCGCAGGTGAATGCCCTGGCGCAGATGGTCGAGTGCAGCGAGGTGTTCACGCCAATGGGAGTCTATGCTCTGCAGCATGACGCCGCGCTCGAAGCCGCTAAAAGACTCAACGCCTACGATAGCAGTCTTGGCATCGTACGCCGCATCGGCCGCCTTCGTTACCCGCTCCAGCAGATCTTCATCAGACAGGTCCGGCTCGGCTTCCAGCATGGAGGTAAGCGGAACATCAAGCTGCCATTCGTTAGCCAGCACGGCCTGCAAGCCCTTGAGGTCCCACTGCTCTTCCATCGAACCTTCTGGAATATGCTGGCGGAACAGGTCCGTGAAAACGCCCTGACGCAAGGACGCGATCATTTCCGTCATGTTGACCGATTCAAGCAGCTCATTGCGCTGCTGATAGATCACCTTGCGCTGGTCGTTGGCGACGTCGTCATACTCAAGAAGCTGCTTGCGGATGTCGAAGTTGCGCGCTTCAACCTTTCTCTGCGCCGATTCAATCGAGCGCGACACAATGCCGGCTTCGATTGGCTCGCCTTCCGGCATCTTTAGCCGGTCCATGATCGCGCGCACACGGTCGCCTGCAAAAATGCGGAGCAGCGGATCGTCCAGCGAGAGATAGAAGCGCGAGGAACCCGGATCGCCCTGACGAGCGGAACGGCCGCGCAACTGGTTGTCGACCCGGCGTGATTCATGCCGCTCGGTGCCGACAATATGCAGGCCACCGGCCGCGACTACCTGATCATGCAGCGACTGCCATTCGCTGCGAAGGGTCTCGGCGCGCGCCTGCTTTTCTGAATCCGGCAAGGCCGGATCGGCTTCAATCAACTGCACCTGCTTTTCGACATTGCCGCCCAGGACGATGTCAGTGCCGCGACCCGCCATGTTGGTTGCGATGGTGATCTGGCCCGGACGACCGGCCTGCGCCACGATCTCGGCTTCGCGGGCATGCTGCTTTGCATTCAGCACGTTGTGCGCCAGGCCGGCCTTGGTCAGGATGCCTGATAGCAGTTCGGAATTTTCAATGGACGTGGTGCCGACCAGCACGGGTTGCCCGCGCTGGAAGCAATCCTGGATGTCCATCAGCATCGCGTTGTACTTCTCCGCGGCGGTCTTGTAGACCTGGTCTTGC
This sequence comes from Herminiimonas sp., assembly GCA_028292265.1. Lineage (GTDB taxonomy): Bacteria > Pseudomonadota > Gammaproteobacteria > Burkholderiales > Burkholderiaceae_D > JAQGMR01. Next base: position 112,910 of record JAQGMR010000008.1, read on the forward strand.
TTGTCCTTGCGCTGATTTGGACGATTCTGTGGAATCACCACCGTTTCCAGGCTGTAGATTTCCTGGAACTCATAAGCCTCGGTATCGGCCGTGCCGGTCATGCCAGCGAGCTTGCCGTACATGCGGAAGTAGTTCTGAAAAGTGATCGAGGCCAGTGTCTGGTTCTCGTTCTGGATGCGGACCTTTTCCTTCGCTTCGACGGCCTGATGCAAGCCATCGGACCAGCGACGTCCCGTCATGAGTCGACCGGTGAACTCGTCAACGATAATGACTTCGTTGTTCTGGACCACGTACTGCTGGTCCTTGTGATACAGCGTATGCGCACGCAATGCGGCATACAGGTGATGAATCAGCGTGATGTTCGCGGCGTCGTACAGCGATGCGCCTTCCGGCAGCAAGCCCATGCTTGTCAGTATTTGCTCGGCCTTTTCGTGGCCGTCTTCAGTCAGCAGAACCTGGTGCGTTTTTTCGTCGCGGGTGTAGTCGCCAGGCTTTTCAACATGGCCCTTGCCGTCCGGCGTTTCCTCGCCGATCTGCTCTGTGAGGAGCGGCGGCACTTCATTGATCTTGAGGTAAAGGTCGGTGTGGTCTTCGGCTTGACCAGAGATGATGAGCGGCGTACGCGCTTCGTCGATCAGGATTGAATCGACCTCATCGACGATGGCGAACGCGAGGCCGCGCTGGACCCGGTCGCCGGCCTCGTACACCATGTTGTCGCGCAGGTAATCGAAACCGAATTCGTTATTCGTACCGTAGGTGATGTCCGCGCCGTAGGCCTGCTGCTTGACGTCGTGCTCCATCTGCGACAGGTTCACGCCAGTGGTGAGCCCGAGCCAGTTGTAAAGCTGGCCCATCCATTCAGCATCGCGTTGCGCCAGGTAATCGTTGACGGTAACAATGTGCACGCCCTTGCCGCCCAACGCATTCAGGTATGCAGGCAATGTCGCCATCAGCGTCTTGCCCTCGCCCGTGCCCATCTCGGCAATCTTGCCGTCATGCAGGACCATGCCGCCGATCAGTTGCACGTCGAAATGGCGCATCTTGAGTACCCGGCGACTCGCTTCGCGGCAGACCGCGAACGCCTCCGGCAGCAGGTCCGAGAGGCTTTCGCCTTTTGCAATACGCTCGCGGAAAGCCGGCGTCCTTGCCTGCAACTCCGCATCGGACAGGGTCTCAACGCTCGGCTCGAGCGCATTGATCTCGCGGACGACTTTTTGATATTGCTTAAGCAAGCGCTGGTTGCGGCTGCCGAAAATCTGGGTCAGTAGGGACATGCTTAAATTGGGGGAAGATCGCGGTAAATAGGGGCCGAATGAACCGTCTCGACTATCTCGGCCAAACGGCGATTCTATCATGCACCACCAGAGCGGCCGTGGCGCCGATGTTGCGAGGATGAGGCACGTGGGCGACTAGCACTTTCACTGCCGGATTTCCGATAAAAGTCGCCGGCGTTGCGGGTTGTATTGCCGAAAACAGGACCGGTGTCGGCGGGAGCGAGTGTGGCAGGTACGGGGGGTAGCTGCCGGACCTGCCTTGGCTGGCCTGTACAGCACTCCCTTTGACAGAAACTGGCGGCGCCGGTCGGCCAGCTTGGGGAATGGGATTGGGGCGCGCTGGTCCAGACGCCTTACTTGCTAGCGGAAAGCTTGACTGCGTCCCCGGCCGCGAGGAACTTGTTCGGATTCTGGTGAACGCCCTTGACCACGACTTCGAAGTGCAGGTGAGAGCCGGTTGAGCGCCCCGTTGAGCCGATATTGGCTACATGCTGACCACGACGGACGATATCTCCGACTCGAACCAGCAGCCGGGAAGCGTGAGCATAGCGGGTGACGATACCGTTCCCATGGTCGATTTCCAGCATGTTGCCGAACTCGTGATGGTATTCCGCAGCGATCACGACGCCGCCGGCGGCTGACGCAATCGGCGTCCCGACCGGACCGGGGAAGTCGATGCCCTCATGGAAGGCGCTACGGCCAGTGAACGGATCGACGCGCCATCCGAACCCCGACGCGTTGTAGCTCACGTTAACGGGAAGGCTGGTTGGCAACATCTTGAACTGGATCTTGTCGCGCATGAGGGCGGACTCCACCACGTCCATGTAGTCGGAACGCTGCGTCAGGTCGCGGCCCATGGCATCAAGCGCACTCTGGAACTCCGACATTGAAATATCACGCGAGGCATGTGCCGCGCTCGACGGCTCTGCGCCACCACGTCCGGGCACCTGACGGAAATTGAAGGTCTCGGGCTTTACGCCCGCCAGTCCCTGGACCCGCTCGCCGAGCGCGTCAAGCTGCATCAGCTGCGCCTGCATTTCACCAAGACGCTTCGCCATGGCGGCGATGTTTTCGCGAACATATTTGTCCTTGCGGCTTTCCGCCTCCGGCGCCGCCGCGAGCGTGGGGCCGGTAACGAACGGAAGACGAAGGGGAGCGTCTGGGCGCAGGAAAAGAAAATTCAGGAGGACTGCGGTGGAGATTGTCGCAACCAGAAACAGGAACGCGAGCGCCACCAAATGGACGCCGGTGAGCGTAAGCGGTCGGGCACCGGCGAGGCGAGTTCGGAGCACAATTATCTGCATCGGATGGGCCTGTGAAGTCGACTGTGATAAGGTCGCCGCATGAATCACGGCTCCGGTTTTCCCCCTTACCATCAAGGCTCCTCGACCACGCAGAATCGTTCGCGCGTGGCGCAAGGGGTTGCGGACTTCCTGCGTTCGCATGACAGGATGTCTACCCTCTTGCCGGCAGTGCTTCGCATGGCCGCTTTGCGTCAGGATTGCGCGGCTCTTCTCCCAGAGATGTTCTCAGCTTGCGAAATTTTGCAGATGGAAGCGGGTTCGCTGGTGCTTTCGATCCCGAACGCGGCGCTTGCATCGAAGCTGAAGCAACGCTTGCCGAAGCTACAGGAAAGCCTCGCCAAACGTGGTTGGCAGGTTAACGCAATACGTATCAAAGTGCAAGTTGAGCGCCCGGTTGAAAAGCCGGTTCAGGCGCCCAAGGCGGAGTTGCCGCGCAATGCTGTGGTGGCATTCGGCAAGCTTGCTGAGTCGCTCGAAAGTACGGGCCGCAATGAAGAACTAAAAGCGGCCTTGCGGGCGCTGGTACGCCATCATGGGGACAACGCGCCGACCGGAACATGAAGACCAATACGTCATGCGGTCTGCGACTTCCGCACCTGTGATCCGCACGCCTCAGTTAAGCGCCCACTCCTGCCCAACCTGACGCGCATACGCATGCGGCGCGGTCGCCATATTGTCGAACGACACGATCTCCCAAGCGTCGACCTGGCTCATTACTGCCCGCAACAACAAGTTGTTGAGAGTATGGCCGGATTTGTGTGCGGTATAGCTGGCAAGTAGTGGATGACCAATCAGGTAAAGGTCGCCGATCGCATCGAGAATCTTGTGTCGTACGAATTCGTTTTCGAAACGCAATCCATCCGGATTCAATATCCGGTACTCGTCCATGACGATCGCGTTTTCCAACGAACCACCGCGCGCCAAACCCAGGCCGCGCAGGGTTTCGACGTCCTGCATGAAGCCAAAGGTGCGAGCCCTTGCGACTTCCTTGACGTACGACTCCGTGCTGAAATCGACTTCGCCGGTTTGGCCGGTAGCGTCCACGGCGGGGTGATTGAACTCAATGAAAAACTTGAGGCGAAATCCGTTATAGGGATCGACGCGCGCCCACTTGCGAGCGGCCCCCTCGCCTTCATGCACTTCAACCGATTTTTTGATGCGGATGAATTTCTTGGCCGCGCCCTGCTCATGTAGTCCGGCCTGCTGCAGAAGGTAGACGAATGAGGAAGCCGACCCGTCCATGATCGGAATTTCCTCGGCGGTAACGTCGACATGGAGGTTGTCAATGCCGAGTCCGGCACAGGCCGACATCAAGTGCTCGACCGTCGAAATTTTCGCGCCATCCTTTTGCAGGGTCGATGCCATGCGGGTGTCGCCAACGGCAAACGCGGATGCAGGGAAATCGACCACGGGGTCAAGGTCGACTCGATGGAACACGATACCCGTATCAATTGCGGCGGGACGGAGGGTCAACTCGACCTTGGTGCCCGAATGGAGTCCCACGCCTACTGTCTTGACCAGTTGCTTGATGGTGCGCTGTTTTAGCATTGTGGAATTATAGCAACCGTGCTCTGCCGCCCCGCGAACATCGGGCCTTCTGTGGACCAAATGCGACGGAGGATGGCAGGCTGGGCACCAATAAAAAACGGCGCCGAAGCGCCGTCTTCAATGTCATGCGAATTGCCAATTTATCCGAGCTGCGCGAGCATTGTTTCCGCGTTGGAAACCTCGAACTTGCCGGCATCTTCCAGATTCAACTGCTTGACGACGCCGTCATCGACGAGCATTGAGTAACGGCGTGAACGTATGCCCATGCCGTTCTTGCTGAAATCCGCGTCAAGGCCAAGCGCCTTGGTGAACGTCGCGCTGCCATCACCCATCATGCGCACAATGCCGGTCGCTTTCTGGTCACGGCCCCAGGCGCCCATCACGAATGCATCATTTACCGAGATGCACCAGATCTCATCCACGCCCTTTGCCTTGAGCTTGTCCGCTTGAGCAATATAGCCCGGAACGTGTTTGGCGGAACAGGTCGGGGTGAAGGCGCCCGGCAAACCGAAGATTGCGATCTTCTTGCCCTTGGTGAGGTCGGCTACCTTAAAAGTGTTGGGGCCCAGGGCACAGCCCTCGGTTTCGGTATCGATGAATTCGGAAAGCGTGCCTTCAGGCAGGCGATCACCAACTTTGATCGTCATGATAGTTCCTTGGAAAGATTTTGGAGAGCCGACGCGATGCCTACGCCAGACGTTTTGCTAGCGGCAGTATGCCTCGTTCCAAAAAATCGTGCAGACGTCGGCACAATGCACAGCCTGTCCCGTTACACCGTCGCAGGTCAATGTGCAGGAAGCGGCACATCACCCGCCGACATGCGTCAGCCGATGCACTCTGAACTCCACACTCTGCACTCTGCACTCTGCACCCGGACGACGCCCGGGTGCAGAGTATCAGCGAGTACTTCCTAGTCCGCCTGCTTTCGCAAGAAGGCCGGAATGTCGTACGTCTCCATCCCGTTCTTCTCCATCGCGCGAACCGTTTCCGAAGCGGAGCCGTGACGCCATACCGCCGGCCGGTCCAGGCCTGCGAAGGACGGCGCACTGCCACCCGCGCCATGCGTTGCCGCCGGCGCGACGTTGAACGTCTCGTTGTCTGTGCCAGTACGCAGCATTTGCGGCGCCACCAATTGCACAGTCTTGCGTGCTCGGCCAAGGCCGGTCGCCACCACGGTCACGCGGATGTCGTCGCCCATGTTGTCGTCATACGCGATGCCTTGCGCAATCGATGCGTCTGCCGCGGCAAACGCGCGCACCGTCGCCATGACTTCCTTGATTTCCTTACCCTTCAGGCTGCGGCTGGCCGTGACGTTGACCAGCACACCGCGTGCGCCGGACAGGTCAATGCCATCCAGCAGGGGCGATGCCACGGCCTGTTCCGCCGCAATCCGGGCACGGTCAACGCCTGCCGCGGTCGCCGTTCCCATCATGGCCTTGCCCTGCTCGCCCATGATGGTCTTGACGTCATTGAAGTCGACGTTGATGTGACCGGGAACATTGATGATTTCCGCAATCCCCGCCACCGCGTTGTTCAGCACGTCATCGGCATGCTGCAGCCATTCGATCATGCTGTCGTCCTGATAGATATCTTCCAGCTTCTCATTCAAGATAATGATCAGCGAGTCGACGTGCTTCGACAACTCTTCCAGGCCTTCGTTGGCAATGTCCATGCAGCGCTGGCCTTCGTAGGAGAACGGCTTGGAGACGACCGCAACCGTCAACGCGCCCTGCTCCTTGGCGATCTGCGCCACGATCGGCGCTGCGCCAGTACCGGTGCCGCCGCCCATGCCAGCAGCGATGAACACCATGTGCGCGCCGCGCAATGCATCTTCAATCCGCGAGCGCGATTCCTCTGCCAACTGACGCCCCACTGCCGGCTTCATGCCCGCACCCAAGCCGGTCTCGCCGATCTGGATCACGTTATGCGCAGTAGATAGCTTCAATGCCTGCGCGTCGGTATTGGCGCAGATGAATTCGACGCCGTTGACTCCCTTGTTAATCATGTGCTGCACCGCATTGCCGCCAGCGCCGCCGACGCCGACCACCTTGATGACGGTGCCCAGAGATGCGCTATCGATCATATCGATTTCCATCGTGACTCCCCTATGTAAAGCAGTTTTCAGTCGATAGACGTCACGCGGTGTGACCCCTAGCCACTGCAAACTGCGGTTGCTTAAAAATTAGACTACGTTGAAAGACACCCTTTTTACTGCTGACCCTGAACTAGAAATTCCCCAGGAACCATTCCTTCATTCGTTGCCACACCGCCTTGACCGACCCCTCCTGGCGCGTCACCACATGCCCGCGCATGTACTGCTTTTTCGCTTCCAGCAAGAGGCCCAGCACGGTTGCATAGCGCGGGCTGCGCACCACGTCCGCCAACTGGCCGCTGTACTCAGGCGTGCCAAGTCGCGCCGGCTTCAGGAAGATGTCTTCTGCCAGTTCCACCATGCCCGGCATCATTGCGGAGCCGCCGGTCAGCACGATGCCGGACGACAGCACCTCTTCGTATCCGGACTCGCGCACCACCTGGTGCACTAGTGCAAACAGCTCTTCGACTCGCGGCTCGATCACGGCAGCCAGCGCCTGGCGTGACAGGCTGCGCGGCCCCCGATCGCCCAAGCCTGGCACTTCCAGTGTTTCGCCGGGGTCGGCCAGCACCTGCTTGGCAACGCCGTAGCGCAGCTTGATCTCTTCCGCTTCGGCGGTTGGCGTGCGCAAGGCCATCGCAATGTCGTTGGTGATCTGGTCACCCGCGATCGGGATCACCGCCGTGTGCCGGATCGCGCCTTCGGTGAACACGGCAACGTCAGTCGTGCCGCCGCCGATATCGATCAGCACCACGCCAAGTTCTTTTTCATCCGGCGTCAGCACCGCGTCGGCCGAAGCCATTGGCTGCAAAATCAGGTCCGACACTTCCAGGCCGCAGCGGCGCACGCACTTGACGATGTTCTGTACCGCGGACACTGCGCCGGTCACGATGTGAACCTTGACCTCGAGCCGGATGCCGCTCATGCCAATTGGCTCGCGCACGTCTTCCTGGTTGTCGACGATGAATTCCTGCGGCACCGTATGCAGCAGCTGCTGGTCGGTCGGAATGTTAACGGCCTTGGCGGTTTCGATTACGCGCGCCACATCGGCCGCAGTCACTTCCTTGTCCTTGATCGCCACCATGCCGCTCGAATTGAAGCTGCGGATATGGCTGCCCGCGATGCCCGTGTAGACGTTGCGGATCTTGCAGTCGGCCATCAGCTCGGCTTCTTCGAGCGCGCGCTGGATTGATTCGACCGTGGCCTCAATGTTGACCACCACGCCTTTCTTCAATCCCTTTGACTGGCTCTGCCCGAGCCCGATCACTTCGTGCCTCCCCGAGGGCATGATTTCGGCCACCACCGCCACCACCTTCGAGGTGCCGATGTCGAGTCCGACGATCAGGTTCTTCGCGTCTTTTGTCATGTCTTGTCGCTTACTTTTTTTTAAGATTCGAATCGAAAGTCATGCCGCTCGCCTTCAGTGCAAGCCCGTTTGGATAGCGCATGTCGACGCTTTCTATGCGGTCCTGCAGACGGGCAACCAGCTGCGGATAGATCGATACCAGCCGCTCCACCCTTGCCTTCAGCGTGTCTTTCGTTTGCTCCCTGCCCAGCTCCACCGTCATGCCATTGCTAAGCCTTACCGTCCACGCGTAGCGGCTCGACAGCTGCACCGAGTCTGGCGTGAGGCTCACCGGCGCGAGCCACTGTTCCAGGTCCCGATAGCGCGCTACCACTTCCTTCTCGCTGCCTTCCGGGCCACCGAACTCGGGCAAGCTGCCCTCGTCCTCCGCTTCGGCAAGGTTGGCGATGAATACATCGCCACTACTTGATACCAGCCGCCCGTCCTCTCCCCAGGTTGCGAGCGGCACATGCTCTTCCAGCGTGACGATCAGCCGATTCGGCCATTCGCGCCGCACCGTTGCCTGGCGCACCCACGGCAATGACTCAAACGCCGCGCGGACCGAATCAAGGTTGGCCGTGAAAAAATTACCCTTTACACGTGGCAAAGCCGTGCTGCGGATCGTTGACGCGTTGATGTGGCGCAGCGGCGATTCCTGCCTTCCCTCTACCCGGATCGCCTTCAGGCTGAACATGGGCCTCTGTGCAATCCACCACACGAACGACGCGAACAGGCCTATTGCCAGCAAGCCGAGCAATGTATTGGCAGTCCCGTTCAACGTTTTTATGTCCTGCCACATCGCGATCTCTTTCCCCTCAAGCCTTGCTTAACGACCAGTCGCGCACCAAATCCATGCCCAGCCTCGCCGACCCCAAAATCTCGACACACAAATCTTCGTAGCTCATGCCAGCAGCGCTTGCCGCCATCGGCACCAGCGAATGCCCCGTCATGCCTGGCGCTGTATTTATTTCCAGCAGCAGCGCCTCGATGCTTGCATCGGTGCCTGCGGCGCGTTCGCGCAGCATGAAATCAACGCGCGCCCAACCGGTGCAGCCGAGAGCGTTAAAGGCACGTACCGCAAGCGCCTGAATCACACTGGTCGTCGCCTCGTCCAGCGGCGCAGGGCACAGGTACTTTGTGTCGTCACTGAAGTACTTGTGCTGATAGTCGTAATTGCCTTCGGGAGCGCGAATTTCCACGATAGGCAGAGCACGGGCCTGGCGGCCGCTGCCAAGCACCGGCACGGTGATCTCGCGACCGCTGATAAATTCCTCCGCGAGCACGACATCATCAAAGCGGGCGCACTCGTCGAACCCGGCGCGCAACTGCCCCGCGTCCGTCACCTTTACAATGCCGATGGTGGAGCCTTCATGCGGCGCCTTCAGCATCAACGGCAAGCCAAGTTCCTGCGCCGCCTTTTCGAGTTCTGAGTCGGTCGCTGTCGCTGCCTCCAGCGAGCGAAAGCGCGGCGTCGGCAAGCCGTGGCTCAGCCAGATGCGCTTGCTCATGATCTTGTCCATTGCGATCGACGATGCCATCACGCCGCTGCCGGTGTACGGAATGCTCAACTGTTCGAGGGCGCCCTGCAGCGTGCCGTCTTCGCCATAGCGGCCGTGCAGCGCGATAAACACGCGATCGAATTTTTCGGCAGCCAGATCGGCCAGCGAGCACTCGGCCGGATCGAAGCCATGCGCATCAACACCCTTTGACTTCAACGCCTGCAGTACGCCGGTGCCCGACATCAGCGACACTTCGCGTTCGGCGGAGCGCCCGCCGAAAAGGACACCGACCTTCCCGAATTTTGTCTGGTTGTCCATGTTCACTCCTGAGCGCCAAATTGCGCCAGCAAAGCCGGCACGCCACTGATGGACCCGGCGCCCATCGTTATCACCACATCGCCGTCGCGCGCGATCGACAGAATCGTCGACGCCATGTCGGCAATGTCTTCCACAAATACCGGCTCGACCTTGCCGATGACGCGCAAGGCATGGGCCAAGGACCTGCCGTCGGCCGCCACAATTGGCTGCTCGCCAGCGGCATAAACTTCGGCCAGCAACAACACGTCCGTACTCGACAGCACCTTGACGAAGTCCTCGAACAGATCGCGGGTGCGGGTGTAGCGGTGCGGCTGAAATGCCAGCACAATGCGGCGCCCAGGGTAAGCACCGCGCGCAGCGGCAAGCGTCGCCGCCGTCTCGACTGGGTGGTGACCGTAGTCATCGACCAGGGCGAAGGTGCCACCCGGCTTGCCGTCCGTCTCGGGCAAGGCGATTTCGCCGTAGCGCGTGAAGCGACGTCCGACGCCATTAAATTCAGTTAACGCTTTCTGCGTCGCCGCGTCCGACACGCCGAGTTCACGACCGATGGCAATGGCGGCGCAGGCGTTTTGCACGTTGTGCATTCCTGGCTGGTTCAGGCTGACATCCATGTCGGCATAGCCAGTCTGGACCACAGTGAACTGCATTTGCCCGGCGTCAGGGCGGGCATTTACGGCACGCACCTGCGCCTCTTCATGAAACCCGTAAGTGACGATCGGCTTGGAGATAAATGGCATGATCTCCCGCACGTTGGCGTCGTCCATGCAAACGATGGCGACACCGTAGAACGGCAGGCGCTGGGTAAACTCAATGAAGGCCTGCTTCAGCTTGGCGAAGCTGTGGTCATAGGTCTCCATGTGGTCAGCGTCGATGTTCGTAATGACTTCGATCACCGGCGACAAATTCAGGAACGATGCATCTGACTCGTCGGCCTCGGCCACGATGAAATCACCCGTGCCAAGCTTTGCATTGGCGCCGGCCTTGGTGAGGCGGCCGCCAATCACGAAGGTTGGGTCGAGGCCGCCTTCGGCCAGCACGCTTGCAACCAGGCTGGTGGTGGTGGTCTTGCCGTGGGTGCCAGCAATCGCAATGCCGCTTTTCAGGCGCATCAACTCGGCCAGCATTACTGCGCGCGGCACAATTGGAATGCGCTTGGCGCGCGCCGCAATGACTTCCGGATTGTCAGCCTGGACAGCGGTCGAGGTGACGATCGCGTCCGCACCGCTAATGTTCTCTGTCGCATGCCCGCGCGAAATCCTGGCGCCGAGTTTGGCCAGTCGCTTGGTGGCTGCGTTCGTGCCAAGATCTGAGCCCGACACGGTATAGCCGAGAGTCAGCAACACTTCTGCAATGCCGCTCATACCGCTTCCGCCGATGCCCACGAAATGGATGTTTTTTACCTTGTGTTTCATGCCGCCACTTCTTCAAGAATTTTTGCGATCGCCGCATTGGCGTCGCGCTTGCCATTGTCATAGGCAGCCTGCGCCATAGCTACGCACTGCGGCCGGGACATCGACTGCAACAGAGCGCCCAGACCTGCCGGGTTCAGTTCGCCTTGCGGCAGATGCACTGCTGCGCCGCGCTGCGCCATCCATATTGCGTTGTCGCGCTGATGCGAGGTGGTCGACGCTACCAGCGGCACGAGGACGCTCGCCAGGCCGGCCGCCGTCAATTCCGAAACGGTAATGGCACCAGCGCGGCAGATGACAAGATCGGCGGCGGCATAGCGCGCCGGCATGTCGTCGATAAAGTCCACCACTTCAGCTTGCACCCCGGCGGCTTCATAGGCCGTGCGCAGCGCTGCAATGTGCTGGCGGCCAGACTGATGCACCACGCGCGGCCGCTCCGGTTGTGGCATTAAGGCCAAAGCCGCGGGCACAGTTTCGTTCAAGACCTTTGCACCGAGGCTTCCGCCTACCACCAGCAGATTGAGCGGACCGGAATGGCCGGCATAGCGTTGCGCAGGCGGCGCAAGCGCCAGAATTTCCTTGCGCACCGGGTTGCCAGTCACTGTCGCCTTGCCTGATGCGCGGCCGAAGTCGGCGGGAAACCCGAACAGGACCCGCTTCGCGATTGGCGCCAGCGTCTTGTTTGACAATAGCAGCGCGGCGTCAGCGTTCACCAGCACCAGGGGCACGCCTTTCAAGCGCGCCATCAAGCCGCCTGGCACGGTGACGTAACCGCCCATCCCGAGGACCACGTCAGGCCTGCGCCGCGCCAGAATATTGAGGCAGGCGCGAAAGCTGCCGGCCAGTTTGCCCAAGCCAGAAAGCACATTGCCTGCACCCTTGCCGCGCATGCCGGAAAAGTCGATGCGGTCCAGTTCAATCCCGTGGCGTGGGACGATGTCGCCTTCCATGCCATGCATGGTCCCGAGCCATGAAACTTCCCAGCCGCGCGCCTTCATGGTGTCGGCAATGGCCAAGCCCGGGAAGATGTGCCCCCCGGTGCCGGCCGCCATGACGAGCAGGCGCTTCACAGGCGGCCTCCGCGCATCCGTACCCGGTTTTCATAATCAACGCGAAGCAGGATCGCAAGGCCAACGCAATTAAGCAGCACGCCGGATCCACCGTAGCTCATCAAGGGCAGGGTGAGGCCCTTGGTGGGTAGCAGGCCGAGGTTGACCCCCATGTTGATGAATGCCTGGACGCCGATCCAGATGCCAATGCCCTTTGCGGTGAGGCCAGCGAAAACAAGATCAATGGCAATGGCCTGGCGTCCGATATCAAAGGCGCGCTTGACCAGCCAGTAGAACATGAGGACAACCGCCAGCACGCCCACGAAACCAAGCTCTTCGCCAATCACCGCCAACAGGAAGTCGGTATGCGCCTCCGGCAGGTAATGCAGTTTTTCGACACTGCCGCCCAAGCCCACGCCAAACAGTTCTCCTCGCCCGAATGCGATAAGGGAATGGGAAAGCTGGTACGCCTTGCCAAGCGCGTTCTCTTCGACCCAGGGGTTGAGGTAAGCGAAGATGCGCTCGCGACGCCATGGCGACAGAATGATGATGGTGCTGAACACAACAACAAGCGTCGCGCCGATACCGCCGAACCACACGCCGTTGATCCCGCCCAAAAACAGGATGCCCATGGCGATACAGACAATAACGCCGAATGCGCCCAGGTCCGGCTCGAGCAGCAGAAGGCCGCCCACCGCGGCAACCGCTATGGCCATCGGCAGGAAGCCCTTCCTGAACTGATGCATGTGCTGCTGCTTGCGAACCGTGTAGTTCGCCGCATAGAGCACGACAACCAGCTTCATCAATTCGGATGGCTGAAGATTGAATACCTTGAAGGACAACCAGCGCTTGGCGCCGTTGACGCCCTTGCCCAGGCCGGGCACCAGCACGCATGCCAGCAGCACCAGCGTGATGACAAACAGCCAGGGCGCCGCTCTTTGCCAGGCTTCAATGCGGATGCGGAACACAACCAGCCCGGCCGCCAGCGACACCAGGATGAAGATGGCCTGCCGGACCAGGAAATGCGCATTGCGGTAGCTTGAATACTTCGGCGAGTCGGGTAGCGCTATGGAAGCCGAATAGACCATCACCATGCCGAACAACATCAGCAGCAGCGTGACCCAAACCAGCGGCTGGTCGTATTCCGCCATGCGCGAACGCTGGGCAAGCCCTGGCACCGGTTGCACACCTGCGTTGGTCAGGAAGGTCGGCAAGGCAAATTTCATGCGATCACCTCGCCGCGTGCCAGCGCCAGTTCACGCACCGTCTCGGCAAAAACCTCGGCGCGGTGCTCATAATTGCGGAACATGTCAAAGCTCGCGCAAGCCGGTGACATCAGCACTGCATCGCCGGGCCGCGCTACCGTTGCGGCCTGCCGCACCGCCTCCTCCAGGGAATCGCAATCGGTGAGCGGGACACGGCTGGCAGCAAGCGCTTCCCGCAATGCGCCGGCATCGCGACCGATCAGGAAAACTCCGCTCGCATGGTGCGCGACCGGCTCGGCCAGAGGACTGAAATCCTGGCCCTTGCCTTCGCCCCCGGCGATCAGCAGCAAGCGGCTGGCGCCATCGTTGCTGCCGGCCAGTCCATTCAGTGCTGCCACCGTAGCGCCAACGTTGGTACCCTTGCTGTCGTCGTAATATTCCACGCCGCCGACGGTTGCCAGCAGTTCAACCCGATGTGGCTCGCCCTGGTATTCGCGCAGTCCATGCAGCAGGCGCGCGAGCGGCAAGCCAATGGCGCGGCACAACGCTAGCGCCGCCAGCGCATTGGTTGCATTGTGACGGCCGCGAATGCGCAGCGCATCGGCCGGCATCAGGCGGTTGATCGAAACTGGAAGCTCGACATTGTCCTTCTTGCGGCGCTTGCGCTCGCCCTCCTCCGCGGCGACCGCTACGGCCAGCCACTGCATACCGCTCTCATTGACGAGGCCGAAGCAGTCCGCCTGCTCCGGCTCGTCCACGCCGAAAGTGACCAGCGGCGCCAGTGGCGATGCCATGCCCATCGAGCGTTTGTCGTCACGATTGAGGACATGCACCGTGCGCGCGCCGAAGATTTTCCCCTTGTCGGCGGCATAACTGTCCATGTCGCCATGCCAGTCGAGATGGTCCTGCGATACGTTGAGGACCGTCGCGGCATCCGCCTGCAGGCTCTCGCAGAAGTGCAGCTGGAAGCTTGAAAGTTCGAGTACCCATGCTTGCGGCAGCGTGCCCGTGTCGAGCGCTTCCCGCAAGACGTCCAGCGCGGCGGGGCTGATGTTGCCGGCCACACGGGTCGAGAGGCCGGCGCGCTCGCACATTAAACCCGCCAGACTGGTGACGGTGGTCTTGCCGTTGGTGCCGGTGACCGCGATAACTTTCGGCTGATAGCCGCGGTCAGTGGCTAGTGCGGCGAGCGCCTGGGCAAACAATTCGATCTCGCCCCAAACCGGAACCGCTTTTTCGGCGGCGAGCGGGAGGATTGCTGCCAGTTCGCGACCGGGCGCCAGACCGGGGCTGACCACGACGAAATCAACGTCTTCCAGCAGCGCTGCGGAAAACGGCCCGGCGATGAATTCGGCTTCAGGCAGCGCAGCGCTCAATGCTGGCAAGCGCGCCGGCGCGTCACGCGTATCGGCTACCCGCAGGCGCGCGCCGCAGCGCGCAAGCCAGCGCGCCATGGCCATGCCCGACTCACCGAGCCCGAGCACCAATACCAGTTTGCCGTCGTAAAGTTTCATGCCGCTTTGCTTCGCCTTCGCATTTCCGTTTAACGCAATTTCAATGTAGACAGACCGAACAGAACCAGCATCATGGTGATGATCCAGAACCGGACCACAACCTGCGTTTCCTTCCAGCCTTTTTGTTCGTAGTGGTGATGCAGCGGCGCCATCAGCAGCACCCGCCGGCCGACGCCGAAGCGCATGCGCGTGTACTTGAAGTACGCCACCTGAACCATCACCGAAAGCGTTTCGACTACGAATACGCCACCCATCATGAACAGCACAAATTCCGGACGCACGATGACGGCGATGGTGCCGAGCGCGCCGCCGAGCGCGAGCGCACCAACGTCACCCATGAAGACCTGGGCCGGGTGCGCGTTGTACCAGAGGAATGCCAGCCCCGCGCCCGCCATTGCGCCGCAAAATATGATCAGCTCGCCGGCGCCCGGTATGTGAGGAATGAACAGGTAGCGCGCATAGGTGGCGCTGCCGGTGAGATAGGCGAACAGGCCGAGCGCAGTGCCAACCATCACGGTCGGCATGATGGCGAGGCCGTCAAGGCCGTCGGTCAGATTCACCGCGTTGCTGGTGCCGACGATCACGAAGTAGGTCAGCCCGATGAACCCCCACACGCCGAGTGGATAGCTGATGGTCTTGAAGAAGGGAACAATGAAGTCGGCCTTTGGTGGCAGGTCCATGTTGAAGCCGGATTGCACCCATGCCAGGAACAACTGCCACACCTTGGCGTTGGTCGGGCCGGACACGGAGAACGCGAGATAGACTGCCGCAGCAAGGCCAATCACGCTTTGCCAAAAGTACTTCTCGCGCGACGCCATGCCCTTCGGGTCCTTGTAGACGACCTTGCGATAGTCGTCGACCCATCCGATAGCGCCGAAGCCGAGCGTTACCACCAGCACCGGCCAGATGAATCGATTGCTCCAGTCGCTCCAAAGCAGGGTAGAAATGGCAATTGATATCAGGATCAGCGCGCCGCCCATCGTAGGGGTGCCGGACTTGATCAGATGTGTCTGCGGGCCGTCGGTACGAACCGCCTGCCCGACCTTCAGGCGGGTCAGCATGCGGATCACGGCTGGCCCTGCCAGCAGTCCAATCGCAAGCGCCGTCAGGGTCGCGAACACGGCGCGGAAGGTGATGAAGTTGAACACCCGCAAGGCGCCGAGATCCTGGTGAAAAAATTTGGCAAGCAATAGCAGCATGCTAGTGAGACTCCTTATGGGTTTCGCCAACAAGGTGCTGCACGACGCGTTCCATTTTCATGAAGCGCGAGCCTTTGACCAGGACCGTGGACTTGGGTGTGACGCGGGCATCGAGCGAAACCAGCAAAGCTTCTATTTCCGTATGGTGCCTGGCATGTGCGCCGAAAGCGCTGCCGGCATTTGCGGCCAATTCGCCGAGCGTATAAAGGTGTTCTATTCCGCGACCCCGCGCATAGGCGCCAATCTCGACGTGGAACTGGCGCCCTTCGTTACCGACCTCACCCATGTCGCCCAGGACCAGCACCCGCGGACCCGGTGACTGCGCCAGCACGTCGATGGCGGCGCGGACGGAGTCCGGATTGGCGTTGTAGGTATCGTCGATCACAACAGCGCCGGACGGCGCCTGCTTGCGCTGCAACCTGCCTTCGACGGGCTGAAACGCTTCGATACCGCGCACGATCGCCGAGCGATGGATGCCGACCGCAAGGCAGCAGGCGATCGCCGCCAAAGCGTTGCGGACGTTGTGCGCGCCAGCGGCGGCAAGCGTTACGGGGAATTCGCGCTGACCGACGCGCACCATGAGATCGCTGCCGAAGTCGTTTGCCTTGTAGGTGCAGCTGACTTTCGCATCTTTCGACAGGCCAAAAGTCAGTGTCTTGCGGCGGGCGCCGTCCTTGGCATAGCCGCGCCACAGTTCGGTAAAGGGGTCGTCGGACGGAAACACGGCAACGCCCTGGGCCGGCAAGCCGTTCAGCACTGAACCATTTTCCATCGCGACCGCTTCCACACTTGCCATGAATTCCTGGTGTTCCCGTTGCGCGTTATTGACCATGCCGACCGTAGGCGCTGCGATTTCCGTCAGGCGCGCAATCTCTCCGGGATGGTTCATGCCGAGCTCAACGACGGCGGCAAGGTGCTTCTTGTGCAGGCGCAATAGGGTCATTGGCACGCCGATTTCATTGTTCAGGTTGCCGCGCGTCGCCAAGTAATTACCGGCGCCAAATTCGGCTTCCAGAATGGACGCGATCATTTCCTTCACGGTCGTTTTGCCGTTGCTGCCGGTGACGCCAATCAAGGGGACCGCAAATTGGCTGCGCCAGTAGCGGCCGATTTCCCCGAGCGCAACGCGCGTATCGGGAACGACCAGCGCCGGAACCGGAAGATTCGCCGGCAAGCGCTCCACCACCACAGCGGCGACTTTGCGTTCGACCGCTTCGGAAAGAAATTGATGCGCGTCGAACCGGTCTCCTCGCAGCGCAACGAACAGATTGCCTTCTTCGGCGGTCTTGCTGTTGATTGATACGCCGCGAAACGCAGCACGTCCCGACACGGCGGATCCGGGTATCTTGCGTTGCAAACGGGACAATGAGGACTTGATCATTGCGTGCCCCTCGCGCTTGCATTGGTGGCCCGTGCAGCCAACGCCAGCGCGGCATGATCAGCATCGAGAAAGGGGAGCTTGCGGCCACGAATTTCCTGGTACTGCTCGTGCCCCTTGCCGGCCAGCAGGACCACATCGTTTTTCGCGGCATGCTTGACGGCGCGCAGGATCGCCGCGGCGCGGTCTTCTATGAGCAACGGACGCGCGCCTTCGGTTGCGCTTGCCGCGGTTGCGCTGGCCATGCCCGCGACGATTTGCGTCATGATGTCGGCCGGATTCTCGCTGCGCGGGTTATCGCTGGTGACGATCACCTCGTCGGCGGCGTCGGCCGCCGCGCCCATTTGCGGCCGCTTGCCGGCGTCCCGATCGCCGCCGCAACCGAAGACGCACCACAGCCGCCCACCGCGCTGGCGCGTGACGTCTCGAAGCGCGCTCAATGTCTTTTGCAGCGCGTCCGGCGTATGGGCATAGTCGATCACGACCAGAGGTGCATCATTGCCGCTCAATTGCTGCATGCGGCCGGGTATGGCGGTGAGTGTCTCGAGGACTTCGCAAGCCTTGCGCCAGTCAATCCCGTGCGCCATCAATACGCACGCCACGGCAAGCAAATTGCTGACATTGAACTGGCCGATGATGTGCGACTTCACTATCGTGCTGCCCTGCGTCGTTTCAACCTGGAAGTTCGTGCCGGCAGCGGTCGACTTCGCATCACTTGCGGCAACGATTGTCACGCCTGGCGCGGTGCGGCCCTGCACGGTGTACCCATACAACTGGACCGCGGGCGATTGCTTTTGAAGCCGCTGCAGCAGGCGCAATCCCATGTCGTCATCTAGATTGATGACCGCGTGCTTCAGGCCGGTCCAATCGAACAGTCTAACTTTCGCCTCTTCATAGGCAGCCATTGTGTGGTGATAGTCGAGATGGTCACGCGTGAGATTGGTGAAGACGGCAATATCGAAATGCATGCCGGTCAATCGTTGTTGCGCCAAGCCGATCGACGACACTTCAATGGCGAGCGCCGAAGCGCCAGCATCGCGCAGTTCGGCCAGCTTGCGCTGGAGGAGCACCGCGTCCGGCGTTGTGTAGCCAGTCGCTTCGAGCTTGAGCGGCTCTCCCCGACGACAAATGCCGACGCCGAGCGTGCCGATTACGGCGGTCGGCTCGCCAAGTTGTGCAAGCGCCGCAGCCATCCATTGGGTGCACGACGTCTTGCCATTGGTGCCCGTGACGCCCACCGTCAGCATGGCGCAGTCGGGCTCGCTATACCATGCGCTCGCAAGTGCGCCTGCGACCGCTTTCAGGCCCGACACAGCGCGATGCGGCACGCCGTCATGCGCGTCATTCCAGTTGAATCCAGGGCTGTCTTCGTACAGCACTGCGGCCGCGCCGCGTTCGATTGCGTCGTCGATATGGTTGCGACCGTCGGCTTCGTCACCGGGATAGGCAAGGAAGACGTCCCCTGCCGCAACCCGGCGCGAGTCTGAACAAAGCTGCGCCGACGGCGCTACCTGACGCAACCAGTCGCGAGTCGAAGCCAGTGTGGCCGACAGGGGCATAGTCACATGCTCTCCTGGACGCCGGCAGCCGGGATAATGATATTAGTGACGCTCGAATCAGGCGTGACGTTCATGGCACGAAGCGCTGCCGCGGCCACCAACGAAAATACCGGCGCCGCGACGTCGCCGCCGAAGTGTTCGCCGGTCGACGGTTCATCGACCATTACCGCAATGATGATGCGCGGATCGGAGGCCGGCGCAAAGCCGACGAAGGACGCGACGTATTTGTTAACGTACTTGCCGCCGACGACCTTGTAGGCGGTCCCTGTCTTGCCGCCAACCCGATAACCCGGCACCTGCGCCTTGGGCGCGGTTCCCTCGGGGCCGACAACCGTTTCCAGCATGGCGCGCATTTCACGCGCCGTCTTTTCACTGATCACGCGATGACTGGCTGGCGGCTCACTGGTCTTCACGAAAGAGAGCGGTATCAGGTCGCCGTCACGCGCAAAGATCGTGTAGGCGTGGGCAAGTTGCAGCAGCGATACCGAGATGCCATGCCCGTAGCTCATGGTCGCCTGCTCGATTGGACGCCACGACTTGAATGGCCGAACCCGTCCCGCCACCGCGCCGGGAAATCCGAAATGCGGCTGCTGGCCGAATCCCACGCCGCTAAACATTTCCCACATTTCCTGCGGCGGCATCTGGAGTGCAATCTTGGCGGTGCCGATGTTGGAAGACTTCTGGATGATTTGCGCCACCGTCAGGATGCCGTGCGCATGCGAATCGCCAATGGTCGCCGTGCCGATCGTCATCTTGCCAGGCGAGGTCTGGTAGGTCGAAGTCGGCGTGACGCGATGCGTGTCCAGTGCCAGCGCAATGGTAAAGGGCTTGAGCGTGGAGCCTGGCTCGAACGTGTCCGTCACGACCCTGTTGCGCAACTGCGCGCCGGTCAGGATTGAGCGGTCGTTCGGGTTGTAGGACGGCAGGTTGGCCAGGGCCAGCACCTCGCCCGTGCGCGTATCCACAACGATCACGCCGCCGGCCTTCGCCTTGTAGCGCGCAACCGCCTCCTTCAGCTGCGAGAAGGCGATGTACTGGATCTTGCTGTCAATGGAGAGCGTGAGGTTCTTGCCGTCGTGCGGCTCATGTATCGCGGCGATGTCTTCAACGATGCGGCCAAGACGATCCTTGATGACCCGCCGGCTGCCAGTGACGCCAGCCAGGCCGGCCTGCGCCGAGAGTTCCATCCCATCCTGCCCAGCGTCCTCGACATTGGTGAAGCCGACCACGTGGGCCATCGCTTCGCCTTCGGGATAAAAGCGCTTGTATTCCTTGCGGGTCTCGATGCCGGCGATGCCGAGCTTGAGTATCTTGTCGACCGTTTCCTGCTCCACCTGGCGCTTGAGATAGACGAAGCTGCGGTCCGAATCAAGTTTTTTGCGCAGATCGCGGTCCGTCATGTCGAGCAAACCGGCCAGAGCGCGCAGCTGCTGCGGCGTTGACTCCAATACATCTTCAGGGATCGCCCAGACTGCCTTGACGGGCACCGATGAAGCCAGCACCTGTCCGTTGCGGTCAGTAATCTTGCCGCGGGTCGCGGGCAGTTCCAGCGTGCGCGCATAGCGCGCCTCGCCCTGCTTCTGAAGGAACTCCGTAGAGATGCCTTGAAGGTAAAGTGCTCGCCCCGCCAAAGCAGCGAAGGCGGCGAACATGCCGAACAGTACGACACGTGAGCGCCACGCCGGCAGCTGCACGGCCAGCACCGGACTGGTGGAAAAGGGAACGCCGCGCGCAGCGGCGGTGCGCGAGCTGCCGCGGTTCATTTGGCGCCCACGGTGAGGTACTGCAAGCGAGCTGGCGTCAGCGCGATCATGTTCACGTCCTTGCGGGCAACGGCTTCGATCCGTGCATGCTTGCCAAGCGTGGATTGTTCAAGCTGCAACTGCGACCACTCAATGTCGAGTTGCCGCTGCTGCGACTGTACGCGCTCCAGTTCTATGAACAGTTCGCGGGCATGGTATTGAGCATTGACGAGGGAAAGCGCGGACACCACAAGCAAGCCTGTAATCAAAAAGGTAAATCGGCCGCTCACTGCAGGCCTCCGGACATCGGTGGCGCAAGGCGCTCTGCAACCCGCATGACGGCGGAACGCGCACGCGGATTATCTGCAATTTCATCGGCCGACGGCTTGCGTTTTGCAATCAGTTTCATTTCAGGCTTCGGAAGATCGACGGCGCGGATCGGCAGGCGACGGTCGGGCTGCGCCAGCTTTGCCTTGCCAGCCATGAATTGCTTCACGATTCGGTCTTCCAGCGAGTGGAAGCTGATGACTACCAGCCGCCCTCCGGGCGCGAGAAGTGCGAAAGCGCTGGCTAAACCTGCTTCAAGCTCTTCAAGCTCTTTATTGATGTAAATCCGGATAGCCTGAAAGGTGCGAGTGGCCGGATTCTTGCCCTTTTCGCGGGTCTTGACGGCGCCTGCCACGATCTCGGCAAGCTGCCGTGTGCGCAAAACTGGCGCGACTGCCCGGCCAGCAACAATCGCCTTTGCAATCTGAAAAGCAAACCGTTCTTCCCCATAATCGCGTACCACCCTTTCAATGTTTTCCACAGTTTCGGTTGCCAGCCACTCAGCCGCCGACATGCCGCTCGTCGTGTTCATGCGCATGTCGAGCGGGCCATCCTCGCGAAAGCTGAAACCACGTGAAGCGTCGTCGACCTGTGGCGAAGAGATACCGAGGTCGAGCAAGATGCCGGTCACGCTGGCAATGCCCCGTTGCGCCAATTCCTCTGCAAGCGATGCGAAGCTGGCATGTACTACCTCAAACCGCGCGTCCTCGGCTGCCATGACGCGCGCGGCCTCGACCGCCTGCGGATCCTTGTCGAAAGCGATCAGTCGACCGCGGGGCCCAAGGCGCTGCAGGATTTTGCGGCTATGCCCACCACGGCCGAAGGTGCCATCGACGACGATGCCATCGGCCCGGACACCATCAAGAGCGAGCGCATCGACGGCCTCGTCAAGCAGCACGGTACGGTGCAGAAACTCGGGCACCGGTTGCAGGGTCATGGGGGCCGTCAGAAAGAAAAATTGTTCAACACGTCTGGCATGCCGTCGGCGATGGCGGCGGACTCACTCTCCGCCAGCTTCGCTGCATCCCAGATTTCGAAGTGACTTCCCATGCCGAGCAGCATCACGTCGCGCGACAGGCCGACCGCACTACGAAGTTCGGGAGCAATCAGGATCCGACCTGCACCATCCATCTCGACGTCCGACGCATTGCCGAGAAATATCCGCTGCCATGCGCGCGCGGACATGGGCCAGGCGGCGATCTGGTCGCGATGGGTTTCCCAGACAGGGCGCGGAAAGAAAAGCAGGCAACCGTGCGGATGCTTGGTCAGTGTGACGCGGCCTTCGGACTGAACGATCAGCGCGTCACGGTGCCGGGCCGGAATCGACATCCGCCCCTTCGCATCGAGATTTAGTGCTGACGCCCCTTGAAACACCCGAACTCCCCTTTTGTCGCGCTTTTCTGTCGTTCTATCTCAGCTTTTTGCCGGACAAAGAGCGTTTTGAGGGGGCTTACCTTGATGGCAGCAAATCCCACAAATAAACACTTTTCGACACTGCGGCCCACTTTAAGGGAAGGCGTATTTGCGGTCAAGGAATTATTCGATCGGGTTTATAGAATTTTCTCTATACAACTCAAGGACTTAGCTCATATCGTTAAAGCATGTTTCCGACGAGAATCTTATGCAAATGAAGCACTTAGCAGAGTCTCTGGAGGTGAGCTCTCAGGTATACACATGTGTTTGAGGCGCTGCTCAGTGTTTGAGGACGAATTCGGTCCCCGTTACCGAACCTGCGGACGCCTTCTGGATGGGGTCCGCCGTCTTTTTTGGAGGGATATTCAGCTTTTCCGATAATGCTTAAATCTGGCAAGCGGCGATTGCGTATCAAGCCCGGAGGCGGGAGGCCGGCAATCTACCGCCGCATGCTTTTGTGGCAGAAATGCACTAGTCGCTCAGGGCGGGAGCGACCTGCAGCCGGGCGGTCGAGAAGAGATAGGCCTTCCTGCACCGCGCCGAGTGCGCTTGGCGAAGATCCGACATACGGTGAAAATCTGCCGGGCTCTTGAAAGGCTCGACAAGATTGACCAGGCCGAACGCATGACGCCCTGCTGAAACCCGCTCTTCAGATGTGCGGCGAGGGCAACGGCACCGTATCCCAAAAGTCACATTGCGCCTTGGGCGGCCCGGTCATGTCCTGCGTCACCGCGCCGATTTCCAGGTACGCATCTCCCGACGTCCCGGCCGGCGGCCAGAGCGGCGCGTCGGGCCAGTTCGGATTGCCGGTCGACGCCATGTTGCTCCAGTACCCAAGCATCAGGCGCTGTATTTCGCGGTCGGTTGTGGTTGGCTGATAGGTTCCTTGCCAATTGAACAGGAAGGGGTGCTCCACCGTGTGAACGGCACCGAGCGCCTTTTGAACCGGATCGTTTTCAAGGGCATGGGCGAAAAGGTAGCGGTAGACCGGCGCCTTTTGCACACTCGCGAGCGTGCGCGCAACACGCCGCGATTCGCAGGTGAAAAGGGCGTCAGTCGTCAGTTGCACGAAGGCTGCGCGCGGCGTCGGGTAATCGGAAATTGGATAGTGCGCGACGACCCGCTCGCGCATGTTCTCCCCAAAAACCTTTGCCACTGCGGCGCCGAAGCTGGCGGCATCGGTCACAGGGCCCGCTGCATTAACGAACTGCATGGTCTCCCCTGCCGTTTCGCCGATGATTATCGGCATGGCGGGATACCGACGCTGCTTGATACGCGTTATCGGCTGGTCAGGGAATACATGACCATCCATATTCGGACCGTACACGCGGGGAAACACGGTAAAGGTCCCCGGAATCGCACTCACCATGTCGGTCACGCTTTTGCCGCGCAGGCAAGCCGCGACGTCGGCTTGCGTATCGCATCCAACCTTGCTCGCTACCGCGCGCCCGGTGCCGTTCTCGGCGTCGGCCAGCGTCTGGATTTCACAACCGGCCGGCACGCTGCTTTGCATGGACGCGCCGTGGAACAGCCCGCGCGCCATCGGCGCGGTCATCAGGGCGCAGATGTTGCCGCCACCGGCCGATGTGCCAAACAGGAAGACACGTTCCGGGTCCCCGCCGAATGCGGCGATATTCCGGTGCACCCATTGCAGCATCGCGATCTGGTCGAGACTGCCGTAATTGCCGGAGACTTTTTCAGCCTGCTCTGCGTCCAGCGCGGGATGCGCAAGAAAACCCAGAACGCCCAGTCGCAGGTTGTAGGTCACCACGATGACATTCTTCGGCACCAGCGCCTGGCCGTTATAGACAACCTTTCCGAAACCTGGAGTACCGGCGCCGGAGTAGGCATGATTGCCACCGCCGGTAAGCCACACCATCACCGGCAGTGGATGCGCGGGTTTCTGCAGCGGGCGCCACACATTCACGAACAGGCAATTCTCGTCCCCTTGAACGGTCGTGCCAACGATCTGCGGACAGTCCGCGCCATATGTGGCGCCACTTCGCACGCCCTGCCAGGCGACTGCTGGCGCCGGCGGGCGCCAGCGCAGTGCGCCGACCGGTGGCTGTGCGTAGGGAATGCCCTTGAAGCCAAGCGTCGGGCCGTCGATAGAGCCGCGTATCGCGCCGAGATCGGAGCAGACGACGTCTGCTTCATTACTGTCGCAGTTTGCGACCTGACTGGAAGACGCGGCGTCGGCGGCGCAGGCCAGCAGCAGGCTCGCTGCCGCGAGAATGAGGCGGATACCATGCATGGTGAATCCTTTAGATTGATAGCGATGAACTTGCTAAGACATCATGCCTGGCCGGCCGGCGCTTCCAGCAGCGAGCGCAGCGCGGCTTCGATGAACGCGTCGTCGACCGGGTTATGTACCGGCATACCGGCGCGATGTCCCCAGCTGGAGTCGATGATGCGCAATTCGGCATTGCGCATCCGGGCGACTTCGAGCCGGTTGTCTTCCACCTGAAAATAAAGGTCGGTAGCACTCGGCATGATCAGCGCGCGCGCACTGATGGCGCCAAGCGCTTTGCTCAGGTCGCCGCCATACAGGGCATTGGCGCTAATGTCGCCATGCTGCCAGGTCCAGATATGCGACAGAAGGTTGTTGGCATCGCGGCGCAGGAAATTGCCTTCCCAGTTGGTGACCAGGTAATCCTCCAGAGAAGAGCAGCCGGTCTGGCGCCACAGTTCTTCCCGATAGAACGTCTGGGACATTGCCCAACTCGCGTAGACGCGTCCAAGGGCACGCAAGCCGCGCTCGGGAATGCCGGTAAAGTAACCGTCCTGAAAATGCGCATCCGCCATTAACGTCGCCTTCACGCCCTCGAGAAATACCCGGTTGTGCGGCGATGTTTTTGCCGCACCGCAGATCACCGCAAGCCGCTCTACGCACTCCGGAAACAGCGCAGCCCAGTGGTAGGCCTGCATACCCCCCATCGACCACCCGCAAGCCAGCTTCAATCGCTCTATGCCGAAAGTTTCCTGCAGCATGCGGCGCTGTGTCTGGACGTTGTCCGCCACCGTGAACTGCGGCCATCGGCTGCCGCTCGCCGGTGCCACCGCATTGCTGGGCGACGACGACAAGCCATTGCCAAACAAATTGGGGATCACGATGAAATAGCGCGAGGGATCCAGCGTGCGATGGGTACCGACCAGCCATTCGATATCGGTGTGTTGCGCGCTGAATGGCGTCATCAGAAGAATAACGTTGGAACGATCGGCGTTGAGGCTGCCGTAGGTCTGGTACGCGAGCCTGGCACCGCGTACGGTGAGCCCGGATTGCAGCGTTACATTGCCCGCTTCGAAAAACTTGGTGTCCATCTTCTTCCTTTTTTATGAGCCAACCCGCGACAGCGCCTAGCCGCCGAGATAAGCCTGCTTCACCAGTTCATGATTTTCCAGACGCTCGGTCGTGTCAGCCAATATAACCCGCCCGTTCTCGAGCAAATACCCGCGGGTCGCGACCGACAACGCCATCGCCGCGTTCTGCTCGACCAGCAGGATCGTCACGCCCAGCCGGTTAATGCTGACGATCTTGTCGAAGAGCTGCTCGACGATGATTGGCGCCAGCCCGAGCGAGGGTTCATCCAGCAGCAGCAGCTTTGGGCGCCCCATCAAGGCGCGGCCGACCGCAAGCATCTGCTGCTCCCCGCCCGACATTGACCAGGCCAGCTGGGTGCGCCGCTCCGCGAGTCGCGGGAAGAGGTCGTACACCCGCTCCATGTCGATCGAAATAGAGTCGCGCCCACGGCGCCAGGGCGTGGCGCCAATCTCCAGATTTTCCTGCACGGTGAGTCCGGAGAATACCCGGCGCCCTTCTGGCGAGTGGGCAATGCCTGCCCTTACAATATCTTCCGGCGCTCGCCCGTTGATTTTCTTGCCCAGAAAAGTCATGCTGCCGCCCGAGAGCGGCAAGAGCCCCGAGATGGCATGCAGGCTGGTTGTCTTGCCGGCGCCGTTCGCGCCGATCAAGGTCACGATCTCACCCTCGTCAACCCGGAACGACACATCGTGCAATGCGGTGATGCTGCCGTAACGTACCTCGATGCCGTTTACTTCAAGCATTGACGCTCTCCCGTACCCGGGACTTTCTCGGACGTCCGAGATAGGCCTCGATCACTTGCGGATCGATCTGGATTTGCTGCGGCGTGCCTTCCGCGATTTTCTTGCCGAAGTCGAATACGGTGATGCAATCGGATATCTCCATCACAAGCCGAACGTTGTGTTCTACGAAAATGACCGTGATGCCGCGATCGCGCAGCGCTGCAATGATGGCGATCAGCCGCGACGCCTCCTGCGGATTCATGCCCGCAGCGGGCTCATCCAGGAGCAGCACTTTGGGGTCGGTCGCCAGAGCGCGGGCGATTTCCAGCAAGCGCTGCTGTGCATAGGCCAGGCTGCCGGCAGGCCGGTCGGCAAAATCGGCGATGCCGACGAACTCGAGTGCGTCGCGCGCGCTATCGCGCAACGCACGCTCCTGCTGACGCTGGCGCGCCGAGCCGGCCAGAACCCCCGCCAGGCGCATTCCGGCATGGCAGGCGGCGCCAACCATCACGTTCTCCAGGACCGTCAGGCTGTTGTAGACGCGGATGTTCTGGAAGGTCCGCGACAGCCCGGCTTTGGCGATGGCATTTGGACGCCGCCCAATCAGCTCGACGCCGTCGAGCAGCACCGAGCCTGCCTGCGCGGTGTAGGCCCCTGACAGCACGTTCAGGAACGTGGTTTTGCCCGAACCGTTCGGCCCGATCACGGCATGCACAGTGCCGCGGGCGACGTGGAGACTGACGCCATCAAGCGCCACAAGGCCGCCGAAGCGTTGGGTTACGCCGTCGACAACGAGCACGTTCGTGGCAGCGGCGGCCTTGCCTGGCACTGCGGATGCAGGCGCAGCCGCATGCGGACCTGCAGGTGCATGTGCAAATGCCGTTGCAGGCGTCGCTTCCGGAAGCGGCGTTGGCAGTGTGGTTCCCGCCCTGGCGTGCGGCGACGGCGCGGCGGACCGAGCGCCTCCGAGGCCGAACCTCCGCGACATACTGACCAGCCCATCCGGCAGGAAGCAGATCATCAGGATGATGCCAATCCCGTACAGCACGAGATACCATTCCTTCAGGAAGCGCAACGCCTCTGGCAGCGCGGTAAGAACAATGGTGCCAACCACCGCGCCGACTGCCGAGCCGACCCCGCCGACCACCAGCATCACGAAAAACAGCACCGCCTGCGCATTCGAGAACAGGTCCGGACTGACGTAATTGACATAACCGACGTACAGGCCGCCGGCAATGCCGGCATAGGTTGACGACAGCACCAGCGCCAGCATTTTCATGCGCACGGTATCGATGCCCATCACTTCGGCTGCGATCTCCGAGTCACGCAAGGCAATCATGGCTCGACCCAGATGCGACGACCGGACCCGTAGCGACAGCCACATGGCCAGGGCGCACCAGACCAGCAGGAAGTAGTAGTGCTGCACGTTTCCGACCAGCAGATGCCCGGCAACCGATATGCCTGGCACATTGCGCAAGCCCGAGGTGCCGCCTGTAACCGGCTCCCAGTGCACCAGCACCAGTTGCACGATTTCACCGAACGCAATCGTCGCCATCGCAAGATAATAGGCGCGCAGCCGAAGCGTCGGAATGCCAAGCAGCAGACTGCACAGTCCGGTAACGACGGCTGCAACCGGGAGCGCCGCCCAGAAGGACAATCCTTTCAATGTGAGGATGGCCGTCACATAGGCGCCGATGCCCCAGAACGCGGCTTGGGCAAAATTAATCTGGCCGCAATAACCGGTGATGAAGTTCAGCCCGACAACCACGATCAGGCTGATCAGGCCGAGATTGATCAGTTGCATAACATACTGCCCGGGTACCACGAGCGGCAGCATCAGCAAGCCCGCGGCACACAGCAGAACCAATGCTTTCAAGCGCGGCGACAACAGCGAGATTCCATTCATCAGACGCGCTCACTCTGCTTTTCGCCAAACAGCCCTTGTGGCCGCAGGAACAGGAACCCCACCATCAGGAGGAAGGAGATGACGTCCCGGAAGTCCGATGATATGTAGCCGGCCGCAAGCGTCTCGACCACTCCTAGCAGCAGGCCGGCGATTACGGCGCCATAAAGATTGCCGAAGCCGCCAATGACACTGACGACAAAGGCCTTCAGACCCAGCGCACCGCCCATCGTCGGATCGGCCAGGAACAGCGGCGCCACCAGCAGGCCGGCGGCGCCAGCCAGCATCGCGCCAAGCATGAAGGCGACCGCCACCGTGTAGCGCACCCGAATGCCCACCAGCCGCGCCATGTCCATGTCGAGCGAGGTGGCACGCACCATCCGGCCAAAGCGGGTACGGTTCATGAACCACCATTGCGCCAGCAGAAGCGTGGCGGTCGCGGCGAAAATGAACAGCACATGAAGGGAAACCACGACCGGCCCGAGGTGAACTTGGGCGGCACCGAACGGCGACGGCACCGATTGGGGCAGCGGCCCGAAAAAGATCAGAACCAGATTCTCCAGCACGATGCCGACCGCGATCGTAGTAAGGATGACCAGGTAGAACGGCTTGCCGCGCAACGGGTAGTAGGCCACCAGCATGAAGACCAGACCAACCACCGCCATGGCTGCAAAGCTGATCAGGTACGCCAGCCAGATCGGCAACGCGGCCTGCGTCATCGTCGTAAAGCCGAGGAATGCCCCCAGCATCAGCAACTGACCCTGGGCGAAGTTGACGATCCGCACCGCATTGAATATTTGCAGCAGACCAAGCGCGATGAGCGCGTAGATCGCGCCCATCGCCAGCCCGTTGATAATGAGTTGCACCATTCTTGAATCAACCGTGGCATGCCACGGCCCCCATTCAGACAGACCGGTCGGATGTTTCTGGTATTGCCAATGGCAGGCAGCCTGCGGTACTTGCAGATCGGGCAAAGCATGCTGACCTGAGTGTCGGCGTGCTTCTCTTCAGCCCTGCAAGTCCCGCGTCGCCTAGAAGCCCGGCTCTTTCATCGTGCCGACCAGTTCAGTTACCTTGCCCTTGTTACGGTAGATTCCCATCGTGTGCGCCAGATCGCCATTCTTGTCGGCGCTATAGCTGATGAGCAGTCCCTTCCAATCCTTCATCGCATGCAGTTCGTCCCGAATGCGGACCGGGTCGCAGCCGACTTTTTCGATTACCGCCTTCAGCATGTACATGCCATCCCGATAGCCAAGGGCGAAGTTATCGGCCGGTATCTTGTTGTGGTCCATCACCCGCTTTGCGAATGCCAGCGCCGCCGCATCGCCCGTCACCTGCGGGAACATGCCGCCGATGCCCATGCCGCCATCAGCTTCTTCCGGCGTCAGGTTGGCCAAGGTCGTCAGGGCGACGGCACTGGAGTTGCCAATGACGGGCAAGGTCATGCCCAGCGCCCGGCGCTGCTTCATGACGAGCGCGACGTCGCCGGGCCTGCCCCACAACACCAGAACGTCGGCTTTGGCATCCTTGATTTTTGTGAGTTGCGCGCTCATGTCCTTGTCGTTGAGGCCATAGCTTTCGACCGCGACGGTCTTGATTTTCAACTTGTCGAAGGTGGCAGCGAGGCCCTTGGATGCGCCGAGACCGTAGTCGTCGGATACAGTTAGGATCGCCGGGTGTTGCTTCTTCATTGTTTCGACCACGTAGCGCGGCACCGCATCGGCAAGCTGGCCATCATGAATATGGAAACGGATCAGCCAGGGATTGTTTTGCTGTGTCAGTTGCCCGTTGGTGCCGGCGATCAGCACCGGAATTGCAGCCTTCTTGATGGTGTCGTTCTGGGTAAAAATATGGGGGCTTATCATTGAAGAAAACAGCGCGACCGGCTTGTCTTCCAGCAGGCGGTTCATCGTATTCAGAGCGGTGGTTGAAAAGCCGGTGGCGTCCTCGATCGAGAGCTTGATCTTCCTGCCACCGATCCCGCCGGCAGCATTAATTTCATCAACAGCATCCGTCAGCCCGAGTTTTGCCTGCACCCCGAGCAGTGCCACGCCAGAAGTCAGCGGTGTGGTCAGCGCGATCGGTATCGGGCTGGGACAGCTTGCCGCGTTCTGGGCGGCGGCATCGACGCTCGCGCTTGCAGCGAGGGCAACGGTGATGGCGGTGGCGAGGACTTGCCGACGCATTGGCCAATCCGTTTTCCGACTCGTTTTTACGTTTTGATTCACGCTGACTCCTGTTTTACGGTTGAAAGAAACCACTGAAACCACCTCCCTGGCTGCTCGTCCACGGAGCAGTCCAGAAATTCCCGTGCGCCCGCTGCAAGCCAGACTTTACTCTTGCAGCAGGCAGAGTAGACGTAATACTTGTCCGTCGCTCCGGCGCGAGGCCCTCGAACGGCAGCCAGGCTCCATGGCGGCGGCAGCTCGAGAATGCGCGGCAACACGCGACGCGTCTGCGCTTCGTGATCGCGTTGCGGTTCAGGATTCAGAATGTCGGTCCCGAAGAAGCGCAATAGCGTGGTTGCATTGGACTTGTGCGCATACGCCTGGCTGCGCTGCATCGAATGCAGGCGCATCGTCGCGGGGAACGCCACCAGCACTTCGGCGCATGCTCCTATACGGCGGTGACGGACCGCGCCTGATTGCCTCACCGGATGGCGGCCTTGCCAGATAACGCGGCAATCAGCGCTGCCTTCATGCTCTCTTGTTCCCTTTCGGTCGTGACGCAGGACAGACTGGCAGCGAGCATTGCGGCGGCGCGCCTAAATAAAAGACGAGGTGCGCGATTCGAAGACATGGAGGAATTCTCATAGACGATTTCATGTTGAATTCGCAAAAGCTGTGCCAGCGACTAATGAAGTAATAAGTTACTTATCAGTGCAAGCTAAGAGAAGGACTCGTCGCCTAGTGCTCTGTTTGGGGCATGCGGGCCCTTTGCGGGCGAAGATGGTGCAGCCCCGGCCGATCAACCCCCGCGCTTTACAGAACAGGCATGGGGGCTTGCTGCGCTGCGGCTAACAAACGATCCGACAGCGTGTCAAAGGACGGGAGGATGCGATGGTGGACTAATCTGCGAAGCAGTTGGGAAGGCGGATGATGGGAGAGTGAGTGTGAGTGGCGGCGTGAAGGAATACTGGCCGTGACGCCTGTCTGCTGGTACCTGCAAGCTGCTGCAAATCGCTTCCCGGCAGTGGCAATGGGAAGTTTGCCGAGCTGCGAACTTGAAGTCGGCGGAACGCAACGCGGAAGCGGGAAAAAACTTGAGAGCCGGGTGGTCGTGGGATGAAATGCCAACCACCGTTATGCCTGCTTCGCTTGCATCACCGTCGAAACGGCATGCGTTCCAACGAACAGGCATGCGCGGCGTTCGGCCTCCTCCCATCCCACGGCCAACCGGCTCTCTGGAAGTACTCTACCGAAAGCCGGCCGCAGGAGTCTTGAGAGCCCTCAATCATGGCCCGTTGCGGGCATGACTACAACAAAATAAAGTGAAGCAAGCCGATAGGCCGGATTTTGTTACGGCATTCCGGATTGCTCCGGTCTGCTATGACAGTCATTCCTCTAGGCCGAAGATTACTCTTCGGCTCAAGCTTCCTACCCGCACGCTCCGCGAGCCGCCTCAACGCGTGCCTATTTGGAATTGCTCCGGGTGGAGGTTACCGCGTTTCACCCTTTGTAACGATGCCCGGCTTGCGCCGTATTCGTCCCAAAGACTCGTCTCTGTGGCCCTGTTCCGCGCCTCACGGCGTACGGCCGTTAGCCGTCACCCTGCTCTATGGAGTCCGGACCTTCCTCCCGCCGTCGCTGTTGTTCAACCTGAGTT